>NZ_JBISHE010000013.1:0-812519 GCF_045066555.1 Microbacterium sp. Ld4 | reverse complement strand
GGGCGCAGCCGCACTCGCTGCGGGTGCCGGTACGCTCGCCGGTGCCGGCGCGGAGGGGGCGGCGGGCGCCGGAGCTGGTTCGGCCGGGGCCGTTGCCGGAGGCGCCTGCCGCGGTGCGGCGGGCGCCGATGCGGCCGGGCTGCCCGTGGACGATGCCGCCGGGGTGGTGGCGCCGGCGGAATCGGCCGAGGCGAGCACGCGCGCGACGAGCAGCTCGAGCTGGAGGCGCGGCGAGGTCGTGCCGGTCATGTCGTCGAGGGCGGTGACGACGAGATCGGCGATGCGCGACAGTCGATCGGTACCGAATGCGGTCGCCTGACGGCCCATGCGCTCGAGCTCGTCGGCCGGGATGCCGCGCAGCACCGCACTGGCGCCCGCTCCGGTCGCGGCGACGATGATCAGGTCGCGGAGCCGTTCGAGCAGGTCGTCGACGAAGCGGCGGGGGTCCTGTCCGGTCTGGACGACCCGGTCCACCGCGCCGAAGGCCGCTGCGGCGTCGCGCGACGAGAACGCGTCGACGACCTCGTCGAGGAGCTCGGCGTGGGTGTAGCCGAGCAGCGAGACGGCGCGCTCGTACGCGACGAGGCCCTCGTCCGAGCCGGCGATCAGCTGATCGAGCAGCGACAGGGTGTCACGCGGCGACCCGCCACCGGCGCGGACGACGAGCGGCAGCACGCCGGGCTCGACCTTCACGCCCTCGGTGCGGCACAGCTGCTCGACATAGTCGAGCATCGCGGCCGGCGCGACCAACCGGAACGGGTAGTGGTGCGTACGGGAGCGGATCGTGCCGATGACCTTCTCGGGCTCGGTCGTCGCGAAGATGAATTTGACGTGTGCGGGCGGCTCTTCGACGAGCTTGAGCAGGGCGTTGAACCCCTGCGCCGTCACCATGTGCGCCTCATCGAGGATGAAGATCTTGAAGCGGTCTCGCGCGGGGGCGAACACCGCGCGTTCGCGGAGGTCGCGGGCGTCGTCGACGCCGTTGTGCGAGGCGGCGTCGATCTCGACGACGTCGAGCGACCCGCCACCGTCGCGGCTCAGCTCGACGCAGCTGTCGCACGTGCCGCACGGGGTGTCGGTGGGCCCGGCGGCGCAGTTCAGGCACCGCGCGAGGATGCGCGCCGACGTGGTCTTGCCGCAGCCGCGCGGACCGGAGAAGAGGTAGGCGTGACCCACCCGGTCGCTGCGCAGCGCCGTCATGAGCGGATCGGTGACCTGGGCCTGGCCGATCATCTCGCCGAAGCTCTCCGGGCGGTAGCGGCGATACAGGGCGGTGGTCACCAGAACAGACTACGGCGTGCCACCGACACCGACACCGACACCGACTCCGGCGCGGGTGGGGGAACACCGCCGAGCACCCGGGCGTTGCGGCCGGTATGGATCCCGTGGCCGTCGACGTGCTCGTGATCGGCGCGGGTCAGGCCGGCCTCTCCGCCGCGTACCACCTGCAGCGGCGAGGGTTCCATCCGCACGGCGCGGGCGGGCGGCCGGACTACCTCGTGCTCGACGCGGAGGAGCGCCCCGGCGGCGCGTGGCAGCACCGCTGGGCGTCGTTGCGGATGGGGTCGGTGAACGGCATCCACGAGCTCCCCGCCCACCCCGTGCCGGCGGCCGATCCTGCGTCGGCGAGCCGCGACGTGCTCCCCGACTACTTCGCCGAGTACGAGCAGCGCTTCGCGCTCGGCATCCGGCGCCCGGTCCGCGTGCGGAGCGTGCGGCCCGCCGACGACGACCCGCACGGCCGGCTGCTCGTCGAGGCCGACACCGCGGACGGCCCCGAGCGGTGGGCCACCCGGTACGTCATCAACGCGACGGGCACGTGGCGGCGCCCGTTCTGGCCGCACTACCCCGGTCAGGAGTCCTTCGCGGGGCGGCAGCTCCACGTGCACGACTACGTGTCCGCAGCCGAGTTCGCGGGCTCGCGCGTCGTGATCGTGGGCGCCGGTGTGTCGGCGATCCAGCTGCTCGACGAGATCTCCCAGATCACCGAGACGTTCTGGGTCTCGCGAGAGGAGCCGCGCTGGGACGCGCAGGGCTTCGACACCGCCGCCCGCATCCAGGCGATCGCGGGCGTCGAAGAGAGGGTGCGCCGAGGCCTGCCCCCGGGCAGCGTGATCTCGGTCACGGGCCAGCACTGGACACCGTGGGCGCAGGCGGCGAAGGACCGCGGCGCGCTGGTGTGGCATCCGATGTTCACCGCCGTCGTGCCGACGGGGGTGCGGATGCCGGACGGCGCCGTCGAGCCGGCCGACGTCATCTTGTGGGCGACGGGCTTCCGCGCCGACATCGCCCATCTCGCGCCCCTCGGACTGCGAACACCGGAGGGCGGCATCCGGGTCGCGAACACGCGTTCGCTCGACGACCCCCGGCTGTTCCTCATCGGATACGGGCCGTCGCAGTCGACCATCGGAGCCAACCGCGCGGGCCGCGATGCGGTGCGCGCGATCGTCTCCGACGGCCGCCTGACGGACTGACGCGGGGCTACGCCTCGGTGCCCACGTCGCTCGCGTCGATCGTCTGGATCGGGCGCGTGCGGCGATCGGGCTCCTGAGGGTCGGTGTGGATCGGGCCGCTGCCTGGATCGATGACCGGGATGGTGCCCGTGTGCACCGGCACCATGGTCGCGGCGGTCGAGTCGGGCACGGATGCCGACAGGAGCGTGCCGTCCTCGCGGAGCTGCTCACCGATCTGGCGGAGCGTGGGGCGGCCGGCGATCACCGGGCCCTGGCCGTCGAGCGCGATGGTGACCGACTCGCCGCCGCTCACGGTGTAGCCCGCGCCGCGGACCGTGAACGACACCGCCTCCCCCTCACCGGCGACGACGGTCATGTCGTTCGGCCGGATCGAGATCGTCAGACGGGTGCCGTGCCAATGGAGCGTGTAGGTCAGCGACGGCCAGTCGGCAGGCAGCCGCGGGTCGAAGCTGAGCGCACCGCGGTGATCGCGCATGCCGCCGAAGCCCGAGACGAGAGCCGTCCAGACGCCGCCCGCCGACGCGACGTGCACGCCGTCGGCGGCGTTGTTGTGCAGGTCTCCCAGGTCGACGAACGCGGACTCCCGGAAGTACTCGAGAGCAAGGTCCTGATAGCCGACCTCCGCCGCCAGGATCGATTGCACGACCGCCGACAGCGTCGAGTCGCCCGTCGTCAGCGCGTCGTAGTACTCAAAGTCGGCGAGCTTCTCGGCCGGTGTGAACTGGTTGCCCTGCAGGAAGAGCGCCAGGACGACGTCGGCCTGCTTGAGGACCTGGTAGCGGTAGATGACCAGCGGGTGGAAGTGCAGCAGCAGTGGCCGCTGCTCCTCGGGGGTGTTCTCGAGGTCCCACACCTCTCTCTCGAGGAACACCGCATCCTGCGGGTGGATGCCGAGCGCGTCGCTGTACGGGATGTGCATCGCCTCACCCGCGGCCTGCCACGTGTCGGGCTCGGACACGTCGAGGTCGAGGCGCTCGACGAGCGCGCGATACGCCTCGGGCTCGTCGATGGACATCTCCCGCACGACCCGCGCCGCGTAGCGGAGGTTGTAGCGGGCCATGACGTTCGTGAAGAGGTTGTCGTTCACGACGGTCGTGTACTCGTCGGGGCCCGTCACGCCGTGGATGTGGAAGCTGTCGGGATCGCCGCCCTCCGTGAAGCGCCAGAAACCGAGCGTCGCCCAGAGCCGGGCGGTCTCGACGAGGATGTCGACACCTTCGCGGTAGAGGAACTCGGTGTCACCGGTGGAGCGCACGTACTTGCCGAGCGCGAAGGCGACGTCGGCGTTGATGTGGTACTGCGCCGTGCCCGCGGCGTAATAGGCGGACGCCTCTTCACCGTTGATCGTGCGCCAGGGGAAGAGCGCACCGGCCTCGTTCAGCTGACCCGCGCGTTTGCGCGCGGCCGGAAGCATGAGGTACCGCATCCGGAGCGCGTTCCGTGCCCACAGCGGTGTCGTGTACGCCAGGAAGGGCAGGACGTAGACCTCCGTGTCCCAGAAGTAGTGACCGCTGTAGCCCGACCCGGTCACGCCCTTCGCGGGGACGCCGAGCGAGTCGGCCCGCGCCGCCGCCTGGGCGAGCTGGAAGAGGCACCAGCGGGTCGCCTGCTGCAGGTCGTCGTGACCCTCGATCACGACGTCGGAGCGGTCCCAGAAGTCCTGGATCCACGCCTCCTGGCGGTCGAACTGCTCCTGGATGCCCTCGTGCTCGATGCGGTCGAGGGTGCGGCGGCCGCGGTCGACGAGCTCCCGCGCGGGCACGCCACGCGACGTGTGGTAGGTCACGGCCTTCGTGATCGTGACCGGCACGCCCTTCTTGGCCTGCACGCGGAAGACGTTCTTCGCGATGTCGGGCTCGATCAGGGCGCGGGCGGAGTACTCGTTCTCGGTCTCCACGAGATGGTCGGCGACGAGCGCGACCGTCATCCCGGATGCCGTGACCTTGTACGACAGCGCCGACCGGCCGCCGTCCTGCCAGTACTCCTCCGGCCGGAGCACGCGCTCGGCGATGCGCTCGGCCTTGCGCGGGTCGAACCCGGCCTTCGCCGGCTTGCCGGCCTTGCCTGCGCCGCCGTAGACGTCCTCGCCGTCCTGCCGGTTGATCAGCTGGCAGCTCACCGTCACCGGGGCGTCGGCGTTCATCACGGTGACCGTGAGCCGCATGAGCGCGATGTGGCGCTCCTCGAACGACACCATCCGCTCGAAGTCGACGACGACGTCTTTGCCGCTCGGCGTCATCCAGCGAACGTGCCGGGTGAGCACGCCGCGACGCATGTCGAGCGCACGCTCGTACTCGCGGATGTCGGAGATGTCGAGGGACAGCGGCTCATCATCGACGTAGACCCGCATCACCTTGGCGTCGGGGGCGTTGATGATCGTCTGCCCGACCTCGGCGAACCCGAACGCCTGCTCGGCGTGACGGATCGGGAAGACCTCGTGGAAACCGTTGATGAAGGTGCCGTGCTCCTGCGCGTGCCGCCCCTCGGGGTGGTTGCCGCGGAGACCGAGGTAGCCGTTGCCTGCGGCGAACAGGGTCTCGGTCACGCCGGCGTCATCCAGCGAGAACGAGGTCTCGACCAGGCGCCACGGGTCGACGGGGAATCGGAAGCGATCGATCATGCGGGTCCTTTGCAGGGGTCGGGTACCCCGGAGTGAAGACGGACGAATCTCAGACGAAGGCGTCGAGGTCGTCGACGACCACGTCGGCGCCTGCGGCGGTCAGGGCGGCTGCGCCGGCGCCGCGGTCGACGCCGACCACGAGACCGTACCCGGCGGCGGACGCCGACTGGACGCCGGAATGCGCATCTTCGACGGCGGCGCTGCGGGCGGGGTCGACGCCGAGCATGACGGCAGCGCGCGCGAACACGTCGGGGGCCGGCTTCGACTCGAGGTTCTCCTGCTCTGCCACGACGCCGTCCATGATGACCGGGAAGCGGTCGATGATGCCCGCGGCGGTCAGCACCTCCCGCGCGTTCTTCGAGCTCGAGACGACGGCGATCGGCACACCGGCATCCTGCAGCTTGGTCACGAGGGCGAGCGATCCGGGGTACGGCGCGATGCCCTCGGCCCGCAGGACCTTCTCGAACACGATGTTCTTACGGTTTCCGATGCCGCACACGGTGTCGGCGGTGACCGGGTCGTTCGGGTCGCCCCACGGCACCTCGACGTCGCGCGAGCGCAGCAGGCTCGCGACCCCGTCGTAGCGCTTCTTGCCGTCGAGGTAGTCGAAGTAGTCCTGCGGCGCGTAGGGAGGGGTGAGCCCCCACGCCGTGAAGAGCTCGGTGAACATGGTCTGCCAGGCGTGCATGTGCACCTCCGCGGTGGGCGTGAGCACACCGTCGAGGTCGAAGAGCACGCCGTCGTAACGGGTCAGGTCGGGCAGCGGGTCCATTGTCACGAGATCAGCGTATCCGGGCGCGCGCGACGCGGTTCACACCTGAGCATGTGGACGATCAGCCGCGCGCGACGGCGTGTGCCTGGCGGGCGATCTCGAGCTCTTCGTCGGTCGGGACGACCAGCACGGTGACGGGGGAATCGTCGGTCGAGATGACCCGGATGCCACGCTCCCCCGCCTCGTTCCGCGCGGGGTCGAGGCGGACGCCGGCGAAGGCGAGGGTCTCGAGCGCCGCAGCGCGGACGGTGGGCGAGTTCTCACCGACGCCGGCGGTGAAGGAGATGACGTCGACTCCGCCCAGCTGGGCGAGGTAGTTCCCGATGTAGGCGCGGAGGCGGTGGATGTAGACGTCGAACGCGAGGATCGCATCGGCATCCCCGTCCGCGCGACGCTGCTCGATGTCGCGCATGTCCGACGCGCCCGCGAGTCCACGGAGGCCGCTCTTCTTATTCAGGAAGTCGTCGAGGTCTGCGGGGGTCATGCCCTCCCGGCGAGCGAGGACGCCAAGGACGGAGGCGTCGAGGTCGCCCGACCGAGTGCCCATGACGAGGCCTTCGAGAGGGGTGAGGCCCATGGAGGTGTCGACGGATTCGCCGCGGTCGATCGCGGTCGCCGACGCGCCGTTGCCGAGGTGCAGGACGATCTGGGTCAGCTCGCCCAGCGGCCGCTGCAGGAATTGCGCCGCGGCCTCGCTCACGAACTTGTGACTCGTCCCGTGGAAGCCGTACTTGCGGATGCGGTGCTTCTCGGCCATCTCGCGGTCGATGGCGTAGGTGAACGCCGCGGCCGGCATCGTCTGGTGGAACGCCGTGTCGAACACCGCCACGTGCGGGACATCGGCGAAGGCCGCGCGCGCGGCCTTGATGCCCTGGAGCGCGCCCGGGTTGTGGAGGGGGGCGAGAGCGCTGAGCTCGTCGATGTTGATCTCGACCAGGGAGGTGATGAGCGTCGGCTCGAAGAACCGTGCCCCGCCCTGGACGACGCGGTGGCCGACGGCGTGCGGACGCGCCGCCTCGAGCGACGGGCCGTGCTCAGCGAAGGCGTCGAGCATCACCGTGAACCCGGCGGTGTGGTCGGGGATCGGAAGCGTGCGGGTCGAGGATGCGCGCGTCGCGGCGACGGCGGCGCCGTCGCCCGCGAAGAGGACCGTGTGGGTGGCGACCCCCTCCGTCTCCCCGATGCGCTCGACGAGTCCGCTCGCGAGGGCGCGTTCGGTGTCGACGTCGATCAACTGGTACTTGAACGACGACGACCCGCTGTTGATGACGAGGATCGGGGTCACTCTGCTGCTCCCTGCGTGGTCTCGGGTGCCACGACGGGCTCGTCTGCGGCCTGCGCCTGGATCGCGGTGATCGCGATCGTGTTCACGATGTCTTCGACCAGGGCGCCGCGCGAGAGGTCGTTGATCGGCTTGTTGAGGCCCTGGAGCACGGGGCCCATGGCGACGGCGCCGGCGGAGCGCTGAACGGCCTTGTACGTGTTGTTGCCGGTGTTGAGATCGGGGAACACGAACACGGTCGCCCGCCCCGCCACGTCGGAGCCGGGCATCTTGGTCGCCGCGACGGCGGCGTCGGTCGCGGCGTCGTACTGGATGGGCCCCTCCACGAGCAGCTCGGGCGCACGCTCGCGGACGATCGCGGTGGCGTCGCGGACCTTCTCGACGTCGGCGCCCGACCCAGATTCGCCGGTCGAGTACGACAGCATCGCGACGCGGGGGTCGATGCCGAACTGCGCGGCGGTGGCTGCGGACGACACGGCGATGTCGGCGAGCTGAGGCGCCGTGGGGTCGGGGATCACGGCGCAGTCGCCGTAGACGAGCACCCGGTCGGCGAGCGCCATCAGGAACACGCTCGAGACGACGTTCACGCCGGGCTTGGTCTTGATGATCTCGAAGGCCGGTCGGATCGTGTGGGCGGTCGTGTGCGCGGCGCCCGAGACCATGCCGTCGGCGAGCCCGAGATGCACCATGAGGGTGCCGAAGTACGACACGTCCGTGACGGTGTCGGCGGCCTGACGGTAGGTGACGCCCTTGTGGGCGCGAAGCCGCGCGTACTCGGTGGCGAACTTGTCGACGTGCACGGCATCGAAGGGGCTGAGGATCTCGGCCCCTTCGAGGTCGAGACCGAGCTCGAGGGCCCGCGAGCGCACCTCGATGGGCTCCCCCAGGATGGTGATGTCGGCGATGCCCCGCGCGAGCGCCGTCGATGCGGCGCGGAGGATGCGGTCGTCGCCGCCTTCGGGGAGGACGATCCGCCGGCGGGCGCCGCGCGCCCGCTCGATCAGGCCGTACTGGAACATGAGCGGCGTGACGACGGAGGAACTCGCGACGCCGATCCGGCGCAGCAGCTCGTCGGTGTCGACGTGCGTCTCGAAGAGGGCGAGCGCGGTGTCGTAGCGGCGCTGCGAGTGGGCAGCCAGTCGCCCGCGAGCGCTCATGATGCCGCGCACCGTCTCGTACGTGCCCTGATCGGTCGTCAGAATGGGCAGGTTCGAATCGAGCCCGTCGATCAGGCGTTCGACGGGCTCAGGGAGCTCGAACGGCCCGTAGAGGACGACGCCGGACAGCGCCGGGAACGTGCCCGATGAGTGGGCGAGGAGCGCCGCGAGCAGCACCTCGGTGCGATCGGCGGCGACCGCGAGGATCGCGGCCTCCTCGAGCCGCGGCAGCACGTTGTTCAGCGACATCCCCGCGACGACGACGTGCAGCACTTCGCGGTCGAGGAGCGCCTCGTCGCCCTTGACGAGGGTCGCGTCGAGCGAGCGGGCGACGTCGGCGACCGACGGCGCGATCAGGTAGCTGTCCTCGGGGACGGCCCACACGCCGACATCTCCCTGGGCGGCAGGGGTGGCCTTGACGGCGGCGACGATCTCCTCGAGCCGCTCGGGATCGGCACGGTTCACCACGACCGCGAAGATGCCGGCGCGCTCGTGCTTGACCTCGGCGAGGGAGAGGGTGGCGAGATTGCCGACCTGCTCGGGGGTGAGCCCGCCGGACTCCGAGCGGGTCTCGCCGTCTGCCGACTGACCGCTCAGCACCAGCAGCACCGGCGCGCCCAGGTTCGCCGCGATGCGGGAGTTGTAGCCGAGCTCCGCGGGGCTCCCCACGTCGGTGTAGTCGCTGCCGAGGATCACCACGGCGTCGCACTGCGCTTCGACGGCCTTGTACCGCTCGACGATGCGCCCGAGGGCTCCCTCGGGGTCGGCGCGGACCTCGTCGTAGGTGGCGCCGATGCACTCGTCGTAGCCGAGGTCGACGCCGTCGTGGTCGAGCAGCATCTCGAGCACGTAGTCGCGCTCCTCGGTCGAGCGGGCGATCGACCGGAAGACCCCGACGCGGGGGGAGGTCCGGATCAGGGTGTCGAGCACGCCGAGGGCGATCGTCGACTTCCCGGAGTGACCTTCAGCGGACGTGATGTAGATGCTCTGAGCCACGCCCCCAGCCTAGGCGCGCGGAGTTCTCCGCGGGCTGGGAACAGCCGTGAGAACGCGCGGGTCCGGGCGGCGAGCGCCGGCATCCGGACAAAGAAAAGACTCTCCGCGAACCCGGCAGAGCCCGGTTACCCTTGCTACGTTTCCGTCCTGGGGGAGTTGGCCTGGGTGCCGTCTCGCGGAGAGCTGCTGCAAGTCTACCCGACGTCAGCACCTGCTCATCGAGCCCGGGTTAGCATCGGTCGGGAGCGCGAGGACGCGTCGACCATGTGCAAGGGGGACGGATGACCGACGGACACCAGCCGACGAGCCGGCGCGCGGGGCTCGCCTCGCCCGACCGGCCGATCGACGCCCAGGGTTTCGCTCAGCTGACGGGGGCGATCGCGGCATCCATCTCGACGGTCATCGACGGCAAGCCCGACGCCGTGCGCGCGGCTCTCGTCTGCCTGCTCGCCCAGGGCCACCTGCTCATCGAGGACGTTCCCGGCGTCGGCAAGACGATGCTCGCCCGCACCCTCGGAGCGACCGTCGCGGCGACCGTGCGACGCATCCAGTTCACGCCCGACCTGCTCCCGAGCGATGTGACCGGGGTGAGCGTCTACGACCCCGTCGAGCGACGCTTCGAATTCACGCCGGGCGCGATCTTCGCCCACATCGTCATCGCCGACGAGATCAACCGCTCCTCCCCCAAGACGCAGTCGGCACTCCTCGAGGCCATGGAGGAGCGCCAGGTCACCGTCGACGGTACGAGCCGCGAACTGCCCGACCCCTTCCTCGTCGTCGCGACGCAGAACCCGCTCGAGATGGAGGGCACCTACGCCCTTCCCGAGGCGCAGCGCGATCGCTTCATGATGCGCATCTCGATGGGGTACCCGGATGCCGAGAACGAAGCGCTCATGCTGCGCCAGCGCGATCACGCCAACCCGCTGACGGCTCTGACGCCGGTGCTCACCGCCGAGCGGGTCAGCGCCCTCATCGAGTGGGCGCGGCGCATCCACGTCTCGCCGTCGGTCGAGGACTACGCGGTCGCCCTCGCCCGCGCCACCCGCCAGCACCCCGACCTGCGCCTCGGTGCGAGCCCGCGTGCGACCCTGCAGCTCGTCCGCGCCGCGAAGGTCTGGGCGGCCCTCGAAGGGCGCGAGTTCGTCATCCCCGACGACTTGACGACTCTGCTCGAGCCGGTCTTCGCCCACCGCCTCATCGCCGCCCGCGGCACCAGCGCCACGCGCGGACGCAGCGGAGCGGATGCCGTCTCGCACGCCCTGCAGACGATCGCCGCGTCGGTACGCGTCCCCCTGGCCGCGCACTGACGCGCGAGGCACCGACATGACCAGATGGCCGCTGACCGCACGCGGCACCGGCGCGATCCTCCTCGGCATCCTGTCGTTCGTGATCGCCGGGGCGTTCTCGGTGCCGGCGCTCCTGTTCTTCGGCGTCCTGCTGGTCGCCGCCGTCGGCGTCTCTCTCGCGTCGCTGTATCTCGGGCACCGGCCCGACCGGGTGCGGCGGTCGTTCTTCCCCGAGACGGCAACCGTCGGGGGCACGGTCGATGTACGCGCCCACGTCGAGACGCGCACCCTGCTCCCGACGGTCGCCGGGTCATGGTCGGACGGCCTTCCGAGCGGCGTCGAGGGTGACGCCTCCGGCGTCTTCCCCGGGCTCGGATCCGGCCTCGCGGCGGGATCGCACAGCGTCGAGCTCGAGTACCGGGTGCTGACCACGCGCCGCGGCGTGCGCGCCCTCGGCCCCGTCCGGGTGACGACGCACGACCCGTTCGGTTTCGCGCGGCGCACGCAGCGACTCGGCGGCGCCGTGCCCCTCACCGTGGCACCGGCGATCATCGAGCTGGGCTCCCTGTCGGAACTCCCCGGCGACGCCGGCGGCGACATGCAGACGACGCGGGACCGCATGGGCCAGGGTGCCGACAACCTCATTCCCCGCACGTACATGCCGGGCGATTCCATGCGCCGCATCCACTGGCGCGCGAGTGCCCACCGGGGCGAGCTCATGGTGCGCCAGGAGGAGCAGGAGTCGCACCCCGAGGCCGTCGTGGTGTTCGACAGGTCGGTCGCACGGTGGACCATCGAGGCGCTCCGCGCCCCGGGCGAGGATGCGGCCTTCGAGCTCGCCGTCTCGGCGGTGGTCTCGGCGGTCGCGCGGTTCGTGCGGGAGGGGTACACCGTGTCGGTCATCGACGTCGACGGCGTCTCGCTCGTCGAGCCCATCGACGCGGGCGACACCGCAGCCGTCGAGACGATGACGGTCGCCTTCGCCACCCTCACGGCCCGCCGCGACGGCGCCCTCGCCGACGCCGCCTCGCTCTTCGGCGGGGCGATGATCGGGCCCATCGTCGTGGTGACGGGCGCCATCGCAGAGACGGATGCCGCCGCGCTCGCCCCGATCGTCGCGCACACCTCGCTCCCGGTGCTGCTCTCGGTCGGCGGCGAACCGGGTGGGCTCGCGACGGCCCGGACCGCCGGCTGGCGCGTGTCGACCCTCGAGCCCGAGGACGAGCTCGCCCGACTGTGGGGGCCCGTGATGGGGGGCGGTGTCCGTGTCGGCTGACACTCCGGCGGCGCCGCGCCGCCGCCACGACGGCTTCTCCACGGTCGCCCTGTTCGTGGCGCTCGCGGCAGCTCTCATCCCGCTCCTGTCGGTCGTGGCGACGGATCTCTGGGTGGTCCTCGCCCTCGCTCTGAGCGGCCTCATCCTCGCGGCGGGGTACGTCGCGCGCCGGCGGCGGGTGCCCGCCGTCGTGATCACGCTCGGCGCAGCCGCCCTGTGGCTCGTCTTCCTGACCGTCGTCTTCTTCTCCGATGCGGCCTGGCTGGGCATCATCCCGTCCGGCGAGGCGTTCGATCGCATCCCGCTGCTGGTCGACGAAGCCGCCGAATCGATCCGGGTGGGGGTCGCTCCACTCGTGCCGACGGCGGCGGTGTCGTTCCTGATCGTGGGAGCGGTCGGCATCCTGGTCATCGCCCTCGACCACGTCGTCCTCACCGCGCGGATGCCGCTGCTCGCGGCGGTGGCGCTGATGTCGGTCTGGCTTATCCCGACCCTGGCGGTTCCCCGGTCCGTCGACGTGTGGGGCTTCGCCCTCCTGGCGGCGGCGATCCTCATCCTGATCCGCGCCGAAACCCGCTCCCGTGCGCTGCCGCGGTCGGCAGGTCGTCCGGCGGGCGGCGTGGGCGCGGTCGCCGGCGTAATCGGCGTCGTGGCGATCACCGCGTCGATGCTGGCGGCCCCCGCGCTCCCGCAGAGCGTCGCCTCGGGCGGGTTCGCCAGCGGGACCCGGATCGACACGTCCCTGAACCTCGGCGACGATCTCCGCCGCCCCGATGCGGTCCCCGTGGTCCGCTCCTGGAGCGATGCGCCGACACCGCCCTACCTGCGCGTCGCCACTCTGAGCGGGCTGCGCGGTGAGTCGTGGCGCCCCGATCGCGGCCCGGGAACGCCGCTCGATCAGTGGGGCGGAGAGGCGCCCGCGGTCGCCGAGGACATCGAGGTGGCCGAATACCGCACCCGGGTGCAGGTGCTCGATCTCGTCTCGTCGGCCGTGCCGGTGCCGTATCCGGCGACCGGCATCACCGACCTCGACGACTCCTGGAGCGTGCTGTCGGAGAATCTCACGGTCACGTCCGCCGCCTCGGGCGCCGGCGGCCAGGAGTTCGACGTCGTGACGAGCGTGCCGCGCCCGAGCCTCGAACAGGCCCGCGCGGCGCGCACCACGGCTCCGGGCGGCGACGGCGACGTCACCGAGCTGCCCGAGTCGATGCCCTCGAACATCGCCCGCCTCGCCGAAGAGGTCACCGCCGACGCGACGAACGACTACGACCGCCTCGTCGCCCTGCAGTCGTGGTTCCGCGGCGCGGACTTCGAGTACTCCCTCGACGCCCCCGTCGCCGAGGGGTTCGACGGGTCGGGTGCTGACGCAGTCGGCGACTTCCTCGAGGTCCGCGCGGGCTACTGCGTGCACTTCGCGTCGGCCTTCGCCCTGATGGCGCGCACCCTCGACATGCCGTCACGGATCGTCGTCGGCTTCCTCCCCGGTGCGGCGACCGCAGACCAGGTCGGCGGCGCGCGGGTCTACGAGGCGACGACGGCGCAGCTGCACGCGTGGCCCGAGGTCCACTTCGAGGGCATCGGCTGGGTCGCCTTCGAACCGACCAAAAGCCTCGGCACCCCGCAGCGCTTCGTCTCGGACGAGACTCCGGATGACCAGCCCGAGCCGACGGCCACGCCCACGCCGACCGCCTCCCCCGCCCCCACCGAGACCGCCGCGCCTCAGGACGATCAGGACGACACGGCCGCCGGCGCGACGTCGACGGGGCCGCGCTGGGACCGCATCGCTCCGGTCGCGGGTGGAGTGGCGGGCGTCGTGCTGGTCCTCGCGGCTCCGGCGCTCCTGCGCCTCGGACGCCGGCACGTCCTTCGCGGTCGCGCTCGCGCCGGCAGCGTCGGCGCAGCCTGGCGCATGGTCCAGGATGCGGCGATCGATCTCGGCATCCCGGTGCCCGCGTCGGAGTCGGCGCGCGCGTTCGGCGCTCGGCTCGTCGCGCAGCACGGCGCAGACGACGCCGCGACCGGGCGCCTGGTCGAGAGGGTCGAACTCGCCAGCTACGCGCCGTCGTCGCTCCGAGCGGCGACCGGTCCGGGTGGAATGGCCCCGGATGCCGACGAGGTCGGCCGCTCGATGCTCGCGCATACTGGCGCCGCTCGGCGGATCATCGCGAGCACCCTCCCCCGCTCGCTCGTGGTGCGACCGGGATCGACGTTCGCCGAGACGGCCGCCTCGACCAGCTGACCCCGGGTACGAGAAAGCCCCGCACCGGCCGGTGCGGGGCTTTCATCGAGCGGAAGCGACAGGATTTGAACCTGCGAGACGAGTTACCCCGCCTACATGGATTCCAGCCATGCTCCTTAGGCCGCTCGGACACGCTTCCAAACGTCGACCTTACCACGCAGCCCGACCGGAGCACGGCACCGGGTCAGTTGAGCGGACGCGTACCCGCCGGGATGACGCCGTCGCCGTAGAGACTCGTCGCCACGTCCTGGAACGCCGTCAGCGCGACGCGCTGCGTCAACGGGCCGTACGAGATGCGGGCGACGCCGAGCTTCTCGTACTCGCCCGCCGACAGCGCCCCGGGCAAGCCGATGACGCTGACGCGGCCGATGCCCTCGACGAGCTGCGCGGTCGTCGCGGCGTCGAGCACGCCCGGCACGAAGACGACATCAGCGCCGGCGTCGAGGAACGCGCGCCCACGGGCGATCGCATCGGCGATCGACTCCTCGACCGGACGGCCGCCCCCGCGCACGAAGGCGTCGGTGCGGGCGTTCAGGGCGAAGGGCACGCCCTCGGCCTCGGCTGCCGAGACGGCCGCCGCGACACGCGCCACCGCCTCGTCGAAGGGGCGGAGGCGGTCTTCCATGTTCGCTCCCGCGATGCCCACTCCGACGGCGCGGCGGATCGTGTCACCCGGATCGGCGTAGCCGTCGTCGAGGTCTGCGCTCACGGGAACGTCCCCGGCGGCGGCGACGATGCGACCGACCATGTCGAGGGTCAGTTCGAGCGGGATCGTGCCGTCGTCGTAGCCGTACGAGGCGGCGATCGAATGCCCCGCCGTGGCGAGGGCCTGCGTCTCGGGCAGCGCCAGCACGGCCTTGGCCGAGATGACGTCCCAGACGTTGACGACACGGAGGATGCGAGGGGCGGCGTGGAGGTCGCGCAGGTGCTGCGCGCGGCCGGCGACAGGAGAGATGGTCATGGTTCTACCGTGGCACGAACCCTCATGTGAAACGACCCGGGAGCCGAAGCCCCCGGGTCGCCGAATCGACCGGACGGATCCGACCGATCAGCCCACGTCGCCTCTCCAGGCACCGGTTTCAGCGCCGCGGGATTCGATGAACTCCTTGAACTTCTTCAGGTCCTTCTTCACCGCGTGGTCGTCGATGCCGAAGACGGCGCCGACGTTCTCCACGAAGCCCTCGGGCTTCCAGTCGAGCTGGACGGTGACACGGGTCTCCGTGTCGCTCAGACGGTGGAAGGTCACCACGCCGGCGTGATCTTGCTCGTGGCTGTTCCACGCGACACGCTCGTCAGGGTGCTGCTCGGTGATGTCGGCGGTGAACTCGCGCTCCGCGCCGCCGATCTTGACCTTCCAGCGGGTGGTCGTGTCATCGATCTGCTGGATCGACTCCACGTAGCTCAGAAAGTGCGGGAAAGACTCGAACTGCGTCCACTGGTTGTACGCGGTCCTCACGGGCACGTCGACATCGATGGTCTCGATGATGCTGGCCATTGTCGATCCTCTCTTCTCGGTTCGAAGCCTCATTGTCGCGGCCACGAGGCGCCCCACCCCAGGGGCTTGCGAGCGACCCGGGCGCTCTGTTAGGTCGCAGGATAGGCTTCGAATTCCTCCCCGCATCGCAAGGAGTCATCGTGCGCCTCTCCCCTGGTCTCGCCGTCGCCGCCGCTGCCGTCGCCGCGTTCACCCTGACCGCCTGCGGCCCCGCATCCTCGCCGTCACCTGGCGCCACCGGCCCGGCATCCGCGGCTCCGACGCCGTCCGCGGCCGCTCCCGCCGAGACGTCGACGCCCGATCCCGAACCCACCGCCGCCGCGCGCGAGGTGCCTCCCGAGTGCGAGTCGATCGACGTCGAACTCGGCGGCACGCTGTACGGCGGCGACCTGGGTTCGTGCCTCCAGGCCGCCATTGCCGGTTACGACACTGGGATGCTGACCCTCACCGGCCCCGAACTCGCCGGCGAGGCCACCTACCACTACGACCCCCAGTTCGAGTTCCGCGCGAACCTCGAGACGGGCGACGGCCCCGTCGAGATGAGCTTCGTCGACGGCGTCATGATGCTCGACGACGGTTCGGGTCCCGTGGTGGGAGACCCCGAATCCGACGACCCCGACACCCGGCTCGCCGGCGTCGCGGGCGAGCTCTACCGTGTCTTCTCCGACCCCGGATTCATCGGCGACCTGATCGACGCCAGCGAGAGCTGGAACGTGGCGGACGCCACCGACGAGGTCCAGCTGCGATCAGGGGAGACCGTCACGGCCTACCGCGTCGAGAGCTCCGCCCCGTTCCGCTGGTTCGACATCCCCGTCGACAGCTACGCCGTGCAGTTCACCGCCGACTGGCAGCCGGTGAGCGCCGCATCGACATCGGACTTCTTCGGCACGTCGTCGACCATCACGCAGGAGTTCTCCCGCCTGGGCGAGCCCGTCTCGATCGAGCCGCTCGGCTAATCAGCGGAGCCCCGGGGCTCACTCCCGGAAGTCGTCGGGATCGACGTCGTCGAGGAAGCGCCGGAACTCCTCGACATTGCCCTCGGCATCGCCGTCCTCATCGCCCTCGGCCGTGATGTCGACGATCCCCGCGACGGCGAGCACGTCGTCAGCGACGAAGATCGGCGCACCCGTGCGCGAAGCGAGGGCGATCGCGTCGGAGGGCCGGGCGTCGAGCGTCACGACGCCCGCCCCGGCGACGGTGACCTCGGCGAAGAACGTTCCCTCCTCGACCCGCGTCACCTCGACCCGGGCGACATTCGCGTCGAGCGAGGCGAGCATGGCGCGCATGAGGTCGTGCGACATCGGGCGCGGCACCTCGGCTCCGTCGATCGCCAAGAGGATCGAGGTGGCCTCCTGCGCGCCGATCCAGATCGGGAGCACACGGCCCTCGCCGGGGAGTGCGTCGAGAGGTTTCAGCAGGATCACGTGATCGCCGACGGCATCCATCGCCACGCCTGCCACTCTGACCTGAACCATCTGCATCCTCCGACCTGCAATGCTAGGCCGTTCTGCAGGGGCGGGCTCAGCAGGCGGAGATCAGCGGGAACCGAGGGCGTGCAGGTCGTCGCCGACGAGCCGCTGCGTCGTCCACTCGGCCATCGGCGTAGCGCCGATCGAGCGATAGAACGCGATCGACGGCTCGTTCCAGTCGAGCACCGTCCACTCCAGCCGCGGGTAGCCGCGCTCGATGCACACCTCGGCGAGCGACGAGATGAGGGCCTTGCCGTAGCCCCGGCCCCGCTCGGACTCACCGACGAACAGATCCTCCAGCCAGATGCCGTGCTGACCCGTCCAGGTCGAATAGGTGAGGAACCAGATCGCGATCCCCACGATGTCGCCGCCGCGCTCCACGACGTGCGCGAAGACACGGGGCGACTCGGCGAAGAGCTTCTCGGCGAGCGCAGCGGACGTGTTCGCGACGGCATCCGGCTCGCGCTCGTAATCGGCCAGTGCCTGGATGGCGGCGAGGATGCCGTCCTCATCGCCGGGAGCGGCGGCGCGGAGAAGCGCCCCGTCGGGAAGGGTTCGTGAGATCACACGACGATCGTACGGCCCGCGCTCAGGCCGCGCGGGTCGTGACGACCGGATGCACGAGCCTCGGCAGGGGGCGGAGCCGGGCGAAGACCGTGTCGCCGGGCAGGGTCGTCCGGCCGGGCTCGGCCTCGATGGTCGCCAGGACCGCGAGGACGACGAAGCCGGCAACGAGCTTGTCCGCGACGGAAGTCACCAGGTTCGACGCGAACACCGCCGCGATCTGGCTCTGGCCCTGCGCCACCCACGACGCTGCCAACACGTCGAGCGCATGGGCTGAGTGACCGCCGAGAAGCACGACGATCAGCGGGGTCGCGACGATCGAGCACGTCACGGCGACGATCAGGTTCAGGCTCAGAAGACGCGGGAGCGTGCGCGCCATCGCGAAGCGGCGGACCCCGTACCCCCAGACGAGCGCCCCGGCGACGTTGACGAGGACGAAATAGACCGACCCCGGAGCGGAGAGCACCACGCCGGCAACGTTGGTCGTCACCGCCACCAGCGCGCCGTGCCAGGGGCCGAGCGCGATGGCGGCCACAGCCGTCCCGATCATGTCGAGGAAGAGCGGCACCTGCGCGACGGCGACGAACCGGTGTCCGAGGAGGTTGAGCAGGATCGATCCGGCGAGCACGAGGACGACGAACCGGTGCCGTTCCCACCATCCGGGTGCCCCGTCGGCCACGGCCTCGATGAGAGGGACCGTCGAGGTGCGGAGCGCAGACTCCGTCACGACGGTGTCTGCGGCCGTCCGGACGGGGATGGCCCGGGCAGTCCGGCGGCGCCAGCGCCGGACGGATTCGGCGTCCTCTCCGAGTGCTCTCACGATCTCACCGATCAGGCGGGGATTGGGCCGCGCGCGATCGGGGCGGAACGCGTCGAACACCGTCGAGCGCGCGACTCGGGCCGCGGAGGGACTCGCCCCATCTGCCGAACGCTGCGCCGCGACCCGCATGGCGATCTCGGCATATGACGCTCCGCCGTGCTGGCGGAGCTCCTGCAGCGCGGCAGCCACCGCTGCCCAGGGCTCGGCCGCGTCGTCCTGATCGTCGGTCTCCATCGTCGGCTCCCTGGGTGCGGATTACGTCCTCGGGAGAGCATATCCGGCGGCTCGCGCTGTCCGGAGTCGTTCGGGATGGCCCGTCCGATGCCGTTCCGTTACCCGGGATCCGTATTATTCGAAGACGTGCCTCCTCTGGGGGGAGGAGTGCGGATCGGACGGGCACGGTCCGCGCGTAGGCACACCTGTCCGACCAGCGGGACATGGTTGGGATCGGATGCCGGAGGGACGGCATCCGATCCCCATACCGCCCGCTCGTCAGTCCAGGCCGCGGACGGGGACTCCCAGCCACTCGCCGAGATCGCGGATCTCGGCGTGGACCATCTCCCGCTCGTCATCGTCGAACGGCGCTCTCTCGTGCACCGCCGCGACGACCAGGTTCTCTTTCTTCTTGTCGAGCGCCGCATCGAGCAGGCCCACGAACCGGTCGCCGACGAGAATCGGATGAGCGAAGTATCCGTAGACGCGGGTGGCCTTGGGCTTGAACTGCTCGAGGATGAATTCGAAGTCGAAGAGATCGATCAACCGGCTGCGGTCGAACAACATCCGGTCGTACGGGTTGAGGATCGCCGCGCGCCCACCCGGGTCGTCGCCGAGCGCCGCGATGGCGTCGGGATCGACCCGCCACGCGGCATCGCTCCCCTCCACCGTCGCGGGCTCCCCCGCCGTTCCCACACCGCTCCAGGCGGACTTCTGACGGGCGATGCCGAGCGCCTGGAGTCGGCGCGCCGCCATGCCCGCCTCCGCCTCGTCGAGCGAGAGGACGTCGCCGTTCGCCGGGTACACGCGTTCGGCGAGATCCCAGACGCGCTGACGCCCGACCCGCCGGGAGATCGCGACCTCACCGAGGGTCATCATCAGCTCGAGCATCCTCGGCACCTGATTCGAGCCGTACCAGCCGCCCTCGTCGCGCGCCTGCACGACGCTGGTGTCGGGGATGTCCGCGGCGAGCGACTCGCCGCCGCGATCGAGCCGCGCGAGGATATCGGCGCGGAACGTCGCGTTCGCCTCCAGATACTGCCGGGCGTTCTCGCGCGGCGCGCGGGCTCGGAGGATGGGGAGGAGGAAGGGCAGCAGGCTCACCGGCCGGAAGTGCCCGTCGTACTCGAACAGCTGACGGTCGCGCTCGACGGCCTTGGTCAGCTGCCCCGGCTCGTAGGCCCAGCCGATCCGCGACCAGCAGATCGACTGCTCGCTCGGTGCGATCACGGCGGTCGGGTCGATCTTGATGGCGCCCAACTGCTCGGCGACCTCGACGACATCAGCCGGTCGGTCGGCGTCGAGCAGCTGCGCGCGGACGGCGATGCGGCGCGCCTCGTCTTTCGAGAGCCGGTGCATGGATCGAGGCTAGCGGGACGCTCCGACAGTGGCGGCGGCGCTCTGCGGCGCGGGGGCGAGGCGCGGGTCCACGCTCACGCGCTCGTCGAAGACGAAGCAATCACCGTCGAAGTGGTCGCCGCCGACGTGCTCGAAGTAGCCGAGGATCCCGCCGTCGAGCTGACGCGCGTCGATGCCCTCGCCCTGCAGGTAGAGAGCGGCCTTCTCGCAGCGGATACCGCCGGTGCAGAAGCTGACCACCGTCTTGCCGGCGAGTTCGGAGCGGTGCTGCGACGCGGCATCCGGAAACTGTGTGAAGCGCTCGAGTCGCCAGTCGACCGCCCCGGCGAACGTGCCGTGATCGACCTCGAAGGCGTTCCGGGTGTCGAGCATCACCACCTCGCGACCCTCGTCGTCGTGACCCTGTTCGAGCCACCGGCGGAGCGTCTCCGGGGCGACCGCCGGGGCTCGGCCGTCACCCGGACGGACCGTCGGGTGGTCCATTCGGATGATTTCGCGCTTGTGCTTGACGAGCATCCGACCGAAGGGCTGCTCGTCCGACCAGCTCTCCTTCGTCGTCAGAGCGGCGAACCGCTCGTCGGCGCGCAGATCGTCGACGAACGCGCGCACCTCTCGCGCGGCGCCGGCCAGGAACAGGTTGATCCCCTCCTGCGCCAAGAGGATCGTGCCCTTGAGGCCTCGCGCCTCCGCCCGGCCGCGCAGGACCGGGCGGAGCGCTGCAGGGTCGTCGAGCCGGGTGAACAGATACGCCGAGACGTTGAGAACAGATGCCACCTGACCAGGGTAGGCGGCTCATCACGGGGCGGGTGGTTACTGGGCCGACCACCCGCCGTCACTGGCCAGGACGGCGCCGTTGATGTTCACCCCGTCGTCGGACAGCAGGAACGTGATCGACGCGGCGAGCTGCTCCGCTGTGGCGACCGTGGGGATCAGCCCGTGGAACGCGTTCAAACGCTCCTGGCCGTACTCCGACACGTTCGCCGGAAACGGGATGCCGGTCGCGACGCCACCCGGCGCCACGGCGTTCACCCGCAGCCCGCGGGGACCGTACATGACCGCAGCGCTCTTGGTCATGCCGACGACGGCGTGCTTCGAGGTCGTGTACGCGTTGCCGGATGCGCTCCCGCGGAGGGCCGCCTCGGACGCGACGTTGACGATCGACCCGGTGCCCGCCTCGAGCATCGCGGGAAGGACGGCCCGAGTGAGGACGAACGGGCCGGTGACGTTGACGGCGAGCACGCGGTTCCACATGGCGTCGGTGGTCTCGCCCAGCGGGGAGAAGTCGTCGTTGATCCCGGCCACGTTCGCCAGGCCGTCGATCCGGTCACCCGCGGCGGCGACGATGGCGGCGACGGAGTCCGGCTGGGTGATGTCGCCCGGAACGGCGACGATGTCGGCGCCTGGAAGCGACGCGGCGAACTCCGCCAGCTTGTCGGCGGAGATGTCGGTCGCGATGACGCGGCCGCCCTCCCGGGCGATGCGGGTCGCGGTCGCGCGGCCGATCCCCGAGGCGGCGCCGGTGACGACGACGGTCTTGCCGTCGAAGCGCCCGGCCGAGATGCGCTCGACCCAGCCGCCGCTCGCCGCCTGCTCCTCGGGCAGGACGCCGTCGTTCGCCGCGCGGACCAGGTCGTCGATGACCGACTGCGGCATCTGACCCTGGCTGAGGGCGACGAGCTGCTGCAGCGGCAGTCCGCGCACCGGCGCGAGCGAGTCCTCCCCGGCGCCAGACGCGGCGAGCAGGCCGCGAACGAGAGGCCCGCCGACCTCGCTGTCGAGCCAGTCGCCGATCGTGGATCCTGCGGTGAGGGGGGTCATGTCGGTCATGGGATGCCTTTCGTCGAGCGGAATTCCCGTGCGGGAAATGATACTCTCACGCGACGGGCCAGCGGAAGAGGCGACATGACGACCAACGAGTCGCCCCGACGCGGGCGGGGCAATCGCGCCGGCCTCGATCGCGATCAGATCGTGGCGGCGGCGCGCGGAATCGAGCCGGCGGCGCTCACGATGCAGCGCGTCGCCGATGCCCTCGGCGTCGACCGCAAAGCGCTCAACCATCACGTCACCGACCGCGAGAGCCTCTTGGAACTGCTCGCACTCGACGCCTTCCGGCGCCGCTTTGAGCGAGCCGAGGCCGACCTCGGCGCGACGTGGCAGGACGCCTGCCGCGGCTACGCCGCCGCGCTCATCGAGAGCATCATCGACACCGGCGAGTGGATCGGCTATCTGCGGTTCGCGTCACCGGGCGATCTGGCGATCATCGCCCCTGCCGAGACGGTCGCCGAGCGACTGCGCGGGGCGGGCTTCGGCGTGATCGCGACGAGCCGCGGCATGCACCTTCTCACCAGCATCTGCCAGGGGTTCGCCCGCGACGCGATCCGCGCGGGGTGGAGCTCCGACGACCCCCAGGTCGCGCGTCTGCGACTCGCGCTGGCGCAGACGACCGCGGGCTACCCGGTGCTCCGCGAGCTCGTCGAGGCGAGGATCGACAACCACGGAGCCGACCAGCTGCGTTTCGACCTCGACGCGTTCATCGCCGCGATGGAGCACGTCCTGCGCTCCGAGTGAGCGCCGATCAGACCGACGCGTCCGCGTACGCCTGCGACGCGGCATCCAGTGCGGCCACGTCCTCGGCGGTCAGGTCGAGACGTGCTCCGGTCAGCAGCGCGTCCATCTGATCGGTGCGCGACGCCGAGGCGATCGGAACGGTTCCCTTCGCGCGCAGCCACCCCAGCGCGACGGATGCCACCGGCACGCCGTGCGCGGACGAGACCGCGTCGAGCACGTCGAGGATGCCGAGTCCTTCGACGGTCGCGAACGACGCGGCGGTGCCGGCGCGAGGCGACGTCTGCCCGGCGTGGTCCTCCGACCGGTACTTGCCGCTCAGGAATCCGCTCGCCAGCGCCGAGTACGGGAGGACGGTGAGGCCCTCGTCGACGGCGACGGGAAGGAGGTCTGCCTCGATCGCGCGGTCGACGAGGTTGTAGCGCGGCTGAACGGCGACCGGACGGGCGACGCCCATCTCGTCGGCGAGCCGGACCCACTCGCGCGTGCGCTCCGCGGAGAAGTTCGAGATCGCGGGATAGCGGATGAGCCCGTCGGCCACGAGGGCGCCGAACGCGGCGACGGTCTCCTCGAGGGGCGTCTCGGCGTCTTCGGCGTGGGCGTAGTAGAGGTCGATCGTGTCCACTCCGAGCCGGCGGAGCGACGCCTCGGCGGCGGACCGGATGTTCGACCCCGACAGGCCGCGGAAGTCGGGATGCTGGCTCACCTTGGTCGCGATGACGACGTCGCCGAGGCCCCGAGCGGCGACCCACTCGCCGATGATCGTCTCGCTCTCGCCACCCGAGTTGCCCGGTGCCCAGGCGCTGTACACGTCGGCCGTGTCCACCAGGGTGCCCCCGCCGGCGGTGAAGGCGTCGAGCAGCGCGAAGGAGGTGTCGCGGTCGGCCGTCCATCCGAAGACGTTGCCGCCGAAGGCGAGGGGGAAGACGTCGAGGTCGCTGGTTCCGAGAACAGTCATCTTCCGATCCTCACACGCTCCGTGAGCGCCAGGCGTGGATCAGCGGGCGAGCATCTCGTCGGCGTTGTCGCCGATCCAGGACATGAGGGGCATCATCCGCACCATCAGCTCACGCCCGCGCGGCGTCAGCGAATACTCCACGCGCGGGGGGACCTCGGGGTACGAGGTGCGCTCGATGAGACCGTCGGCGGCGAGGGTACGGAGCGTGGAGGCGAGCATCTTCTCACTCACCCCGTCCACGGCGCGGCGGAGGTCGCCCCAACGGAGGGTACCGTCGGTCAGCGCCATGAGCACCAGGACGCCCCACTTGCTCATCACGTGATCGAGGACCGTCCGGGTCGGGCAGCCTTCGGCGAAGATCCCGGGAGCATGTTCGCGCATCTGCTGAAAACTGACATCCATGTCGGTACCTTACCAAAAGGTGGGTACCCGCCAGATGGAATGCACGAGATTGGGGGACGTTCGGTCTGAAGACATGCGACCTCGCGTGAATCGAAAGGACTCCCCATGACCATTCTCGTCACCGCTGCGAGCGGACACCTCGGCCACCTCGTCATCGACGCCCTCCTCGAGCGGGGTGCGGCCCCGAGCGACATCGTCGCCGGTGCGCGCACGGTCGCCAAGGCGCAGGACCTCGCCGACCGCGGCGTCCGCGTCGTGCCCCTCGATTTCACCCTCCCCGAGTCGATCTCCGCCGCACTGGACGGCGTCGACTCGGTGCTGCTCGTCTCGAGCCCCGACGCCGGCGCGCGCCTCGCGCAGCACGTGAACGTCATCGACGCGGCGAAGGCCGCGGGCGTCTCGAAGCTCGTCTACACCAGCATCGTGAAGGCCGACAGCAGCCCCTTCATCCTGGCCCCCGATCACAAGGCCACCGAGGAGGCGATCGCCGCGAGCGGTGTGCCCGCGGTGATCCTCCGGAACAACTGGTACACCGAGAACTACCTCGCCGATGTCGCTCAGGCATCCGAGTCGGGCGCACTGGCCGCGCACGCGGGTGACGCCACCGTCGCCGCCGCCGCGCGCGTCGACTTCGCCGAGGCGGCGGCCGTCGTGCTGCTCGAGGACGGCCACGTCGGCCAGACCTACGAGCTCACCGGCGACACCGCCGTATCGTACGCCCAGGTCGCCGCCGCGATCGGCGAGGTGACGGGCCGCGAGGTCGGTTACGTCTCGCTGACGCGTGAGCAGCTCGAGGCCGGCCTCACCGCCGCCGGGCTCGATGCCGGCACCGTCGGCTTCGTCGCCGAGATGCAGGCGGGTATCGCGCGGGGCGACCTGAGCGAGGTCGGCCCCACGCTCGCACGCCTGATCGGCCGACCGACCACGCCTTTCGTCGACGCCCTCCGCGCCGCCGTCGCCGCACCGGCAGCAACCGTCTGACATTCCCTCGCCGCGCGGCATCCTATTCACGGGAATGGGATGCCGCGCGGCGGCGTTATCGCCACCATGCAGCGTTTCGGAACTCTCTCCTTCGGCCACTACGGCCCCCTCGGGCACGGGCGCGAGCTCACCGCACGCGACTCGATGCACCAGGCGATCGACCTGGCCCAGGGCATGGACGATCTCGGTGTGAACGGCATCTCCTTCCGCGTGCACCACTTCGCTCGCCAGCAGGCCGCCCCCTTCCCCCTGCTCGCGGCGATCGCCGCGAAGACCTCGCGCATCGAGATCGGGACAGGCGTCATCGACATGCGATACGAGAACCCGCTGTACCTCGCCGAGGAGGCCGCTGCGGTCGACCTGATCTCCGACGGACGCCTCGCGCTCGGCGTGAGCCGCGGCTCACCGGAGACCGTGGTGAAGGGATACGAGGTGTTCGGCTACACCGGATCGCAGGATCCGCGCGGAGCCGACATCGCCCGCGATCACTTCTCCCGCTTCCTCGACGCCATCGACGGCAAGGGCCTCGCCGAGCGCGATCCGCACAGCCCGTTGGGCGGCGGCACAGGGCTCCAGCGCATCGAGCCGCACTCCCCCGGACTGCGCTCGCGCGTCTGGTGGGGCGCCGGCAACCGCGACACCGCCGCATGGGCGGGGACGACGGGGGTGAACCTCATGTCGTCGACGCTGCTCACCGAGGCCGACGGCCGCGAGTTCGACCTGCTGCAGGCCGACCAGATCGACGGCTTCCGTTCGGCCTGGGATGCCGCGGGTCACGCCGGCACGCCGCGGGTCTCCGTCAGCCGGTCGATCTTCCCGATCACGACGGCCGAGGATGAGATGTACTTCGGCCGATCGGGCAGCGACGGGGGCATGGGCGTCATCGACGGGATGCACGCGACGTTCGGCCGCACGTACACGGGAACCCCCGACCAGCTCGTCGAGCAGCTCCAGCAGGATGCTGCCGTCGCGGCCGCCGACACCCTGATGCTGACGATCCCCAGCCAGCTGGGCGTGGAGTTCAACCTCCGCATCGTCGAGTCGTTCGCGAAGTACGTCGCCCCGTCGCTGGGCTGGAAGAGCACGCTCGCGTCCGCCTGACGCCGCAAAACCCCAGATCGGCCCTTCGCCCGTCACGTCTGGCGTATCGAGACGTCGCGCACCCGCCGTTCGTGACGGGCGAGCAGAAAAGTCCCGAGGAGGGTCGCCGCGAGGGCGATGGTCACCGGTATCGCGCGCCGATTGGAAATCGATCGGAACAGGCGTCGCGCCTTCTTGAGCCTCGTTCTTCCCGGACGGGCACGGTCGCCTGCGATTCCGACGAACGAGGACCCCTCCAGGGTCGCCCCGACGCGGACCTCTTCGCCGCCCGGGGCGCTCAGGCGCTCGATGACCGCGAACCGCTCCAGCACGACGCGCGCATCGCCGTCCACGATGAATGCGTCACCGAGCTCTTCCGTCATCTCCGGTGAGGTCCAGAAGCGCAGGTGCCCTTCTCGCCAGTCCGCGGCATCCGCGTAGCCCTCGCCCTCGGCGCGGGCATGCGAATCGGAGACGTCTCGCAGTGCCACGATTTCGACGGCCGTCGTCTCCAGCACCGCGACGGCGACGCCCTGCGAATCGATCGCGACGCCCCGGTCGCCCACGGCGGGCAGCGGGGCGCCCTCCTGTTCGTACTCGCGGACGAGCGAACTGGTCGCCGTCTTTTCGCCTGCGACGATCGCCGCGATGATCCTGTCGCGAAGCGGCCCCGGGAAGGCGAACTCGATCGGAGGGAGGTCCGCGGCCGTGTGGCCGCTCACCAGCCCATCGACCCCGGCGTGCCCTTGAACGGCCCGACCACCCAGGAGGTGACCCAGCCGCCGTAGAAGCGCCCGGGCTGCGGTTCGACGGTCTCATCGCCGACGGTGCAGGCATCCATGCCCTGGGCGTAGACGGCGACCCGGCCGACGAGCTGCTCGAATCCGCGAGTGGGCGTCGGGTAGGTCCACGCCGCGCCCTCACGGATCTCGCCACCACCCTGCACGTCGAAGTACCGCGCACCGCCCTTGAACTCGCAGAACGACGATCCGTCCGCGGGCGTCAGCGCTCCGGGGACGAAGTCCGCGATCGGCACGTAATACACGGGTGGGTGGCTGGTCTCGAGAACACGGACGACGTCGTCGGTGGAGAGGATCTTCACACCCCCGAGAGTGATCGTCACCCGGTCGTGGACCTTCTCGACGCGGGGCGGCCGGGGGTAGTCCCAGACGCTTTCTTGACCGGGAGCGGTGGGGGCGGGGACAGGGCGGCGCATTGCTCCAGCGTAGGTCTCCCTCCCGCGGCGGGACATAGTCAATTCCCACGAGCGCGGCGCCCCACGGCGCGAATCGGAGCGAGATAATAGAGACATGACGACGGGGCGGCCCGCTTCCTACAACGCCATCTCCACCTATTCACGCGTGGAGATCCTCCACCTGCTGCAGACGCATCCGCAGCAGACGATCGGTGAGCTCGTCACCGCCACCGGCCTGCACGCCAACACGGTGCGCGAGCACCTGCAGCGGCTCATCGAACGCGGCTTCGTCGCCACCGAGACCGAGAAGCGCACGGTGCGCGGTCGTCCACGCGTGTTCTACCGCGCCGTCGACGGCGCGAGCGTCTCGAGCGACGAACACCGACGCAAGGTGCAGGCGGCCCGCGAACGCGGCGACCTCATGAGGCGCGTGATGCCCTCGACGGAGGGAACCCTCGTCCCCGAGGAGCAGCATCAGCTCGATGCGCTCGTCGAGCAGCTCCTCGATGGCGGCTTCGAACCGGTCGTCGACGAGGACACGCTTCAGATCGACCTCGCCCAGTGCGATCATGCGGAGGCTCAGGCATCCCACACGAAGACGCTGTGCGACGTGCACCTCGGTCTCATGCGGGGCGCTCTCCGCGAAGCCGGCGGGCCACTCGCGGTCGACGCCGAGCGCTCGTCGTGCGATCCGCGCGACTGCGTGATCCGTCTCATGCGCCGCACGCCCGACGGCGCGCACAGCCCCGTCGAGCCCGTCAGCTGAGGTTGCTGCGCACCTTCGAGTACCAGATCCACGCGTAGCCGCCACGGTAGTGGACCTTGTACCAGTGGCGCCTCGAGTCGGAGACCTGCAACGGCGTCCCGGGCGGGATACTGCCCGCGATGGCGCCGCCCGGCGACCTGCGCCACGGCGTCGCCGTCGTCGTCCGGACGTGCAGGTCGGAGTGGGTGATCGCTTTGCCGAACGCGCCGTTGAAGTGGCTGTAGACCGCACGTGAGATGTCCCGGATGCCGGCCTTGGTCGCCCCCGCGTCACCGATGACGCTGATCACGTAACGCCCTCGGCCCCCGGCGACGATCGCCGAGTCGGCCTGGAGCAGACCACCCGACACCCAGAGCGATCCCGGCTTCGACGCCTGATACGCCGAGGCCGGAAGGCCGTTCGGGATGCGCGACCGGAAGAGCTGATCGTTCATCAACCCGCGGAGGTGCGACGTGTGCTTCTTGTTGAGCAGCGCTCCCGAGTCGAGGCGCGTCAGGAGCAGGGTGAGATCGTTCGTCGTCGTCCGGTTGCCACCGTAGAGCACGTCCTGGCCGCGGAGCACCGACCCGTAGGCGGTGCGTGAGAACCCCGCCGCCGCGATCTCGCGGTTGAGTTTCGAGAGCCCGATCCAATGGACGAGGTCGGTATGGCAGTAGTTGTCGGACATCCAGATCAGCTCCCGCAGGCACTGCTCCACGGTCAGTCCCGACGACAGCTTCGTCTTCAGCGACGCCTGACCCCGCTCGATCCGCTCGAACGAGGCCCAGGCGACGAAGAGCTTCATCATGCTGGCGGGCTCACGGCGGGTCGATCCGCCCGAACTGACCACCTCGCCGAGCCCGCCGATCTGGCGCACCGTGACGGTGTACGACGATCCGGGATGCCGCGCCTGCGCCGCCCGCAGATCGCGTAACAGCGCCCGCTCCCCTGCTGTGCGAACGGTCGTGCAGCTGTCGCCGGCGGCGACCTGAGCGCGCAGCGCCGTGGGTGAGCCGATGACCAGGGGCGTGTCCTTCCGCCGTGCCATCTCGGCGGCGACGGAGTCGAAGACGCACTCCAACTGCGCGTAGGAGAAGGGCTGCCGGGTGAGGCCGGCGATGGCGGCTGCGGTCGCGGTCACGTGGCCCGGCGCCGATGCCGAGGCGAGCACCGTCCGCGTCGAACCCGCCGGGTACTCCGCCGCCGCGGCGAGGCTCACGGCCGTGCGACTGGACCCTGCCAGCCGCCGCACCGTGAAGCCCTCGGCGCGGAGCGACGACACGAAACCGGCGCCGATGCTCGAGGTGCCGCCCACGAGGACGACCTCCCGCGCACCGACCGCGCGGAGGGTGTTCAGTGTGCCCGGAGGCGCCGATGCACGACGACCGTTGATCGCGAGGAACCCCCGATCCGTCGCCCCCGCGACCGCGACACCGGCCGGGGCGTGGATCATCGTGGCGCCGTCGGCCGCGTAGACCGTCGTCGCATCCCCGACGGCGCGGAGCGCGTTCTGCGACAGGCCGTAGACGTTGTCGCCGTCGATGCGTTCGACCGGCGCCGTTCTCGCCAGGGCGGACTCCGCCGCTGTCGAGACCGCCGCGGAGGATCCGACGACCACGATGCGCGTCGGGGACAGGCGCGCGATCTCGCGAGCGGTCGCAGCGGGGACGCTACCGGAGCCGGCGTAGAGCACGGGCGCACCCACCGACCCCGCGACGAAAGCGGCGATGTGCGCGTCGGACGCCGTCGTCGCGGCGACCACGACGACGTCGGCCCCGCCCGGGTAGAGCGCGCGGCTGATGGCGGCGGCCTGGTCGACCGCGGTGGGCCCGCTCAGCCGGGAGGCGGGAGGCAGCGTCGCGGCGATGCGCGCCGGCACGAGACGGGCGTCGACCGACGGCTGATCGCCGGGGGGCGCGTCGTCGGGGGCAGGCGGGGCGGGGTCCCCGGGCAGCGGGTCCTCGGGCAGCGGGTCCTCGGGCAGCGGGTCCTCCGGCAGAGGGGCACCCGGCACCGGATCGCCGGGCGTGGGCACGTCGGGAGACCCCGGCACCGGCGGCGTCGCGGAGGGCGTGGCACGGGGATCATCCGGGTTCGGCGACTCCGGCACGGGCGCGGGTGGCGTGGATTCGACGGGAGGAGGGGGCGATGCCGAGGGCGTGGCCGGCTCGGGCGCCGGGGCACCGGCATCCGTCGATCCGGGGGTCGGCGACGCGGCGGATGCGACTCCCGGGCCCGCGGTGAAGATGAGGAGGGCGGTGACCGCGGCGGCGAGACCGGCGTGCAGCTGACGGGAGCGTCTGGGGGTGGGGCTGCCGATCATAGGGGCACCCTAGGCCCCCGATCGAGTGGGCGCGAGGGGCTGGCGTATTTTGCACGGCCGAAGGAGAAACCGCGATCCGGATGTCGACGTAACGTCGAGAAGACATCCGTCGAAGGGACAACCCGTGGAGTTTCTCGACCCGCTGATCCTGGCGCGGTGGCAGTTCGGTCTCACGACCCTGTACCACTACCTCTTCGTGCCGCTCACCCTCGGCATGGCTCTCACGGTCGCGATCTTCCAGACGATCTGGCACCGGACCGGCGACGTGAAGTGGCTCCACCTCACCCGCCTGTTCGGGAAGATCTTCCTCATCAACTTCGCGATGGGCGTCGTCACCGGCATCGTGCAGGAGTTCCAGTTCGGCATGAACTGGTCGTCGTACTCGCGGTTCGTCGGCGACGTCTTCGGCGCACCGCTCGCCTTCGAAGGCCTTATGGCCTTCTTCTTCGAGGCGACCTTCATCGGCCTGTGGATCTTCGGGTGGGACAAACTCCCCCGCCGCATCCACCTGCTCACCATCTGGGCGACCGCGTTCGGCTCGATCCTCTCCGCCTACTTCATCCTGTCGGCCAACGCCTTCATGCAGAACCCGGTGGGGTACGAGCTCAACCCCGAGTCGGGCCGCGCCGAGCTCGTCGACTTCTTCGCCCTGCTGACGAACCCCGTCGCCCTCGCTGCCTTCCCCCACACGATCTTCTCCGCCTTCATGTTCGCCGCGGCGGTCATCATCGCGGTCGCCGCCTACCACCTCCGTCGCGGCCAGCACCTCGACACCATGCGCCCCGTGCTGCGGTACGGCATGTGGTTCATGATCATCTCGTTCGCGGGCACCGCGATCAGCGGCGATCAGCTCGGCCTCGTGATGGTGCAGACCCAGCCGATGAAGATGGCCGCGGCAGAGGCACTCTGGGACAGGGCCTGCGGAGCCGATGCCTCGTTCTCGATCTTCTCGATCGGCACCCCCGACGGCTCCGAGGAGGTCTGGTCGCTGCGCGTGCCCTACCTGCTGTCGTTCCTTTCCACCCACACCCTCGACGGCTGCGTCGAAGGCCTCAACGATCTCCAGGGCATCTATGAGCAGCGCTTCGGCGCGGGCATCGACTACCGTCCCGAAGTCTGGGTCACCTACTGGTCGTTCCGGTGGATGATGGGCTTCGGCGGACTGGCCACGTTGATCTCCGTGGCGGGCCTCTGGGTCACGCGTCGCAAGGCGACCCGGCCGGTCGCCGGATGGATGTGGCGCGTCGCCATCTGGTCGGCGCCCCTCCCCCTCCTCGGCAGCCTCGTGGGCTGGATCTTCACCGAGATGGGCCGGCAGCCGTGGATCGTCTTCAGCCTGATGCTCACCGAGGACGGCGTCTCGCCGAGCGTTCCCGGGTGGACGGTGCTGATCTCGCTCCTCGCGTTCACGGCGATCTACGCCTCGCTCGCCGTGGTGGAATTCCGCCTGATCCTCAAGGCCGCCCAGCAGGGACCTGCGCCGCTCCCCGGCCCCGACGACCCCGACCCGCGCGACCTGCCGGTCGATCAGACCCCCTCGACGGTCTACTAGGAGCCCGCCATGGATCTCGCCTACCTCTGGTTCTTCATCGTCGGAGCCTTCTTCGTCGGCTACTTCGTGCTCGACGGGTTCGACTTCGGTGTCGGGATGAGCCTGCCCTTCCTGGGCAAGAACGACGTCTCGCGGCGTCAGGTCATCAATACGATCGGGCCCATCTGGGATCTCAACGAGACCTGGGTGATCGTGGCGGGGGCATGCCTGTTCGCCGCGTTCCCCGAGTGGTACGCGACCCTCTTCAGCGGGTTCTACCTGCCGCTGCTGTTCATCCTCCTCGCCCTGATCTTGCGCGGTGTGTCGTTCGAGTACCGCCACCAGCGCGAGGAACGCGAGTGGAAGCGCCGCTTCGACCGTTTCATCGTGATCGGCTCTGCGGTGCCGGCGTTCCTCTGGGGCGTCGCCTTCGGCAACATCGTGCAGGGCGTGCCGATCGACGCCGACAAGGAGTTCACCGGGTCGCTGCTGACGCTCCTCAACCCCTACGGACTCTGGGTCGGCGCGACGACGCTCCTGCTGTTCTTCCTGCACGGCGTCTACTTCGTCGCGCTGAAGACCGACGGACCGGTGCAGGAGGACGCGCACCGTCTGGCGCGACGCGTGGCGATCCCGACGATCGTCCTGGCTGCCGGAACCGTCCTGTGGACCGCGGCCATCGCGACCTCGCGAGACGCGCCGCTGCTGTGGGGGGTCTTCTTCTTCGGCGCGGTCGCGGCCCTGACGCTCATCTCGTCTGCCGTGGCCAACGTCCGTCGCCGCGATGGCTGGGCGTTCGCGTTCGGCGCCGGGACGATCGTGTCCGCCGTCGTCATGCTCTTCTTCGCGCTGTTCCCGTTCGTCATGCCGTCCTCGACGGACCCGGCGTTCTCCCTCACGATCGAGAACGCCTCGAGCTCCGACTACACCCTGACGGTGATGTCGTGGGCGGCGCTCGTCTTCTTGCCCCTCGTGCTCGGATACCAGGCGTGGACCTACTGGATCTTCCGCAAGCGCGTGACCCGCCAGCACATCGAGAAGGCCGCTTCGGCGGCGCACTAGAGCCGTGCCGTCCCCCGCCCGCAGCGACCTGAGGCAGCCACCGCTCGACCCGCGCCTGCTCCGCTACGCCGCGGCATCCCGCGTCTTCTTCGCGCTCATCGCCGCGATCGGTCTCGCCCAGACCGCGGCGATCGTCGGGTTCGCATGGTTCACCACCCGGGCGATCGTCGACGCGATCGCGGGGCGGGAGATCGGCGCCACCCTGCTGGCGCTGGGCGGCGTGGTCGCCGCCCGTGCGCTGCTGCTGTGGGCGAGGGAGCTCGTGGCCGCGCGCGCGGCGGCCCGCGTCGAGTCGCAGCTTCGCAGCGCCCTCCTCGACGCCGTCGAGCGCCTCGGCTCGGGATGGCTCGGGGCGCAGAACACGGCGCGGCTGACGCTCATCGCAGGTCGTGGACTCGAAGCCCTCGACGCGTATTTCGGGCGCTATCTGCCGCAGCTCGTGCAGACGGCGCTCGCCACCCCGATCCTCATCGCGGTGATGTGGGCCGCCGACTGGGTCTCGGGACTCACCGTCGTTCTCACGATCCCGCTGATCCCGATCTTCATGATCCTCATCGGGCTCGCGACCCGGAAGGTGCAGGACCGTCAGTGGGACACGCTCGGCACGCTCGCCGCCCGCTTCTCCGACACGGTGCAGGGGCTCTCGACGCTGACCGTGTTCGGTCGCCAGCACCGCGCCGCCGACTCGATCGAACGGGTGACCGACGGCTACCGGCGCGAGATGATGCGGGTGCTGCGGGTCTCGTTCCTCTCGGGGTTCGCCCTGGAGTTCCTCGCGTCGATCTCGGTCGCCATCGTCGCCGTCACGATCGGCTTCCGCCTGCTCGACGGCTCGCTCCCCCTGATCATCGGACTCTTCGTGCTCCTCCTCGCGCCCGAGGCCTATCTGCCGTTGCGTCAGGTCGGCGTGCAGTTCCACGCCTCGAGCGAAGGCGTCGCGGCCACCCGTGACGTGTTCGCCGTCCTGCAGGAGGCAGACGCCGCAGAAGGCGGCCGCGCCCTGCGCGCGGCCGCACCGCCGGTCACCGACGTCGACCTCGTCGTCGACGCGGTATCGGTGCGCGGCCTCCCGCCGGTCACTCTCCGGGTGCGCTCCGGCGAGGTCGTGCTCCTCGAGGGGCCGAGCGGCGCCGGCAAGTCGAGCCTGCTCGCCGCGCTTCTGGGCGCCGCGCCGCACTCCGGCTCGATCACGATCTCCGGAACGGATGCCGCATCGGTGTCACCCGCCCAGTGGCTCGCCTGGGCGGGGCAGCGACCGGGCCTCGTCGCCGGCTCGATCGCCGACAACGTGAGGCTCGGCGAGCCGGCGGCATCCGATGACCTCGTCCGGGACGCGCTCGCACGCGCCGGCGCCGGCGACCTCGACCCGGGCCGTCTCCTCGGCGTGCAGGGCTCGGGCCTGTCGGGCGGACAGGCGCAGCGGGTCGCCGTGGCGCGCGCGATCGCCCGGCACCTCGCGGGGCGGGCGGGAGTGATCGCGCTCGATGAGCCGACGGCCGCGCTCGACGCCGAGACGGAAGCCGTGCTGTGGCGCTCGCTCCGACGCCTCGCCGACAATGGAGCGGCGCTCCTCCTCGTCTCGCACCGGCCGAGCGCGCGGCAGATCGCCGACCGCGTGGTGCGCCTGGGCGCCGCGGAGGTGACCGCATGACCGCCCCTCCCGACGTCCTGCGGGCGGCCGTTCCCGAGACCCGGCGGTTCTGGCCCGCCCTCGCAGCCGGGTTCCTCTCCGAGGCATCCGCCATCGCCCTCCTCGCCACGAGCGCGTGGCTCATCGTCCGGGCGGCGGAGCAGCCGCTCGTCATGTACATCACGCTCGCCGTCGTCGGCGTGCGAGCGTTCGCGCTCTCGCGCGCGGTGTTCCGCTACGCGGAGCGTCTCGCCAGCCACGACGGAGCCCTGCGGCAACTCGCCCGCACCCGCACCGACCTCATCCGCCGGCTCCTCCCCCACGCCCCCGCGGGCCTCGGCCGCACCTCGCGCGGCTCCACGCTGGCGGCCCTCGTCGATGACGTCGACGAGCTGCAGAACCTGCCGCTCCGCGTGATCCTCCCCCTCGTGTCATCGGCGTCGGTCGTCGTCGCGTCCGTGATCGTCGTCGCCCTCCTCCATCCCCCGGCAGCGCTCACGCTCATCGGATGCCTCGCCGTCGCCGTCGTGGCCGCGACGGCCTGGGGGTGGGCGGCCGGGTCGCACGCCGAGCGGGCGATCGCACCGCTCCGCGCGCGGCTCACCGACGCCCTCATCGACCACCTGGGGAGCCTCGATGTGCTCGTCGCCTACGGGGCGGACGCCGCCAGCCGCGACCGCGTGCGACAGGCCGACGCCGCACTGCGGGGCGCCATCACGCGGCGGGCGGGCGCGCAGGCGGGGACGACGGCGCTCGTGTCGCTGCTCGCCGGCGCCGCGACCCTCGCTGCGGTCGGCGTCGCGGCTCCGGCCGTGTTCGACGGCTCGCTCGGGGGCCCGGCGCTCGCGGTCGTCGTGCTCGTCCCGATGGCGGTGTTCGATGTCTTCGGCTCGGTTCCGCTCGCGGCCTCGTCGTGGCGGCAGGTGCGGGCGGCGGCGGAGCGGATCGCCGGCGCCGTGCCCGATGAGGTGCCGGCCGAGATCCCCGCGGCTCGGACGTCAACCGGTGTGGCACCTCCGCTCGGCACCGGACTGCGCCTTCGCGGCGCCACAGTGCGCTGGCCCGGCGACCGTTCGCCCGCGCTCGTCGACGTCGACCTCGACGTGCGGCCCGGCGAGCGCGTGCTCGTCGTCGGCGCGAGCGGCGCCGGCAAGACGACTCTCGCGCACGCCCTCGTGCGGTTCCTCGAGGTCGACGGCACCTACGAGGTCGGTGGCGCCTCCGCCCGGGACCTCGCCCCCGACGACCTCCGCCTCACGGTCGGTCTGTGCGAGCAGGACCCGATGCTCTTCGACGAAGACATCCGCCAGAACCTCCTGTTCGCGCGCGACACTGCGACGGATGCCGACCTCGAGGCCGTTCTGGAGCGCGTCGGCCTCGGGCCGTGGCTGCGGGAGCGCGGCGGCCTCGACGCCCGGGTCGGCGAGCGCGGCCGGCTCGTCTCGGGGGGTCAGGCGCAGCGGATCTCGCTCGCGCGGGCGCTCCTGCGCGGCTTCCCCGTGCTCGTTCTCGACGAGCCGACGGCGGGCGTCGACGCCGCGGCATCCGACGCTCTCCTGACCGATCTGCTCTCCGCGGTCGGTGACGATCAGGCCGTCGTGCTGATCTCCCACGTCACCGTGCCGGGCGGGCTCATCGACCGCACGGTCCACCTGACAGGCGGGCGCGCGCTGCCGGTCTGACCCGGCCGGCGCGCTGCCGTCTCAGTCGGCCGGGGCCGCGGCGCGGGCGTTCTCGGCTTCGGCGGCTGCGGCGATGCGGTTGGCCATGCCCTTGAAGATGAAGCCGTGGAAGGGCAGCACCGCGAGCCAGTAGAGGCGACCGGCGAGGCCCCGGGGGAAGAAGACGGCCCGCTGGTCGTACCGTGAGCCGGACCCCTCGGGGGTGGCGCGCAGCTCGAGCCACGCGAGGCCCGGCACCTTCATTTCGGCGCGAAGGCGCAGCAGATGCCCGTCCTCGACCGCTTCGACGCGCCAGAAGTCGATCGCGTCGCCCGCGCCGACCCGGCCCCGGCTGCGGCGACCTCGCTGAAGGCCCACGCCGCCGACGAGCCGGTCCATCCAGCCGCGAACGGCCCACAGGAACGGAGAGGAGTACCAGCCGTTCTCGCCGCCGATGCCGACGATGACGGCCCACAGCCGTTCGGGCGGGGCCGTCGTCGAGGCGGACTGCACGTCGGTGAACACCGTGCGTCCGGTCCAGTCGGGGTCGCTCGGGAGCGGGTCGCTCGGCACCGATGACAGCTCCGCGTCCTGCCAGCTCGTCTCGATCGCATCGGCCTCGACGCGTCCGAGCGCCAGGCGGACGGCCTGACGGTAGGGCATGAGACCGCCTTCGGGCCGCGGGAGGACGTCGTCGACCGCGTGGTCGTCCATGACGCACTCGTTCTGCAACGAGGCGATGAGCGGCCGCGCGATCGCGCGAGGAACCGGAGTCACGAGGTTGACCCAGTGCGAGGCGAGGCCCGGGGTGAGCACGGGCAGCGCCGCGATCGCCCGTTGCCGGAGACCCGCCTCGACGGCGTAGCCGTTCATCATCTGGCCGTAGCGGAGCACGTCGGGACCGCCGATGTCGACGGCGCGGTTGACGCTCCCCTCGACCCGGGCGGCGGCGAGCAGGTAGTGCATCACGTCGCGCACGGCGATCGGCTGGATGCGGTTGCGCACCCACTTGGGCGCGGGCATGTAGGGGAGCACGTCGGTGAGGTGACGGATCATCTCGAACGACGCCGAGCCCGAGCCGATCACGACACCGGCCTGGAGCACCAGTGTGGGAACGCCGCTCGCGAGCAGGGTGTCACCCACCTCCACGCGGGAGCGGAGGTGGGGGCTCAGTTCGACACCCGACGGGTGCAGGCCGCCGAGGTAGACGATGCGCCCGACGGATGCCGCTGCCGCGGCGTGTGCGACGGTCTCGGCCGCCTGCAGGTCCTTCGCTTCGAAGTCGCCGCCGCCACCCATCGCGTGGATCAGGTAGTAGAGGACGTCGACATCCTCGGTCGCCGCGGCGACGGCATCCGGGTCGTCTGCCGAGCCCGCCGCGACCTCGACGTCGCCACCCCAGGTGAACGCCCTGAGGCGGTCGGGGTTTCGGGCCAGCACGCGGACGCGATATCCGGCCGACAGCAGCCGCGGAACGAGCCGCCCGCCGATGTATCCGGTCCCGCCGAGAACGAGGGCGCGGGGAGCGCTGCCGTCCGGGCGGGTCTGGGCGACGAGGGCGCTTTCGCGACCGGTGGGTGCAGACAGTTCGGCCATGGGCCCACAGTAGGTCGATCCCTTGCCGGCACCGGTGTGCTTGCGCAGGGGCGGTCGACGAAGTAGGGGTGGGCGCAGCGGGCTCCTCGGCCGCCCACGGCGTCGCCGCCCTGTCCCCACGGCGTCGCCGCCCTGTCAAGTGGCGGCCCCTCCCCTGCGATCGCGCGAGGGCTCACGTACCGTGGAGAGATGCGTACACCTTCTCGGAAGTCCGCCGTTCCGCCCTCATCTCCCGCGCTCACGCACCCCAGTCCGCCCCCGCGGCTCGAAGTCGACGACGTCATCGTCGTCGACAAGAAGCGCGTCCGCACCGCCATCGGCGGCACCGTCGTCGGCAACTTCATGGAGTGGTTCGACTTCGGAATCTACGGATATCTGACCGTCACGATCACGGCCGTCTTCATGAGCGACCTGCCCGAACCGTGGGGCCTGCTGGTCACCCTCTTCGGCTTCGCGGTCTCGTTCCTCGTCCGCCCCATCGGCGGGCTCGTGCTCGGCCCGCTGGGCGACCGCATCGGCCGCCAGCGCGTGCTGTTCCTCACGATGGCGATGATGGCCGCGGCCACCGCGCTCATCGGCGTGCTGCCGACGAGCGCGCAGATCGGGCTGTGGGCGATCGTGCCGCTGTACCTGCTGAAGATGGTGCAGGGATTCTCGACCGGCGGCGAGTACGCCGGTGCCACCACCTACGTCGCCGAGTTCTCCCCCGACCGTGCGCGCGGGTTCTGGTCGTCGTGGCTCGACGTCGGCTCCTACCTCGGCTTCGCCGCCGGCGCCTCCGTCGTCGCCCTCACCACGGTGATCACCGAGAGCGTGTGGGGCGAGAACGCCATGACCGAATTCGGCTGGCGCATCCCCTTCCTGATCGCGATCCCCCTCGGCATCGTCGCGATCTGGTTCCGCCTGCGCATCCCCGAGACGCCCGCCTACGAGACCAACCAGGAGCACAGCAGCCACCGCACCGCCGATGACCCGCTCGCCCGTCACGGCATCGGTGGGATCCTCCGTCATCACTGGCGCGCTGTCCTCATCGGCATCGCGATCGTCGCGGCGACGAACACGGCAGGCTACGCCCTGACGAGCTACATGCCGACCTACCTCGAGAAGGAGGTCGGCATCTCGAACCTCGGCGCGGCCGTCGCGACGGTGCCCGTCCTCATCGTCATGTCGCTGTGCCTGCCGCTCATCGGACGGCTCAGCGATCGCATCGGACGCCGCCCGGTCTACCTCATCGCGGCCGGCTCGACGCTGGTGCTCATGATCCCGGCCTTCGCCGTGATGCAGATCGGCCAGGAATGGGCGGTGTTCGTCGCCCTCGCGATGGTCGCGATCCCCGTCGCCTTCTACGTCGCGGTCTCGGCGTCGACCCTTCCCGCGCTGTTCCCCACGGCATCCCGCTTCGGTGCGATGGCGATCGCCTACAACATCTCGGTGTCGCTGTTCGGCGGCACGACGCCGCTGTTCGCGCAGGGGCTCATCGAGCTGACCGGCAACACGTACATGCCGGCGTTCTACATCATGTTCTTCGCCGCCCTCGGCGCGGTCGCGATGCTCACGATGCGCGAGACTGCGGGACGCCCGCTGCTCGGGTCGGTGCCGACCGTCGAGACGGTCGCCGAAGCCGAGGATGTCGTGCACCGTCAGGACAAGGACCCGTACATCGACACGTCGACCATGCCGATCCCGGTCGACCGGCGGTAGTCGACGTCAGAGGTCCATCCCGAATGCCCGCGCGCCCTCGTGTGCGGGCATCGGGGTGAACCCGAGCCGCTCGTAGAAGGCGATCGCCCCGGCGTTGTCGGCCGACGCGACCAGGTGCAGGCGGTGGACGCCCTGTCGCTGCAGCGCCTCGACGAGGCTCTGCAGGAGCCGGCGACCCCAGCCCTGCCGCTGGACGTGCGGCAGCAGGTCGATGTGCAGATGCGCGGGATGCGTGGCGCCGAACGGCTCTGCCCCGGCCCGACGGCCGTAGGCGTAGCGGAGCAGGCCGTCCTGACGGCTCCGCTCCTCGGCCGGGCGCGGCCACCGACCCGCGAACCGCGGCCACCACGTGCGCGCGAACCAGTCCTCGAACTCCCGGGTGTCGGGAGTGCCGACGATGTAGCCCGCCACCGCACCGCGGTCGTCGACCACGACGAAGGCGAGATCGGGATGCCGCGCCGCGTACGGCAGCACGAACACCTCCGCCCACAGCTCATCGTCGGTGAGGATGCCGGTGCCGTCCGCGCCGGCATCCGCTGTCCGCAGGCAGATGTCGGCGAGCGCCGCCTCGTCGCCGGGCCGGAACGGACGGATGTGCGCCGCGGCGGCCGTCATCGCCTGCCGGTGCCGAACACCCCGCGGATGACGCTCCCGATGATCGTCTGCGTCGTCTTCGAGCCGAGGATCTGCTCGAGCGGCGTCTTCTCGGCGCGCCGGGTGGTGCGGGTGGTGCGGGTCGACCCGCCCGTCTTCTTGAGCAGGCGGTCGTACTCGCGCTGGGCGTCGCGTTCGGCCTTCTCGTGGGCCTTGTCGGCGGCCGCCTTCTGCTTCGCATACTCGGCGTCCGTCTTCGCCTGGGCGAGAGCCGCCTGCGCGGCGGCGGCGGCCGCATCGGCGGCGGCCATCTTGGCCGTCAGGATCTCTCGAGCCGACTCGCGGTCGATCGCCGTGCCGTATCGGGCGAGCAGAACCGACGCCCCGACGGCCGCGGCGATCGCCGGGGCCGGCGTGGGCGACATGAGTCCCTGCGGTGCGCGCATGCGGGTCCAGGCGACGGGGGTGGGTGCGCCTTTCTCGCTCATGACCGTGACGATCGCCTCACCGGTGCCGAGCTCCTGCAGGACGCGCTCGAGGTCGTAGTCGGACGTCGGGTAGGTGCTGACGGTCGCCCGCAGGGCTTTCGCGTCGTCGGGGGTGAAGGCGCGGAGGGCGTGCTGGATGCGCGATCCGAGCTGGCCGAGGACGTCGGCGGGCACATCCTTGGGCGTCTGCGTGACGAAGAAGACGCCGACGCCCTTCGAGCGGATGAGCCGCACGGTCTGGACGATCGCGGCAGTGAACGCCGACGAGGCGCCGGTGAACAGCAGGTGCGCCTCGTCGAAGAAGAACACGAGCTTCGGCTTGTCGAGGTCTCCGACCTCGGGGAGGATCTCGAACAGCTCGGCGAGGAGGTACATCAGGAACGTCGAGAAGAGCGCCGGCTTGTCGATGATCCCGGGCACCTCCAGCAGGGAGATGATGCCGCGGCCATCGGGCGCCGCCCGAAGGAAGTCGCGTACGTCGAACTCCGGCTCGCCGAAGAACACGTCGGCGCCGTCGTCGGCGAAGGTGATCAGCTCCCGCAGGATGACGCCCGCGGTCGCCGACGAAAGCCCGCCGAGCTCCTTCAGCTCGGGCTTGCCCTCCTCGCTCGTGAGGAAGCTGAGCACCGCCCGCAGGTCGGCCAGGTCGACGAGTGCGAGTCCCTGCGCATCGGCGTAGTGGAAGACGAGACCGAGGCTCGACTCCTGGGTCTCGTTGAGCCCCAGGACCTTGCTCAGCAGCAGGGGACCGAAGCCGCTGACCGTCGCACGCACGGGGACACCGGTGCCGATCCCGCCGAGGGCGAAATACTCCGTCGCGGATGCCGCCGGGGTCCAGTCCTGGCCGATCGCCGCGGTGCGGGCGAGCAGCTTCTCGCTCGGCTCTCCCGGTGTGGCCACTCCCGTCAGATCACCCTTGATGTCGGCGGCGAACACGGGCACGCCGCTCGCGGCGAGCTGCTCGGCGAGGCCCTGCAGAGTGCGGGTCTTGCCGGTGCCGGTCGCACCGGCGACGAGCCCGTGACGGTTCAGCATCGAGAGCGGGATGCGGATCTGCGCACGCGGATCGGGCTCGCCGTTGACGAGCGCGCCGAGGTCGAGGGTCTGCTCCGCGAACGCGTAGCCGGCGATGATGGCCTTCACCGCGTCGTCGTCGAGCGGGCGCGGTGCAGCGGGCCCCGAGCCCGCGGACTGCGCCTTCGCGCCGGGGACCGCCCCCGCCGGGGCCTCCTCGGCCTGGACGTCGACCGCCGGAACCGTGTCGGGCTCGAGCGCCGCAGCGGCGACCTCGCCGCCCGCGGCGGCTGCTGCCCGAGCGGAGGCGAGCGCGAGCTGCGCCTGCGCGAGTTTCAGCTCGGCCTGAGCGGTCGCCGCCTCTGCTTCAAGACGGGCGAGCTCAGCTGATGCGGCTTCATCGGGCGCGGTCATGGCGCTCAGCCTAGTGACCGGCGCCGTTCTTTCTCGCGGCTGATCCCCACGGCGAACACGGCCGCCACGAGGAGCGTCGTCGCCACGCCCACGATCGCGGCTCCCATCGTGTCGCTCAGCCAATGCGCGTGCACCTGGGTGCGGCTGAACGCCATGAGGAGCGTCCAGGCGAGCCCGACGAAGAAGACCCACACCTTCGGGAAGAGGATGACGGCGACCGTCGCGATGACCGCCGCATTGGCGGTGTGCCCCGACGGATAGGAGCCGTGGTCGGAGATGACGAGGATCTCCTCGGGCCGCACCCGGCCGAAGATGCTCTTGAGGAGCTGCACGATCAGCGCGCCGAAGGCGGATGCCACGAGGAAGAACACCGCGCCCCAGGGGCGTCTCGCCAGCGCGAGGATCGCGGCCCCGGCGAGCGGGACGATGTAGGTGCCGACGACGCCCGCCCCCGCCACGTTCATGAAGAACGAGATCTCCTGGATGCCGGGGAGGAAGTTCGTGACGTAGCCGTTCCACCACGCATCGAGGTCGATGAGGTCGGAGTCGGTGGAGATGACGACGAACCCGATCGCGATGGCCACCACCAGGAGCACTGCTCCCACGATGGCCATGCGCAGGCCGATGCCGATCTCGTAGTCGTCCGCGGGGCGCTTCATCGCCCCAGTGTGCCCGATGACCGGGGGCACCATCTGGCCCTTGCCCACGCGCGTCGTTGTCGGTAGGCGTCGCCCCCGCGCGCCATGAGCCTATGAAACCGCCGCACAATCGGCATCCGCTCAGCCCGCTCCCCATGCCCCCGCATAGAATCGGGTCGCCCCGTGCGTGCCCGCGCCGTCCTTCCGAGAACGAGATCATCCATGAGCCCGAACCCGCCTCCCGGCAAGCGTCAGAGCGGCAACCCCGCGACGCAGGCCGGTATCGCCAGCACCGCCAAGCAGCAGCGCGAGCAGCAGAAGCAGCAGAAGCTCGCGGAGTACCAGCGCCAGCTCTCGCGACGTCGCCGCAACAAGGCGGTGTGGTGGATCGTCGGGTCGACCGCGGCGATCCTCGTGATCGCCCTCGTCGCGGCGTCGTACTTCCTCACCCCGCGCCCCGTCGCGATCGAGCGAGGCGACGGCGACGGCGCGTCGATCCAGGGCGTCGAGACATACGAGAACACCGCGAACCACGTCGAGGGCGAGGTCGACTACGCGCAGACTCCGCCCACCGGCGGCGACCACAACCCGGCCTGGCTCAACTGCGGCGTCTACAGCGAGCCCGTGCCGAACATCAACGCGGTGCACTCGCTCGAGCACGGCGCCATCTGGGTCGCGTACGACCCGGCTCAGGTCGACCAGGCCGAGGTGGATGCGCTCCGCGCGGAGCTGCCCTCGACCTACACGATCCTGGCGCCGTACGACGACCTCGACACCCCGATCAGCGTCAGCGCCTGGAACGCCCAGCTGAAGGTCGATTCGGCCGATGATGAGCGGATCGGCGAGTTCGTGCGCGCCTATTGGCGAAACCTCAACGGCCCCGAGCCGAACGCCGCGTGCGCCGGAGCGATCGACGGCCCCGGCAAGCTGTGACCGGCGACGCCGCACAGGACGACCTGTCCGCGGAGCGCACGACACCGCCCTGGTGGGTGCTGCTCCTCGTGGGCCTGGCGATCGCGGCGGCGGCGTTCGCGATCGGGCGGTTCTCGACCTTCGGGATCGTCGCCTCGACCCCCGGAGACGACTCCCCCGAGGCCGGATTCGCCCGTGACATGCAGGTGCACCACGCGCAGGCGGTCGACATGGCGATGACGATCTATGCCAAGACCTCCGACGAGAAGCTCCAGGCGCTGTCGTACGACATCGCGACGGGCCAGTCGGCGCAGCGGGGCGAGATGTACGACTGGCTGGTCCGCTGGGGCCTCCCCCAGTACGGCAACCCGATGGCGTGGATGGACGGCAGCGGAGAGGCCGGCGAGCACGGCCACGGCGGCGGGAGCGATGACGGCACGCCCATGTCCGACGCGGAGATGCGCGACGCGATGGGGATGGCCACCGACGCCGAGCTCACCGAGCTCAAGGCTGCGAGTGGCCAGGCCGCCGACTGCCTGTTCCTCGATCTGATGATCCGGCACCACGAGGGCGCACTGCCGATGGCCGACGCCGTGATCGACCTCGGCTCCGAGCCCCGCACGCTCGCAGTCGCCGAGAGCATGAAGGCCGCGCAGACCTTCGAGATCGACGCGATGACCTCGATGCAGAACCGGTTCAGCTGCTCCGACTGACCACGCGGACGACGAAGAGGGGATGCCGGTGTCGAACCGGCATCCCCTCTTCGCGTACGGCGGGTATCAGCCCTTCGTCGCTCCGGCCAGGAGGCCACGGACGAAGAAGCGCTGCAGTGCGAAGAACACGATCAGCGGGACGATGATCGAGATGAACGTTCCCGCCGACTGCAGGAACCACTTGTTGCCCCAGGTTCCCGACAGGGAGTTGAGGGCCTGAGTGATCGGCAGGGCGCCCGGCGAGGCGAAGATCGTCGCGACGAGCAGGTCGTTCCAGACCCAGAGGAACTGGAAGATGCCGAACGAGGCGATCGCGGGAGCGGCGAGCGGCAGGATGATCCGGAAGAACACCTGGCCGTGTCCGGCACCGTCGACGCGCGCCGCTTCGATGATCTCGCCCGGGATCTCGGCGATGAAGTTGTGAAGCATGAACGTCGCCAGCGGAAGCGCGAAGATCGCGTGGGCGATCCAGACGCGGGCGAAGCTGTACTGCACGTCGTTGAGCCCGAAGCCGGGGAAGATCGGCACCTCGTTGATGACGAGCCCGTCCGAGAACAGGCTCAGCAGCGGCACGAGGGCCATCTGGAGCGGGACGATCTGCAGAGCGAAGACGAAGACGAACAGCGCGCTGCGGCCCTTGAAGTCGATCCAGGCGAACGCGTAGGCGGCGAGGGCGGCCATCACGATCGGGAACACCGTGGCGGGGAGGGTGATCGCGAGCGAGTTGACGAAGGCGGACGCGAGCGTCGTGGACGTTCCCCCGGCATTCAGCGCCTGGACGTAGTTGTCCAGGGTGAAGTCGGGATCGGTGAACGCCGACCACCACCCGGTGGTCTGGGTGTCGGCACCGGGCCGGAACGAGGTGACGAACAGGCCGAAGGTCGGGATCGTCCAGAAGATGGCGATGATGACGGCCGCGATGGTCGCGCCCTTCGACGTCAGCTTCTTGTGGGCGGTCGCCTCATTGCGGCGGGTGTCCCGCTCGACCTGACGCTTGGAACGGGTGTCTACGGCGACGGCCGGGGTTCCAGCAGACATCAGCGGATCTCCCTCTGTTTGGCCAGCGAACGGGCGTTGTAGACGATGAGCGGCAGAACGAAGAGGAAGAGCACGACGGCAAGGGCCGACGAGTGCCCGTAGCTCTGGAAGCGCTGCTGCTGGTTGACCATCTCGAAGCCAAGCACGGTGGTGTCATCGCGACCACCCGTCATGACGGCGACGATGTCGTAGACCTTCAGCGAGGCGATCGTGATCGTCGTCAGGACGACGATCAGTGACGAGCGGATGCCGGGGACGGTGACGTTGCGGAACCGTTCCCAGGCGTTGGTGCCGTCGAGCTGCGCCGCCTCCATCTGCTCCACCGGAACGGCCTTGATCGCCGCCGAGAGGATCACCATGGCGAAGCCGGTCTGCGTCCAGATGAACACGACGAGCAGCATCAGGGTGTTGATGACCGGCTTGATCGCGAGCCACTGGATCGGATCGCCGCCGAAGGCCGTGACGACCGCGTTGAGAAGACCGATCTGGTCGCCCTGACGCGCGTCGTACATGAACTTCCAGATGATGCCGGCGCCCACGAACGAGATCGCGACGGGCATGAACACGAGGACCTTGAGGATCTTCTCGCCTCGCGCCCGGTCGATGAACACGGCGTAGGCGAGGCCGATGGCGACCGAGATGGTCGGTGCGAGGATCGCCCAGAGGAGCGTGTTGACGACGGATGCCGTGCCGGTCGGGTTCGTGAACACCCAGAAGTAGTTCTCGAGGCCGACGAAGTTCTCGCCGGTCTTGTCGAAGAACGACTTGAAGATGGTAGCGATCGCCGGGTAGATGAGGCCGAGGGTCAGCATGATCGTCGCCGGCGCCATGAACAGAGCGAGCTGGAACAGGTAACCGGCACCCTGACGTGCCCGGAAGTCGGCGAAGAACAGCAGACCTCCCACGAGCAGGGCGATCGCCACGACGTACAGGACGGCGTTCGCGTAGGGCCGGAGCAGCAGGAAGGCGAGGACGGGGATCAGCAGGCACGCGGCCAGCCGCATGATGAAGTACCCGCGTCCCGGGCGGGGCGCGAACTCGACGAGCACCAGGATGATTCCGACCACCACGCCGAAGACGAGGAGGATCACGGGGATCTGGACGAGCGGAGGCATCGCTCCGAGCCAGAGGAAGAAGCTGTTGAGCGAGAACCCGATCGTGATGCGAGCGGACTCTTCGGTCGGGGTGGTGAAGACCAGCAGAAGAGCGAGAGCGGCGATGAGCACGAAGCCCACCACCACGACGATGCGGGTGATCGCCCGCCCCTTCGGGTCGGTGGCGTGCGTCGTCACCGGGGTGGCGTTGTCGACAGGTTTGTCGACGGTGGTTTGCGACATGTGGATCCCCTTCTGGGTACTGCGGCGTACCCGGGCGTGCGGACGGGAGAAGCGGGGCCGGGCTGTGAAGCCCGACCCCGCTCGGCTCAACCGGTCGTCGTCAGACGATCAGTTCTCGTAACCGGCCTGGATGTCGGAGAGCACCGTCTCGGTGTCCTTGCCGTCGACCCAGTCGACCATGCCCTTCCAGAAGGAGCCCTGACCCACCGTGGACGGCATCAGGTCGGAAGCGTCGAAGCGGAAGACCGTCGACTCGTCCTGCATGATCAGCATGGCTTCCTTGAGGAACTCGCTCGAGGCGAGGTTGGCGTCGGCCTTCTTGTTGGCCGACAGCACGCCGCCGAGCTCGACGCGAGCGTCAGCGAACTCGGGCGATGCCATGAACTCGAGCACCTGAACGGTCGACGCGTCGTCCGAGAACGCGGTGACGAACTCGCCGCCGCCCTCGATCTGGAGCTCGCCCTCGGTCAGACCCGGGAGCACGAACGCGTACACGTCGCCGTCGGGAGCGACCGTCGGGGTCTCACCCTCGGCCGTCTGCACGTCGAGGAAGTTCGCCGACAGGAACGACGCCTGGTGCGTCATCGCGCAGCTCTTGTCCGCGACAGCGGCCGCGACGTCACCGAACGCGGTCGAGTTGATGCTCTTGACATCGCCGTAGCCGGCGTTGACATAGTCGGGGTTCAGGAGGATGGAGCCGACAGCGTCGAACGCCTCCTTGATCTCCGGGTCGGTGAACTTCACGTCACCAGCGACCCACTGGTCGTAGACCTCGGGGCCGGACTGACGAAGGACCATGTCCTCCACCCAGTCGGTGCCCGGCCAGCCGGAGGCGGCGTCGGACGCGAATCCGGCGCACCATGCGGGCTCGCCGGTCTTCTCGACGATCGTGTCGGTGAGGGTCATCAGCTCGTCCCACGTCTTGGGGACCTCGACGCCCCACTCCTCGAAGCTCGCCGGCGAGTACCAGACGTAGCCCTTGAGGTTCGCGAGCATCGGTGCCGCGTAGAACGTGTCGTCGAACGTGCCGTACTTCTTCCAGTCCGCCGACCAGTTCTCATCGACGGCCTTCTCGACAGCCTCCGGGGCCGCCATGACCTTGCCCGTGTCGACGAGCGTCTTCAGCAGACCGGGCTGCGGGACGATCGCGATGTCGGGGGCGTCGCCACCGGTCACCTTGGTGACGATGTTGCCCTCGAAAGCCTTGTCGCCGGTGTACTCGACCTTGATGCCGGTGTCTTCGGTGAACTTCGCGAACGATTCGTTCAGGTCGTCGGCTTCGACGCCGGTGATGCCGCCGGAGATGCGAACGGTCGTCTTGCCTTCGCCGCCTTCGCCGCCGCCTTCAGTGCCGCCTTCTGCACAACCTGCAAGCACCAGTGCTGCCGCGCCGAGAAGCGCAACGGGTGCAAGAAGACGGTATCGCTGTGACAATGCCATGTACTTCTCCTCATTCGGGGATCATCGTCCGCCCAGAGGAGCCACTTTCCGCATCCATTGGGGAACCGATTCCAGGCCAACCTACTGTGCCCGCACCCCCCGACACAACCGGAGAAGATCACAGCATGGCAACCATCTGACGATTTCGAGCGGTCACCGTGGGATCGCTCCCACGATCTCGGCGTGGAACCGGTTCCTCTCGGAGCCCGTTAGCACTACGCTGTGACAGATGTAGCGCGGGCCGAGCTCCACGGGTCGCGGTGGTCGAGGAGGACCGATGAGCACGATCGCCGACGTCGCCACGCGCGCGGGGGTGTCGAAGGCCACGGCGAGCCGGGCCCTGTCGGGACGGGGATACGTCTCCGCAGACACGCGGACGCGTGTCGAAGCCGCCGCACGCGACCTCTCCTACGTCGCGCACTCCTCTGCCACGAGCCTCGCGACCGGACGCACGCAGACCGTCGGCGTCGTCATGCCCCACGTCAACCGATGGTTCTTCGCGGAGGTGCTCGAAGGCATCCAGCTCGCCCTCCTCGACCACGGGCTCGACCTGACCCTGTACGACGCCACACCGGGCAGCCCGAGCAGACGCCGGGTCTTCGAGGATTTCCTCGCCCGCCGGAGGTTCGACGGGCTCATCGCGGTCGGCCTCGAGCCGGTGGAGAGCGAACTCGACGCCCTGCTCGCCCTCGGCAAGCCGGTCGTCAGCATCGTCGGCACCCAGCGGAGCACGAGCGTCGTGACACTCGATGACGCGCACACCACGGCCCTCGCCACCGCGCACCTGGTGGAGCTCGGCCATCGCCGCATCGCATTCCTGGGCGGCACGGCGGCGACGCACTGGCCGCACGTGGAGTCCGCGCGCTTCGCCGGCTACGACGCGGAGATGCGCCGCGCCGGACTCGCCGACGAGATCACGCGGGTGCCGGCCGAACTGTCGATGCCGTCCGGATACGCCGCGGCCGTCGACCTCCTGAGCGACGCGACAGCTCGCCCCACAGGCATCGTCGCCGCGTGCGACGAGGTCGCGATCGGTGCGATCATCGCGGCCCGGAGGCTCGGCATCCTCGTCCCCTCTGCGCTCAGCGTCGTCGGCGTCGACGACCACGTGAATGCCGAGATGTTCGCGCTGACGACCCTCCGGCAGGTGCCCAGGGAGCAGGGTCATGCGGCGGTCGAGCTGCTGATGCGGCACTTGGAGGATCCGGATGCCAAACCCGAGACGATCTGCATCAAGCCGCGAATGGTCGTCCGGGGCTCCACCGCCCCCGCGGTCGGCATGGAATCCGCTGCGTCGATCGACGGCGGCCTGTCACTGCAGAGCTGACCGGATTGCGCGGCATCCGCCCGGAAAGGGAAAGGGCCCCGGATGCCGAAGCATCCGGGGCCCTTTCGCGCAGGCGTCAGTCTTACTTGACGGTGACGGTGGCGCCGGCAGCCTCGAGGGCGTCCTTCGCCTTGTCAGCGGCTTCCTTGTTCGCGCCCTCGAGCACGGCCTTGGGAGCACCGTCGACGACGGCCTTGGCCTCGCCGAGGCCGAGCGAGGTGAGCTCGCGGACGACCTTGATGACCTGGATCTTCTTGTCGCCGGCAGCCTCGAGGATGACGTCGAAGGAGTCCTTCTCCTCAACCTCTTCAGCAGCAGCGCCGCCGGCACCGGCAGCAGCAACGGGGGCCGCAGCGGTGACGTCGAACTTCTCCTCGAACGCCTTCACGAACTCGCTGAGCTCGACGAGGGTCAGGCCGGCAAACTGCTCGAGCAGCTCCTCAGTGGTGAGCTTCGCCATGATGTATCTCCTAGATAGATGGGGTTTGTGTAAGAGGTCGCTGATCGCTTACGCGGCGTCAGCGGTCTCCAGCTTTTCGCGAAGAGCGTCGACGGTGGCCGCAGCCTTGCCCATCGTCGCCTTCATCATGCCCGCGGCCTTCGCCAGCAGAACCTCACGGCTCTCGAGCGCGGCGTACTTGTTGACCTCGTCGGCAGTGAGGGCGTTGCCCTCGAAGATGCCGCCCTTGATCACGAGAAGCGGGTTGGCCTTGGCGAAGTCACGCAGAGCCTTCGCAGTGGCGACGAAGTCGCCGTGCACGAATGCGACAGCCGAGGGCCCCTTGAGGTCCTCGTCCAGCGCCGTGATCCCCGCCTTGTTGGCGGCGATCTTGGTCAGCGTGTTCTTCACCACGGCGTACTGAGCGTCCTGACGGATGTCGTTGCGCAGCTGCTTGAGCTGGGCAACCGTCAGACCGCGGTACTCGGTCAGCAAGACGGCGTTCGAGTCCTCGAAGTTCTTCGTGAGCTCGGCGACCGATGCATCCTTCTGCGCCATGGTCACTCCTTGGTGTGTTCGAGACGCTCCGCGGTGGCGGGCGTCGACCGGGACGTCGGGCTGAAATGAAAAAAGCTCCGGCGCAAGCGCACGGAGCTTTCGGCCCGGTTTCCCGGAAGTCTGTCGTACACCTGCGTGGGCCCCTGCATTGCAGAGCTTCGATCGATGTGCGCATGCGCACGACGATGACCGACGGTCTTTGGCTTGCGAGAAGTCTACGACGCCGGGGCCCACGCGCCAAATCACGGGTCGCCCCGCCGGGCGACCCGTGATTTCAGCGGGTGCTGAAGGCGGAATCGAACGCGGCGTCCGCCGGGCGATAAGTCGACAGCCGCCGCACGAATGCGAGGGCTTCGGGCGCGCCGACCAGTCGGTCCATCCCGGCATCCTCCCACTCGACCGAGAGCGGGCCCTCGTATCCGATGGCGTTCAGCATCCGGAAGGCGTCCTCCCACGGCACGTCGCCGTGCCCGGTGGAGATGAAGTCCCAGCCGCGACGCGGATCGGCCCAGGCGAGGTGTGAGGAGAGCCGGCCGTTGCGACCGTTGCCGAGGCGCCGCTTGGTGTCCTTGCAGTGCACGTGGTAGATCCGCTCCTGGAAGTCCCAGAGGAACGCGACGGGGTCGATGTCCTGCCACACCATGTGGCTCGGGTCCCAGTTGAGCCCGAACGCCTCGCGGTGGCCGATCGCCTCGAGCGCGCGCCGGGTCGTCCAGTAGTCGTAGGCGATCTCCGAGGGGTGCACCTCATGGGCGAAGCGCACGCCGACCTCGTCGAACACGTCGAGGATCGGGTTCCACCGGGACGCGAAGTCCTCGTAACCGGCGTCGACCATGTCCTGCGATGCCGGCGGGAACATCGCGACGTACTTCCAGATCGACGATCCCGTGAACCCTGTGACCGTCGACACGCCGAGCTTCGCCGCCATGCGTGCCGTGTCCTTCATGCCCTCGGCCGCCCGCCGGCGGACGCCCTCGGGATCGCCGTCCCCCCACACGCCGGCCGACAGGATGCCCTGGTGCCGCTCGTCGATCGGATCGTCGCAGACGGCCTGCCCACCCAGGTGGTTGGAGATGGCGAAGACGCCGAGCCCGTTGCGCTCGAGGATGTCGCGCCGGCTTTGCACGTAGGCGTCGTCGTCCCAGCGGGTCACGTCGAGGTGGTCGCCCCAGCACGCGATCTCGAGACCGTCGTAGCCCCACTCCCCCGCGAGGCGGGCGACGTCTTCGAACGGGAGGTCGGCCCACTGGCCGGTGAACAGAGTGATCGGTCGCGCCATCGCGATTCCTTTCTCGAAGGGGTGCGGGCTCAGCGGCACCGCGGAGGTCAGTCGGCCGCGGAGACCCACGTGCTGCCGGCCGCAGAGCTGCGCTCCACGGCGTCGAGCACGCGCTGGACGTGGAGTCCGTCCGCGAACGAGGGACGCGGCTGCGTGCCCTCGGCGATCGCGGTGACGAAGTCCCGGACCTGGTGGGTGAAGCCGTGCTCGTATCCGAGCATGTGCCCGGTGGGCCACCACGGGGCGAGGTAGGGGTGGTCGTGCTCGGTCACGAGGATGCGGCGGAATCCGAGTTCGGTGCCCTCCGCCGTCGCGTCGTAGAACTCCAGTTCGTTCAGGCGCTCGAGATCGAAGGCGAGCGCCCCCCGGGTTCCGGAGACCTCGATGCGGAGGGCGTTCTTGCGTCCGGTGCGGAAGCGGGTGGCTTCGAACGACGCGAGCGCGCCCGAGGAGAGACGTCCGGTGAACAGGGCGATGTCGTCGACGGTCACGGTGCCCCGCTCGGTCGACGCCGTGCCCGACAGACCGACACCGTCCGCCAGGAGGGGCCGCTCGGCGACGAGCGTCTCGATGATCCCCGACACGCTCTGCACGCTCTGCCCGGTGATGAACTCGGCGAGATCGACCGCATGCGCTCCGATGTCTCCCAGCGCACCGGAGCCGGCCTTGCTCTTGTCGAGACGCCACGTCATCGGCGCCTCGTCGTCGATCAGCCAGTCCTGCAGGTATTCGGCGCGGACCTGACGGATCTCGCCGAGGCGTCCGGCGGCGACCAGGTCGCGGGCGAACGTCGCCGCCGGCACCCGACGATAGGTGAAGCCCACCATGGCCCGGATGCCGTCCGCATCCGCTCGGGCTGCGGCATCCGTCATCGCGCGGGCCTCGGCGACGGAGTTGGCGAGGGGCTTCTCGCAGAGGACGTGCTTGCCGGCGGCGAGCGCCGCGAGCGCGATCTCGGCGTGCGTGTCGCCGGGCGTGACGATGTCGACGACATCGACGTCGTCACGGGCGATGGTCTCCCGCCAGTCGGTCGAGGTCTCGGCCCAGCCCCACTTCTGCGCGGCGGCGGACGTGGCCGAGGCGTCCCGGCCGACGATGACGTGCATCACGGGGTCCGCCGCGAGGTCGAAGAAGCGGGGCGCGACCCGCCACCCCTGGGAGTGGGCGGCGCCCATGAATCCGTGGCCGATCATGGCCACGCGGAGCTGCTCGGTCACGTGGTGTCCTCTCTCGCGACGGGTGAGGGTGGGGCGCCCGCCGGCATGCGGCGAGCGCCCCACGGCGGTGCTCAGTTGAACGAGAGGTCGATGAACTGGTCGACGTTGTCCTTCGTCACGACCGGCGCGTCGAGGACGATCCGGTTCGGGATGCCGGGCGTCACGATGTCGCCGAGCGTCTTGCTCTGGGCGATCAGACGCGCGAGGGCGACACCGTCGGCAGCCTGCGTCGACGGGTAGATCACCGTGGCCTTCAGCACGCTGTCATCGGCCTGGATGGCCTCCATCGCGCTGCGGCTGCCCGCACCGCCCATCATGAAGAACTCGTCGCGGCCGGCCGAGGAGATCGCAGCGAGCACGCCCACGCCCTGGTCGTCGTCGTGGTTCCAGAGGGCGTCGATCTTGGGGTTGGCCGACAGCAGCTGCGAGGCGGCCGACTCGCCACCGGCGACGGTGAAGTCAGCGGCGACGCGCGCCGAGACCTCGAGGCCGCAGTCCTCGAGCGCGTCGGCGAAGCCCTGCGACCGGTCCTGCGTGAGCGGCAGCGAGTCGATGCCGGCGATCTCGGCGACGACGGCGTCCGGAGTGTCGCTCAGCTGCTCGCAGATGTACGTGCCGGCAGAGACGCCCATGCCGTAGTTGTCGCCGAGGATCGTCGCGCGTGCGGCGAACGGGCTCGAGAACTCGCGGTCGACGTTGATGACGGGGATGCCCGCCTCCATCGCGGCGATCGCGGCCTCCGTCAGGGCGGCGCCGTCGGTGGGCAGCAGGACGATGGCGTCGACGCCGTCGTTGACGAACGTCTCGACGGCGGCGATCTGAGCGATCGGGTCGTTCGTGCCCTCGGCCACCTGGAGCTCGACGTCGTCGAAGCTGGCCGCGGCGTCCTGTGCGCCGGAGTTGATGGCGCCGAGCCAGCCGTGATCGGCGGCGGGGCCGGAGAACCCGATGACGACCTTGTCGCCCGATGCGGCGTTCTCCTCGGTCGTGGTGCCCTGGTCCACGACGCTCTCCTCCTGAGCGCCGGTGCCCGAGCAACCGACAAGCATGCCGACCGCGGCGACCGCGGCGACTCCGGTCAGAACCAGGCGGGTACGCGCCTTCATGCGTGAGCGCATGTCTTCCTCCTTGAATGTGATGCAGCTCTGGGTGTGAAGCCAGCGCGCTCTCGACCGCGTCATCCGCATTCGAGGAGAGTCCACACTGACGAGGTCGAACATAACAGAACGATGTGCCAATCCGTCAACTTTTGTTTTCAGCTCGACATAAGTCGCTCCGCCTGTCCTCGCCGGTCGTGACGGTACGGGGAGGCCCCGGCATCCGTCCTCATCGCCGGACAGTCGTGAGATATCGCAGTCGCGGCACCCTTGATCGACGTGTTATGTTCGCCGCGTGATCAAAGTCGACCATGAATCGTCATTACTCGACGTCCGCGGAGTGACGAAGTCCTTCGCCGGCGTCCGTGCGCTGCGCGGCGTCGACCTGCAGGTGAGGCCGGGCGAGGTGCACTGCATCCTCGGCCAGAACGGCGCCGGCAAGTCGACCCTCATCAAGACGCTCGCCGGCGTGCACCGGCCCGATACGGGCGAGATCCGCTGGAACGGGGAGCCTGTCGAGATTCCCGACCCGGATGCCGGCCTCGCCCTCGGGATCGCGACGATGTATCAGGAGCTCGACGTCGTCGACGGCCTGACGATCGCGGAGAACATCTTCCTCGGCCACGAACTCGCCCGCGGCGGCTTCACCCGGCGCTCGGAGGCAGCGACCCGCACCCGCGAACTCCTCCGGCGACTCGGCCACGGCAACCTCTCGCCGCACACCGAGGTGGGCCAGCTCAGCGCCGCGAACAAGCAGATCGTCAGCATGGCGAGAGCCCTCTCGCACGACATCAAGCTCATCATCATGGACGAGCCCTCCGCCGTCCTCGACGCGCAAGAGGTCGAGAAGCTCTTCGCGGTCGTCAGGGAGCTCACCGGCGAAGGCATCGCCGTCGTCTACATCACGCACCGGCTCGAGGAGATCCGCAAGATCGGCGACCGCATCACGGTCTTGAAGGACGGGCGCACGACGGCGACGGGCCTCGAGGTCGCCGACACGCCGACGGCCGACCTCATCAAGCTCATGACCGGGCGCGAGGTCGCGAACGTGTTCCCGGCCCCCGTCCCGGTGCCCGCCGACGCACCCGTCGTGCTCGATGTGGCGGGGCTCGCGCTCGACGGCGTCTTCCATGACGTGTCGTTCACCGTCCGCGCCGGCGAGGTCGTCGGCCTCGCCGGGCTGGTCGGCTCGGGACGCTCCGAGATCCTCGAGACCGTGTACGGCGCCCGTCGCGCGACGGCCGGAACCGTGAAGGTCTCGGGCACCCGTCTGCGACGAGGGTCGGTCGTCTCCGCCGTGGGCGCGGGCATCGGCCTGTCGCCCGAGGAGCGCAAGAGCCAGGGACTCGTGCTCGACGAGCCCATCTTCGTCAACGTCAGCCTGTCGTCGATGTCGCGCTTCGCCCGGGCGGGCTTTCTCGACCAGCGCGCCGAGCGGAAGGCCGCCCGCGAGCAGATCGAGGCCCTCGAGCTGCGTCCCGCCGACCCCGACCGTCCGGCGCGCACCCTCTCGGGCGGCAACCAGCAGAAGATCCTCCTCGCCCGGTGGCTCGTGCACGGCACCCGCGTGCTGCTGCTCGACGAGCCCACCCGCGGCGTCGATGTCGGCGCCCGCGCCGAGATCTACGCGCTCATCCGACGCCTCGCCGCCGCCGGCAACGCCGTCGTGATCGTCTCGAGCGAGATCGAAGAGGTGCTCGGTCTCGCCGACACCGTCCTGGTCGTCGCCGACGGGCGCGTCCTCTCCACCGTCCCGTCTTCACAGATCGACGAGCACGGTGTGCTCGACCTCGTCATGAAAGGAACCGCCGCGTGAGCGAGCAGACTACGTCCGGGGCAGCCGCCCCGCTGACCCCGACAGACCCGCCGGCGACCACGACCACGGTCGCCGCCGAATCGACCGCGCCTTGGCGCCGCGTCCTCTCGGGTTCGGTGGGGCGCAACCTCGGCCTCGTCCTGGCACTCCTCGTGCTCGTCATCGTCGGCACGATCACCGCGCCCGACACCTTCCTGGGCGTCTCGAACATCATGGTGATCCTCCGGCAGGCGTCGATCGTCGGCGTCATCAGCATCGGGATGACCCTCGTCATCATCGCCGGAGGCATCGACCTCTCGGTCGGATCGGTCATGGGGCTCGCCTCCGTGGTCGCCGCCCTCGCGGCCGTGCAGGACCTCGCCGACCAGACGCACTGGATCGTGATGGTCGTCATCGCCATGGCGGTGGGCGTGTTCGCGGGCTTCCTCAACGGCATCGTCATCGCCTACGGCAACGTGGTCGCCTTCATGGCGACCCTCGCGATGCTCGTCGGCGCCCGCGGCCTCGCCGAGATCTTCGCTGAACGGCGCACCCTCGAAGTGAGCGGACAGCGGGAGTTCATCACCTTCATGAACCTCGACATCCTCGGCATCGACATGCTCATCTGGATCTTCATCGTCGTCTCCGTGCTCGGCTGGATCCTTCTGAACCGCACGACCTTCGGCCGCCGGACGGTCGCCATCGGCGGCAACCGCGAGGCCGCTCGCCTGGCCGGCATCGACGTCAAGCGCCACGTCATGTGGCTGTACGCGCTGGCCGGTCTCTCGGCAGGCATCGCCGGTGTGATGATCCTCGGGCGCACGACGGCGGGCAGCTCGGTCAACGGGCAGCTGTACGAGCTCGACGCGATCGCCGCCGTCGTCGTCGGCGGCACGCTGCTGGCGGGCGGTCGGGGCACCATCACCGGCACCGTCCTCGGTGTCCTGATCTTCCAGACCCTGACGAACGTGTTCATCCAGAACAACCTGACCTCCTCGGTGCAGGCCGTCGCGAAGGGCGTCATCATCGTCGTCGCCGTCCTCCTGCAGCAGCGCTTCGCCCGCCCCGGCGGCCGGACCTCATGACGCGAGCCGCCGCCCTCTGCCGTCACATGGACGGGCGTCATAGGACGGCGGTGGAGAATCGACGGACGTCGGCGATCGAGCCCGACGGCAAGCCGCACGGAAGAAGCGAACGATGACCGACTCCCCCGCCATCGCCCCCGGGGCGAGCGAGCTCTTCCAGCTGCTGAGGGACGGACTCCCCCGCACACGCGCCGACCTCGCCAAGTCGACGGGCCTCGCCCGCTCGACGATCGCCGCCCGCGTGGACGAACTGATGCGCATGGGACTCATCACGCCGGTGGCCGACGGGGTCTCGACCGGCGGCAGACCGCCCTCGCAGTTCGCGCTCAACCCGGCTGCGAAGGTCGTGATCGCGGCCGATCTCGGCGCCTCGCACGCCACGGTGGCGATCACCGATCTCGCGGGATCCGTGCTCGCCGAGCTCTCGGAGTCGATCGACATCGCCGACGGCCCGGTGCCCGTGCTCACCTGGCTCCTCGAGGGCGCCACCGAGCTCCTCAGCCGGGTGGGACGCGACGCACGGGCGGTCGCGGCGATCGGCATCGGCGTGCCCGGTCCGGTCGAGCACTCCACCGGCATCCCGGCCAACCCGCCCATCATGCCGGGCTGGGACCGCTTCGACATCCCCGGCTGGCTGCAGCAGCACATCGTCGTGCCCGTCCTCGTCGACAACGATGTGAACACCATGGCGCTCGGCGAACGCGCCGCGGCGTGGCCCGCCACGGACAACCTGCTCTTCGTCAAGATCGCGACCGGCATCGGCGCCGGACTGATCTCCGACGGGCACCTCCAGCGCGGGGCGCAGGGCGTCGCCGGCGACATCGGCCATGTGCAGGTCGCGCGCGGCGGTGACGTGCCGTGCACGTGCGGCAACCGTGGCTGCCTGGAGGCGCTCGCCTCGGGACCGGCGATCGCCCGGAGTCTTCGCGCCCTCGGCGTGGAGGCCCACACCGGCGACGACGTCGTGGATCTCGTCAAACGCGGCAACGTCGAGGCCATCCAGGCCGTGCGGCAGGCGGGTCGCGACGTGGGCGAAGTGCTGACGACCTGCGTGAGCCTTGTGAACCCGTCGGTCATCGCCATCGGCGGTTCGATGGCGCGGGTCGGCGAGCACCTGATCGCCGGGGTCCGCGAAGTCGTCTACGCGCGGTCGACGCCGCTCGCCACCGCGCACCTCTCCATCGTGCAGTCGGCCACGGCGCAGAAGGCCGGCGTGCTCGGCGCGAGCATGCTGGCCGTGGAGCACGCGCTCTCCCGCGACGCCCTCGCCGCGGGCCTCGCCTCGGTCTGACCCCGTCCCGACACACGGATGCGGCGGGTCGCCGCCCGGGCTGACGGTGGGCGCGCGTAGGCTCGTGGAGTGACCCCCGAACTCGCCGCCCGGATCGTCGCGGACTCCCGCGACCGGGTCGCGTGGATGCGGGCGAGGTCGCGCGGCATCACCGCCACCGACGTCGCCGGACTCACCAGCGAGCGGTCGATCCCGCGGGCGGCGGAAGCCAAGCTCAACGGCTCGGGCTTCAGCGGCAACGCCTACACCGACCACGGCCGGCGGCGGGAACCGGAGATCGCCGCGTGGGTGGCGGCGACCCACGGCATCCGTCCTTCGTCCGCTCTGTTCCACGCGGAGATCGAGAAGCGCCACCTGGCGACACCCGACGGCATCATGGTCGACGGTGCGGGTCACGTCCTGCTCGCCGAGATCAAGACGACGAACAAGTCGTGGCGTTCGATCCCCCGGACGTACCTCCGCCAGGTGTGGTGGCAGCAGCACGTCCTCGGCGCCGAGCGGACCCTCGTCGTCTGGGAGGAGCACCAGGACTTCGTCCCGCTCCGCGACGAACCCCGCTGCGCCTGGATCGACCGTGACGAGACGGAGATCCGCGGCCTCGTGGGACTCGCCACCGCGCTGATCGACGAGCTCTACCACCGCACCACCGGGCAGACTCCGCCGCCGCGCGCCGCCGAAGCGCCCGCGAACCGGCGCGATCAGCTGCGCGAGCGCGACATCTTCCGGGCGCTCGCCCTCGCCGACTGATCCGGCAGGGCGTCCGCCCGTCCGTGAGGGAGACGCCGGTCTTCGGTGCGCCCGGGAGAAGGTTGACTTTTGTCATCCATTCCGTATAGTTGATAGGTATCAACTTTTGACCTCTGTCAACGATTTTATGGAGCGGAATGACCTCCCCCACTTCCACGGCGGCCTCGCGCGGCGTGCTCGCCCCCCTTTCCGGACTGCTCCTCGGCATGTTCGTGTCGATGATCGCCTCGACCGTCGTGTCGACCTCGCTCCCCGTGATCGTCCACGACCTGCAGGGCGACCAGAGCGTCTTCACCTGGGTCGTGACCGCGACCCTCCTGACGACCGCGATCTCGACGCCCATCTGGGGCAAGCTCGCCGACCTCGTGAACCGCAAGGTGCTGTACCAGGTCGCCCTCGTGATCTTCGTGGTGGCCACCGCCGCCGCCGGGTTCGCGCAGGACCCGGGCTCGCTGATCGCCTTCCGCGCCGTGCAGGGCCTCGGCGCCGGCGGCCTCGCCGCCCTCAGCCAGGTGCTGATGGCCGACATCATCAGCCCCCGCGAGCGCGGCCGCTACATGGGCCTGTTCGGAGCCGTCATGGCCGTCGCCACCGTCGGCGGGCCACTGCTGGGCGGCGTCATCACCGACGCGATCGGCTGGCGCTGGAACTTCTTCGTGTCGCTGCCGATCGCGGTCATCGCCCTGCTCCTCGTGCAGCGGACCCTCGCCCCCACTCCGCGGGCGGCGCGCAAGGTCAAGATCGACTACCTCGGCATCGTGCTGCTCTCCACCGCCGTGTCGCTGCTGCTGATCTGGGTCACGAGCGCCGGTTCGAGCTTCGACTGGTGGAGCCTCCCGACCGTGCTCATGGTCGGCGGTGCGATCGCCGGCGCCGTGCTCTTCGTCGTCGTCGAGTTCCGCTCCGACGAGCCGCTCGTCCCGCTGACCCTCTTCCGCGACCGGACCTTCACGCTCTCGGTCATCGCATCGATCGCGACCGGCATCGCGATGTTCGGCGCCTCGGTCTTCCTCGGTCAGTACATGCAGATGGCGCGGGGCGCGACCCCGACCGAGGCGGGCCTCATGACGATCCCGATGATCGCCGGACTCCTGCTCTCGTCCGTCGGCGTCGGCGCGCTGATCACCCGCTACGGCCATTGGAAGCCGTACCTCATCGTCGGAAGCGTGCTACTGACGGCCGGGGCGATCATGCTGTCGACCATCCACTACGACACCGACTTCTTCCTCGTGTCGGTCTACATGTTCCTGCTCGGCGCCGGCGTCGGCATGACGATGCAGAACCTGGTGCTCGCCGTCCAGAACAGCGCCAAGCCGGAGGAGATCGGTGTCGCCAGCTCGGGCGTAACCTTCTTCCGGAGCCTCGGCGGCACCGTGGGCGTCTCGGTCATGGGCGCGGCCCTCGCCACGCGGGTCACCGATCTGTTCGGCGACGCGCAGCAGCGCATCGGCGCCGTGCTCGCCGGGCTCGGGTCCGAGGGCGCCTCGTGGGCCGAGCAGCTCACCTCCGGCACGCTTCCGCAGGTCTCCGCGATGCCCGAGCCGCTCCGCATCATCGTCGAGGACATCTACGCGCAGGGCATCTCCTCCGCGTTCCTGATCGCCGTCCCCTTCGGCATCATCAGCATCATCGCGGTGATCCTGATGCCGAACGCGTCGCTCTCGAAGATGACGACCGCCGAGCGTCGCGACGCGTCGGAGGCCGACCTCGCCACCGTGTCGGTCCCCGCCGGGATGGACGCCGTCACGGCGACGGCCGCCTCCTCTGCTCCGGCAAGCACCGTGCCGCGTGGCGCGGATGACGCCGAGACCCGTACGATGGGCGATCGTGACCGCTGACCACGACGACGCGCGCAGGGACGCCGTCCGGGCCCTCGAGGATGAGTTCTCGACCCTGGTCGGATCCTTCCGCCGCCGCCTCGCGGAGAACGCCGATCGGCTGAGCCCGGGCATGCTCCCCGGCGCGTACAAGGTTTTCACGACGATCTCGCGCCTCGGGTCGACCACGCTCTCCGCGCTGTCGGAGGCGCTCATGGCCGACAAGGGCCAAATGAGCCGGACGGTCCGCGAGCTCGAAGACCTGGGGCTCGTGGAGCGCACGACCGACCCGACCGACAAACGGTCGAGCCTCCTCTCGGTGACCGAGCACGGCCGGACGAAGCTCGCCGATGCCCGGACGCCGACGGAGAACCTCCTCGTGTCGGCGCTGGCCGACTGGGATCTCGACGACATCCAGAGCCTGTCGCGCCTGCTCCACGCACTGTCGACGGGCACGCGCCCGGAGGTGTGAAGGGGGATCCGCGCAGGGATTCTCGGCGCGGTAGCACCGGTGTAACACCGTGGAGACAATTCGCGGGTTGACTGGGGTTCCCACTGAGCATCACTGTGCGGCCGATGTCGACCGTCACGGGGAACAGGAGCGACGGATGCGATTCCGGCCACTGCGATCCGCAGCCCCCACCACCTCCGACCGTGTCGACGTGACCGCGCCGCCTCCGACGATGACGGCCATGGTCTTCGACGAACCGGGCGGCTGCGACGTGCTTCATGAGAGCCGGATGCCGGTGCCCCGGCCCGCGCTGAGCGAGCTGCTCATCCGCGTGGTCGCCGCCGGCGTGAACCCGATCGATGCGAAGACCCGGGCCGGCCGCGGCGTCTCGGGGCAGATCGCCGGATACCCCGCCACGCTGGGGTTCGATTTCAGCGGCGTCGTCGTGTCGACCCCGTTCGAGGCGCATCCGCTCCAGCCCGGCGACCAGGTGTTCGGCATGGTCCCCTTCCCACGGACGGGCGGCACCTACGCGGAGTACGTCGTGGTCCCGAGCCTCTCGGTCGCCCGCAAGCCTGCGGCCCTCTCGCACGTCGAGGCCGCCGGCGTCCCGCTCGCCGCACTGACGGCCTGGGGCCTCGTCGTCGAGACCGCGCACGCCCACGAGGGCCAGCGCATCCTCATCCATGCCGGCTCCGGCGGTGTCGGGCATTTCGCGGTGCAGCTCGCCGCCTACTTCGGCGCGCACGTGACCGCGACCGGATCAGAGCGCAACCTCCCCTGGCTGCGCGAGCTCGGAGCATCCGTGGTCGTCGACTACGCCACGACCCGCTTCGAGGACATCGTGGGCGAGATGGACGTCGTCATCGACCTCGTCGGCAACGTCCACGACGACACCGGGTCGCGCTCGCTCAGCGTCATCCGGCCCGGCGGCCTCTACATCATGGTCCCCACCGGGGCGTGGGACGAGTACGCGGATGCCGCAGCCGCGGCGGGCGTCCGCGCCACCACCTACAAGGTCATCCCCGACGGCACCGTGCTCGCCACACTCGGCCGGCTGCTCGAATCGGGTGCGATCCAGGTCTACGTCGACCGCGTCTTCGAGCTCTCGGCCGCCGGCGAGGCGCACCGCGAGATCGAGCGCGGCCATTCGCGGGGCAAGCTCGTGCTGAGCGTGGGCGAGGCGTGATGCGGCGCGTCCACGTTGCGGTCCGGGGCCTCGTCCAGGGCGTCGGCTACCGGTTCACGATGCGCGCCACGGCGGAGGGGGCGGGCGCCACGGGGTGGGTGCGCAACCGGCACGACGGCTCGGTCGAGGCCGAGGTCGAGGGCACGCGGGAGCAGGTCGACGCGGTGCTGGACTGGGCGGCGAAGGGTCCGCGCGGCGGACGGGTGGACGCCGTCGAGGTCGCCGACGTCGCTCCTGCCGGAGGGCAAGGCTTCGAGGTGCGCCCCGACGCGTGAGGTCAGTCCTCGAGGGGGCGCAGGATCCGGTCGAGGAAGCGCCGGGTGCGCTCCTGGGCGGGCGCGGTGAACATCGTCGACGGGTGACCCCGCTCGACGACCACACCGCCGTCGAAGAACACGACCTCGTCGGCGACCTGCCGGGCGAACCCGAGCTCATGGGTCACGATGACCATCGTCCACCCCTCATCGGCGAGCTCTTTGAGGACGAGGAGCACCTCCCCGACCAGCTCGGGGTCGAGAGCGCTCGTCGGCTCGTCGAAGAGCAACAGGTCAGGGGTCAGTGCGAGCGCGCGGACGATGCCCACGCGCTGCTGCTGACCGCCCGAGAGCTCGTGAGGGTAGGCGTCGCGCTTCTCGGTGAGCCCCACGCGCGCCAAGAGGCGCTCGGCGTCGGCGACGGCCGTCGCGCGCGGCACCTTGCGGGCGTGGACGGGGCCTTCGATCACGTTCTCGAGAACCGTCAGATGCGGGAAGAGGTTGTGCTGCTGGAACACCATCGCCGACCGGTCGCGGAGGGAGGCCCGACTCGCCTTCGATGGGGTAGCGGCGAAATCGAAGCGCTCACCACTCGAGAACTCGACGACACCGGCATCCGGGGTCTCGAGGCCGTTCAGGCAGCGGAGGACCGTCGTCTTGCCCGATCCGCTCGGCCCGATCAGGCAGGTGACGCGTCCGGCTCCGACGGAGAGGTCGATGCCGTCGAGGACGAGGTTCGAGCCGAACGACTTCTTCAGGCCGGTGACGGTGATCAGAGGGGCGTCAGTGGGCGACACGGCTGTCGAGCCTCCGTTCGATGCGGTCCTGCCCGAGCGACAGGATGAAGCAGAAGACCCAGTAGATGACCGCGGCCTCCATGTAGATGATGAGGAACTCGTAGCTGAACGCGGCGATGTTCTGCGCGACGCGGAACATCTCCGTGACGGTGATCACGGCGGCGAGCGAGGTGTCCTTCACCAGCGAGATGAAGGTGTTCGACAGCGGCGGCACGGACACCCGGGCCGCCTGGGGGATGATGATGCGCCGGAGCGTGGTCGCTCGGGAGAGACCGACCGTGAAGCCCGCCTCCCACTGTCCCTTGGGCACCGAGAGGATCGCGGCGCGGATGACCTCCGCGGCGTAGCCGCCGACGTTCAGCGAGAAGGCGATGATCGCCGCGGGGAACGCGTCGATGCGGATGCCGAGCTGCGGCAGCCCGTAGAACACGAGGAAGAGCTGCACGAGCAGGGGCGTACCGCGGATGGCCGAGACGTAGATGCGGGAGATCGCCGACAGGAGCCGGTTGCCCGAGATGCGCATGAGCGCCGCGCCGACCGCGAAGACGAGTCCGATCGCGAACGACGCGATCGCCAGGGGCACGGTGACGGTGAGCCCCGCGCTCAGGAGGGGCCAGAAGGAGGTGCCGATCAGCTGCCAGGTCTCTGCGTCCACCAGCATCCTTTCCGAAGGGGAACGGGCTCGGTGCCCGCCTCATGGCGAGGCACCGAGCCCGGGGGAACCTGCGTCACTCGGTGACGTCTGCTCCGAAGTACTTGTCGCTGATCTCGGCGAGGGTTCCATCTTCGCGCAGTTCGTCCAGTGCGCCGTCGATGGCCTCGATGAGAGCGGTCTTGTCCTTCGTCGCCGCGACGGCGCTCTGAGCGGGGTCGTCGGTCTCCGCCGCCACCTTCAGGCCGGTCGGTCCGTTGGTCTTCTCGTAGTCGAGGTAGGTCAGCTCGTCGTTGACGGTCGCATCGACGCGGTCCTGACGGAGCAGCTCGACGGCCTGGGCCCAGCCTTCGATGGCTTCGACCTTGGCGCCGTTCTCCTCGGCGAGGGTGTACCAGTTGCTGGTCAGCGACTGCGCGGTGGTCTTGCCGGCGAGGTCGGCGAAGCTCGTGATCGAGTCGTCGCCCTCCTTGACGACGATCACACCCGACGAGACGGTGTACGGCGTGCTGAAGAGGTACTTCTCCTCACGCTCCGGGTTGATCGACACCTGGTTCGCGATGACGTCGAACCGGCCCGCGTCGAGGCCGGCGAAGATGCCGTCCCACTGCGTCTCCTGGAACTCGACCTCGAGGTCGAGCTTCTCCGCCACGGCCTCGATGATCTCGACGTCGAAGCCGACGAGCGCACCGGTCTCATCGTGGAAGGTGAAGGGGCGGTACGTTCCCTCGGTCGCCACGGTGAGCGTTCCGCTCTTCACGAGCCCGAAGTCGTCGCCCGCGGCGGCGCCGGGCTCGGTGGAGTTCGAGGAGCAGGCGGTCAGCACCAGGGCGGCGCTGAGGGCGAGGACTCCGAAAACGGCAGGACGACGGGACATGGATCTCCTTGGTGAGGGGGTGTGATGCGCGCGCGGATGCTGTCGGCCCGCGCGACCTCTCAGTACAACACGCAGGAGCCGAGGTTCTTCCCGCAGGTGACGGACTGTTTCACGCGAGATCGCCGGGGAGCCCGGCGATGAGCTCGGCGAGCACGGCGTCGGCGTCGTCTCGGGGCGCCAGGGGCGCCGCCTGACCGGCCCACAGGGAGCTGAGCTCGGGGTCGCCGGCCGCGGCGGCGCGGAAGACCCCAGTGAGCCAGTTCTGAGCGGGGAAGGGCGCGATCGCCCCGCTCGCCTCGATCTCGCGGACCGCACGGTTCAGGATGCCTCGGGCCAGCCGCCCGCTCATGGCCCGGGTGAGGACGGTGCCGGTCGCGCCGACCCGCGCCAAGGCCGCCCGGTGGGCGGCCGAGGCCGCCGACTGACGGGTGCGGAGGAACGCGGTGCCCACCTGCACGCCCGACGCCCCGAGCGCGAAAGCCGCCGCGACCCCTCGGCGATCGGCGATGCCGCCCGCGGCGATCACCGGCACATCGACCGCGTCGACGACCTGCGGTACGAGCGCGAACGTCCCGATCAGCGAGTCCTCGGGCCGGCCGAGGAAGGTCACCCGGTGCCCCGCCGCCTCGGCGCCGCTCGCCACGATCGCATCGACCCCGCCTTCGGCCAAGGCGACAGCCTCCGCCACCGAGGTCGCCGTTCCCACGATCCGGATGCCGCGCCGGTGCGCCTCGTCCACGACGGCGACGGGAGGGGCGCCGAACACGACGCTGAGCACGGCCGGCGCGGCATCCCACACCGCGTCCAGCTGCTCGTCCAGCGGCGGCAGGAAGCGTGCGGGAAGGTCGGGCTGGCGTGCACCCGCGGCGGCGAGCAGCGGCGCGACCGCCGTGCGCGCGGCGGTCAGGTCGACGGCGCCGGGGGTGACCTCATCCCCGGTCGGGAGCCAGAGGTTGACGGCGATGGGCCGATCGGTCGCGGCGCGGAGGGAGGCGAGCGTCTGAGCGATCCGCTCGGCGGAGTATCCGTACAGGCCGTACGACCCGAGCCCGCCCGCCTTGCTGACGCCTGCCGTCAGGGCGATCGACGACAGCCCGCCGAACGGCCCGAGAACGACCGGCACATCGATGCCGAACAGCGAGGAGACGTCGCGGATCACCCTCGAACGCTACCAAGCCGCACGAACGACGACGGGGCCCCACCCGAAGGTGGAGCCCCGTCGTGATGACGAAACGTCAGGCGAGAGCGTTGACGTCCAGCGGGATGCCCGGACCGAACGTGGTCGAGATGGCGCCCTTCTGGATGTAACGGCCCTTCGCGCTCGAGGGCTTCAGACGCACGATCTCTTCGAGAGCGGCGTTGAAGTTCTCGTTCAGCTGGTCCTCCGAGAAGGACGCCTTGCCGACGACGAAGTGCACGTTGGCGTGCTTGTCGACGCGGAACTCGATCTTTCCGCCCTTGATCTCCTCGACGGCCTTGGCCGGGTTGGGGGTCACGGTGCCGGTCTTGGGGTTCGGCATGAGGCCACGGGGTCCGAGGACCTTTCCGAGGCGACCGACCTGGCCCATGAGCTCGGGCGTCGAGACGGCGGAGTCGAACGACGTCCAGCCGCCGGCGACCTTCTCGATGAGCTCGGCGCCGCCGACCTCATCGGCGCCCGCGGCGATGGCGGCCTCAGCGGCCGGGCCCGTCGCGAACACGATGACGCGAGCGGTCTTACCCGTGCCGTGGGGCAGGATGACCGTGCCGCGGACCATCTGGTCTGCCTTGCGCGGGTCGACAGCGAGCTTCAGCGCGACCTCGACGGTCGAGTCGAACTTCTTCGAGCCGGTCTCCTTCGCGAGGGCGACTGCCTCGGTGGAGGAGTAGAACGTGGAGCGGTCGATCTTCGCCGCTGCTGCTTCGTAAACCTTGGACTTAGCCATGATGTTGTTCTCCTCAGCCCTCGACCGTGATGCCCATGGAACGGGCGGTGCCGGCGATGATCAACGAGGCGGCCTCGATGTCGTTGGCGTTCAAGTCGGGCATCTTCGCCTCAGCGATCTGACGGACCTGCTCCTTGGTGAGCTTCGCGACCTTCGTGGTGTGCGGGGTCGGCGAGCCCTTGGCGACGCCGGCGGCCTTCTTGATGAGCTCAGCTGCCGGCGGGGTCTTCAGGATGAACGTGAAGCTGCGGTCCTCGTAGACGGTGATCTCGACGGGGATGACGTTGCCGCGCTGCGACTCGGTCGCGGCGTTGTACGCCTTGCAGAACTCCATGATGTTGACGCCGTGCTGACCGAGCGCGGGCCCGATCGGCGGCGCCGGGTTGGCTGCACCGGCATTGATCTGAAGCTTGATCAGGCCGGTCACCTTCTTCTTGGGTGCCATTCCTCTTCCTTTCACGAGCGAGGCGGGTGCCTCGTTCTCCCGCGGTCCCGGCGGTTCCGGGTCGCGGTGGTGTTCGCGCGCACGGCGATGCCAGGCGCAAACCACCCGAGTCTACCGCACCGGAGGGCGCCCCGGCGAACGACGAAGGCCCCGCCGGAGCGGGGCCTTCGAGGAGATCGGTCTTACTGCTTGGTGACCTGGTCGAAGCTGAGCTCGACCGGCGTCTCGCGCTCGAAGAGCGAGACGAGCACGGTGAGCTTGCCGCTCTCGGGCTTGATCTCGGAGATCGATCCGGGCAGACCCGCGAACGAGCCCTCCTTGATCGTGATCGTCTCGCCGATCTCGAAGTCGACCTCGGTGATGACCGAGCGAGCCTGCGTGGCCGACCCCTTGGTCGCGCCGCCCTTGGCCGGCGCGGTCTCCTTGGCTTCGACGAGCGGCTTCAGCATCGTGAAGGCCTCTTCGAAGCGAAGCGGGGTCGGGTTGTGCGCGTTGCCGACGAAGCCGGTGACACCGGGCGTGTGGCGGACGACCGACCAGGTGTCTTCGTTGAGTTCCATGCGAACGAGCACGTAGCCGGGGATCCGGACGCGCGTGACCATCTTGCGCTGGCCGTTCTTGATCTCGACGACGTCCTCCATGGGGACCTCGACCTGGTAGATGTCCTCTTCGACCTCGAGCGTCGACTTGCGCTGCTCGATGTTGGCCTTCACCTTGCGCTCGAACCCGGCGTAGGAGTGGATGACGTACCACTTGCCCTCGAGCGAGCGGAGCTCAGCGCGGAAGGCCTCGTAGGGGTCGTCGGAGACGGCATCCTCGTCGTCGCCGAGCTCGGGACCGTCGTACGGGGTGACCTCGTCGGCGGCCTCGGCGGCACGCTCGGCCTCCTCGTCGGCGAGCGACTCGGTGAGGACCTCCGCCGCAGCCTCTGCTTCGGCGGCCTCATCGATCTCGAGCGCGTCGTTGACGACGGCGTCGGCCTCGGGGTCGGCGATCACGACGTCGTCGTCACCGGCGGGCGCGTCGTCGACGTCGTCGGACTCGTCCTCGATGTGAAGAGCGGCGTGCTCGGCGGACTCGGCGGAGCGCTGCTGATCGGCGAGGATGTTGCCCTCCTGGGCTTCGTCGTCCTCGCTGGACTGCTCGGCGGCAGTCGACCAGTCGGAGTCGTCGACATATCTTTCAGACACTTGCTTCACTTCCCTCGGGGATGCGGATGCCGTGACGGCATCCGGGCGTGTGGGGGTCAGTGCGTCAGGACGGAACGCCGAACACGATGTCGACGATCCAGGTGAACAGGACGTCGAGACCGGAGACGAACGCCATGACCACGACCACGAAGGCCAGGACGACAGCGGTGAACTTCAGCAGCTCCTGGCGGGTCGGTGTGACGACCTTCCGGAGCTCTGCGATCACCTGGCGGATGAAGAGGGCGATCCGCTGAAAGAAGTTGAGCTTCTTCTCACGGGCGGCGCCGCCTGATGCGACGACCTCGCCGTTCGGCTCATCCTGGACCATTCAACCCACCTGTTGCTCGGTTCGAGTCAGCTGACGCTGACGCGCAGGGCGGACAGGAATCGAACCTGCAACCTGCGGTTTTGGAGACCGCTGCTCTGCCAATTGAGCTACCGCCCTAAGGTCTTTCGACCCGGGAATCCGCATCTTCCTTACACCGCACCGGCAGACGAATCCACCGCCCAGGCATGACAAAAGAATGCAGACAACTGCATCCGCAAGTGTACGGCATGCTCCGGAGGGTCGCGAACCCGCCCGACTCACGGTCGGCGCATCGGTGCGTGTCGCTACGCTGAAAGCGACCCCGGCGACGCGACACCCTGCGCCACGACGCGCGCGCGGGCCCCGACCGACATCGAGGAGCGCTGGTGACCGAGCCCGCGGACGCGCAACAGTTCCAGGTCGACCTCCGTGGAGTGATCGACCTACTGAGCAGGCACATCTACTCCAGCCCTCGGGTCTTCCTGCGCGAGCTCCTGCAGAACTCGGTCGACGCGATCGCGGCGCGGCGCGCACAGGACGGCGGCGGCGGCCGCATCCGGATCACCCCCGTCAGCGCCGCGTCGGACGAGTTCGTCCTGCGCGACGACGGCATCGGGCTCAGCGAGACCGACATGGCCGATCTGCTCGCCACGGTCGGCCGGAGCTCCAAGCGCGACATCTTCGACCTTCCCCGCGGCGACTTCCTCGGCCAGTTCGGCATCGGGATGCTGTCGTGCTTCATGGTGTGCGACACGATCGTCATCCGATCGCGGAGCGCGTCGGGTTCGCCCCCCGTGGAGTGGACCGGGCACGCCGACGGCACCTTCACCGTGACGCCGTACACCGGCGAGCTCCCGGTCGGCACGAGCGTGCACCTGACCCCGCGCAGCGACAGCCGCACGCTCCTGAGCACCCCGACCGTCACCGAACTCGCCGAGACGTTCGGGCGCTACCTGCCCGTGCCCATCCAGATCGATCTGCCGGCCGGCGGCGAGGCCCTGATCACCCAGCCGCCGCCGTATCTGAGCGACGACCCCGAGGTGCGGCGCGCGTATGGGCGCGAGGTCATCGGGGCGGAGCCGCTGGACGTCATCCCGATCTCCGTGCCCGCCACCCAGACGCGCGGACTCGCCTTCGTGCTGCCGTTCGCTCCCCCACCCAGCTCGCGGCAGAGCACGCGTGTGTACCTCCGGCGGATGCTGCTCACCGAGCGCGCCGACGACCTGCTCCCGGACTGGGCCTTCTTCGTGCGTGCGGTCGTCGACTCGGGCACCCTGCATCCCACCGCCAGCCGTGAGTCGCTCGTCGACGACGACGCCCTCGAGCAGACGCGGGAGGAGATCGGCGCGGCGATCCGGCGATGGATCCTCGACGTCGCGCACCGCGATCCCCTCCGGCTGGCGCAGTTCGTCGCCGTCCACGAGGTCGCGATCAAGTCCCTCATCCGCCACGACGACGAGCTCGCCCGCTTCATCATGCGCTGGCTCTCGGTCGAGACGACGGTCGGCCGCCTTCGCATCGAGGAGCTCGTGCGCCGCTTCCCCCACGTCCGCTACGCCGAGACGGTCGACGAGTTCCGCCAGGTGGCGAGCATCGTGGCCCCCGGGACCGCCCTCGTCGACGGCGGCTACCTCTACGACGCCGACCTCATCCGCCGTCTGCCCGAGATCTTCCCCGGCGTCACGGTCGAGCACGTCGACGTGATCGGGGAGATCGACCGTCTCGACCTGCCGCCCCTCGACGATCGCCGCGCCGCGGCATCCGTCGAGTCCCGCGCCGCGTCGGCACTGCCGCAGCTCGAGATCGTCGTGCGCTCGTTCGAGCGTCCGGAGCTGCCGAGCCTATTCGTCGCCGATCCCGAGGTGCTCCGTGCGCTCGACCGGGGCCGTGCCCGCAGCGCCGGCGGCGCGCTCTGGGGCGGCGTCCTCGACCGTGCGGCCGGAGTGATGGCGTCGGCCCGCTCCGCCGACGCCGGGACCCCGACCGCGCGGCTGTGCCTGAACTGGACCAACCCGCTCGTCCGCAAGCTGGCCGCGACACCGCCCAGCCGCGTCTTCGATCTGAGCCTGCAGCTGCTGTACGTGCAGGCCCTTCTCGCCGGGCATCACCCCCTGGGACCCGACGACCGCGCGCTGATGTCGAGCGGCCTCGCCGAGCTCGTCGACCACGCCCTCGATGCACCCCCGACCCCCTCCGAAGGAGCCTGATGACCAGCTACGCCGCCCGCATCGACGCCCTGTTCGACCAGATCAGCACGACCCCGTGGGGCCCGGAGGAGAGCGCGCTGGTCGCCCAGGCCGTCGCCCTCGCGCAGGAGAGCGGCGACGAGCGGCGCGAGTACGAGGCGCGCCTCCGGCAGACCTCGAGCGCCAACATGAACGGCGACACCGACCTCATGCTCACGTCGTTCGCCTGGTGCCTCGCCCATCACGACAGCGATCCGGAGCGGTTCCCCGCGGAGATCGACGCGGCCGGCGACGTGCTCTGGCAGTTCAAGTGGATGGCGGGCGCCCTCGGCGGCTCGCCCGAATTCTCAGCTGAGCAGATCGCTGCCGTCCTCGATGACATGGCAGACCACTATCGCCGGGCGGGTGTCGGCGAGAGCGGTGTGCTCATGGCGCGCTTCGATGCGGCATGGGGAGCGGGCAGGCTCGACGAGGCCACCGAGCTGCAGCGGCAGCTCGAGAGCGCTCCCCGTGACGACTACAGCCACTGCGACGCCTGCACGCGCAGTCAGTTCGCGGGCTTCTTCGTCGAGACCGGACGCGACGCCGAGGCGATCGAGCTCGTCGACGAGCTCATCGACGGCGGCTTCGCCTGCGGGGAGGAGCCCGAGCACGCCCTCGCCCGGGTGCTGTTGCCGTCCCTCCGCGCCGGAAAGCTCGACGAGGCGCGATCGGCTCACCTGCGCAGCTACCGTCTCTCCAAGGACAGCCCCGACAAGCTCGCGATCGTCGCGCACCACATCGTCTTCTGCGCCGTCACCGGCAACGAGGCCCGCGCGCTGGCCCTGGTCGAGCGCCACCTGCCCTGGCTGGCGCACGACGGACTGAACGCCCACGCCCACCAGTCGGCGCTGGCCTCAATCGGGATCGCACTCGACGCCGTCGCCGCGGCCGGTCACCCGGATCTCACGGTGCGCGGATCGGATGCCGACACACTCATCCCCTTCTTCGGCCCGCACGACGGCCCCTGGGCGGTGGGCGATCTGGCCGGTGCCGCGCACGGCGCGGCCGACCGCATCGCCGCCGCGTTCGACGCCCGCGACGCGAACACCGCCCACAGCGAGCGTCTGCGCCGGCTCCGTGAGACGGGCCGTGAGCGCTACGACGTCCCCCTCGGCTCGCACGACTTCGCCGCCACGGTCACCGCCGCGGCGCCGCAGACCCAGGACGAGCGCTACGACCGGGCAGCGTCGCTCTCGCACGTCGGCTCGACCGCGGCGCTCGAGGCGATCCGCGCGGCTCTTCCGGAGGCCACCGACACCCAGCGCGTGGAGCTCACCTCGATGCTCCTCGGCGGTCTCCTCGCGACCGACCAGGTCGCCGAGGCCGATGCGGCGCTGCCCTCACGGGTGGCCGCCCTCCGCGCGGTCGGCCGCGATGAGCGAGCCGACATCGAGGAGCGTCTCGGCCTGCTGCTGTTCGGGCAGGGCATCGCCGAGGCCGAACCGGCGCTGCGCGCCGAACTCGCACAGGCGTCGGGCGCGGCCGCCGAGGTGCGGGCCGATCTGACCGCGACCCTCGCGATCGCCCTGTCGTACGGCGACGACCCCGCCCTCGTGGCAGGAGCCGCCTCCGACGCGGCGAAGCTCTACGTCGAGGCGGGCGAGCCGACGGCGGCGGCCGGCATGCGGCTGCTCGAGGTCGACGCACGGGCGCGCAGCGGGCAGCGCGACGCCGCGGAGACACTGGCGGACGCTCTCGTGGCGATGTCGCTCAGCGACGGGCATCGCGCCCGTGGACTCATGATCCGCTCGCAGCTGCGGGCGATGACCGAGCGGTTCTCCGACGCCGCCGCGGATGCCGACGAGGCCACCCGCCTGCTGCTCGGCCTCGGCGCCGACGACGTGCTGATGGGTCAGGCGTTCGTGCGTGCAGGAGCCCTCCACGAGGACGCCGGCGACCCCGGGGCAGCCGCATCGCGCTTCCGCCTGGGTGCCGACCGTCTCGACGCCGCCGGGCTGCCGTCGTTCCAGGTCCGCTACCGCCTCGGCCACGCGATGCTCCTCGCCGGCTCGGCCCACGCCGCGACCGACGTGCTCGACGACGTCTACCGCGAGGAGACCGAGGCGGATGAGCTCCCGGGTTCGCGGGCGCTGACCCTCACCCTGCTCGCGCGCGCCTTCGAGGCGGCCGAGGAGCCCGGAGCGGCCTACGGCGCGTGGACGGGCGTCGCAGATCTGCTCGAGCAGGCGGAGGATGCCGCCGGGCAGGCCTTCGCCCTGGTCCAGGTGGGGCGCCTCCTCGGGTGGTTCGGCGAGTGGGACGACGCGGTGACCCCACTCACCGAGGCGCTGGGCCTGGTGCGCGGACGAGAGGACCAGGTCACCCTCGCCGCCGAAGCGGTGCACTCGCTCGCGCAGGTGCGGATGCGATCCGGCGACCTCGACGGCGCACTCACGACCATCGACGAGGCGCTGACCATCGGCCGCGCAGCAGGCGACGCGTGGTACCTCAACGACGTGACCGACACCCGGGCGCACATCCTGGCCGAGCAGGGCCGCGTGGATGAGGCGGTCGCGTCGGCGCTGCAGGCCGCCGACGGCTTCGCGGGGCTGGGCGATGTCACCGCGGCAGGTCGCGCCGAGCTCCTCGCCGCGCGCATCCTGACGGACGCCGAACGCCTCGGCGACGCCGTCCCGCTGTATCGGGCCGCGATCGAGCACGCCGAGGCCGGTGAGGCCGAGCCGATGCGCGTGACCGCGGCACTCGAGTTCGGCGACGTCCTCGAGAAGCTCGGCCGCCTTCCGGAAGCCGCCGAGGTCCGCGCGACCCTCCCCGCCTGAGCGAGCCGGCGGGCCTCCGGGATGCGGGTCCGCACCGCGCCCAGGAAGCCCGCCGTCCCCGCCCAGACCTCATCGAACGGCGACGGGGACGGACCGTGGTCCGCCCCCGTGCTCCCCCGCTCCCCAGCGTCGACTCTTCGGGTCAGCCGATCCGGACCAGTTTCTTGTTGACGAACTCGTCGGCCGCCAGCAGTCCCAGCTCTCGGCCGGTGCCGCTGCGCTTGATACCGCCGAAAGGCAAGCCCGGCTCATCGGCGAGGACGAGGTTCACGTAGACCATCCCCGCCTCGATGCGATCGGCGACGCGGCGGGCCTGCTCGTCGTCGGTGGTGAACACGTAGGAGCCGAGACCGAAGGGGGTGTCGTTCGCGATCCGGACGGCCTCGTCCTCGTCGGCCGCGCGGTACACGACGCCGGCGGGCCCGAACAGCTCCTCCCGGTAAAGCGGCATCTCCGGCGTCACGTCGGTGAGCACGGTGGGCGCGAAGAACGCTCCGGTGCGCGTGCCTCCGGTGACGAGGGTCGCGCCCTGGGAGACGGCATCCGAGATCTGCTCCTCGAGGCGTTCCGCCGCCGCCACCGACGAAAGGGGCCCGAGCACCGTGTCGGAACTGAGCGGGTCGCCCACCGATGCGGCCGCCATCTTCGCCGCGAAGGCGTCGACGAAGCCGTCGTAGAGGTCGCCCACGACGATGAACCGCTTGGCGCCGTTGCAGGACTGACCGGTGTTGTCGAGACGTGCGTCGACCGCGGCCTGCGCCACCGCGTCGAGGTCGTCGGCCGACAGCACGAGGAACGGGTCGGAACCGCCCAGCTCGAGGGCGACCTTCTTGAGGTTGCGGCCCGCGATCTCCGCCACCGCGGCTCCCGCGCGCTCCGAGCCGGTCACCGACGCACCGTGGATGCGCGGATCGGCGATGACCTCGGCGGCCTGGTCGTTCGTCAGATACACGTTGACGTACGCGCCCTCGGGGAAGCCGGCGTCACGGTAGATCGCCTCGATCGCCGCGGCCGACTCGGGGCACTGTGGTGCGTGCTTGAGCAGGATCGTGTTGCCGATCGCGAGATTGGGGGCCGCGAACCGGGCGACCTGGTAGTACGGGAAGTTCCACGGCATGATGCCGAGCAGAGCGCCGAGCGGGGCCTTCCGCACCACGGCGGTGCCCTCGCCCTCGATCTCGATCGGGGTGTCGGCCGTGATCTCCTCGATGTGATCGGCGTAGTACTCCGTGATGTCGGCCGCGAAGTCGACCTCGCCCAGGGCGCCGTCGATCTGCTTGCCCATCTCCCGCACGATGATCGCCGCGAGGTCGTCACGGCGCTCCCGGTGCAGCGCCGCCGCGCGGCGGAGGAGGTCGGCGCGCTCGGCGGGCGTGGACGAGCGTCCCCAGCCCCGAGCCGCGGCATCCGCTGACTGCAGGGCGTGCTCCACCTCGTCGGCGGTCGCGGTGGGATACGTCGAGAGGGTCTCGCCCGTGGCGGGATTGACGACTCGGTAGTCGCTCATGGATGCTCCGTTCCTCCCCGCTCAGGCGGGGATCAGGGTGTACTTCACGTTGAGGTACTCGTGGATGCCTTCGGCGCCGCCCTCGCGGCCGACACCCGACTGCTTGACGCCGCCGAACGGCGCGGCGGCGTTCGAGACGACGCCCACGTTCAGGCCCATCATCCCGGTCTCGAGCCGGTCGATCATGCGGTGCCCGCGCGCGAGGTCTTCGGTGAAGACGTAGGAGACGAGCCCGTACTCGGTGTCGTTCGCGAGGCGGACCGCGTCGTCCTCGTCGGAGAAGGTCGAGATGGCGAGCACCGGGCCGAAGATCTCCTCCCGGAGGATCGCGCTGCCCGGGACGACGCCCTGCACGACGGTCGGCTCGTAGAACGTGCCCGGGCCCGCCACCGCGTTGCCGCCGACGAGCACCTCCGCGCCGCGCTCCACGGCGTCGCCGACGAGCTCCTCCGCCTTCGCGACCGCGCGGTCGTCGATGAGCGGGCCGATCTGCACACCGTCCTCGGTGCCGCGGCCGATCCGCATCTCGCCCACCCGCTCGGCGACCCGGCGGGCGAACTCCCCCGCCACCGACTCGTGGACGATGAAGCGGTTCGCGGCGGTGCAGGCCTGACCGATGTTGCGGAACTTCGCGAGCATCGCCCCGTCGACCGCCTTGTCGAGGTCGGCGTCGTCGAACACGACGAACGGCGCGTTCCCGCCGAGCTCCATCGACACCCGCAGCACGCCCTCGGCAGCCTGCGCGATGAGCTTCTGCCCCACCGGGGTGGAGCCCGTGAACGAGAGCTTGCGCAGCCGCGGGTCGGCGATGATCGGGCCCGCGACCGCGCTCGACGACGTGGTCGTCACGACGTTCACGACACCGTCGGGCACTCCCGCCTCGGCGAGGAGCTTCACGAAGTACAGCGTCGTCAGCGGGGTGAGCTCGGCGGGCTTGACGACGACCGTGCACCCGGCTGCGAGCGCCGGAGCGATCTTGCGCGTCGCCATCGCGAGGGGGAAGTTCCACGGCGTGATGAAGAACGACGGCCCGACCGGACGCTGCGAGACGATCATCCGACCGGTGCCCTCGGGGTTGATTCCGTAGCGACCCGTGATGCGCACCGCCTCCTCGCTGAACCAGCGGAGGAACTCGCCGCCGTAGGCGACCTCTCCCCGCGACTCCGCGAGCGGTTTGCCCATCTCGAGGGTCATGAGCAGGGCCAGGTCCTCCTTGTGCTCCTGCACCAGGTCGAAGGCGCGGCGGAGGATGTCGCTCCGGCGCCGGGGCGGAGTGGCCGCCCACGACTCCTGTGCGGCGACGGCCGCATCGAGGGCCGCGATGCCGTCGGCCGGCGACGCGTCCGCGATCTCACGGATGACGTCGCCCGTCGCAGGATCGTGCACCGCGAAGGTGCGGGAGCCCTCGGCGTCGCGCCACGCGCCGCCGATGAACAGCTGGCCCGGCACCTGCGCGAGCAGATCGGTCTCTACGGAGGTCATGTGGTCTTCTCGCTCTCTGCGCGCAGTCGGCGCGCGCTCCGGGGTGCGTCCATACCCAGCGTCTCACCGCGGAAGAAGGCCGGGCGCCGCACGGCCTGCCAGATCATGATCGCCACGCCCACGACGATGATGACCATGCCGAGGATGAAGACGATGCCGATGCCGCCGATCTGCGAGCCCGAGCCGTAGGCCGGGTCCATCGAGTCGATGAGGGTCGTGAAGAACAGGACCGCCAGGATGACTCCGCCCACCAGGGGGAACAGGAACGTGAAGAAGACGTTCCGGGCCGAATCGAACCACTGCTTGCGGAAGTACCAGACGCACGCGAACGCCGTGATGCCGTAGTAGAAGCAGATCATCATGCCGAGGGTGAGGATCGTGTCCCAGAGCGTGTCCTCGCTCACCAGGCGCATGACGACGTAGAAACCGGATGCCACGGCGGCCGACACGATCGTCGCGAACCCCGGGGTGAAAAAGCGCGGGCTCACCTTCGCGAACGAGGGCGGAAGGGCGCCGTAGTGCCCCATCGCCAGGAGCGTCCGGGCCGGTCCGACGAAGGTGGACTGGAGCGACGACGCCGAGCTGGTGAGCACCGCGAGCGACACGAGGAAGGCGAGCGGTCCGAGCACGGGGTCGGAGAGGAAGAAGAACACGTTGGCCTGGATGTCCTCGTTGCCGAGGCCCAGCTCGCCCGTGCCGACGCCCGCGAACATGATCATCGCGACGGCGAGCAGCAGGTAGAGCGAGACGATCGTGACGACGGTCAGCGTCGCGGCACGGCCCGGCGTGCGTTCGGGGTCCTTCGTCTCCTCGTTCATGGTGAGGGTGACGTCCCACCCCCAGAAGATGAAGATCGACAGCGACAGCCCGGCCGCCAGCGCGCTGAACGACGAGATCGCGAACGGGTTGAACCACTCGAGGTCGAACGGCTGGAAGTCGAACGCCCCGCCGCCCACCGCCTGCGAGATCGCTGCGACGGCGAACACGACGAGCACCACGACCTGGAAGGTGACCAGGACGTACTGGAGCTTCTGCGTGGTCTGCATGTCGCGGTACGAGATGAAGGTCGCCCCGAGCATGAAGAGCAGACAGACACCGATGTTGATCCACACCACGAAGGCGAGATCGGCGACCGCTGCATCTCCGGTGAGCTGCGAGATCAGCAAGAAGAGGAACTCGACCGCGACGCCGGCGAGATTCGAGAGCACCAGGATCGTCGCGACGATCAGCCCCCAGCCCGCCATCCATCCCACCCACGGTCCGAAGGCACGGGTCGCCCAGGTGAAGGAGGTGCCGGCATCCGGCATCCGGTTGTTGAGTTCGCGATAGCCGAACGCGACCAGCAGCATCGGGATGAACCCCACTAGGATTACGGCCGGGATCTGCGCGCCGACGGTCGAGGCGGTGGGGCCGATCGCCGCGGTGAAGGTGTAAGCCGGGGCGATGCAGGAGATGCCGATCACCACGGCGCCGATCAGGCCGATCGTCCCGGCGCTCAGCCCCTTTTTGGAGAGTCCCTCATCGGTCTTCGCGGGTGCCTGCTGGCTCATCGGCCTGCTCCTTCTGCTGCGCTGGCGCCCTCGGGTGGGCGGGTGCGGGGAACGACGATCATGGGCACGGGGATCTCGTGCAGGAGCTTGGCGGCGGTCGACCCGAGGAAGAGCCGGCGCGGCTGGGCGAGGCGGCTCGATCCGACGAGGATCAGCTCGCCGGGAAGCCACTCGAGGTGCGAGACGGCATCGTCGATGCTGTCACCGCGCGCGGCGACGATCTCGGCCTTCACCCCGGCGGGAAGGCCGGCGAGGACGGTCGTGAGCACCTCCTCGGCGTGGGCGGCGCCGGCGAGGCGGATGACGCCGGTGTCGACGGTGGCCGGGAGATCGACCGTCACGAGGGAGACGAGCCGCAGCGAGGCGCCCGTGGAGATGGTCAGGGCGACCGCCTCCTCGAGGAGCACGTCGGCCCCGGCGCGGGTGCCGATCGCGACGGTCAGCCGCGGCACGCCCACCCCGGCGACCCGCTTGCGGGCGCCGCGCGGCGCGAGCACGACGGGGACGTCGGACGAGTGGAGGAGCTGGCTCGATGTGGAGCCGAGGCGGTGCCGCCCGCGCGAGCCGCCGTCGGCGGCCCCGACGACGATGTGCGATGCGCCGAACTCGTCGGCGGCCTCGACGAGGCCCTCCGCGAACGAGTCGGCGTAGCGCGCGTGCTCCCGGTGCGTGATGCCCTCGGGGACGTCGGCGGCCGCGTCGCGCAGCCACGCCTCGGCCTGACCGAGGAGGTAGCGGTCGAAGGAGGCATCGGGCGGCGTGATGACGCTCCGGCCCTCGGCGGGCAGGACGAGCACGATGTCGAGCTCGGCGCCCGCTGCAGCGGCGAGGGAGGCGGCGACAGCGACGGCGTCGCGTCCGGTCTTGGTCGCGGTGTAGCCCACGACGATGCGGGCGCTCATCCGCGGACCCCGTCCAGGATGTTCTGCGCCGCGAGCCGTCCCATGCGGATGGCGCCGTCGACGTGCTGGTATCCGGCGCCCGCGAGGTCGCTGCACGCGAAGTGGATCGGACCGACGGGGGTGCGGAGGTCGGCGCCGTACCGGTGGAGCCCGCCGAGATCGAAACTCGCCGCGTACGCGCCGCGCGTCCACTCCTCGGTCCCCCAATCGCTCTCGTAGTACACCGACGGATGCATCGCGTCGGGGCCGTAGTAGTGCGACAGCGACGTGAGGATCCGGTCTTTGCGCTCGTCGGCGCTCAACCGGAACAGATCGTCGGCGTTCTGATCGGAGACGAAGCCGACGAGGGTGCCCCGCTCGTCGCCGTGGTTCGAGTTGTCGTAGGCCTCGTGCACGAGCTCGTAGGGGCTGAACGCCGTCGCGGACAGGCCCTGCTCGCGCCAGAACGGGCGGTCGTAGACCGCGTGCACCTTGATGACGAAGCCCATCGAGATGTGCTGGTGCATCTGGTGCTGCAGGCGCGGGAGCGGCGGGACGTAGGAGATCCGGTTGTAGAGGACCGGCGGCACGGCGAGCACCGCGCTCCGCGCGCGGACGCTCATGCCGTCGGCGACGGCGCGCACCCACGGCGACGCGTCACCGGCATCCGAGTATTCGATGGTGCGCACGGGCTGGTTCAGGAAGACGTCGTCGCCGAGGCGCTCGGCGAGCAGCACCGGCACGAGCTGGAGGCCGCCGACGACCCGCTTGTCGAGGATGAAGTCGGCGTCGACGAGGTTCGAATAGCTGCCGGCACTCGCCGCCATGAGGAGCGACTGCAGCAGCGAGAAGGCGTGCGTGGGTTTGGTGAGCATCGCCGAGCCGGTCGCGAAGGCGAGGTTCCGCACCGCTTCGTCGTCGCCTGTCTGCGTGCGCAGCCACGCATCCCAGGAGATGCGGTCCCACTCTGCGGCGTTCGGATGCGCCCACGGCCGGTCGGGGTCGACCTCGGCGACCATCGCGTCGAGGCGGGCGGTGATCTCGTCGATCGCCTTCTCGGTCTCGGCGCTCACGGGGAACATCTCCCCCGTGAAACGCGACGCCGTGCCGTCCGGTCCGACGTAGACGCTGTCGCCCTCGCGGTAGCGGCTGAAGGTCTCGAGCCCCAGCTCCGCGACGGTCTCGATGAGGGCGTCCTGGTCGGGAGAGACCCACTGGCCACCGAGTTCGAGCATGGCGCCGTCGATGACGTCGGTCCACAGCCGCCCGCCGACGCGCTCCCGGGCCTCGAGGACCGCGACGGAGAGCCCGGCCTCTCGGAGCTTGTTCGCGGCGGTGAGGCCGGCGGCGCCGGCGCCGATGATGACGACGTCTCGGGTGATCTCAGTCATTCGGGGTTTCCTTCGTGGACGGCGGGTGAGGAGGCGTGGTCGGGGCGACGGCGGAGGTTGCGGCGCACGAGCGGCCAGAACAGGAGCAGGACCCCCGTGGCGATGAGGCTCGTCCAGACCTGCGAGCGGCCCGAATCGGTCGTGAGCATCACGACGACGACGGCCGCGATGGCGGCGACGAGGAAGATGTTCAGCCACGGATGCAGCCAGACCTTCAGCTTCAGCTTCGCGACCTCGTCGGGGGTCATCTTCTGCCGCAGCCGCATCTGCGTGAGCGCGATGAAGACGTAGACGAAGAGCGCGACGAGGCCGGCCGAGTTCATGATGAAGTCGAAGATGCCCGAGCTCGGGGCGAGGAAGTTCACGAGCGTCGCGATGAGTCCGCCGATCGTCGAGGCGAGCAGCGCGACGACGGGCACGCCGGTGCGCGAACGGGTCGCGACGACCTTCGGGGCGAAGCCCTTCTCGGCGAGCGCGGCGAACATGCGCGAGGCCGAGTAGAGGCCCGAGTTGAGCACCGAGATGACGGCCGTGAAGATGACGAGCTGCATGATGACGCCGGCCCCGGGGATGCCGAACCTCTCGAGGGCGATCGTGAACGGGGCGTTCGCGACGTCGGTCGGGACAGGGAGCTCGTCCCACGGGACGACGGTCACGATCACGAGCACCGAGCCGACGAAGAAGAGCAGGATGCGCCAGATGATCGTGCTGGTGGCCTGCCGGATGCCCTTGCCGGGGTCGACCGACTCGGCCGAGGCCATGACGGCGATCTCGGTGCCGAAGTAGGAGAAGATCACCAGCGCGACGCCGGTGAAGGCGACGCCGATGCCGTTCGGGGCGAACCCGCCGTGCTCCCAGAGGTTCGGGACGGCGAAGGCGGCGTCGGGCCACAGCCCCAGGGCGAAGAGGATGCCGGCGCCCAGGAACACGACGATCGCGACCACCTTGATGCTCGCGAGCCAGAACTCCACCTCGCCGAAGGTGCGCACGGAGATGACGTTCGTGCCGACGAAGATCGCGATGAGGATGAGCGACCACGCCCACGACGGCACCGCCGGGAACCACGTCTGCATCGTCTCGCCGCCGAGCACCGCTTCATAGGCGAGCACGCCGACCCAGAAGTACCAGTACAGCCAGCCCACGAGGTAGGCGGCCCAGTCGCCCAGGCCGACGCGCGCATACTCCATGAACGAGCCGATCGCGGGACGGGATGCCGCCATCTCGCCGAGCATGCGCATCGCGAGGAACACGAGCAACCCGCCGACGAGGTACGAGAGCACCGCGGCCGGACCGACCGTGCGGATGACGTTGCCGGAACCGACGAACAAGCTGGCGCCGATGATGCCGCCGAGGGTGATCATCGTGACGTGGCGCGAGCGCAGCTTGTTGGACCGCGCCTTCGTCACGGCGCCGAGCCCCGCGGACGTCTCCGGCGAGACGGGTCCGCGCCATCCGTTCGACCCCGGCGGCGCCACGATCAGACCCGTCCGAGCGCGTCGGCGACGACGCCCAGGCCTTCGTGCAGCAGATCATCTCCGATCGACAGCGGGGGCAGGAAGCGGATGACGTTGCCGTAGGTGCCGCAGGTGAGGACGATCACGCCCTCGGCGATCGCGGCTTTCGCCACCGCTCCGGCCAGCGCGCCGTCGGGGGCCCCCGATGCGGGATCGACGAACTCGATCGCGATCATCGCGCCGCGCCCACGGACCTCGCCGATGCGCGGGTCTGCGGCGGCGATCTCTCCGAGCCGCCGGGTCAGCAGCGCGCCGACCTCCTGCGCACGTTCGATCAGCCCGTCGTTCTCGAACGCGTCGATCGCGGCGAGCGCCGCCGCACAGGCGACGGGGTTGCCGCCGTAGGTGCCGCCGAGGCCACCGCCGTGGGTGGCGTCCATGATCTCGGCGCGACCGGTGACCGCGGCCAAGGGCATGCCCCCAGCAATGCCCTTGGCCGTGGTGATCAGGTCCGGCACGATGCCGAACAGCTCGCTGGCGAACATCGCGCCGGTGCGGGCGAAGCCCGACTGCACCTCGTCGGCGATGAACACGACCCCGTTCTCCCGGCACCAGTCGACGACCGCGGGGAGGAATCCGTCGGCCGGGACGATGAAGCCGCCCTCGCCCTGGATCGGCTCGATGATGACGGCGGCGAGGTTGTCGGCGCCGATCTGCTTCTCGATCATCGAGATGGCGCGCGCGGCGGCATCCTGGCCCGACAGCCCGTCACGGAGCGGGTACGAGGCGGGCACGCGGTAGATCTCGGAGGCGAAGGGCCCGAACCCGCTCTTGTAGGGCATCGACTTCGCGGTGAGCGCCATCGTGAGGTTGGTGCGGCCGTGGTAGGCGTGGTCGAACGCGACGACGGCCTGCTTGCCGGTGAACTTGCGGGCGATCTTGACGGCGTTCTCGACCGCTTCGGCGCCGGAGTTGAAGAGCGCGCTCTTCTTCTCGTGGTCGCCGGGTGTCACGCGGTTGAGCGCTTCGGCGACCTCGACGTAGGGCTCGTAGGGCGAGATCATGAAGCAGGAGTGGGTGAGCTGCGCTGCCTGCGCGGCGATCGCCTCGACCACCTTCGGGTGCGAGACCCCGACGGTCGTGACGGCGATGCCGGCGCCGAGATCGATGAGCGAGTTGCCGTCGGCGTCGACGACGACGCCCCCTCCTGCGGCGACGGCGGCGATCGGCACCGTGTGGCCGACCCCGGCAGCGACCGCGGCCGCCTTTCGGGCCAGCAGATCCTGCGAGCGTGGCCCGGGGATCGACGTCGTCATGCGGCGCACCTGGGGAAGGGTCGGTCCGCCGAGGGGCATGGTGGGGGAAGCGATGGTCGAGCTCATGCCGCGAGCGTAGGACCGCGCCGACACCCACGTCACTCACCGCGCTGTATATCCTGGGCGAGCTGCTGTACAACGCGTACAGCGCGGATAGCCCAGACCGGAGGAGCCATGGCGCCGATCGCCGATCCCGAACCGACCCTGCGCGCACTCCTCGCCCGGCGCGAGCTGGATCTGCGCCTCGCCGGGACCGAGGCGGACCTCCTTCCCGGGGCGCTCGATCGCGCGACGCGGTGGGTGCACAGCTCCGACCTCGCCGACCCCACGCCCTTCCTCGGCGAAGACCTCGTGCTCCTCACCACCGGAACGCAGTTCGCCGACGCCGCCGATTCGGCACGGCGGCCCTTCGACGACTACGTCCGGCGGCTCGTCGACCGCGGGGCCGCCGGACTCGGCTTCGGCACCGAGGTCGTGCGCGCGGGCATCCCGACGGGGCTGGCGGGCGCATGCCGCGCCGCACGGATGCCGCTGTTCGAGGTGCCGTATTCGACGCCGTTCATCGCCGTCGCGCGGGCCAACGCGGAGGCGATCGCGGCGCAGGCCTACGCGCGGCGCAGCTGGGCTCTGTCGGCGCAGCGGGCGATCGCGATCGCAGCTCTCCGCCCCGACGGCCTGGGGGCGACGATCGTCGAGCTGGCCCGCCAGCTCGACACCTGGGTCGGCATGTACGACGCGGCCGGCGAGCTCGTGCAGGAGCACCCCGACGGCGGTGTCGACCCGGTGGCCGCCGGCGCGCTCCACACCGAGGTCGGCGCGGTGCTCCGGCGCGGCGCCCGGGCGAGCTCTGCGCTGCACTCGGGCGATGAGGTCTTCTCCCTGCAGACCCTCGGGCGCGGCGGCAGGCTTCGCGGGGTCGTCGCGATCGCCGCGGGCGATCTCGACCGCGAAGGCCGCGACGTCGTCAACGCGGTGATCGCCATGGCAGGCCTTGCCCTCGAGCAGCACCAGCGTCTCGGGCGCGCCCGAGGCGCGCTCCGCACCGGCATGGTTCACGCCCTCGAGGGCGGCGACCCCGCTCTCGCCCGCCGCATCTCCCGCGACATCTGGGGGCCTCTCCCGGCGGCGCCCGTGGTCGTCGCGCTCGCGGATGCCGCGCGCAGCGGCGCCGATCCGATGCTCGAGATCCTCGAGCTGCGGGCCGACGAGCGGCACGGCGGCCTCTTCTACGGACCGGTGGACGACGCCGTGGTGATCGTGCTCCCCGCCGGTGAGGCCGCGGAGCTGTCGGACATCGCCGACCGTTTCGAGCGCCGCATCGGGGTCTCGCTGCCGACGGGCTACGACCGGTTCGCAGCGGCGCTCGATCAGGCCCGCGCCGCGAGGTCTCGGGCCACGCCGACGCACCGGGTGGTGCACGTCGCCGACCTTCGCGCCGGCGGCATCCTGTCATCGCTCGCGTCGGCAGAAGCCCGCGATGCGGCCAACGCGCTCCTGAGCCCCCTCGAATCGCACGACGCCGCCAGCGGAGCCCAGCTCACGGCGACGCTTCGCGCGTGGCTGGATGCCGACGGGTCGAACGATGCGGCGGCGCGGGCGCTGGGCGTGCACCGCCACACCGTGCGGACGCGCCTGCAGGCGGCCGAGCGCGTCCTGGGGCGTGACCTCTCGTCATTCGCGGCGCGCGGCGAGCTGTGGGCGGCGTTCGGCCTCCGGGACCGTCTCGACTGACCCCGCGGAACCCTCCCAGGCGCCTCGCGGCCGGTCCGGCTCAGCCGACCGCCACTGTGCCACCCTCGAAGGACACCGGCGCCGTGTGCATCCCCCGGTAGATGTACTGCTCATCCCACCCGTGGAACACGAGCACGTCACCGCCCGGGGTGGCGACGACGTCCTGCCCACCCGGTCCGAGGTACCGGCCGCCGCTCGAGGATGTGGCGAGCACCGGCTCGGGCTGCTTCTCCCACGGCCCGGTGAGCGCGTCGGCCGACGCCGCACCGACCGCGTAGGCGTCGCTGCCGTAGTCGTTCGCCGAATAGAGGAGGTGGTAGACACCGTCGCGCTCGATCAGGGTGGGGGCCTCGACGAGAGCACCCTCCCACTCGAGGCCCTGCGAGATCAGCCGGAACGGCTCACCCGCAAGGGTGCGTCCGTCTGCACTGAGCGGCGCCATCATGAGCCAGGTGTCGAGGCTGCAGCAGTTGCCGTCGGTCTTCCACAGGAGGTAGCGGCTGCCGTCGGCGTCGTCGAACGTCGCCGCATCGATCGCGCCGCCCTCATCGACCGGGCACACGAGCGGCTCGTCGCCCTCGGGGGTGAAGGCCTCGTCGACGGATGCCGCGGTGGCCACGCCGATGCACTGTCGCCCCGACTCGGTGTGCTGCGCCGTCACGTACATCGTGAAGCCGTCGCCGGTGGCCACGACCTCAGGCGCCCAGGTGCGGCCGGGAGATGCCCACGCCGGCAGCACGGGGAGCGCATCGCGTCGCTCGACCTGCCAGTCGGCGAGATCGTCCGACCGAGCGACACGGATGTTCAGGCCGTGACTGCCCGTGGCGAAGGCCGCGAAGCCGCCCTCCACCTCGACGACGTCGGGGTCGGGGAAGTCCTCGTCGATCACGAAGGCGCCGCCGTCCGCGGTCTCCGCCGCCGGAGAAGACGATTCGGAGGGGGCGCCAGGCTCCGGCCCGGCGCACCCGACCAGCAGCGCGACGAGGGCCAGAGCTCCGAGCCCTGCCAGCGGCGACCGGGCACTCATCCCTTCACCGCCGCCCCGGCGACAGAATCGACGATCTGACGCTGCGCGAACGCGAACAGGATGAGCACGGGGATCGAGGCGATCGCGGCGCCCGCCATCACGATGCCGAAGTGGGTGCGGTAAGCGCCCTGCAGCATGGCGAGGCCCGGCTGCAGCGTCATGTTCTCGGGCGAGAGGAGCACGTAGACCGGCCAGAGGAAGTCGTTCCAGTTGCCGAGGAACGACAGCACCGCGAGGGTCGCGAGCGCCGGTTTCGCAAGCGGGAGCGCCACCTGGAAGAAGATCCGGAACTCCCCCGCGCCGTCGATACGCGCCGCCTCTTCGATCTCGACGGGAACGCCGAGGAAGAACTGACGCAGGAAGAAGACGCCGAAGGCACTGGCCGCCCCCGGCACCGTGATCGCGAGGATCGTGTCGAGCCAGCCGAAGTTCTCGACGATCAGGTAGTTGGGGATGAGGAACACCACCGGCGGAACCAGCAGCGTCGCGATGATCAGCCCGAACACGATGTTGCGGCCCGCGAACTCGAGCCGCGCGAGGGCGTAGGCGGCCATCGACGCGGTGACGAGGATCAAGATGGTCTGCAGCGTCGCGGCCGCGAAGCTGTTCCACAGCCACAGGAAGATGGGCTGCTGACCGCTCACCAGCAGGGTCTGGTACGCCTCGATCGACACGGGATCGGGCAGCGCGTACGGGTTGCGGACAGCATCCGCATCGGTCTTCACCGAGGTCAGCAGCATCCACACCAGCGGGAAGATGACGACGAGGGCGAGCGCTCCGAGGATGGCGTAGAGCGACGCCCGTGACGCGGCGCGGCGCACCCGAGGCCGCCGCGCTTCGCGGCGCTCACGCCCCTGGTGCGCGGCGGCCGGGCGGACGGGGTCTCGACGGACGGTGTCGGTCATGAGATGGCCTTCTCGGTGCGTTCGCGCTGGATGCGGAAGTTGACGACGCTGATGATGGCGAGGAACGCGAACAGCACATAGCTCATGGCCGAGGCCGGGGCCATGTTGTTCTGCGAGAGCCCCTGATCGGCGATGTACATGATGGCCGTGCGGGTCTCGGTTCCCGGTCCGCCGTTGGTCAGCAGGAACGACTGCCCGAACATGTTCGCCGACGCGAGCACGGTCGTCGTGGTGATGAAGAGCATCACCGGGCGAAGACCCGGCAGGGTGACGCTGAAGAACGTGCGGGCGGCGCCCGCTCCGTCGAGGGCGGCGGCCTCGTAGAGGTCGGTGTTGATGCCCTTCAAGCCGGCGAGGAAGATCACGGTGTTGAGGCCGGCCGTCCACCACACGGTGACCCCGACGAGCGACACCCACACCCAGGGTGTGTCGACGACCCAGGGTGTGTCGGAGGGGAGGCCCAGCATGCCGAGGAGATGGTTCAGGATGCCGGACTGCGTGTCGAACACGTAGCTCCAGATGACGCCGACGATCGCTACGCCGAGCACGTACGGGGCGAAGAAGACGGTGCGGAAGAACGTCGACCCGCGCAGGTTGCGGTTCAGGAGCACGGCGATGAACAGCGGCAGCACCACGAGGAACGGCACGCTCAGCACCACGAACAGCCCCGTGGCACGCATGGCACCCCAGAAGTCGCCCGAGGTGGTCGATCCTGCGGTGAACAGGTCGAGGTAGTTCTTGAGGCCGACGAAGTCCTGACTGTCGCGGAAAGGGCTCCAGTTGGTGAGGCTGATCCACAGCCCGAACACGGCGGGCACGATCACGAAGGTCGTGAACAGCACCAGGAACGGCGCGAGGAAGAGATAGCCGATCAGCGTACGACGGCGGGCAGCGGGGCGCCGGCCGGAACGGCCGCCCCGCCGGGCGCCGGAGCGCGGGGCGGGGACGGCCGTGGCGGCGGCGAGATCAATCGCCATACTTCTCCTGGTTGGACGCGATCACGGCATCCGCCTTCTTCTTGGCGTCGTCGAGCGCCTGCTTCGGCGTCTTCTTGCCTGTCAGCGCCTCGTTGATCGCGGTCGTGATGAGGGCGTTGGCCTCGTTGATGCCCGGCGAGACCGTCTCGTAGTGGGCGTAGTCGAGCTGCTCCATGAACGGCTCGAGGGCGGGGTAGGTCTCGAGCAGGCTCGGGTCCTCGCGCACCGTGTTGGCGGCGGGGAGCTCACCCGTCTCGGCCCAGCCGACGGAGTTGTCGTTCATCCACTTCACGAACGTTGCAGCCGCGGACGTCTTGTCGGCATCCTGACCCTTGTTCGCCGGGAAGACCCAGTGGGTCGAGCTCGACCAGACCGCCTTCTCGTCGCCGATCTGCGGGACCGCGGCGGCCTCCCAGTCGAGGTCGCCGAACGCCGTGTTGGTGGTCTGCCAGACGCCGTTCCAGTTGAAGGCCGTCTGCCCGGCGAGGAGCGCCTTGATGTTGCCGTCCTGGGCGACGTTCTTCGGGCTGTAGCCCTTGTCGACCAGCTCGGTCATCCAGGTGAGCGCCTCGACTCCCGCCTCGGAGTTGAAGGTCGCCTCCTCCACGTTCTCGTCGTAGAGGTCGCCGCCGAACTGCCACAGGAGACTCTGGAACTCGAAGGTCCCGGTGAAGACGTAGCCATCGACCCACTCGCCCTGCACATCGACCGCCTTCAGCGCGTCGAGAGCCGCGAGGTACCCCTCGCGGTCGGCGGGGATCTCGGTGAGATCGGCCTTGGCCATGACGTCCTTGTTGACGAAGAGGCCGAGCGGGGTGACGCTCCACGGGATGGCGTACTGCGCGTCGCGGAAGTCGCCCATCTCGAACACGCCCGGGGGGAAGTCGCCGTCGTCGTACCCGAGGCCACTGATGATCTCGTCGGCGGGCTGGAGCAGGTTCTGCGCCGCGTACGTCGCGAGGTCATCGCCGTGGAGGACCGCGACGTCCGGCCCCTTGCCGGCCTTGATGGCCAACGGCATCTTCGAGGAGATGTCGGCCCACTCCTGCGGAACGTTCTTGACGGTGATGTTCTCGTGCTCCGCGTTGAACTGGTCGATGAGCTTCGGCACGATCGTGGGGGCAGCTCCACCCGTCCAGCCGTGCCAGAACGTGATCTCGACGGCGGGACCGTCGTAGTCCTCGCCGGACACGCCCTCGGGGGCGGCAGTCGACCCGCCGCAGGCGGTCAGCGCCAATGCCAGGGTGGCCGCCAGGCCCACGCCCATCCCGCGCGCAAATCGCGATGTCATGTGATTGCTCTCCTTTGAGTCTCACCCACCCGGACCGTTCCGAGTGCGCTGTGTTGAGATTGCTGCGAATGTACAGCGCTAGAAATTGAGTGTCAATGGGGGTGCGCGCGTGCATCCCGCCGGTTCGCGCGCGGCGGGGTACTCTTTCGGCGGGCACCGGACGATCGGTGCGCCCCGAGGAGAACCGATGCGCGGACCGCGACTACAGGACGTCGCCGAACGCGCCGGCGTATCGATGAAGACCGTCTCGAACGTCGTCCGCGACTACCCGCACGTGTCGGCCCGCACCCGCGCCGTCGTGCAGAAGGCCATCGACGAACTCGGCTACCGGCCGAACATGGTCGCGCGCCGGCTGGCGACCGGTCGGACGGGGTTCATCGCGCTCGCGTTCGCCGACGTCGCGATCCCGTACTTCGCCGAGCTGGCCCATGTGGCGTCGCGCCGCGCGCCCGACTTCGACTACCGCGTGCTGCTCGAGGAGACCGACGCCACGATCGAGGGCGAACGCGCCCTCATCGCCAGCTCGGAGGCGGGCCTGATCGACGGCATGATCTTCCAGCCCTCGCAGATGACCTCCGCGGAGATCGCCCGGCACCGCTCCGAGATTCCGATCGTGCTCCTGGGCGAGACGCGCGCGCCGCTCACCATGGACCACGTGATGATCGACAACGTCGCGGCCGCGCGCGAGATCACCGAGCACCTCCTCGCTCTCGGCCGCCGCCGCATCGGGTTCGTCGGCCACGAGGCCGCGTCGCTCAGCGACACCTCGAAACAGCGCATCCTCGGCTACCAGGAGGCCCTCTCCCACGCCGGCCTCACCCCCGACCCGCGGATGCTGGTGGCCACCGCATCGATCGACGCGGCCGACACGGCGGCGGCCGTGCGGCAGGCGCTCGCCGACGGGTGGGACGTCGACGCCGTCGTCTGCCGCGACGACCTGGCCGCCATCGGCACCCTGCGCGCGCTCCACGAGCGCGGCATCCGGGTGCCGGAGGATGTCGCGGTGACGGGGTGGGACGACACGCGCCTGAGCGCCGTGACATTCCCGAGCCTCACGAGCGTCAGCCCCGACGTCGACACGCTGTTCGCCCGCGCGATGACGCTGCTGCGCGAGCGCATCGCCGGCTACGACGGGGTCGGGCGACACGAAGTCGCCCCGCACCGCATCGTGGTGCGGGAGAGCGCGCCGCACCCTCCGGCGCCGTAACAACGCGGTTTACAGCGCTGCAAACTTGGGGCATGCTGGACGCCATGATCGATGACGACCACCGCTCCACCCCGCTGACCGATCGGGACGACGGGTATCCGCGTCCTCAGCTGGTGCGGTCCGCGTGGCAGAGCCTCTGCGGCACCTGGAGCTTCGCGTACGACGATGACGACCGGGGCGTCGCCGCGGGGTGGCCGGCGGACGGTGTCGTCGACGTTCAGGACATCGCCGTCCCCTTTCCGCCCGAATCGGCCGCGTCGGGCGTGGGCGACACCGGGCTGCACCGCATCGCGTGGTACTCACGCCGCGTGTCCGCGTCCGACCTCGCCGCGGCCGGGCGGGCGGGCGGGCGGATGCTGCTGCACTTCGGCGCCGTGGACTACCGCTGCCGGGTCTGGGTCGACGGTCATCTCGTCGGCGGGCATGAGGGTGGACACACGCCCTTCTCGTTCGACGTCACCGACGCGCTCACCGGGTCGGGTGATCACCTGATCGTGGTGAGGGTCGAAGACGATCCGCACGACATCGCACAGCCCCGCGGCAAGCAGGACTGGCGCGAGCAACCGCACGTGATCTGGTACCACCGGACGAGCGGCATCTGGCAGCCCGTCTGGCTCGAATCGGTGCCCGTGATCCACCTCACGGCGCTCCACTGGACGGCGGACCCCCGTACGGGTCTCGTCACAGCGCGCATCGAGCTCTCCGCCGTGCCGCCGGAACCGGTGCCGGTCTCCGCCCGACTCCGGTTCGACGGGCGGGACCTCGGCCGGATCGCCACGACCGTCGCCGACGACGAGGCGACCCTCGTCATCCCGCTCGCCGAGCTCGCGAACGGACAGGCCTACGAGGAACTGCTCTGGTCGCCCGAGCACCCGCGCCTGATCGACGCCGACGTGCAGGTGGGCGACGACGACGTGCGGTCGTACCTCGGCATCCGGAGCGCGCATGTCGCCCGCGGCCGATTCTTCCTCAACGATCGCCCCTATTACGTGAGGTCCGTCCTGAACCAGGGCTACTGGCCCGAGAGCCACCTCGCCTCCCCCTCGCCTGGCGCTCTCGCCGACGAGGTGTCGCTGATCAAGTCCATGGGCTTCAACGCGACGCGCGTGCACCAGAAGTTCGAGGATCCGCGCTTCCTGTTCGAGGCCGACCGCCTCGGCCTGCTCGTCTGGGGCGAGGCCCCCGCGACGTTCACGTTCTCGCCCGACGCGGTAGAACGCACCACCCGCGAGTGGCTCGAAGTGGTGCGGCGCGACTTCTCGCATCCGTCGATCGTGACGTGGGTGCCACTCAACGAGAGCTGGGGGGTCCAGCACATCGCCACTGATCCGCGGATGCGGCATTTCGCCCGCGCGCTCGTCTCCCTCACCAAGGCGCTCGACCCGACCCGGCCGGTCGTGTCCAACGACGGGTGGGAGCAGGTCGATACCGACATCGTCGCGATCCACGACTACGAGTGGCGGCCCGACGTCGTCCGGGATCGCTATCGCACCCGTGCCGACGTCCAGCGCATGATCGACACCGTCGGCCCGGCCGGTCGCCTGCTGATCCTCAGCGGAGACGTGAGCGATGCCCCCGTGATGCTGACGGAGTTCGGCGGGATCTCGTTCGACGTCGATGCCGCCGACGACGCCTGGGGCTATTCGGCCGCGTCGTCGGCACCGGACTTCGACGAACGCCTCACCGGTCTGATGGCGGCGGTGCACGCGAGCGAGACGCTCGCGGGATTCTGCTACACCCAGCTCACCGACACGCTGCAGGAGACGAATGGTCTCGCGAGCGCCGACCGGACGCCGAAACTCCCGGTCGAGCGGATCCGTGCGGTGATGACGGGCGAGGCGTTCCGCGGCCGCTGAGGCCCCGGAACGCCCGGCCGACGTCAGTCGCGCTTGTGGCGCGGCTTGCGCGCGGCGTCGGAGCCGGCGGCGTCGTCGAACCGGCGCGGGCCGTCGTTCCGGCGCTGACCGGGGCGGCCGCGGTCGGGCGTGATGTTGATGAGCTGTCCCGAGATGCGGGTCGCGCGGAGCCGGTCGAGCACGCCCGGGTCCATCGACGTCGGCAGCTCGACGAGCGAGAAGTCGGGGCGGATCGTGATGGCGCCGAAGTCGTCACGGCCGAGACCGCCTTCGTTCGCGAGAGCGCCGACGATCTGCCGGGGCTCCACGCGGTGGCGACGCCCGACGTCGATGCGGTACGCCGTGAAGTCGCCGCGGCTGCGACGCTCACGCGACCCGCCGTCGGCGCGCTCGGGGCGGCTGCTGCCCTTGTCGTTGCTGCGGGTGCCGCGCTGCGCGTCGGCGGCGAGCGCCTTCGCGAGCTGGTCGCTGGCGGGGTCGAGCAGCAGCGGCGTCTCGCCCTGTGCGACGACGGCCAGCGCGGCCGCGACGTCCTGCTCGGGCACGTCGTGGTTGCGCACGTAGTGGGCGATGACATCGCGGAAGCCGTTGATCCGGTCGGTCTCGCCCAGGGCCGCGGTGATCGCATCGTCGAAGCGCGCGAGGCGGGTCGAGTTGATGTCCTCGGTCGTCGGCAGCTGCATCTGCGTGGGAGCCTGACGGGTCGCGCGCTCGATGTGCGCGAGCAGGTAGCGCTCGCGCGGTGTGACGAAGCTGATCGCGTCGCCCTTGCGGCCGGCGCGGCCCGTGCGGCCGATGCGGTGCACGTACGACTCGGTGTCGGTGGGGATGTCGAAGTTCACGACGTGGCTGATGCGCTCCACGTCGAGACCGCGGGCAGCGACGTCGGTCGCGACGAGGATGTCGAGCTTGCCGTCCTTGAGCTGCGAGATCGACCGCTCGCGCTGGGGCTGCGGGATGTCGCCGTTGATCGGCGCCGCGCTGAATCCGCGGGCGCGGAGCTTCTCGGCGAGCGTCTCGGTCTCGTTCTTCGTGCGGACGAAGATGATCATGCCGTCGAAGTCTTCGACTTCGAGGATGCGGGTGAGCGCGTCGACCTTCTGCTGGTAAGACACGATCAGGTACCGCTGCGTGATGTTGACGTTCGTCGACGTCTTGGTCTTGACGGTGATCTCTTCCGGGTCGCGCAGGTACTGCTGCGCGAGACGGCGGATCGAGGGCGGCATCGTCGCGGAGAACAGGGCGACCTGCTTCTCGGCGGGCGTCTTCGCGAGGATCTGCTCGACGTCTTCGGCGAAGCCCATCTTCAGCATCTCGTCGGCCTCGTCGAGGACGAGGTTCTTGAGCTGCGAAAGGTCGAGGGTGCCCTTCTCGAGGTGGTCCATGATGCGGCCGGGCGTGCCGACGACGATGTGCACGCCGCGCCGGAGGGCCGACAGCTGCACGCCGTAGCCCTGGCCGCCGTAGACGGGGAGGACGTGAACGCCCTTCATACGGGCGGCGTAGGACTCGAACGCCTCGCACACCTGGAGCGCGAGCTCACGGGTCGGTGCCAGGACGAGCGCCTGAGGCGTCTTCTGGGAGAGGTCGAGGTTCTCCATGATGGGCAGGGCGAAGGCTGCGGTCTTGCCGGTTCCGGTCTGCGCCATGCCGACGACGTCACGGCCGCCGAGAAGGACGGGGATCGTTGCGGCCTGGATCGCGGAGGGCGTCTCGTAGCCGAGGTCCTTGATGGCGGCGAGGACGGGACCGGTCAGGCCGAGCTCTTCGAAGCCCGGTCCCGTCGGTACGTCGGCGGATTCGGGGGCGTTTTCGATGTCACTCACCTGCCCACAGTACTAGAGGGGGCTGGGAGACCGTGGGACGGATGCGGCCGCGGGCTCAGCGGCCGACGGGCACCCGGGTTATCTCCGCCCACAGCGTGTCGAGCGAGAGCCCCAGAACACCGGCGAGCGCGGCAATGGTGGGAAAGGCGGGCGTCGCGATCCGCCCTCCCTCGATCTTGCGCACCGTCTCGGGAGACACCCCGGCGGCGAGAGCCACGTCGAGAGTCGATCGGTCACCACGCGCGGCGCGAAGCACACGTCCCAGCCGCTGGCCGCGCTGGATCTCCGCGTCGGAGAGGGCGAGCCGGACCATCATGCCCTCGATCATAACCGAACCGCCGGTATAGTTATTGGGTGATCGAGATCCTCACCCCTGACCAGATCGACCGCGCCCGCACGACGGGCGGACTCGTGGGCGACATCCTGCACGGCATCAAGGAGCGCGTGAAGCCGGGGACGAACCTCCTCGAGATCGATGCGTGGGCGAAGGACATGATTCTCGGCGCCGGAGCCGAATCCTGCTACGTCGACTACGCGCCGTCGTTCGGACGCGGCCCGTTCGGCCACTACATCTGCACCGCCGTCAACGACGCCGTGCTCCATGGCCGGCCGCGCGACCAGCGCGTCGTCGCGGGCGACCTGCTCACCCTCGACCTCGCGATCAAGACGAGCGGGGTCGCCGCCGACGCCGCCATCAGCTTCACCGTGGGCGGCGGCGCGCACGCCGAGAACGATCCGCTCATCACCGCGACGCGGGAGGCGCTCGCCGCCGGCATCGAGGCCGCGCAGCCCGGCGCACGCATCGGCGACATCTCGCACGCGATCGGCGAGGTGCTCTCGGGGGCCGGCTACCCCATCAACACCGACTTCGGCGGGCACGGCATCGGCACGACGATGCATCAGGATCCGCACGTGTCGAACACGGGGCGTCCGGGCCGCGGCTACCAGCTCCGTCCCGGCCTGATGCTCGCGATCGAGCCGTGGGTGATGGTCGACACCGCCGAGCTCGTCGTCGACGACGACGGGTGGACGCTCCGGAGCGCGACGGGATGCCGCACGGCGCACACCGAGCACACGGTCGCCATCACCGAGACCGGCAACGAGATCCTCACCCGCCCGACGCGGTGATCACCGTCGGATGCCGCGAAATGGCATCCGCCATCGGGCCCCGCTTGGGTACGCTCGGAGAGTGACCGAACGCGCTCCGCTCTCCCGCAAACTGACCGCCATCGCCGAGTCCGCGACCCTCAAGGTCGACGCGAAGGCCAAAGCGCTCCAGGCGGCCGGTCGCCCCGTGATCTCCTACGCGGCGGGCGAGCCCGACTTCCCGACGCCGCAGTTCATCGTCGACGCCGCCGCAGAGGCGCTCCGCGTGCCCGCGAACTTCCGCTACAGCCCTGCCGCCGGGCTCCCCGTGCTCCGGGAGGCGATCGCCGCGAAGACGCTGCGCGACTCCGGCCTCGAGGTCTCCCCCTCGCAGGTCGTGGTCACCAACGGCGGCAAGCAGGCCGTCTACCAGGCGTTCCAGGCCGTCGTGAACCCGGGCGACGAAGTCCTCCTCCCGGCGCCGTACTGGACCACCTACCCCGAGGCCATCGCCCTGGCCGACGGCATTCCCGTCACCGTGTTCGCCGGCGCAGACCAGGAGTACAAGGTCACCGTCGAGCAGCTCGAAGCCGCGCGCACCGAGAAGACCACCGTGCTCGTCTTCGTCTCACCCTCGAACCCGACGGGCGCGGTCTACACCGCCGACGAGACGACGGCGATCGGCGAGTGGGCGCTCGAGCACGGCATCTGGGTCATCACCGACGAGATCTACCAGAACCTCGTCTACGAGGGCGCCCGCGCCGTCTCCATCGTCGAGGCCGTTCCGGCTCTCGCCGCCCAGACGATCCTCGTCAACGGCGTCGCGAAGACCTACGCGATGACCGGCTGGCGCGTGGGCTGGATGGTCGGACCGAGCGATGTCATCAAGGCCGCCGCGAACCTGCAGTCGCACCTGAGCTCCAACGTCAACAACGTCGCCCAGCGGGCCGCGCTCGCCGCACTCACCGGGCCGCAGACCGAGGCCGAGCAGATGCGTCAGGCCTTCGACCGTCGCCGCGGCACCATCGTCGGTGAACTCGCGAAGATCCCCGGCGTGACGGTTCCGAACCCGCTCGGCGCGTTCTACGTGTACCCCGATGTGAGGGGGCTGCTCGGCAAGACCTGGGACGGCACGACCGTGACGACGTCGCTCGAGCTCGCCGATCTCATCCTCGAAAAGGCCGAAGTCGCCGTCGTCCCCGGTGAGGCCTTCGGCCCGTCGGGCTACCTGCGGCTGTCGTACGCCCTCGGCGACGACCAGCTGCTCGAGGGTGTCCAGCGCCTCCAGCGCCTGTTCAGCTGACGGCGGCCGCCGCCGGCTTCGTCCGGTCGCGCCTCAGAGCTCGACGCCGAACAGCACGGGCTCCGGCTGGAGGAGCACGCCGAACTCCGACTGCACGCGCTGCTGGATGAGCCGTGCGAGAGCCGCGAGCTCCTCCGCCGTCGCCGATCCCCGGTTGGTGAGGGCGAGGGCGTGCTTGGTCGACAGCGAGGCGCGCGAGCGGGGCAGGCGGAAGCCCTTCGGCATCCCGGCCTGCTCGATGAGCCACGCCGCACTGACCTTCACAGCGTTCGGCTCGGCGGGCCGCGGCGGAATGAACCCCTCGAAGCGGTCGAGAGGGATCACGGTGTCGGGTTCGTCCTCCCGCACGATGGGCCAGCGCGGGGCCTCGGGCGGAAGCGTCGCCGCGAACGTGGCCGAGACGACGGGGTTCTGGAAGAACGACCCGGCGCTCCAGGTGTCGGGATCGCCGTCGTCGAGCACCATGCCCTTCCGCGCCCGGATCGCGAGCACCGTGTCGCGGATCCACGAGATCGACACGGCCGCGTCGCCCGCCAGTCCCAGTGCCGTCCGCAGCTGCGCGCCCTGCACCACGACGTCACCGTGACCCACCTGGGTGAGCTCGAGGGTCACCGACAAGATGACGGCCGAGCGCTCCGGGACGGAGCCATGATGCTGCTTGAGGACCGAGGTGCGCAGGCCCAGTCCGAGCTCGGATGCCGGGACGGTCGAGACCTCCCCGGTGTCTTCGTCGATCAGGTCGACCTCGACGAGGGTCTCGACGACCTCCTGACCGTACGCCCCGATGTTCTGGATGGGCGCCGCGCCGGTCGTTCCGGGGATGCCCGACATGGCCTCGATGCCGCTCAGCCCGGCCGCGACGGTCTGAGCGACCAGGTCGTCCCACGAGTGCCCGGCCTGCACCTTGAGGCGGACCGCCCCGGGTCGGGGCGACGCCAGACGTTCGATGCCGCGCGAGCGGACGAGGATCACCGTGCCGTCGAACTCGCCGTCGCGGAAGAGGAGGTTCGATCCCCCACCGACGACGAGCCAGCGGTCGCCGCCCGCCCAGACATCGCGCAGCGCGTGCACGAGCTCGTCCTGGGTGCGCGCCTCGATCATCCGCCGGGGCGATCCGCCTACGCGGAGGGTGGTGAGGTCCGCCAACGGGACAGGGGTGATCTCGGGCATGACGGCGTTCAGGCCCCCGGCCGGATGCGGACCTGCGCCTTGCCGAGCACGGTGGTGTCGGCGTGCGTGACGGTGAGGTCGATCCGCGTGTACTCCGCGTCGACGGCGCCGACCTTGGCCACGACCGACACGTCGGCGCCGCCCTCGGCATCGACGACGACGGGGCGCGTGAAGCGGACGCCGTACTCGAGGATCCGGCCGGAGTCGCCGAGCCACTCGACGATCGTCTCGACGGCGAGCCCCATCGTCAGCATCCCGTGGGCGAGGACGCCCGGAAGGCCCACGCGGGCGGCCACGTCATCGCGGTAGTGGATGGCGTTGAAGTCGCCTGATGCGCCCGCGTAGCGGACGAGGGAGGCACGGGTCAGGTGCACGGTGCGCTCGGCGACCACGGCGCCGACCTCGAGGGCGGTCATTCGTCGCCCCCGACCAGCAGCACGGAGGTCGCCGTCACGACGTGCGACCCCGCGGCATCCGTGATCTCGGCTTCGCTTGTGACCATGGCGCCCTTTCCGAAGGCTCGGATGCCGGTGACGGTCAGTGCGCCGGTCAGTTCGTCGCCGGCGACGATCGGCCGGGTGTAGCGGAAGCGCTGCTCGGCGTGCACGACGCGCTCGAGGACGATGCCCGAGTCGGGCTCGGCGAGCAGCTGCTGCAGCGTCTGGTCCTGGATGACCATGGCGAACGTCGGCGGGGCGACGACGTCGTCGTAGCCGAGCGCGCGGGCGGCCGCAGGGTCGTCGTGCTGCGGGTCGGTCGCGAAGACAGCGCGAGCGAACTCGCGCACCTTCTCACGTCCGACGAGGTACGGTACGGTCGGCGGGAAGACACGACCTTGCAACTCGGGGTTCACGGGCACCCGACGATCCTACCGGCGCGTCCTCCGCAGGGGCTCTCGTCGGGTGTCGGCGGCGTCGACCGTGCGTCAGCGCGTACGCCGCGCGCGCCAGGCCTTGATCGACAGCTGGATGGCGATGAACGCGAGGTAGGCGGCGAAGAGGATGTTCGCGGTCATCGGATCGACGAGCGTCGCGAACCATGCGCCGAGGGCGGTGGTCGTGCACGCGGCCGCGCCGATGAGCACTCCGGCGAGCAGGTCGACGTTGCGGCGCCGGAGGTTGCCGATCGTCCCCGAGATCGCCGTCGGGATCATCATGAGCAGCGACGTGCCCTTCGCCTCGAGGTCGCTCATGCCGAAGAGGATCATGAGCGCCGGGACGACGATGACCCCGCCGCCGACCCCGAGGAGCCCGGCCATGACCCCGGTGATGAGCCCGAGCACGACGAAGCCGGTTCCGGTGAACCAGGTGAGCGGCACGTCGGCGTCGCGGGACGGGACGACGATGAAGAGCATCACGATCACGACGAGCAGGAAGCCGATGAACCCCCATCGGATGGCGTTCTGAGGCAACCGCGCGAGCAGCCAGGTGCCGATCTGCGCCCCGATGACGGCGGCGGCTGCGAGGATGACGGCCGGCACCCAGGCCACCGAGCCGACCGTCGCATACGAGATGACGCCCACGGCGGCCGTCGGGACGATCGCGGCGAGCGAGGTTCCGGCGGCGCGGCGCTGGTCGAAGCCGAGCAGGGTCACGAGCATCGGGACGATGACCGTGCCGCCGCCGACGCCGAACATGCCCGACATCAGGCCCGCGATCAGGCCGATGACGACGGCGAGGACGAAGAAGCGGGGGGTGCGGGTGGGCGCGGCCGCTTCGCTCATGCAGAGCCGCCCGGAGAGAAGATCACCGGACGAGCGTACTCCGGGCCCGCCTGCGCCGATCGTCCTACGATCGGGGTATGGCTTCTTCTCTCGTCCTCGTGGCCAACGCGGCCGACGGCTCCCTCAGCACCTTCCGCCTGAACGGCGGTCATCTCGAGCGGATGACGGTGACCCCCGGCCTGACCGGGTGCTCCACCTTCGCCGTCGACGGCGGGCGCGGATTCGTCTACGCCTCGGTGAAGCCCGACTCAGACCACCCCGAGGCGGGCATCGTCACGCTCTCGATCGACCGCGAGACGGGTGAGCTCGCTCTCCGCTCGCGCCGCGACCTGCCGGGCGGCGCGATGAACTACCTGACCCTCACCCGCGACGGCACCGCCCTGCTGGGTGCCGCCTACAGCGGGGGCTACGGCATCGTCTGCCCTGTCGAGGACGGCGCGGTCGGTGAGCCGGCCGCCGAGGTGAGCTTTCCGCGCCTCCACTCCGTGGCGGCGAGCGCTGACGGCCGGTTCGCCTACTTCGTCTCGCTCGAAGCCGACCTCGTCGCGCAGTACGCCCTCACCGACGACCTCTCCCTCGAGGCGCTCGAGCCCGCGTCGGCGCCCGCGCCCGGCGGCAGCGGCCCCCGCCACCTCGTCGTGTCGGATGCCGGCGACGCGGTCTACGTGCTGACGGAGTTCACGGCCGAGGTGCTCCGCTACGGCCGTGACCCCGAGACAGGCACGCTGACCCTGACGGATGCCGTTCCGGCCCACGACCCGGCGCTGTCGCTCGGGCGCAGCGTCATCGATGAGGATCCCCGCGCCAACGGGTACGTCTGGGGCGCGGACCTGCACCTCGGTGACGGCGTGCTCTGGGCCTCGGAGCGCACGGGGAGCACCCTCGCGGCGGTCGACGTCGGCGAGGACGGCGCGCTCTCCGCGCCGGGGTCGTTCACCGTCACCGAGACGCAGCCGCGCGGATTCGCCCTGAGCCCCGAGCGCGACCTGCTCGTCGCGGCCGGTGAGCGCTCGACGAGCGTGTCGCTGTACGCCGTCTCGGGCGAGCGTCTCGAGCTGCGTCAGCGAATCGAGACCGGGCAGGGCGCGAACTGGGTGCGCTTCGCCTGACCCGCCTCAGCGGAGGAACTGGAGCGGATCGAACTCGGCGATCGGGATGATGCGCACGCGCGGCAGCTGCGCATCGAAGGCGTGCGCGTCGTATTCGAGGTCGAAGAAGCGGATGCCGGGGATCTGAGCGAAGCCCGCGTTGCGGAACTCCTCGAAGGCGAGGACGCCCAGGCGGCGCGAACCGTCGGCGAGTGCGCCCATGTCGTCGACGAAGTCGCCGTCGTGGCTGATGAGCACGACGTCGCCCTCGCGGTCCTGCAGCGCCTGCAGGGTGCGCTGGATCGCGACGTCGACGACCTTCTCGTCGGGCTCGCCCGCCAGCGGGACAGGCTGGTAGCCCATCGCGAGGAGCGCCTGAACGAACGACATCGGCAGGTTGGTCGACGCGTTGAGGAAGAACAGGCCTCGCGCGGTCTGGTTCCACTGCCCGGCGAGGTAGGTGAGGATGCGGTCCCACCGCGGCCGCTCGTCCGGCTGCGGGCGGCGGCCGAGGATCGACCCCCCGAGCGTCGCGTCGATGTTCTCGCCGTCGACGAGCACCCACGTCGTGCGCTCTTCGGTCATGTCCTGCCTCCCGTTCGCGCATCGCGCGTCGGCCTCATCCTAGGCCGGGCGCCGGCCCTCCGATCGCCGCACGGCGCGGCCGGCGATCAGGGTCGGCGCCCGAAGATCCCGCCGAAGAGGGAGTGGAGCAGAGGGAGCACCGAGCCGGTCATGAGCACGGTGCCGAAGACCGGGTCGTCGGGTCGGAGGATCGCTCCGCCGACGAAGAGCCCTGCGAACAGCATCGCGGAGAGGGTCCGGCGGCCCAGTCGCTCGAGCCCGGCGACGCGCCGCTCGAGGGCGGGGTCGGCGCGGGTGATCCTGCCTTCCTCGAACCGGGTCAGGAAGCCGTCGACGTGACCGGGGAGCTTCGCCGCCGTGCCCACGAAGGCGACGGCGCGGGCGGCGAGGTCGCGGACGACGCCGCCACCCTCCTCGCGCACCAGGCGCCCGGCGTAGGGCTCGACCGCATCCCACAGGTTGAACTGCGGGTCGAGCGCGCTCGAGACACCCGATGTGAGCGACATCGCACGCACGATGAGCAGGAAGTTCTCGGGCAGCTGGAACGGAAGGCTCCGCACCACGTCCTGGAACTCCATCGCGAACGCGCGGAACTCCCGAGGATCGACCTCGCGCAGCTGCGCGAACCCCATCCCGCCGAAGCGCGCGAACAGCTGGGTCATGGCGCGCTCGAGCTCGGTCGTGTCGGCGGAGGGAAGCAGCACGCCCACATCGCGAATGCTCTGCACGAGCGCTGCCCCGTCGCGAGAGGCGACGGCGATCATCAGGCGCCGGAGACCGCTGCGGAGGGTCGGTGGAACCTCGCCCATCATCCCGAAGTCGATGAACGTGAGGCGCCAGCTGCGCGATTGCGGCGTCTCCTTCGGAATCCGGGTGACGAAGATGTTGCCCGGGTGGGGGTCGGCGTGGAAGAACCCGTGGGCGAAAACCTGGTCGAACATCACCGAGGCGAAGACCGCGGCGACCTCGGCCGGATCGATGCCCGCCGCCTGCAGCGCCTCATGGTCGGTGATCTTGATGGCCGACACGTCCTCGAGCGTGAGTGTGCGGCGCGAGGTCCGCTCCCACACGATGCCGGGCACACCGACGCGCTCGTCGCCGGCGAAGTTCGCCGCGAACCGCTCGGCGTTGGCGGCTTCGTTGAGGTAGTCGATCTCTTCGAGGCTCGTCACCGCGAACTCCTCGACCAGCGCCGGCGCATCGACGCGATCGGAGACGATCCGCACGCGTGTGAGCCAGCCGCCGACCCGCCGCAGTGCGGCCAGGTCGGTGTCGACGATGAGCTGAATGCCGGGGCGCTGCACCTTGACGATGACATCGCTGAGGCCCGACTGCTCGGCATCCTCCGATGAGAGGCGGGCACGATGGGCCTGGCCCAGCGAGGCGGCGGCCACGGGGGCGGGATCGAAGCGCTCGAACGCGCGGGTCAGCGGGACGCCCAGCTGCCCCTCAGCCACAGACCGGATGCCGTCGAACGAGACGGCGGGCACTTCGTCCTGCAGGCCCTCGAGCTCTTTCGTGATCTCGGGGGGCAGCACGTCGAGGCGCGACGACATGAACTGCCCCACCTTGATCATCAGTCCGCCGAGGTCGACCGCGAGGGCGTGGAAGCGCCGCGCGATGCGCTGCAGGCGCACGGCGCGGCCGCGCGCTCCCAGCGCGCCGAGTCCGATGCGCGGAAGGAACAGTTCGAACCACCAGGTGACCGCCAGTGCCCGCGCGGCGAAGCGCAGGATACGGCGGTACCGGCGGCGTGCTGAGCGGTCGTCGGGGAAATCGACCCGACGCCCCCGTGCCACGCGGCTCAGCCCTGAGCGAGCAGCGCGTACAGCCGACGACGTGCGTCGTCGATGACGTCGACCGCCTGCTGCACCTGCTCGGGGGTGCCGGTTCGCGCGACCTGCGCGGCTGCCTGTGCCAGCTCGACGCCCGCCTTGGGAAGAGCGGTCATCCGCACGTTCTCTTTGGGGGTGCTCTCCCAGGGCGCGGACTTCGTGCCGGTGGCTTCGGTCTCTGCGCGGCCGTGGTCGGTCAGCGCGTACGTCTTGCGTCCGCCCGCTTCCTCCGCGGTGATGAGGCCCTCGTCGGCGAGGAGCTGAAGGGTCGGATAGACCGACCCCGCGCTCGGCTTCCACGAGCCGTTGCTGCGCTCGTCGATCTCCTGGATGATCTGGTACCCGTGCATGGGGCGCTCGGCCAGAAGGGCGAGCACGGCGGCGCGGACATCCCCGCGGCTCATCCGCGGGGTGGCGGGACGGTGCTCGAAGGCCGTGCGGAGCTGGTCGACGGCCTCCCAGACGCCGGCGCCCAGGTTGCCGATGCCGAAGCCGGGGGTGTTGCCGCCGAAGCCGCTGCCCGAGAAGCTGCTGCCGAATGGATTGCTCATGAGGTCTCCTTCAGAGTGGTTACCGATAGTCAACGATATATCGGTAACGGGCGGCGGCGGCCGTCTCCCGACGAACTCATAGGTGCGATCGGGGGCGCATGACCGGGACTTTTCGCACTTTTGCCTGACATGCGGCGTCCAGGGAACACAAGGGAAGCGTCCAGGAACGTGGGCCAGACTCGACGACTTGTGCCCGCCCGAACGGTCACACGCGTCGTCACGACGCGCTTTCCCGACACGAAACGCTCCTCACTTCATGCCTACTGACACGACTTCGCACGCCACCCGCCGCTCCAACCGCCTCACCGAACGTCGACTCCGCCGCCGCCCCCTGCTCGTCGCGACCACCATCACCGCGACCCTCGTCGTCGCCGCCAGCGCGACTGCCATGGCACCGGTGCCCTCCGCGGCACAGGACTCCGAGCCCGCTCAGGTCACGTACGCGCTCGCATCGTTCCGCACGGCGTTGCCCGAGACTCTCGACACCGCACTCACCACGCCGCCGGCCCCGGTCGCCGAGACCGCCCTCACGAAGGCGGATGCCGCGATCGCCGCGTCAAAGGATGTCACCGCCGACATCAAGAAGTCCGGACTCGATGTCGGCACGAAGGACACCGCCGTCGACACGTCGGACCTCCTGACCGCGGTCGACACCCTCGAGACGCTGACCAGCCTTCCGCTGTTCGACGCCGATGACGCCGCTGCCGAGGTCGATGCCGAGGCCGCTCAGGTCGGTGAGGAGGCGAGCGCACTGCGCGGACGCCTCGACGCCGCCGTCGAGAAGGAGAAGGAGCGCAAGGCCGCCGAAGCCAAGCGCAAGGCCGAAGCCAAGGCCGCCGCCGAGCGCAAGGCCGCCGAAGAAGCCGCGGCCGCGGAGGCCGCAGCGGAAGAAGCCTCGTCGTCCTCGTCGTCCTCGTCTTCCTCGTCGTCGTCTTCGTCGTCCTCCTCATCGTCGTCCAGCGCCCCGCGCGCGGCGAGCGGGACCAGCGCGGGAGCCGCGCAGTCCACCGCCCGCAGCATGCTGGGTGGCTACGGCTGGGGCGACGACCAGTTCTCGTGCCTCGTCTCGCTGTGGAACAAGGAATCGTCCTGGAACTACAAGGCGTCGAACCCGTCGAGCGGTGCGTACGGCATCCCGCAGGCGCTCCCCGGCAGCAAGATGGGCAGCGCCGGCAGCGACTGGCGTACCAATCCGGCGACGCAGATCGCCTGGGGGCTCGGCTACATCGACGGTCGCTACGGCAGCCCCTGCGGCGCCTGGGGACACTCGAAGTCGGTCGGCTGGTACTGACCCTCACGAACCGTGGATGCCACGGGGATGCACCTGATCGGGTGCGCCCCGTGGCATCCGTCGTTTCGGAAGCCGGAACCGGATCGGGAACAAAACTCAGCTCGTGAAGAAGACCTCGGCGACGCGGCGCAGATCCGCCAGGTCGCTGACGCCGGCCAGTTCGCGCGCGGAGTGCATCGACAGGATCGGGATGCCGACATCGACCGTCGCGATTCCGAGACGCGTGGCCGTGATGGGGCCGATGGTCGACCCGCAGGGCACCGCGTTGTTCGAGACGAACTCCTGGCTGCCGACGCCCGCGGCGGCGCACCAGCCGTTCCAGGCGGCAGCGCCGACGCCGTCGGTCGCGTAACGCTGGTTGGCGTTGATCTTGAGGATCGGTCCCGAGCCCAGACGGGGCTGCACGACCGGGTCGTGCTTGTCGGCGTAATTCGGGTGCACCGCGTGGCCGACATCGCTCGAGACGCACCAGGAGCCCGCCAGGGCGCGGAACTGCTGTTCGCGGTCGGCGCCGAGCGAGACCTGCACGCGCTCGAGGACGTCGGCGAGGAACGGTCCTGCGGCGCCCGACCGCGTGGCGGAGCCCACCTCCTCGTGATCGAAGACGGCGAGCATCGCGATCCGGGCGCCGTCGAAGCCGTCGGCGGCCCGCCCCAGGGCGACGACGCCGGCGTGGACCGAGGCCAGGTCGTCGAGCCGGCCTGACGCGAAGAACACGTCGTCATGCCCGAACACCTCCCCGCGCGCCGCGTCGGCGGTCACGACGTCGTAGCCGCGGATGCGGGCGGCATCCACCTCGGCATGGCGGGCGAGCTCACCGAGGAGATCGGCGGAGTCCGCTTCGCCGAGCCCCCACACGGGCTGCGTCTGACGCTGACGGTCGAGCGCCAGGCCGTCGTTGACCTCGCGATCGAGGTGGATCGCGAGCTGCGGCAGCCGCAGGAGGGGCCCGGTGGCGGCGAGGACGCTCGACCCGTCGTCGAGGACGAGGCGTCCCGCGAGGCGGAGCTCCCGGTCGAGCCAGGAGTTCAGCAGCGGCCCGCCGTAGACCTCGACGCCGGCCTGCAGCCAGCCGAGCGAGCCGGTCGTCGGCCGGGGCTTCAGCTTGAAGGCCGGCGAATCGCTGTGGGCGCCGAAGATGTGCACCCCCGTGGCCGCATCGGCGGTTGCCGGAACCACCCAGCCGATCACCGCGCCGTCGCGGACGACGAAGAAGCGGCCGCCGGGCTGCGAGGGCCACGCGTCGCGCTCGCTCAGCTCACGGAAGCCGGCGCCCCGAAGCCGACGGGCCACCTCGGCCGCGGCGTGGTAGCTCGACGGCGACGCCGCCACGAAGTCGGCGAGGTCGTCGGCGTGCCCCCGGGCCGCCGTGCCTGCCGGGGCGACGGAACGATCAGGATCGGCGGACTCGGGCAGGACGGCATCGGACACAGAAGACCTCCGGGGGACGCGAGCGGACCCTCCGATCGTAGTTCGCGGCCTCAGGGGGTCGCGTCTGCCGCGGCTCGCTCCCCCGCACCATCGGCCTCGCGCCGCGACGGACGCGAGCCGCCGAGCGCCAGCGTCGCCGCGAGCCCGATTGTGAGGAACCCGGCGGCGGTGAAGGCGGACGCCCGGGTGCCGTCCGAGAACGCCGCGCGGGCGGCATCCGCATACGACGCGGTCGCCGGATCGGCGGCGAGACCGTCGATCGCCGCTCCGGCGGAATCGACGACGGCGGCGACGACCTGATCGCGCTGGGCGGCGGGAGCGCCGGCATCGTCGAGCGACGAGCCCAGGAGTCCGCTCGTGGTGGTGAACAGCACGGTGCCGAGGATCGCGACGCCGAGCGCCGACCCGACCTGCCGCGCGGTCGACTGCGTGCCCGAGGCCTGACCCGACTGCTCCACCGGGATGTCCTGCAGGACGACGCCGGTGAGCTGGGCCGTGGCGAGCCCGACCCCGAAACCGTAGACGCCGAGCGCAGGGATCAGCCATCCCCATGCGGCATCCGGACCGACGATCAGACCCACCCAGACGATGCCGACGATCTCGGCGGCGATGCCGACCCGCACGATCACGACGGCCGGGATCCGGTTCGACAGGGCTCCCGCCGCGCCGCTGGCGAAGAACGAGCCGGCGGCGAGCGCCAGCAGGAGGAAGCCGACCTGGAGAGCGTCGAAGCCGAGGACGAACTGCAGCCACAGCGGCAGGGACAAGATGATGCCGAACTCGCCCAGGGAGACGACCAGCGCCGCCACGTTGCCGTTGCGGAACGATGCCGTGCGGAACAGCGAGAAGTCGATGAGCGAGCTGCGACCCGCCCGCGCCCTCGCGAGACCCCACCAGATGAAGGCTGCCAGCGAGAGAGCCGACGTCGCGAACGCGAACGGGATCGGCGAGACGCTGAGCGGCCAGGTCCGCCCGCCGATCGAGAGCCCCTCCTCTGTCGTCCACCATCCGAACGACCGGCCCTCGATGAGGCCGAACACGAGGAACCCGAAGAGAAAGACCGACAGGAGTGCGCCCACGCCGTCGATGGGACGCCGCACGCGCTCCCGCGACTCGGCGACCGTCAGCAGCACGCCCACGATGATGATCGCTCCGAGCGGCACGTTGATGCCGAACGCCCAGCGCCACGAGAAGGCGGTCGTGAGCCACCCGCCGAGGAGCGGGCCCACCGCGGCCATGCCGCCGATCGTCGACCCCCAGACGGCGAAGGCGATCCCGCGCTCTTTGCCGCGGAACGTCGAGTTGATGAGCGAGAGTGTGGTGGGGAGGATCATCGCCCCGCCGACGCCCTGCACCAGCCGCGCGAGGATCAGCAGCTCCCCGTTCGGGGCGAGTCCCGCCAGCACCGACGACGCGGCGAAGACGGTCACGCCGATGAGCATGACGCGGCGCCGTCCGAACCGGTCGGCGAAAGCGCCGAACAGGAGCAGGAGCGAGGCGAAGACGAGGGTGTATGCCTCCTGGACCCACTGGACCTCCGTCGAGGTGATCTGCAGCTCCTCGACGATCGACGGCACCGCCACGTTGACGATCGTCGAGTCGACGATGATCAGGGAGACGGCGACGCTGATGAAGACCAGCCCGAGCCAGCGGCGCGATTCCTTGGCCATGACATTTCCCTCGCTTATCTAGCAATACCGGGTAGACGATACTCCTTCGCGGGAGGGATGCACGTCGCGGAACGTCAGAGGCGCACGAGCTCGACCTCGGTCAGCGCTCCGCTGTCGACGGTGACGCGGAGGAGGGTGTGATCGGGCTGGCGTCGCCGGTCGGTCGGCGAACCCGGGTTGAGGAGGCGGAGTCCGCCCGGGGTGGTCGTATCCCAGGGGATGTGGCTGTGACCGAAGACCAGCAGGTCGGTGTCCGGGTACGCGGCATCCATCCGCTGCTCGCGGCGGGTCGCCCCTCCGGTCTCGTGCACGACCGCGACCCGCACGCCCTCGATGACCCGCCGCGCAACCTCGGGGAGCCTCCCGCGGAGGTCGTCGCCGTCGTTGTTGCCGTACACGCCGAGCACGTCGCCGTGCATCTCGAGCTCGTCGAGGACGGATACCGAGACCCAGTCGCCCGCGTGGACGATGAGATCCGCGTCGTCGGCGGCGCGGAGGACAGCGTCCGGCAGCGCCCGGGCCCGGCCGGGGATGTGCGTGTCGGAGAGGAGGAGCAGTCGTGTGGTCACTCCTCGATCGTGGGGGCTCGGCGCTCCCCTGTCGAGCGGGGGTGTCGAGCGGGGGTGTCGAGCGGGGATCCCTATCGAGCGGGGATCGCAGGGTAGCGGCATCGCGCGGCCGGCGACACCCCGTCGTGACCTGCCCACCCGCGCGGCACACTCGTCGAGTCCGCCGACCGGCGGGCGCCGCGACACGAAGGAGCGACGATGAGCCTGAACGACGATTCCACGCCCAGCGAGATCACCATCGATCCCGCCGACGCGCCGCTCGGCGACACGACGGTGGGTGCGACGGACGCCGCCGACGCCGAGTTCGAAGGCCGGCCGGTGGGCGACGACGCCTCCGGCGACGACAACTTGCATCCCGAGACGCAGGGCGACGACCCCATCATCGCCGAGCTCGGCGAGGACGGCGAGGGCGACCTCGCCCCTGAAGACGTCTGACCCCCCGCGGCAGATGATGGACCAGCACGGGCACGGCGCCGGCGGCGGGATGCTGACGCTCGCCCTGCTGGTCCCCTTCGCCGTCGCACTGGCGGCCTACCTGGGCGCGGCGATCCAGGACCGCCGACGCGACCGCGGCTGGCCGCTCTGGCGGATGGCGACGTGGTCCCTCGGGATCGCGATCGCCGCCGCGGGGTTCGTCGGACCGCTCGCCGATCTCGCGCACGACAGCGTCGCGGCGCACATGACGGTGCACGTCCTGACGGGGATGGCGGCACCTCTGCTGCTCGTCGTCAGCGCACCGATCACGCTGGCGCTTCGCGCCCTGGCCGTCACCCCGGCGCGCCGGCTGAGCCGGCTGCTCCGCAGCAGACTCGTACGGGTCGCCGGCCATCCCGTGACGGCGGCGATGCTCACCGTGGGCGGACTCTGGGCGCTGCACCGCACGCCCCTGGGCGAGGCCCTGGGCGCCGCTCCGCTCGGCCACACGGTGATGTCGCTGCACTTCCTCGCTTCGGGGTTCCTGTTCACCGCCGCGATCGTGCCCGTCGACCCGGCACCGCACCGCGCGTCGCTCGCCGTGCGGGCGGTCGTGCTCTGGGCAGCCGTCGCCGCGCACGGCATCCTCGCGAAACTCATCTATGTCGATGCGCCCACCGGAGCCGTGGCCGCGGACGCGCGCGTCGGCGCCGAGATCATGTTCTACGGCGGAGACCTCGTCGACGGCGTGCTGATCGTCTTGCTCTGCGCGGAGTGGTACCGGGTCACCGGTCGCCGGCATGTCCGTGCCGAGACCCGCCCCCGCGCGACAGGAGCACTCGCATGACGACGACCGACCGACGCGCGACGTGGCGGCGCGGATCCGCCTGGCGCAACCGCTCCTTCGCCGCCGGGTTCCTCCTCGGCATGGCGGCGATGGCCGCGGTCGACGAGATCGTCTTCCACCAGCTGTTGCAATGGCACCACTTCTACGACGGCGCGACGAGGGAGATCGGGATCGTGTCCGACGGCCTCCTGCACGCCACCGAGCTGTTCGGTTTCGTCGCCGGTGTCTTCCTCCTGCTCGACGCGCGCCGTCGCCGCAGCATCTGGCCGGCGGCAGCATGGGCGGGTTTCCTCGTCGGGCTCGGGACGTTCCAGCTGTGGGACGGCGTCGTCGACCACAAGATCCTCCGGCTGCACCAGATCCGGTACGGCGTCGACCTCCTCCCCTACGACCTGATCTGGAACCTCGGCGCCGGCGCGCTCCTGGCGACCGGGCTCATCATGACCGCCGTCATCGGGCGCCGCGCGCGGCGGACCGAGTGAGCCCCGCGCACAGTGCCCGGGCACGACGAAGGGCCCCGCGCATCACGCGAGGCCCTTCGTGTCGATGGCTCAGGAGTCGGGCGCCGACTCAGAAGTCGAAGTCGCCGATGTTCTCCGCGTCGAAGACGAACGGGTCTCCGAGCAGCACGGTGCCGTCGGCACCGACCTCGAACGAACCGAGCTTGCCGGCCTCGAACGAGTCGCCCTCTTCGCCGGTGATCTCGCCGGTGACGAGCGCCTGCGCGGCGAACGTCGCGAGGTAGCCGAGGTCAGCCGGGTTCCACAGTGCGAACGACGTGACGGTGCCGTCCTCGACGTACTCGCGCATCTGGTTCGGGGTGCCGAGTCCGGTCAGCGCGACCTTGCCCTTGAAGTCCGACGTCGACAGGTAGCGCGCCGCGGCGGCGATGCCGACCGTGGTGGGCGAGATGATGCCCTTGAGCTCCGGGTAGGTCTGCAGGAGCGCGGCCGTCTTGTCGAACGAGGTCTGGTCGTCGTCGTCGCCGTAGACGACCTCGACCAGCTCGATGTCGGGGTGGCTGGCCTCGAACTCGCTCTTCATGAGCTCGATCCAGGCGTTCTGGTTCGTCGCGTTGGCGGATGCCGACAGCACGGCGACCTGACCGGCGTCGCCGATCTGCTCGGCGATGAGGTCGACCTGCACCTTGGCGATGCCCTCGGAGGTGGCCTGGTTGATGAACAGGTCACGGCACTCGGGGTTCGTGTCGGAGTCGAACGTGACGACCTTGACCTCGGCCGAGCGGGCCTCGTCGAGCGCGTCGCAGATCGCCTCGGGGTCGTTCGCCGAGACGACGAGCGCTCCGGTGCCCTGCTGGGCGGCGGTCTGGATGTACTGCACCTGCGAGGTGGGGCTGGCCTCGGAGGGGCCGACCTCTTCGAACTGCCCGCCGAACTCTTCAGCCGCCTCCTCGGCGCCCGAGCTGGAGGTGTCGAAGTACGGGTTGCCGAGGTTCTTCGGCAGCATCGTGATCGAGACGTCGGCGTCGCCGCCGCCTTCTCCCGGAGCCGGGGTGCCTCCGCCGCCACCGGCGCTGCAGCCGGCGATGACGAGAGTGGCACCGATGGCGAGCGCGGTGACGACACCGACACGGCGCGTGCGCGTGAATCCGAACATCATTGTTTCCTTCCGTGGTGCGAGGGTTCGCGTGGTTCTATCGAGTCGGACCGGCGGCGCTTTCGGCGTCGCGTCGTCCTTTTCTTCGCCCGATGGCCGCGGCCCTGCTCTTGTGCAGCCATGCGAGGAGACTTGCCGACACCACGGAGAGGATGAGAAGCACTCCCGTGATGACGTTGATGATGTCGCTGGTCACTCCCGCCAGGCGCAGGGCGCTGCCCAGGATGCCGATGAGCAGCACTCCGGCGATGACGCCGTGCAGCGCACCGCGTCCGCCGAAGATCGAGACGCCGCCGAGGAGGACGGCTGCGATGATCTGGAGCTCCATGCCCATCGCGTTGTCGCCGCGGGCGTTGGAGTACAGCAGCGTGAAGTAGACGCCTGCGAAGCCCGAGACGGCCCCCGACATGACGAAGAGCAGGAACTTGCTGCGTGCGACGTTGATGCCCGAGAAGTGGGCGGCCTCTTTGTTCAGACCGATCGCGTAGAGCGAGCGACCGAACGGCGTGAAGTGCAGGAGCACCGCGAATACGAGGGCGAGGATCACGAACGGGATGATCACGACGGGGATCGGCGTGCCGGGGATGTTGGCCTTCGCGAGGTCGGTCCACTCCTCGGGGAAGTCGGTGATCGCGGTCGTGCCGAGGAGTCCGACGGCGATGCCGCGGAAGAGGGCGAGCGTGCCGATCGTCACGGCGAGCGAGGGCAGCCCGACCACGGTCACGAGGAACCCGTTCACGATGCCGGCGAGGGCGCCGACGACGATCGCGACGAACGCCGCCGCGGGGAAGGGCAGCCCCGCCTGGGTGAGGATGCCGGTCGTGACGCTCGAGAGCCCCACGATGCTCGCCACCGACAGGTCGATCTCCTCGGTGATGATGATGAGGGTCATCGGCAGGGCGATGAGCAGGATCGGCGCGATGTCGCGCAGCAGGTAGGTCACCGTCAGTGGGCTGTCGAAATTGCGGACCGTACCGAGAGCGACGACGACGACGAGGATCAGCACGCCGATGATGGTCGCCTCGCGGGTGAGCAGCGCGCGACGCCAGAGGGGCCGGCCGTGGTCGTGGTAGGTCCGTGTGGTGGCGGTACCCGTGGTGACGGCGGTCATCGGTCGTCCTCCCGTTGTGCGATGAGTCGTCGATGCTGGCGGACGGCGAGGACGCGGTCGAGCACGATCGAGCCGAGGATGAGGATGCCGACGACGGCGCGCTGCCAGAAGTCGTCGATGCCGAGGATCGGGAGGGCCCGGTTGATCGTGAGGAGGAGGAATGCGCCGATGGCGGCGCCCCACACCGTTCCCACACCGCCGGAGATGGCGACGCCGCCGATCACGGCCGCACCGATCGCCTGCAGCTCCCAGCCGAAGCCGGCCGCCGAGCTCACGGTTCCGTAGCGCGCGGCGTAGAGCACGCCCGCGAGCCCCGAGAGGGCGCCCGAGACGACGAACGCCGTGATCACCCGGCGGTTCACGCGGAGTCCGTAGAGGTGCGCAGCCGCGGGGTCGGAGCCGATCGCGTACAGCTCGCGACCGGCGCGCATGTTGCGCAGGTACCACGCCCCGGCGATCAGGACGATGACCGCGATGATGGTCAGGATCGGAATGCCGATCACCTGCTCGGTGCCGAGGCCCCGGAAATCGCGCGGCAGGTCCGACGCGTTGATGCGGTCGCTGCCAGCCCAGGCGACGTTGATGCCGCGGTAGATGTACATCGTGCCGAGCGTGATGACGAGAGCCGGCACCTTCGCCCATGCCACGAGGAGGCCGTTGATCGCGCCGAGGAGCGCGCCGAGGGCGACACCGGCGACGAAGACGACGATGGCGGGGAGGCCCTCCATGTCGATGAAGAGCCGCCCGGTGAGATAGGCCGTCAGCCCGACCACGGAGCCGACCGACAGGTCGACGCTCCGGGTGATGATGACGATCGCCTGTCCGACGGCGACGAGAAGGAGCAGCGACGGTGTGAGCAGGAGGTCGCGGAAGCCGTCGGCCGAGAACAGGAAGTTCGGGTTCGCGGCGGTGGCGGCGACGACGACGAGCACGAGGGCCACGGCGATGCCGGTCTCCCGTGCGGTCGCGATCTGTCGGACGGCGCGGCCGAGGCCGTTCGTCTCGGCCGCGGCAGGGCGGCGCGTCGTGGTGGTGGTGGTGGTCATGCTGCGGCCTCCGCGTCCGCTGTCGCCGCGAACATCACGGCTTCGGGTGTCGCTTCGGCTCGCGTGAACTCTCCGGTGAGCCTGCCCTCCCGCATCACGAGGACGCGATCGGCCATCCCGAGGACTTCGGGCAACTCCGACGAGATCATCAGAATCGCCAGGCCCTGCTGAGCCAGTTCGCTGAGGAGACGGTGGACCTCGGACTTGGTGCCCACGTCGATGCCGCGGGTCGGCTCGTCGACGATGAGCACCGTGGGCTCGGTCGCGAGCCACTTGCCGAGGACGACCTTCTGCTGGTTGCCTCCCGACAGGGTGCCGGTCTCGGCATCCAGAGCAGACGTCTTGACCTCGAGCCGGCTCGCCCAGACCCGGGCGGCCGAGTTCTCGAGCCCCGTCCAGATCAGGCCCCACTTCGCGAGCTTCGACCGGATCGCGAGCGTGATGTTGCGCGAGACGCCGTCTTCGAGCACGAGGCCCTGCTTGCGGCGGTCTTCCGGGACGAGCGCCACGCCGCGGGCGGTCGCCTTCTGCGGGTTGCCCTTGGGCAGGTTCGCCCCGTGGAGCGTCACCGATCCCGACTCATACGTGTCGACGCCGAAGATCGCCCGCGCGACCTCGCTGCGCCCGGCGCCGACGAGACCGGCGAGGCCGACGATCTCCCCCGCACGGAGCTCGAACGAGATGTCGCTGAACACGCCGCGGCGGGTGAGCCCGGTGACCGACAGCACCACCTCGCCGACCTCGGCGGGGAGCTTCGGGAAGAGCTCGGTCACGTCGCGGCCGACCATCTGGCGGACGAGTTCGTCGACGGTCGTGTCGGCGAGGACGGTCGTGTCGACGTATGCCCCGTCGCGCATGACCGTCACGGTGTCGCAGAGCGCGAAGACCTCATCGAAGCGGTGGGAGATGAACAGCAGCGCGCGGCCCTCGTCGCGGAGGCTGCGGGCGACGGCGAACAGGCGCTCGACCTCGACGCCCGAGAGGGCAGCGGTCGGCTCGTCCATGATCAGCACGCGGGCGTCGAGCGAGATGGCCTTGGCGATCTCGATGATCTGCTGATCGGCGATCGACAGTCCTTCGGTCACCCGGTCGGGGTCGAGTCCCACGCCCAGCCGGTCGAAGATGCGGGCGGCCTCGTCGCGCATCGCCTTGCGGTCGATGCGTCCGACGCGGTTGGTCGGCTGACGACCCATGAAGATGTTCTCCGTGACGGAGAGGTCGGGGAAGAGCGTCGGCTCCTGGTAGATGACCGCGATCCCCGCCGCTTTCGACTGGGCGGTGCTCGTGAAGTCGACGGACTCGCCGCCGAGGGTGAACTCCCCCGAGTCGCGGCGGTACAGGCCGGCGATGATCTTGACGAGCGTGGACTTGCCGGCGCCGTTCTCGCCGACGAGCGCATGGATCGACCCCGATGCGAGGCGGAGGCTTCCCGACCGCAGGGCGACGACGGGGCCGAACGACTTCACGACGCGCGTCAGTTCGAGCGCGGGCGGTGAGCTCTGTGGATCGGCGGCGAAGACCACGGATGCCTCCTCATTGAGGGTGAGTGTCGGGTTTGATCAGTGCCTGAATCGATTCAGGACGATTTCACGCTACTGTATGGAAACGAACTCCCACGGTCAAGTCGCCCAGCGACAGTGACCGAATCGTGACCCCGGTGGAACAAGGAGGTGCCATGCCGGTCCGCATTCGCGACGTCGCCGAGCGCGCGGGCGTCTCCGTCGGGACGGTCTCCAACGTCTTGAACCGCCCCGAAGAGGTCTCCTCCGAATCGGTCGAACGCGTCACGCGCGCCATCGAGGAACTCGGATACATCCGCAACGATGCGGCACGAAAACTGCGCGCCGGCATCTCGACGACCGTCGGCTTCGTCGTGCTCGACGGGCAGAACCCGTTCTACAACGACGTCGTCCGCGGCGCCGAAGACGAGGCGACCCGCCACGGCATCGCGATCCTCTACGGCAATACCGACGAGGACGTCTCGCGGGAGCGTATGTACCTCGACCTGTTCCAGGAGCAGCAGGTGCGCGGGCTGCTCATCGCCCCGTACGGCGACGTCACCGCACGGCTGCAGCGCCTCCGCGCGAGCGGTATCGCGGCCGTGCTCGTCGACCGGTTCAGCGGCGACGGCCGGTTCTCCTCGGTCTCCGTCGACAGCGTCGCCGGGGGTCGCCTGGCCGTCGAGCACCTCATCGAGACCGGGCGACGGCGCATCGCGTTCGTCGGCGGACCGTTCGACATCCGCCAGGTCACCGACCGCCTCGCGGGCGCTCGCGCCGCGGCGGAGAACGCCGGGGCCCACGTCGACCTCGAGGTCGTCGCGACCGGCGCCATGACGGTCGACGAGGGCGCCGCTGCGGGCGCGCGCCTCCTGGCGAGGCCGCGCCGAGAGTGGCCCGATGCGCTCTTCGCCGCCAACGATCTCCTCGCCCTGGGGCTCCTGCAGGCGCTCGTCATCGACGGGCGCGCATCGGTTCCGGGCGACATCGCGATCATCGGCTTCGACGACATCCCGTTCGCGGGCGCCGCGGCTGTGCCGCTCTCGTCCATCCGGCAGCCGAGCCGCATGATCGGCCGCACCGCGCTGCGCATCGTCCTCGAGGAGGCCGATGACCCGGGCAGCATCCCCCGTCAGACCGTCTTCCCGCCCGAGCTGATCGTCCGGGCCTCGACGGCGGGCTGACCCTCAGAAGTCCGTGTGCCCGAGGTCGGGCGCCGCCGAGAAGACGACCTCGCCCGAGCCGGCGTGCAGCTCGAAGACGATGAGCTCGTTGCGACCGGCGCGAAGAGCGGATGCCGGCACGTACAGCGTGTGCTGCGGGCCGCGCGACCAGTAGCGGCCGAGCGGGAAGCCGTTGATCCAGGCGACGCCCTTGCCCCAACCCGACGTGCGCAGGAACAGGTCGGCGGGTTCGGCGAGCTCGATGTCGGCACGACCGAAGCAGGGGCCGGCGAGGCGGTCGCGCTCCGGCGCGGCGTCGAGCGCGGACCGCACCGGATCGAGGTCGGTGAGGTCGAGGGGCAGCACGCGCCAGTCGGCGAGGGGACGCCCGTCGACGCTCACGCCGCCGAGCAGGCCTTTGGGCTCGCCGATGCGGGGGCCGTAGTTCACGCGGCCCTGGTCTTCCACGAGGAGATCGAGGGTTCCGCTCGCGTCCGCCGGCAGCGCGAGCGACGTGTCGTGATGGTCTCGGGCCAGCACCCCGATCGTGGCGCCGTCGACGCGGACGACAGCGCGGTCGCGCACCTCCCCCACATGCAGCACCCCGCGCCCGGGGGCATCGATCCGGGTGCGATACAGCGCGAAGCCGGTGTAGGCCTCGAGGTCGTCCATCGTGGGCGGTTCGGCGCGGTCGTGCCACACGCCGAGGTCGTCGGCGACCTCGTCGAGGGGCACGGTCCGGGTGATCCGGGCCGTCGGGGTGGGCGCGGGGGCGCGGCCCGAGGGCGCGTCGCCGACGTCTGCGTAGCGTGCGAGGACCTCGCGGAACGCCCAGTACTTGGCCGTCGGGGCTCCGGTCTCGTCAAGCGGAGCGTCGTAGTCGTAGCTCGTGACGAGTGGCTGGTACACGCCCTTGTCGTTCGCACCGTTCGTGAAGCCGAAGTTCGTGCCGCCGTGGAACATGTACAGGTTGACCGAGGCGCCGAGGGCGAGCAGGTCGTCGAGGTCGCGCGCCGATTCCTCCGGCGTGGTCGTGTGGTGGTGGGCTCCCCAGTGGTCGAACCACCCGTCCCAGAACTCCGAGCACATCAGGGGCCCGGTGCTCTGATGGGCGCGAAGAGTCGCCAGCCGTTCCCGCGAGCGCGAGCCGAACGAGGCGGTCTTGTGGAGGCCCGGGATGCTGCCCGCCTCGAGCATCTCGGGCGTCGGCTGATCGACGGTCGTGAAAGGCACGGTGAGACCGACCGCCCGATTGAGGTCGACGAGAGCGGCGAGGTAGTCGGCATCCGAGCCGTAGGCACCGTACTCGTTCTCGATCTGCACGAGCAGGATCGGGCCGTCCCGGTCGATCTGCCTGGGCACGAGAACGGGCGCCAACGCACGGAGGTACTCCTCGACGGCGGACAGAAAACGCGGTTCGTTCCGACGGATGCCGACGCTCCCCGATCGGAACAGCCACGCCGGGAGCCCGCCGTTGTCCCACTCCGCGCAGATGTACGGCCCCGGGCGGACGATCGCGTACATCCCCTCGGCCTGCACATCGTCGAGGAACCGGCCGAGGTCGAGCGCGCCGGTCAGATCGAACTCGCCCTCGCGCGGCGCGTGGGCGTTCCACGGGACGTAGGTCTCGATCGTGTTGAGGCCCATCTGCTTCGCCTTGCGGATGCGGTCGCGCCACTGATCGGGATGCACGCGGAAGTAGTGCAGGGCACCCGCGAGGATGCGGAACGGCCGGCCGTCGAGCTCGAAGTGCTCGTCGCCGATGCGGAAGTCGGGCATGGTTCTCCGTGGCGTAGGGGAAAGACGGGAGACGACGAGGGGCGCGGCGACGGAGCGCCGCGCCCCTCGAGGTGGGTCACTCGACGGTGAAGCCCTGCTGGTTGCCGTAGTCGACGAGCTGCTTCTGCCAGGTCGAGAGTCCCTCGTTCAGGTCTCCGGACGACAGGTACGACTGGCCGACGGTGTCACCGAAGATGCTGTTCGCGTACACCTGGTACGGGAGGTACTGCCATCCGGTGGGCACGTTGTTCGCGGCGTCGACGAGGACCTCGTTGATCTTCTGGCCGCCGAAGTACTCGGGCGCCTTGGCGAGGAACTCGTCCGACTGCAGGTCCGCCGTCGTCGCGGGGAACCCGCCCGAGGCGAGGAACACCTCGATGGATGCCGGGTCGGAGTTCAGCCACTTCAGGAAGGCCGCAGCGAGCGCCGGGTTCTTGCTCTGCTTCAGGACGACCTGGCCACCGCCGCCGTTCTCGGCCGTCACGGGGGTTCCGTCGTACGTCGGCATCGGGGCCACACGCCAGTCACCGGCGGCCTCGGGCACCGAGGACTCCAGCACACCCGGCATCCATGCACCGGTCAGAAGGGTCGCGATCGTGCCGTCGCCGAGGGCGCGGTACCACTCGTCGCTCCAGCCGGGCGTCGTGGCGAGCAGCTTGCCGTCGACGAGACGGTTCCAGCTGTCGGCCCACTTCTTGGAGCCCTCGTCCTGGAGGTTGACGGTCACGTTCGTGCCGTCGGCGCTGAACGGCTTGCCGCCGGCCTGCCACATCATGCTCGTCGCGAAGCCGGCGTCGCCGGTGTCCGAGGTGATGTAGGCGTCGGGGTCGGCGGCGTGCAGCTTCTCGGCCGCGGCGACGTACTCGTCGTACGTGGTCGGAACGTCGATGCCGTACTTGTCGAAGACGGTCGCGTTGTAGAACATCGCCATGGGGCCGGAGTCCTGCGGCAGGCCGTAGACAGCGTCGCCGACGGTCACAGCGCCCCACGGGCCGGGAGTGTACTGGTCCTCGAGGTCGCCGAAACCGTAAGGGGCGAGGTCGACGAGCGACTCCGACAGGGCGAACTGCGGAATCGCGTAGTACTCGACCTGCGCGACGTCGGGTGCGCCCGATCCGGCCGTGATCGCGTTCTGGAGCTTGGTGTACTCCTCGGTGTTCGTGCCGGCGTTCACGAGCTTCACGTCGACGTTCGGGTACGCCTTCTCGAATGCGGCGACCTGGGCCTCGGCGGACGGCGTCCAGCTCCAGTAGGTGATGGTGCCGCCCTCTTCGAGCGCTGCGGCGAGCTCATCGGCGTTGGCCCCGGGGGCGGCGGTGTCGGGTGTGCTCGCGCCGCAGCCGGCGAGAGCGAGGCCGAGCGCCAGAACCGACGCCGTGGCGGCCACGACCGTGCGCGGCCGTGATCGGGTGATGGAGGACATCTTGTTGCCTTTCGTTGTTCCACTGCACTGTGAAGGGATGAGGAGGATGACGGTCGCGGGGGTCACTGCTTGACACTTCCTGCGCTCAGGCCGGACTGCCAGAAGCGCTGCAGGACGAGGAACGCGATCACGATCGGGATGATCGTGAGGAGCGATCCGGTGATGACCAGGTTGTAGATCGGCTGGGCGGCGACACCGGTGGCCTGCGCGCTCCACTGGCTGAGGCCGACGGTGAGCGGGTACCAGGTCGGCTCGCTCAGCATGATGAGGGGAAGGAAGTAGTTGTTCCAGGTCGCCACCACCGCGAACAGCAGCACCGTGACGATGCCGGGGGCGAGCAGCCGGAGCGAGATCGTGAAGAAGGTCCGGAACTCCCCCGAGCCGTCCATCCGGGCCGCCTCGAGGAGCTCCGTGGGAACGGCGTCGACCGCGTACGTCCAGATCAGGTAGAGGCCGAACGGGCTGATCAGCGAGGGCAGGATGACCGCCCACGGGGTGTTCGTGAGTCCCAGCTGACTGAACATCAAGAAGGTCGGCACGGCCAGCGCGGTGCCCGGGATCGCGATGGCTCCCAGGACGACCGCGAACACGGCCCGGCGGCCGGGGAAGTTGTACTTCGCCATTCCGTACCCGGCCACCGTGGCGAGCAGCGTCGCACCGCCGGCTCCCACGACGACGTAGAGCAGCGTGTTGCCGAACCACTGGACGAAGATCCCGTCGCGGTACGTGACCGTGTCGACGATGTTCTGCCAGAGGGCGAAATCGGGGCCGAACCAGAGACCGAAGGTGGAGAAGAGGTCTGCCTGATCCTTCGTCGCGTTGATCAGCAGCCAGGCGAGCGGCACGACCGAGTAGATGACGAAGATCGCCATCACGATCGTCAGGGCGATCGACTTGCGCTGACGCGGAGGCGTGCGACGCACATAGGTGGGCCGCTTCGAGCGGGGGCGGGCGGGGGCGGTGAGCGTCTGCGTCGCGGTCATCTCAACGCACCTCCTGTCGTGAGCCGCGCAACTGCACGATGTAGGCGATGGTCGCCGTGATCACGCCCATCACGATCGCGACGGTGGCGGAGTAGTTGAACTGCTGACCTGCGAACGAGAGGTTGTAGGCGTACATGTTCGGGGTGAAGAAACTGGAGATGACGTTCGGCGCGAGGTTCTTCAGCAGGTTCGGCTCGTTGAACAGCTGGAAGCTGCCGATGATCGAGAAGATCGTGGCGATGACGATCGAACCGCGCAGCGACGGGATCTTGATGCCCGAGATGATGCGGAACTGGCCGGCCCCGTCGATCTCGGCGGCTTCGTAGAGCTCGGTGGGGATCACCTTCAGCGCGGCGTAGAAGATGAGCATGTTGTAGCCCATGAACTCCCACGTGACGATGTTGCCGATCGACGCGAGGATCCAATCGGCGCTGAACGGCCGCAGGAACTCGAACCCGATGAGGTCGTTGATCGAGCCCGACAGGCCGAACTGGTTGCCGTAGATGAAGCCCCAGATGAGGGCTGCCACGACACCGGGCACGGCGTAGGGCAGGAAGATCGCGATGCGGAAGAAAGACGACCCGTGCAGGCGTGCACTGTCGATCGCGAGGGCCGCGACCAGCGACAGGACGAGCATGATCGGCACCTGGACGACCAGGAAGAGGGTGACGCGCCACAGTGACTCCCAGAACTTGGCGTCCTGGAACAGCGCGATGTAGTTGTCGAGGCCGACGAAGCCGTTGCCGCCGACGAGCTGCTGGCGGAACAGCGTGAGATAGAGCGCGTACACGACCGGTGCCACGAGGACCGCGAGGAAGACGATCATGAACGGGCCGACGAATGCCCAGCCCCGCCAGTCGCGGCGGGTGCGCCGCCGGGCGGGCAAGGCGAACGCCGTCGGGGGCGAGGGGGGTGCTGACGCCGTCGTCATGATCAAAGTCCGTTCGTTGACCGAGATGCAGAATGTTTACGCGAACATTCCGGTGGCGAGCATAACATGTTTGCGTAATCATGGAAGAGTGGATTCCGACGGAAGACAACGAGGCTGCACAGCATGACGACGACTGACCCTCCCCCGGCACGGCCGCGCCGCCGGGCCGCGTCGATGGCCGATGTCGCCCGGCACGCCGGCGTCTCGTCGCAGACGGTGTCGCGGGTCTCGAACGGGTTGAGCAACGTCGACGAGACGACGCGATCCCGCGTGCTCGACTCGATGCGTGCGGTCGGCTACCGGCCCAATGGCGCGGCGCGGGCACTCAAGTACGGCCGGTTCCACACCGTCGGCGTCATCATGTTCACCCTCGAGACGCTCGGCAACGTCCGCACTCTCGACGCGATCGCGACCGAGGCCGCCGCGGCGGACTACAGCGTGACCCTCATGCCGGTCCCCGACCCGACGCTCGGGTCGGTCACCGGCGCCTATCGCCGCCTGAGCGAGCAGGCCGTCGACGGGATCATCATCATCTTCGAAGCCTCCCTGCTCGACCGGGTCGAGATCACCCTGCCGGTGGGCCTGCCCGTCGTCGTGATCGACTCGAACGCCGGTTCCGGCTTCACCGTCGTCGACACCGACCAGGCGCTCGGGGCCCGCCTCGCCACGCAGCACCTGCTCGACCTCGGCCACCGCCAGGTCTGGCACATCGCCGGGCCGGCGTCGTCGTTCTCGGCGACGCACCGCACCGAATCGTGGGCCGCGACCCTTCGTGGTGCGGGCATCGAACCTCCGGCGGTGGTGCACGGCGACTGGTCGACCGATTCGGGCTACCGCATCGGGCTCGAGCTCGGACGACGCCCCGAAGTGACGGCGATCTTCGCCGCCAACGACCAGATGGCCCTCGGCACGATGCGCGCGCTCCACGAGCTCGGACGAGCGATACCGGGCGATGTCAGCGTCGTGGGCTTCGACGACATGGATGAGGCCCGCGCGTTCTGGCCGCCGCTCTCCTCCGTGCGCCAGAACTTCCGCGACGTGGGGCGCGTGGCGATGGAACGCCTGCTCGCCCAGATCGCCGACCCCACCCCGACGGGCGAGACGACGCTGATCCCGACGGAGCTGGTCGTCCGCGACAGCAGCGGGCCGGCGCCCACGCGCTGACGCACGAGTGCCGGCCCGCTGAGGCCCGAGAGGAGTGCCGGCTCAGTGCGCGGCGGCGACCGGTTCGGCAGCGTTCGCAGGGCGGCGCACGAAGAACGTGAGCACGACGGCCGCTGAGGCGATGATCGCACCGACGAAGAATGCGGTGTGCACACCGGTCGCGGTCGCCGCGACGGCATCCGCTCCCGACTCGGCAGCCTGGGCCGCACCGACCGACATGAGCGTGACGAACAGCGCCGTGCCGGCGGCACCGGCGACCTGCTGGAGCGTCCCGACCGTCGCGCTGCCGTGCGAGTAGAGCCTGCTCGGAAGCGAGCCGAGCGCCGACGTGAGGAGCGGCGTGAAGACGCAGCCGAGGCCGAGGTTCAGCGTCACGTGCACGGCGATGACCCACCCGATCGTGGTCGAGGCGTCGAACGTGGTCATGCCCCACAGCGCCGCGGAGGCCACGAACATGCCGGGGATGACGAGAGGCGTCGGCCCGAAACGGTCGAACAGCGCACCGACGATCGGCGCGATGATGCCCATCAGGATGCCGCCGGGAAGCAGCATGAGCCCCACCGTGAGGGTGTCGAGGGCGAGGACCTGCTGCAGGTAGATCGGCAGCAGGATGAGCGATCCGAACAGCGCGGCCATGACCACGACGACGAGCGCGACGGCGATGCTGAAGGACCGCGACTGGAAGGTGCGCAGGTCGAGCAGGGCCGCATCCGTCTTCTGCAGGCGGAGCTGACGACCCACGAAGGTCGCGAGGGACAGGGCGCCGATGACGAGGGGGATCCAGACCGGCACCGGCGCGTGCCCGGAGGCTGCCTCGCCGATCGAGCTGAGACCGAAGATGAGACCGCCGAAACCGACGGCCGACAGGACCACCGAGAGCGGATCGAACTTCGCGTCGCGCGTCTCGGTGACGTTGCGCACCCAGAGGGCGCCGAGCGCCAGGGCGAGCAGGGCGATGGGCAGCACGAGCCAGAACATCCAGCGCCAGTCGAGGACCGACAGGATGAGCCCCGAGACCGTCGGACCGATCGCGGGTGCGACGGCGATGACGATGCTGATGACGCCCATCATGCGGCCGCGGTGACTCGGCGGGACGACATTGAGCACCGTCGTCATGAGCAGGGGCATCATGATCGCCGTTCCCGACGCCTGGACGACACGGCCCGTCAGCAGCATGCCGAAGCCCGGCGCCAGCGCCGCGATCAGCGTGCCGACGGCGAACAGCGACATGGCGGTGAGGAAGACGCCGCGCAGCGGGAACCGCGCGAGCAGGTAACCGGTGAGCGGGATCACCACGGCCATGGTGAGCAGGAAGCCGGTCGTGAGCCACTGCGCGGTTGCGGCGGTGATCGCGAGGGCCTCCATGAGGCGCGGGAGCGCGACGCCCATGATGGTCTCGTTCAAGATCACCACGAAGGCGGCGGCGACCAGGAGCGCGATCACGGGTCCGGTGCGGACGGCGGGAGCCGCGACCGCGGGCACAGCGGCGGTGTCGGGGCGGGAGTCGTGCAGAGTCATGGGGGCCTTCGGATCGTGCGGACGGAGGGTCGGCTCACCGTCGTGCCGACCTGTCGATACTACATGGCAGTGACTGCCACTTTGGCGGCGTGTGCGAGAATTGTCGACATGACCGACTCCGCTCCCCCCGTTCCGCTCGAGGGCCTGCGTGAGCGGCGCCGGCGCGAGACGCTGCGGGAGCTCTCGGATGCCGCGATCGAGCTGTTCGAGCAGCACGGCGTCCACCGGACCACCGTCGACGACATCGCCCGCCGCGCCGGAACGTCGCCGCGTACGTTCTTCCGCTACTTCCCGACCAAGGAGGCGGCGGTCTTCGGCGATGCCGAGGATGCCGCAGCCGTCGAGCGCGACGTCGCAGAGGCGATCGCGTCGGGCGTGCCGCTGGTGCAGGCGATCGAGCAGAGCTGGCTGGTCCTGATCGACCACTTCGACTCCCACGCCGACGAGCATCCGCGTGCGCTCCGGGTGCGGCGCCTCGTCGGCAGTGAGCCGACGCTGCTCGCCCTGGCGCTGCGGAACGAGGCCGAGCAGGCCGACCGGCTCACCGCCGCCGCGATCGCCGCCGCAGGGGAGGATGCCGATGCTCTCGGCTCGCGCGCGGGCATCGCATCGATCGCGCTCATCATCCGGCTGTCGTTCGAGGAGTGGGCCCGCCGCGCGGAGGACGGCGGCCACGCCCGCGTCCGCGCCATCTACGCCGAGATCCGACGCAGCGTCGCGGCCCTCGCCGGCCAGCTCAACGACGTCGACTGATCGCACGGCGCGGCCTCGTCACGCGGGCCGCGAGAGCAGATACTGATCGGATGCCTGTGTCCTCTGCATCCTGGTCGCATCCCGGCCCCGCCGGGCCGGGGCTCCGCCTCGAGCGCCTTCCCGTACCGGTGATCCACGCCTTCGCTCGCGGCGAGGTGCCCGCAGGCGCCGAGCGCTTCGCCACGCCGTTTCTCACTGGACCGGACGGGGCCTGGCTGTGGCGCATCCGCAGTGAGCAGATCGCGCGCTCCCCCGGTGACGCCGACTGGGTGGCCCGGGCGGTGATGGTCGCCGGCGAGCCCCTCCCGGTCGGCGTCGCCGGGTTCCACGGTCCGCCGGATGAGCGCGGAATGGTGGAGGTGGGCTACCGGATCGATCCGGCGCACCGGCGACGCGGCTACGCCCGGCGATCGTTGCGAACCCTGCACGCCGTCGCGGTCGCCGACCCCGGCGTGGCGGTGCTGCGCGCGACCGTGAGCCCCGACAACCCGGCGTCCCGCGACCTCGTCCTGTCGGAGGGTCTCGTCGAGGTGGGTGAGCAGTGGGACGACGAGGACGGGCTCGAGATCATCTACGAGATCAGCGCCCGCGTCGGGGCGGACGGATGAACACGCCGGCCAGCGCGACACCCCCGGCAGCGATGAACGCGGCGGGCAGGCCCACGGCATCCGCTGCCGCACCGAGAAGCGGCGCCCCCAGCGCCTGACCGAGGGCGAGCGCGAGGAAGACGACGCCGACGCCCCGCGCCGGTGACGCCTCGTACACCCTCGTGCTCCAGACGAGCAGGATGCCGGTGAGGGCGATGTAGACCGCGCCGAACACCGCCGAGGCGACGAGAGCCACGAGCGCGAGGTGCGAGGCGAGGCCCAGGCCGACGGTCGCGGCGGACGCGCCGACCAGGAGGCCCGTCCACGCCCGCGGTGCACCTATGCGCTTTGCGAGGTCGCCGGCGACGGCGCCGAGGAGCCCGCAGGCCCCGAGCACGATCCAGGTCACGGTCGCGAACAGGCGGTCATGGCCGCCGTCTGCCGTCAAGAGGTCTTGCCCGAAGGTCCAGACCGCTGCCGTCGCGATCCCCATGACGGCCGCCGCGAGCAGCAGCCGCCGCGCGCCGGCCGGGAGCCAGCTCTCGCTCCCGGCGCCGGGGGCGTGCACCGCCGCGCGCCCGCGCGGCACGACGACGCCGACCCACAGCGTCACGGCGACGGCGATCGCGGCGAACACGGCCCAGGCGATGCGCCACTCGTCCTGTGCGAGCAGGCCCACCGGCCCGGAGACCATCACGCCGAGCCCCGTCCCGGCGTTGACGACCGTCTGCACCCGGTCACGGCGCGGGACGACGACGCGACGGGCCACCGCATCGGCGAGGGGCGGAGACGCCACGCCCGTGCTCGCCCCGGCGATCATCACCCCGAGGGCGAGCAGCACGGCGTTCGGCGCAGCGGCGATCAGCGTGGTCCCACCCGCGGCGAGCACACCTGCGGCGATCGCGACGGCGCGGGCGCCGAGGCGTGGGGTGAAGAAGGTCGCCGCGACGATGCCGACGCAGTAGGCGGCATAGCTGCCCGAGGCGATGAGGCCCGCCGTCGCCGCGTCGAACTCGAACGTCGCACGGAAGGCCGGGAGGAACAGACCGTACGCGAAACGGGCCAGGCCGTAGCAGACCGCGATGAGGGCAAGCCCGCTCAGCGCCAGGTGGCGCGTCTGCCCGGGGGTGAACGGCTCAGTGGCGTGACGATCCGGCATCCGCTCTCCTCTCGCTACTTCACCGATCTGTGAAGTAGGCTCGAGCGTACGGGATGACGAGAGGACATGCCACGATGACGACCATGACACCGGGCGCGCAGCGCATCCTGGATGCCGCGACGTCGCTGTTCTATGCGCGCGGGATCGCCGCTGTCGGGGTCGACACGATCGCCGCGACCGCCGGCGTCACGAAACGGACGCTCTACGACCGCTTCGGGTCGAAGGACGCCCTCGTGTCGGCCTATCTGCGGGCACGCGACGCGACCTGGCAGGCGCGATGGGAGGCGCGCATCGAGGCGGCGACGTCGCATCGCGCTCTCACGGTGTTCGATGCGTACGCGGAGGATGCCGATCCGTCGGGCCGGGGCTGCGCCTTCATCAACGCCGCAGCGGAACTCGCCGACGACCATCCGGCGCGGGCCATCGTGCGAGACCACAAGGCGGCCGTCCGCGCCCGCATCCATCGCCTGCTCATGGACGAGCGCGCCCCGCAGGCGGACACTCTCGCCGACCACATCTTCTTGCTCGTGGAGGGCGCGATCGCGGTGCAAGGGGTCGACGGCGACAGCGGGCACCTTCGTCAGGCGCGGGGCCTGGCGGCATCCCTGCTCACGCGCTGACGACCCCACGCATCAGGTGGTCATTCCGCGAAGAACCGCCTGCTCCTCGCCCGTGCAGTCGATGCGGGCGCCGTCCGCGGCCTCCCAGTACCAGGAGGTCTCTCCACCGACGGGCTGTTCGGCAAGGGTGAGCGTCAGGGTGCCGAACGTCGGATCCTGCTTCTGAACGCCGGGCATCAGTTCGATGTGTTCCATGACGCGAGCGTAAGCGCGGCGGCCTCCCCCGCCACCGGGGTGGACATCGGGCCGCATCTGGGGCACGTCGCCGGCGTCGCGCGGTGCGAGAGGACGGTAGTGAGACAGACGCGCAGCGAGGCGCTCCTTCGCACGGCCGTACCGAGTTCGCGCCGTGATGTTCGTCTCGAACGAGATCTTCAAAGCAGCCCTACCCCCGGTGTGACGACGCGTAGGTTCTGCCTGCCGACCGTGACGTCGCCAGGTCTCCTCGCAGGCTTCTAGGTCCACCGGTCCAGGCGGCGAGAACCGAGCGCCATCAGAGCAACGGCCACGAGGGTGACGAGGGTCGCCAGGAGCCACGGCCACAAGGACGTTTCGACGCCGACAATCGAGCGTTGCTCTTCGAGAGTCACCGACCCCTGTGGCGCGTCCCCATACGAGGTGACGGTGATCGCGGGAGCCAGCAGAACGGCCACCACGACGACGGCGATCCCGCCGACCACGAGCCAGGATCCGAGCACCCTCCGCGCACTGGTCATGACGAGAGTGTTGCGGACAAACCAGCTCTGCGCGCCTTCTGGTTATCGAATCGCAACCGCATCCCGATGCCCGTTGCCCGTTGCCATCACTTGCGGCCAGGAAGCCGGATGCGGCGCAGTCGCCGCTTCGCGGCTACTTCGAGGACACCCAGACGTTCTCGGAGATCATGATCCGGCCTTCTCCGCCGCGGTGGCTGAGATCGGCCGCAACTTTGGCGCTGTCACTGATGCGCACGGACACGAAGTCGCGCTCGCACTCTGTGTTCTGCCACACGTCGTCGAGGACGAGCGACAGGCACAGCGAGTCACCGTCGTCGGACGCACGCGAGAGGTAGACGTCATACTCATCTGCCTTCCCGACGTAACGAAGAGTCGCGACGTCGATGCCGCCTCCAGCCCCGTCGACGACCGAATCCGGTCGATCTGCCGCGGTCTGCTCTCTCGCGAACTCGGCGGGCGAGCACGACGTCAACAGCAGGACGGTCGCGAGCAGGGTCGGTACCACGAAGCGACGTGAACTCATACGCCGAAATGTACCTCGCTACCATCCGCTCTGTCTGGGCAATCGGAAACACCGCGCGGTCGCGCAGAACCGCTCGATGCCGCATCCGCCTCGCTGACTCCGGCGCTACTCTCGCACCATGGGCGAATCGGAAAAGGCGAGGTGGTCGCGCCGCGCGGACACGGCGTCGCGGGATGCCGCCTGGTCACCGGCATGAACGAGCCTGAGGAAGTGATCCGATACGTGCCGAGCCGGCCTGACCTGCTCCAACAGGAGGCGACGAAGCGACTCCCCTTTGTGGTCACACAACTCGCGGCGACAGGCCTCGTCATCGTGTGCGAGCTCGACGACGTGCCGCCAGAGAATAGGCGACCGTCGCTTCACATCGGCATCACGCAGTACCTCCGGCTGTCCGACGGGTCGATGATCCGTCTCGACATGGATCGCGGCCTGTCATCGTTCGCACACGGCCACTCTCGCCCTGTCTCGTGGAAGCGCTCCGCTGCCGACGTGATCGAGGAGATCCTCACGATCGTGAAAGCCGACGACCCCGACCCGGAATCGCTTCCTTGGGATGAGCATGCGGAAGCAGCCCGGCTCCGAGGCATTGACGTAGACGCTTCCGTGCTTCGAGAGTTGCCCCACACAGTCCTGCTGTCGGACGACCTCGCGCGGATCTTCACGTCCTGACGAGATGCGGGCCCCTTTCGTCAGTGGCGCGCGAGTGCCTCGATACGGGCGTCGATGAGGGAGGCGTGCTCGTCGATAGCGCGACGGTCGCCGCCATCGACGGCGAGGGTGTCACTCTTCCACCTCATCATCTCGTTGCGGATCTCCATCTCGGTCTCGGTGTCGCCGGCAGCGCGGGCCGCGCTCACGAGCAGGTGCGTAAGCATGGTGTGGCGTTCCTGCATGCAGTCATAGGCCACGGTGTCGTTGACTCGCCATGAGCTGCTCATGCGTTGCCCTCTTCCGTCGATGCGAACTCTCAGCGTAACGAGCGGGCCAGCGAGCCCCCGGTGCCCAAGCCCGCACCTGCCAAACAGCCCCGAGCCCCCGCGACCTGGCGGTGTTCAGCCGCGGGACTCGGGCGGGCGCTTTGCCGAAAAGCGAGGCTCCACGCCGGAAGCCGAGCCCTTCTAGGCAGGTGACGGGCGTAGAAGGCAAAAGGCGTTGCTTTGGCGACCAGAGCCGTCACTCGTGTCACTTTCAGAGCTAGATCGGACTGTTCGGCGAAGGTGCCTCCGCGTGGAGGTGATGTCCCAAAGGGGACACCACCTCGACCGCTAATCTGCTTGCGGTCCCCACCTGTCTCGGCGATGACGAGCGCCTTGCAAATGACGAAACCCCCGGGTGGAGCCGGGGGTTTCGAGTAGCGGGAGCGGGGCTTGAACCCGCGACCTCACGATTATGAGTCGTGCGCTCTGACCAGCTGAGCTACCCCGCCACGAAGCTCTCGGGGGGATGAACCCCCGGATGCTACGAGCCCCGAGTCAGGATTGAACTGACGACCCCTTCCTTACCATGGAAGTGCTCTACCACTGAGCTATCGGGGCGTGCTGCCCGCTAGCGGGCAACTAGAAGAGGATATCAGAGCCTCGGCATCCTTCAGAACGCGAGCTCAGTCCTCGGTGTGCGCATACATCCACGTCATGGGATCGACGCGCTCGGTTCCCCCCAGCAGCACCTCGAGGTGCAGGTGCGGCCCCGTGGCCTTGCCGGTCGATCCGACCTGCCCGATCACGTCGCCGGCCTCGACCGTCTCGCCAGGCGAGACGCGCAGCGAGCCGTACTCCATGTGGCCGTACCGGGTCGAGACGAGCTGGCCGTCGATGATGTGGTCGAGGACGACCGTCACGCCGTAGTCGCCGCCGGCTTCGGTGGCGATGCGCACTGTCCCTGCAGCGACGGCGTGGATCTCGGCGCCGCGGCCGGGGGTCAGGTCGACTCCGCGGTGGGGCGTGGCGAACTTCGACAGGTACGAGGTCGACCCGAAGGCTGCAGAGATCGGGACGCCGACAGGGAAGGGCCACTGGATGTCGGCGCTAGCGTCGTTGACCCAGGTGCCGGCGAACTGCGTGACTCCCGAGTCGGCGGCCACGTCGGCCATCGATTCGATGTCGTACTGGTCGGCGCGGACGAGGTCGCTCGACTTTGCATCGGATGCCGCGACGTACGCCTGGATCTCGGTCTTCGCGCTCGCCTTCTGCGGCGCGAGGATCGAGACGTCTCCGGTCGCAGCGGGGCCGAAGGCGCTGACGGCCGACACCGGCACGGTCGTCCCGACCATGAGCATGCCCACGACACCCACCACGGTGGCCGAGAACGACGCCGCAGCGGCGCGCTGCAGCATGATCTTGGTGCGGCGGGGCTTCGGCGGGAGGGATGCCGCTCGGATGCGACCGGTCTGCACGACGGGCTCGGCATCGGCGGCGGCGCGGGCGACCTGAATCGGAGTCTCGCCCGTGAAAGAGAAGACCCGGGCCGCGAGCTCGAATTCATCGATGCTCGGCCCGGGCTGGTCTGCGGAGACGTGTGTGGACGTCGCCGAGGGAAGGACGACGGGTTCGCTCAGGAACTCCGGGGTCGACGACTCGACGACCGACCGCGTGCGGTTCGATCGGGTGCGACGCAAGGGAAGAGCGGATGCCGCCGCTTCCACGACGATCTGCTCGACGAGCGATGCCGCGACGACAGCCTCGACCTCGACCTGCTCCGCTTCGACGCGCTGGGCTGCGAGTCGACGGTACTCCGCGCGCGTCAGCGCAGGACCATCGGTCGCGGCGGCTCGCCGGTCACGACGGGCGCCGAGGGCGTCGGTCGAGGAGGTGTTGAGGGTCAAACGTGCAGGCTCTCACATCGTGCGGTGGGCAACCGCGGGCTTCGGGCTTGAGAAGATCCCTCGCTTCGGGCAGCGAAGGTAACGATCAGGTAAACACGCTACACGACTGCGCTGAAAAAGGCATGTGCGCGCTCACAACCCGATCGCCGAAACGATGCGCGCGTGCAGAGCGGGCCCTGCCGCCACAGTCATATCGCGGCCCGGAGCACCGTGCGGAGCGCCGGTGACGACTCCCCCGGCTTCGCGCACGAGGAGCGCTCCGGCGGCGTGATCCCACGGCTGGAGCCCTCGTTCGAAATACCCGTCGAGGCGGCCCGCCGCGACGTACGCGAGGTCGAGCGAGGCCGATCCCGCCCGGCGGAGGTCGCGCAACAGCGGCATGACCGCCGCCACCCGTGCGAGATCTCCGGCATGGGTCGCGGGGTCGTATCCGAACCCCGTCGCGACGAGTGCGCCGGCACCACCCACCTCGGAGACCGCGAGGCGCGTGCCGCCCAGCCACGCGCCACCGTCGCGCATCGCGTGGAAGCTCTCCCCCGTGACCGGCTGGTGCACGGCACCGGCGATCGCCGACCACAGGTGCGGCTCGGGCTCCCCTTCGACGGCCGCGATGCTCACGGCGTAGTGCGGGATGCCGTAGGCGTAGTTGACCGTCCCGTCGATCGGATCGACGACCCAGGTGATGCCGCTCGAACCGGTCTCGGCACCGGACTCCTCACCCCAGAAGCCGTCCTCGGGGCGGTCATTCTCGAGACGGGCGCGGATCAGCGCCTCGACCTCGCGGTCGGCGTCGGTGACGATGTCGGCGAGCGCGGATTTCGTCGCCGCCACGGCGACCCCCTCCTCGCGGCGCCGGCGGGCGAGGTCGCCCGCCTCGCGGGCGATGTCGAGAGCGAGATCGGCGAGCGCGGCGGCATCCATGGCTCCACGGTATCGCCGCCCGCTAGGTTGAGCGGCATGACCACCTCCCGCGACGTCATCATCGTCGGCGGCGGGCACAACGCCCTCGTCTCCGCCGCCTACCTCGCTCGGACGGGCCTGCGGGTGACCGTGCTCGAACGCCTCCCTCATGTCGGCGGCGCCGCGGTCTCCGAGCGGCCGTGGGCCGGCGTCGATGCACGGCTGTCTCGGTACTCCTACCTCGTGAGCCTGCTGCCGGCGTCGATCATCGCCGACCTGGGGCTCGACATCCACCTCATCCGGCGTCGGTACTCGTCGTACACGCCGCTTCCGGGCGATCCGGAGCGCGGCATCCTGATCGACAACGGTGACGCGGCCGCGACGGCGTCGAGCTTTCGACGAGCGCTGGGCGACGACGGCGAGGCAGGGCGCTTCGCGGCGTTCTCCTCCCGCCTCACTCCCCTGGCCGCCTCGCTCTTTCCCACGGTGACACAGCCGTTGCGCCGTGAGGGCGAGGTGCGGGCTCGCCTCGGCGACGACGAGCTGTGGGATGCCGTGACGGCCCGCCCGCTCGGCGGCCTCCTGCGCTCGTCGTTCGAGAGCGACGTCGCGCGCGGCATCGCCTTCACCGACGGCTTGATCGGGACGTTCGCGCACGCGGATGACCCGACGCTCCGACAGAACCGGTGCTTCCTCTATCACGTCATCGGCGGCGGCACCGGCGACTGGGACGTCCCCGTGGGCGGCATGGGGAGCGTCAGCGCGGCACTCGAGCGCGCCGCCCGCAGTGCCGGCACCGAGATCCGCACGGGCGCAGCAGTGACGGCGATGACACCCGACGGCGAGGTGACGATCGACTCCGGCGAGACGCTGCACGCCCGGCTCATCCTCAGTGGAGTGGGGCCCGCTGTCCTCGCCGACCTGCTGGCGGCCGGAGGGTCAGGTGCGGCGCGACGGCCCGCCCCCGAGGGCGCGCAGATCAAGGTGAACATGCTGCTCTCCCGCCTGCCCCGGCTGCGGGATGCCTCGGTCGACCCCGTGGCGGCCTTCGCGGGCACGTTCCACATCAACGAGACGATGACCCAGTTGGATGCCGCGCATGCCCGCGCGCTGAGCGGAGAGGTTCCCGATCCGCTGCCGGCGGAGATCTACTGTCACTCGCTGACCGACCCGACGATCCTGGGAGCAGACCTGCGTGCGAGCGGTGCGCAGACCCTGACCCTGTTCGGCTTGCAGGTGCCGCACCGGCTGGTCGCTGCGGGGGTGGCCGGTCGCGAGGCGCTGCTCGCTGCGGCTCAGCGCTCGCTCGACTCGGTGCTCGCTGAGCCGATCTCGGGAGTCGTCTACGAGGCCCCCGACGGCACGCCGTGCATCGAGGCGCGGTCTACCGCCGACCTGGAGGACTCGCTCGGAATGACCGGCGGCGACATCTTCCACGGCGATCTGTCGTGGCCGTGGGCAGCCGACGACGACCCGCTCGACTCGCCCGCAGAGCGGTGGGGCGTCGCGACCGCCCATGAGCGCGTTCTGGTGTGCGGGTCGAGCGCGAGGCGCGGCGGCGCGGTCAGCGGGATCGGCGGCCACAACGCCGCCATGGCGGCGCTGGAGCTGCTGTCCCGCTGACGACGACTGTCAGGGCTGCGGCGGTGCGGGCGGAGCCGGCGGATATCCGGGCTGCTCGGGCGCCGGGGGGACCGACGGCGCCTGCGGCTGAGTGGGCGCGGGCGGTGCCGACGGCTGGCCCGGTGCGGCAGGCTGCTGCGGCTGGGCGGCGGGCTGCTGCGGCTGAGGGTAGGTGGGCCAGCCGGTGTAGTACGCGTTCCAGTCCGGTGAGCCGTCGGGCAGGACGGGAAGCGGCGTGCGGCCGTCGGCGTACGTCGGCCATCCCTGCGGAGCCTGCGGAGCGTACCCGCCCTGAGGAGCCTGGGGAGCCTGCGGAGCGTAGCCGGTCGGCGAGCCGTAACCACCCTGGGCGGCCTGCGGGGCATAACCGGCCTGCGGGCCCGCCACCTGGTGCTGCGGCGCACCGTAAACGGGGGCGGGTCGCGGCTTACGCGGTGCGAAGAGCGCGTTGACGAGGGGGACGAGCGCCGTCCCGACGGCGACCAGGATCGCCAGCGCCACGACGACCTTCCAGTAGACGTCACGGAAGTCGACGAACTCCTCTAGCAGAAGCGGCAGGATCAGCATGACCGCGAGGATGACGAGCAGCCCCATCGTGACGTAGGCGACGACACTCGTGAACGTGGTCTGGTAGCGGGCGAAGGCCTTCGAGTACAGCCGGATGTGCAGGAGCGCGCCCTGCAGGATCAGGACGATCACCAAGAAGCGGAAGAAGCGCTCGAAGCCGACGGCGTACTGCCCGGCGCTCTCCGGCATCCAGATCATGAAGGCGCCGACGATGAGCGCGAGGACCCACGAGACCATGCTCGCCAGCGTGAACCAGTCGGGGCGGCGGGGGGCAAGGACCGACTCGAGGATCGAGATGCCGGCAAAACCGGCCAACAGCAGGATCGTCAGGAACGCCCTGCCGATGATGCCGTCGCTGTCACCGATCAGGACCCAGATGACGCAGACCACGGCCGCGGCGATCAGGGCGCCGATGGCCACCCAGATCGCGATGCGGAAGATCTTCGTCGGATTCGGCGCAGTCGGTGCACTCATCGGAACTCCTCTCGGGGGCGTCGCCCCCATGCGCCCATCCTGTCAGACCACGCCACCCGCGGAAGGGCCACTCACAGGCATCCCGAAAGCCGCGCTGCGCGGCCGGGTGTGAAGAAGGGGTGTCAGCGTTCGCGATCGTCCCAGCTGAACAGCCGGGCGGCGGCGAGCGCCACCGCGGCCGTGCACGCCGCCATCAGCAGCCACAGGACCGGAACGGGTGCGACCGGGGGCATCCCGGCGAGGTCGGCACTCGCCGCCTGGATGAACCACGAGCTCGGCAGCCAGTCGAGCGCCACCGCGAGCCAGTCGGGCAGAACCTGCTTCGGGAAGACATCACCCGACGCGAACATGACCGCGATCGGGAGCAGGACCGAGACGGCGTTGATCAGTTCGGGGCTGCGCGACCGAGAGGCCAGCAAATACGCGAAGGAGAAGAACATCAGCGTGCCCAGCACGACCGTCACGGCAAGGGACACCACGCCGCCGGGAGCGAGATAGCCCATAGCGACGGCGATCCCCGCCACGGCGACCCCGATCGCGAGCGTCGCCACCGCCCGGACCGGCGTCTGGGCCGCGATGAAGGTCAACTTTCGGACGGGCGTCGTCCCGAGCATGCGCAGGGTGCCCCGTTCGCGCATGACGACGATCGGGAGCGCCGTCCCCATGAAGGCGACGGCCATGATGCCGACCGCGGCGATCGTCGCGAGGTTCGCGCGGACGAGGTCGAGGTGGGCGAACCCGGTGGAATCGGTGACTCGGATGCCGGGAGCGTCGACGCCCGATCGCTCGACCTCGCGGACCAGATCGAACCAGCGGGGCGGATCGGCGACGTCCAGCGTCACGCGAGCGCCCTCGGCGCTGACCTCGACGGCGACGTTGGCGGCCGCCGGGTCGATGCGGATCCCGGCCGCCTCGAGAGACGACTGCGCCCGCGCGACGGCATCGCCGTCGCCGCTGAGCGCCACGACCGGTGCGGGCCGATCGGCGACGTTCACCGCGAAGTTCAGGCCGACGATCAGCGCGAAGAGGAATCCGACCATGAACACGATCGAGAACGAGCCCTTGCGATTGCGGACCAGCTCTTTGGCGCTCGCGCTGCTCAGCTCTCGGAAGGCGGATCGCGGGGCATCCGGGGTGCGGACGGTCACGAGGCCGCCCTCCCCGAGATGACGGGCGCATCCGCGAGGAACGCGAGGTAGGCGTCCTCCAGCGTGTCCCGACGCACCCGGTAGTCGCTCGCGCGCAGCGCGGGAGCGAACGTGAGCGCGCGGATCACGCCATCGGGATCGGCGGTCGCGGCGGTGACGGTCCGCACGGCGCCCCGGACCGTGGCGCTGATCTCGGCATCCGGGAGGTGGGTACGGAGGGCATCCTCCGTCGTCTCGACGGGCACTCGGAAGGTGACCGTCGTCATCGCCGCGCGAGCGCTGATCAGGTCATCGGGAGACCCGAGGGCGCGGAGGGTTCCCCCGACGAGGATGCCGACACGGTCGCACAGTTCCGTGGCCTCCGTCATGTCGTGCGTGGAGACCACCACGGTGGTGCCGCGCGACTGCACTTCACGGATCAGATCGTGCAGGTCGCGCTTGGCCTGGGGGTCGAGCCCTGCAGACGGCTCGTCGAGGATGGCGAGCCGCGGCTCCCCCACGAGGGCCGCTCCGATGAGAAGCCGCCGCTGCTGGCCGCCCGACAGGTCACGGGCGCGGGTGCCCGACTGCGAGGTGAGTCCGAGCTGGTCGACGAGGTCGCCCACCGCGCGCGGACGGGTGTGGAAGGAGGCGTACATGCGCACCGTCTCGAGGACGGTCAACGACTCGAACAGCGCGGCGCTCTGAGGCTGCATCCCGACCCGCGCCGTCGTCGCGGTGCGCTCGCGGGCCGGGTCGACGCCAAAGACGCGCACGCCGCCGGAGGTCGGCCGACGAAGCCCGGCGACGGTCTCGAGGAGCGTGGACTTGCCTGCCCCGTTCGGTCCGAGCAGCCCGAAGATCTCGCCGTCGGAGACCTCGAGGGAGACGTCGTCGAGGGCGAGCGTGCTGCCGTAGACCTTCGTGACCCCCTCGACCTCGATCGGATGCCGGCCCGTGATCGCCTCGCCCATTGCACTCCCCACTGTCGCTGCATGCACCCCCAGCCTGGCGAGCGCGGACGATCAGCGCCTCCCCCGTGCGACGGAGACCGCGGACGAGCCGCGTCAGGGGGCGGGCAGCGGCTCGTGGTGGCCGGCCGACTTCCGCTCGAGGAAGGCGCAGAGGTCGGCGGCGATGTCGAGCTCTGCCGTGAGAGCGTGCGTCTCCTCGTAGGTCAGGAGGGTCTCGCGCAGCTGGGGTTCGAACACGACCCGCCACCGCCCGTCATCGTCCGCCGGTGGACGGACGTAGACGGTCGTAGTCGCATTGCGCAGCGGGACGACGACGAGGCCGCCGTCGTCACCCTCCGAGCTGTCCTGCATGACGACCTTGGTCAGGCCGCCGTCGCCGCGGATCGAGATGAATTCGTCGAGCCAGCTCTCCAGCGTGGCCTGGCTGCGATACGTCATCGTGCATCATTTCCGGTCGTGCTCCGCGCGGGCTGGCGAGCGATGGACTCGCGCCGCCGCGGGATGAATGAGGAGTCGGTCCTGCGTCCTGATGAGCCGACAGTAACAAAAAAGACCACGGCGAGGGGCCGTGGTCTTTCGTCTGGTGGCGAGTGAGGGATTCGAACCCCCGAATGCAATGCAGTCTGATTTACAGTCAGATCCCTTTGGCCGCTTGGGTAACTCGCCAGGTGCGCACCCGCCCGGCTTGTGCAGTCGACCGGAGGCGCGATCACCTATCTTACCCTCCCGCGCGGCCCAGCGAAAACCGGGGTCTCAGTGCGCGGTGGCGACGCGTCCGACGAACGATTCGAGACGGTGGCGCGTGCCGTCGATCCGCCGATCGACGCTGGCGCGGATCTCGCTCGGCGCGAGGGGACTCGCGATCCGCACGTTCTCGTGACACGTCAGATCGGCGCAGACATAGGTGCCGACGCTGTCGCCGCGGTCACCGGCATCCCCTGTCCGGCGCGCGGTGAACATCGTCACCTGGTTGCCGGGCTGCATGGTGTGGCAGATGTTGCACATGGCGGAGTGTCCCGCGGAGCCGCTCGCGGCGCGCAGCACGATGCCCGTCGGCTCGCCCTCGATCTCGGCGACGACGTATCCACGGCTGCGCGTGGTGGGGTCGCGCCACGCGAGGAAGTCGAGGTGGTCCCACTCGAGGATGGGGAAGTCGTGGGGCAGTTCGAGACGCTCGCGTTCGTCCTTCGTCGCATTGACGAGCACGTCACGCAGCTGGTCAGATGTCAACGGCTGCATCCTCCGAGTCTACGAACGACCGAGGGCTCCGGCGTCGTCTGCCCTTAGTTCGCGAGGCTCAGCATGAGGGAGACACCCAGGACCAGGACGAGCCCGGAGATCGCGCCGACGACGGGCCACGCGAATCCGCGGCGACGGACGACCGCGAAGACCACACCGACGACGCCGAGCAGAAGGGCGAGCACGCCGCCGGCGACGATCAGGGGCAGCGAGATGAACAGCCCCCACCCGTACTGCTCATCGACAGCCGCGACGAGCGCCAGGACGATGGCGGTGGGCACGAGGGCGATCGCCGCGACGACGACGGCGGCCACGCCCCAGGCGCGCTGGGCGGTCACGGATGATACTGCCGGAGTGGTCACGACCGCCAGCCTAGGGGGGCGCGACACCGGCTCGGTAGACTCGGCATATGGCCGACAGCTCATTCGACATCGTTTCCAAGATCGATCGCCAGGAAGCCGACAACGCGCTCAACCAGGCCCGCAAAGAGGTCGAGCAGCGGTACGACTTCAAGGGCACCGGTGCGTCGGTCGAGTGGAGTGGCGAGTCGGTCCTCATCAAAGCGAACAGCGAGGAGCGCGCGAAGGCCGTTCTCGACGTGTTCCAGTCGAAGATGATCAAGCGCGGCATCTCGCTCAAGAGCCTCGAGACCGGCGACCCCGTGGCATCCGGCAAGGAGTACCGCATCGTCACGACCCTCAAGGAGGGCATCTCCTCGGAGGACGCGAAGAAGGTCACCAAGCTCATCCGCGACGAAGGCCCCAAGTCGGTCAAGGCGCAGATCCAGGGCGACGAGCTCCGTGTGCAGTCGAAGTCGCGAGACGACCTCCAAGAAGTGCAGCGGATGCTGAAGGCGGCCGACCTCGACGTCGACCTGCAGTTCGTGAACTACCGCTGAAAATGCCCCATACCGGTCGGAACACCAGTGCCGGGGTCGTCTGGTCGCGCGTCGAAGACGGATTCCACGTCGCGAGCCGCGCCGGCAACTTCCTCGGCTACATCGATCGCCGACGCGACGGCGCCTTCGAGGCGTTCGACATGCGCTCCCGCTCGATCGGCCGCTTCGCCGAGCTGGTGGCGGCGATGCGCGCCGTCAGCACGCAGTCACCTCCCGCGGCCACCGTCCCGGGCGTCTTCACGATCCGAGAGACACGATGACCCCCGAGAACGATGAGCGCCTGATGTCGGTCGTGTACTCCAGCCGCGCGCGGGAGGCGTTCGACGACGAGGCGCTTCGCAACCTGCTCGCCGAGAGCCGCACGAACAACGCGCGGCGCGACGTGACCGGGATGCTGCTCTACCGCGGCGGCCGGTTCGTCCAGATTCTCGAGGGGCCGGAATCGGCCGTCCGCGACGTGATGGCGACCATCACCGACGACCCGCGGCACACCGATGTCCGCGTGCTGATCGACGAGTTCATCGCCGAGCGGAACTTCGCCGAGTGGACCATGGGGTACGAGCCGATCCACGCGTCGGAGGGCTCCGCTCCCGACGGCTTCCGCGACACCTTCGACGACCTCGAGAGTCACGCCGACCCGTCGGCGACGCTGCGCGCCGCGCGTGAGCTGAGCCTCTGGTTCCGCGTGCGCGCCAGCCGCGGCCTCTGACCCTCACGCCCCCTCGCCTGCGCGGCATCCGACCCGAGGCATCCGATACGCGGCATCCGACCCGCGACGACGACACGCGGCATCCGACCGCGACGACGACGCGCGGACCGAGAACCCTCCGGAGAGGGCCTCGATCCGCGCGGTGATCGTCCGTGTCAGCTCAGGGTCTGAGCGAACGGGTCGAAGTCGGCGGGGACCGCGGGCACGGGGGCCACGGTGCTGCCGATCTCGAGATATGCGCCGGTCTCGGCCGACTCCTGCGCCGACAGCATGACGTCGAGCACGTGGAACCCGAGCTCGCCGCTCGCGACGTGCGGGCGGCCGTCGGCGATCGCGCGCACCATGTCGAGCACGCCGAGGCCTCGCCCGACGACGGTGCCCTGCTGCTCGACCTCGATCCACTCCTGGTTCGTCGACATGCCGTCGCGGAGCACGCCGAGCGGCTTGACGTAGGCGGTGCGTCCCGCGAACTGGTTGGGGTCGGGCAGGACGATCGACCCGTCGGTGCCGTGGATCTCCACGATGCCGTGGCGTTCGAGCGCGGAGTCGAAGCTCAGCAGGTGCGTGCCGTGCTGGCCGCCCTCGAACGTCGAGACCACCTGCACCGACGACGGCACCTCGACGGGGAAGGTCTCCCCCGCACGCGGACCGGTGTGGATGGTGCGCTCGGTGCGGAACCGCGAACCGCGCGCTGCGACACCCGCGATCGGACCGAGAAGGCTGACGAGGGCCGAGAAGTAGTACGGCCCCATGTCGAGGAGCGGTCCGGCACCCTTCGCGAACAGGAACGCGGGCTCGGGATGCCACAGGTCGGGCCCCTGCGTCTGGAACGCCGTCTGGACGAACAGCGGCGTGCCGATGACGCCCTCGGCGATGGCCCGCTTGGCGGTCTGGAAGCCGGGCCCGAGAATCGTGTCGGGCGCCGAGCCGACGCGCACGCCGGCCGCCTCCGCAGCCCGCAGCAGCTCGGCCGTGGATTCGCGGTCGAGCCCCAGCGGCTTCTCGGTCCACACGTGCTTGCCGGCGGCGACGGCCGCTGCCGACACGGCCACGTGCGCCTCGGGGATCGTCAGGTTGACGACGAGGTCGACGTCGGGGTGCGACAGCACGTCGTCGGCCGAACCCCAGACACCGATGCCGTGCTCCTCAGCCTTGGCCTTGGCCCGTTCGGGGATCAGGTCGCCGACGGCGACGACGCGCACGTCGGGGAACGAGGTGAGGTTCTCGAGGTAGGTCTGGCTGATGACACCGGTGCCGATGATGCCGACGCCCACGGGCCCGGTCATGCGACGAACCCGCCTTCGCGCAGGAAGGCGTAGCCGGCGGCGACATCGTCGAAGACGTCGCCGGGGGCCTTGTCGTACTCGATGACGGCGAAGCGGATGCCGGTGCCCGCCGCGAGCGCCTCGGCGAGCGGAACCTCGCCCGTGCCGGGGCGGCGCTGGTCGAGACTGTCGGAGCCGAAGTCCTCCGCGCCGGGAGCCCAGGGGTTGGCCGTCGGGACGATGCCGTCCTTGACGTGCACCGCCAGCAGACGATCGCCGAGGGAGCGGACGAGGGCGGGGACGTCCTGGCCGCCGGTCAGCGCCCAGAAGAGGTCGAGCTCGAGCGCGACACGGTCGTCGGTCAGCTCGACGAAGCGGGCGTAGGCGCTCTGCCCGTCGAAGTCGGCGACGAACTCCTGCGCGTGGTTGTGGTAGCCGACCGTGAGCCCGAACTGCGCAGCCTTCTCGGCGGCGACGTTCAGTCGCTCGGCGATGTCGGCCACACCGTCTTCGGTGAGCCAGCGCGCCGGTTCGACGAACGGATCGATCACGGTCGTCATGCCGATCGTCGCGGCCGCCTCGAAGACGACCTCGGGGGCGGGCGTCGGGATCGCTCCGTCGGGCGTCCACAACTCATCGGAGAGCAGCGGGGCGTGCCCGGTGGGCGAGGCGAGGCCGCTGGCGTCGAGCGCCGCGCGGATCTCGGCGGGGCGGCCGACGAAGTCGAACGCCTCGACGTTCTTGAGGCCGATCGCTGCGAGCTTGTCGAGCGATCCGGACATGTCGGCGCTGAACTCCTTTGCGAGGGAGTAAAGCTGAACTGAAGCCAGTGGCAGGGCCATGAGCGTCCCTTCGTACGTCATTGTCGGTCACCGCGATGCGGCGTGGCACGACGATAACACAAAACCTCCACGTGGAGGTTTCTTCTCCGACGGGTTACTGTGACCACGTGGGAACCGAGGAGAACGGCGTGATCGGCCGGCGCGGACTGCAGCCCAAGGGCGTCGCGCGTCGCCAGGAGATCCTCGACCGCGCCATCGAGGTATTCCGGGAGCGCGGCGCGAGCGGCACGTCGCTGCGCAAGATCGCCGAGGCGATCGGCGTCTCGCACGCGGCCCTCCTCCACTACTTCGACTCGCGCGAGCAGCTGCTCGTCGCGGTGTACGCGCACGCCGAGTCGAAGCGTCCCGATGCGCCGCACCGGGTGCCCGGCATCGAGACGATGATCGATGCGGCCGTGGCGAACGTCGACGTGCCGGGTCTCGTCACGCTGTACACGACGCTCCTCGCGGCATCCCTCGAAAGCAGCGACGACGTCGGGCGCGACTACATCGCGACGCGCTTCGAGCGTCTGCGCGCCTCTCTCACTGCGAGCCTCCGGCAGCAGCAGCAGGAGGGGGCCATCCGCGCCGATGTTCCGGCCGAGCACCTCGCGGCTCTGCTGATCGCCGCGTCGGACGGCCTGCAGATCCAGTGGCTCCTGGAGCCCTCCATCGGCCTGGCCACCACGCTCGAGACCTTCGGCGTGCTCCTGCAGACCGAGCGCAGGCGGTAGCGAGCGTCACCGCCGCCGGAGCGCCCCGCGCGTGAGCCATCCCTCGAGCGTCTCGTAGGCCGCGGAGCGCGGGCCGGGGCGCGAGAGGAACAGGTCGTGGATACCGCCGTCGATGCGGGCCACCGTCATGTCGCTGCCGATGCGCACCGCGGCACGGGCGATGTCGTCGACGACGAGCACCGAATCGCTCGCCGTCATGTCGGCGTTCCAGACGAGCGGGTTGGTCGACTTCGTCGAGAGCATGACCATGGTCGGGCACCCCGTGTCGACCCCGGATGCCACCCGTCGGTGCCCGTCGATGATCGCCGCGAGCCATCCCGGATGCGTCGGAAAGCCCCGCTCCGGACGCCATTCGCGCTGGTAACCCGCGATCGGGAGCACGCCGACCTCGGTCTGCGCGCGGGTGTAGAAGCCGAGATCGACGACGGGGTGGGTGCCAAGCGGGTCGAAGCGTGCCCGCACCTGCACGAGCGGGGCGAGCGCCTGCCGGCCGAGCGTGCCGAGCTGCAGCTCCAGCCACGGGCTGTTGAGCACCAGCGCGTCGAGGGCCCCGGGATGCCGCGCCGCCCAGAGCGTGGCGGTCAGCCCGCCCGTCGAGTGCCCCATCATCACGAGGCGGCGGCCCGACCCGGCATCCGTCTTCGCGATCGGATGCCGCATCGCGGCGAGTGCGGCGGCGATGTCCTCGTCGTAGACGTCGAGACTCGTCGTGAACCCGGGCGTCTGCCCCGGACGCAGGCTGCGACCGTATTTGCGGAGGTCGAGGGCGTGGAACGTCGCGCCCAGATGCGCCCAGAACCGGGCGAGCTCGACCTGGAAGAAGTAGTCCGACCAGCCGTGGAGATACAGCACGTCGACGTCGCGCAACGGCCCGAGCAGAGCCGCCCACCGGGGCGGCTTCAGCCGGGCGAGCGTCGCGACGACCTCACCCTCGGCGTCGGGCTCGAGCGCGAGCGTGCGCTGCTCGAACGGACTCCCGAGGACATCCGGGACCCACTCATCGCTCATAGGGCCAGACTATCGGGGCCCTCCGAGACGTCGAGAGCGGCCGGCGCCGCCCTGCGCGGTCACTCCCCGCGCGACACCCGGACCATCTCGTCGCGCTCGACGACCTTCACCCGGGCGCGATCGTACGGTGCGCCGAGCGCCACCTCGTGCTCATCGAGTCGGTGCCAGCCGTCGAGGTCGGTCCACGCGACCTGACGCTCGGCGAGCAGCGCGATGATGGCCTCGTCGGACGGATCCTCCGGGGTCCACCACGACGCCTGATCGTTGATCAGGTGCCGGACGGTCTCCATCGCGTCGGACTTGGTGTGGCCGATGAGGCCGACCGGTCCGCGCTTGATCCACCCGGTGGCGTAGAGACCGGGAACGCGCTCGTTGGAGCTCTTCTCGATGACCTGGCCCTCGTGGTTCGGGATGACGCCGTGGCGCTTGTCGAAGGGGACGTCGGCCAGCGGCGAGCCGAAGTAGCCGATGGCGCGGTACACCTGGCCCACCTCGACCCGGCGCATCTCGCCCGTGCCCTCCACGCCGCCCATGCCGTCGGGGCGCGTCCGCTCGTAGACGAGAGCGGCGACGCGGCCGTCGGCATCCTTCGTGATCTCGACAGGCCGCGCGTAGAAGTGCAGGTGCAGACGCCGGCTCGCGGTGCCGCCGGCGTTGTTGACGCTGGGGCGCTGACGCCACGACTGGAGCACGCGGTCGATGACCATGACCTGCTTGTTCGACGCGATCGCCGCGCGCGATCCCTCGTCGTAGTCGAAGTCCTCGTCGTAGACGACCATGTCGACGTCGCGCAGCTCGCCGAGCTCACGAAGCTCGAGCGGGGTGAACTTCACCTGCGCCGGGCCGCGGCGCCCGAAGACGTGGACGTCGGTGACCGGGGACTCCTTGAGTCCGTCATAGACGTTCGCGGGGATCTCGGTCGGGAGAAGGTCATCGGCGTGCTTGGCGAGCATGCGCGCCGCGTCGAGGGCGACGTTGCCGTTGCCCAGGACCGCGACGGATGCCGCCTCGAGCGGCCACTCGCGGGGGAAGTCAGGGTGACCGTCGTACCAGCTGACGAAGTCAGCCGCGCCGTAGGAGCCCTCGGCGTCGACGCCGGGGATGTCGAGGTCGACGTCTTTGATCGCGCCGGTCGCGAAGATGACGGCGTTGTAGTGCTTCTTGAGGTCGGCGAGGGTGATGTCGATGCCGAAGCGGACGTTGCCGAAGATGCGGATGTCACCGCGGTCGAGCACGTCGCGGAGGGCGTTGATGATGCCCTTGATGCGCGGGTGATCGGGCGCGACGCCGTATCGGACGAGCCCGTAAGGCGCGGGGAGGTGATCGAAGAGGTCGATCGAGACGTCGAACTTGCGCTCAGCCTTGAGGAGGATGTCTGCCGCGTAGATGCCGGCGGGTCCTGCGCCGACGATGGCCAGCCGAAGCTTGGTCATGGGTGTCCTTTCCGAGAGCCCGGATGGGCGTGACGAAGGGGCGGCGAAAGCGCCGAGGGTCAGCTGGAGCGGTCGACCATCACACGCGAGAAGCGCGTGAGCGACTCGCGGACGGGGCCGTCAGGAAGCGGAGCGAGCGCACCGACCGCCTGGTCGGCCCACTCGTGGGCCAGGGTGCGGGTGGCCTCGGTGACGGGGTGCTCCCGGAGCGCTGCGAGCGGCGCGTCGAGGATGCCGGAGTCGGCACCGTCGGCGATGCGGGCGACACCGTCGTCGATCGTGGCCTTCAAAGCCTGCGATCCGGGATCACCGGCGCGGCCCAGAAGGAGGTAGGGCATGGTCGGAACACCAGCGCGCAGGTCGGTGCCGGGGACCTTGCCGGTCTCCTCGGGATCGGCCGACAGGTCGATGACGTCGTCGAGCAGCTGGAAGGCGACGCCGACCCGCTCGCCGAACTCGCGCACGGGCGCCGCATATTCGTCGGGAGCGTCGGAGAACACGACGCCGGTCTCGGCGGCTGCGGCGATGAGCGAGCCGGTCTTGTCGCTCAGCACACGCAGGTAGAACTCCACCGGGTCATCGCCCGCCTGCGCCCCCACCGTCTCGTGCATCTGACCGAGCACGAGGCGCTCGAAGGTGTCGGCCTGTAGGCGGATCGCCCGCTCGCCGATCGTGGCCATGAGCTGGCTGGCGCGGGAGAAGAGCAGGTCGCCGGTGAGGATCGCGACGTTGTTGCCCCACACCGCGTGCGCACTCGGCACACCGCGACGGCGGTCGGCTTCGTCCATGACGTCGTCGTGGTACAGCGATCCGAGGTGCGTCATCTCGAGTGCCGTGGCTCCGGCGATGACATCGTCGTTGACTCCCGAGCCCAGCTGGGCCGTGAGCACCGAGAGCATGGGGCGGAGACGCTTGCCACCGGCCTCGTAGAGGTAGCGGGAGGTGACGTCGGCGAGCGAGTCGCCCACGCGGAGTTCACCGGCGAGACGCTCTTCGACGAGGTCGAGGCCCTCCTCGACGGTGGTGAGGAGCTTGCGCATGCGCGGACCCGCGAAGATGCGCTCGGTGACACCCAGACGGCCCGCGATGTGCGAGCCCGGAGTCACAGGACGGGGGGTCATTCTCCCAGCGTACCCGCCTGCTCCTGCCCGCGGAGCGCGGGGTCGACGCTCTCACCGCTCTCCGAGGAGGCGGTGGCGGGGAGAAGCGGCTTGCGTGCGCGGTGGAGTGCGACGATGCCGAAGGTGAGATCGCGGTACGCGACGGCATCCCACCCTGCAGCGCGGATGCGTCCGGCCAGGGTGACCTGGTCGGGCCAGTCGCGGATGGACTCGTTCAGATAGTCGTACGCGTCGGGATTCGTGCTCACGGTGCGCGCGACGAGCGGCAGCACGCGGTCGTTGTAGAAGCCGTACAGGCCCCGCATGAGGGAGGACTGCGGGTGCGAGAACTCGGCGATCACCAGCGTGCCGCCGGGACGCGTGACCCGCAGCATCTCGCGAAGGGCGGCGTCGGGGTCGTTCACGTTGCGGAGGCCGAACGAGATGGTCACGGTGTCGAACTCTCCGTCGGCGAACGGGAGGGCCGTGGCATCCGCTTCAGCGAAGGTGAGATTCGGGATGCCGCCGTGGCGCCGTCTGCCCTCGGCGATCATGCCTGCCGAGAAGTCGGCCGCGACGACATCGGCGCCGGAGCGGGCGAGCGAAACCGAGCTCGCCCCCGTGCCGGCGGCCAGGTCGAGGATGCGCTGCCCGCGGCGCGGAGCGACCGCACGGGTCGTGGCGATGCGCCAGAGCTTGTCGTTGCCGAGACTCAGCACGGTGTTCGTGCGGTCGTAGCCCTGGGCGACCTCGTCGAACATCCCGCTGACCTTCGAGGGGTCTTTGCCGAGGTCGGCTCGCGTCGATCTGTCGGGGCTCGTCGGTTCGGCGCGGCGGGGCTGTTCGGTCACGCACCGAGTCTACGGCGCGGGGCTGTGGTGCAGCCGGGCGTCGGAGCCCGCGGCGACGCCCGGGATTAGGCTGGTGGGGTGAGTTCCGCTTCCGCCCGCCGACCCCGGCTGCGGGCGATCACGCGGGCGATCCCGGTCGTCGACGATCTGCTCCGCTACGCCGCGACCCAGGACCCCACCGTGTGGACCCGCCGCGGCGACACCCTCGTCGGAATCGGCCGGGTCGCCGCGCTGGACGCCGGCGACGACGCAGCCTCGTGGTGGCGTGACCTCGGCGAACTCGCGGAGGTCGACGACGAGGTCGGGCTCAGCGGCACGGGGCTCATCGCCTTCGGCGCACTGCCCTTCGACCCCGCGAACTCCGCCGCGACAGCGGCCCTCGTCGTCCCCGAGATCATCCTCGGCCGCCGCGGCTCGCGCTGCTGGATCACCCACGTGTCGGTGATCGACGACAGCGCAGACGCTCCCGCCCGAGGCCCGCAGATGCCGCGCCCCACCGAGTTCGGCGCCCACTGGTCGGCGACCGTCGGCCCCGGCGCCTCGACCCCGGAGGACTACCAGACCTCCGTCCGCGCAGGGCTGGAGGCCATCGCCTCGGGCGAGCTCGCGAAGATCGTGCTCGCCCGCGACCTCGTGGGTTCAGTGCCGCGCGACGCCGACCTCCGGCGCCTCGTGCGCGCGCTGGCCTCCGCCTACCCCGACACGTGGACGTTCGCCGTCGACGGGCTGATCGGCGCGAGCCCGGAGACCCTCGTCACCGTCTCGGGCGGCACCGTCACCGCACGGGTCCTGGCCGGCACCGCCGCCCGTGGCGCCGACGCGGACGCCGACACCGCGGCATCCGTCGCCCTCGCGACGAGCGCGAAAGACCTCGACGAGCACCGGTACGCCGTGCAGAGCGTGCTGTCGGTGCTCCGCGCGCACACGAGTGCGCTCGTGGCAGAGCCCGAGCCGTTCATGCTGAAGCTCCCGAACGTGTGGCACCTGGCCACAGACGTCGAGGGCACCCTGACCGACGACGCATCGGCGCTCGACCTGCTCGCGGTGCTGCATCCGACCGCCGCGGTCGCCGGCACGCCGACCCTCGCCGCTCTCGCCGCGATCCGTCGCATCGAGCCGTTCGACCGCGGCCGCTACGCCGGACCGGTCGGGTGGATCGACGCGCACGGCGACGGCGAATGGGCGATCGCGCTCCGGTGCGCCCAGTTCGAGGTTCCTGCGCACGGGGGCGCGCCCGGGGACATCCGGCTCATCGCGCATGCCGGCGCGGGCATCGTCGCCGGCAGCGATCCCGAGACGGAGATGCTCGAGACCCGGGTGAAGTTCCGTCCGATCGTCGACGCCCTGGCCTGACGCACGCGCGGTCAGGTCGCAGCGAGGCGCGCCTTCTCGGCCTCGACGTCGAAGTCGGCGGCGGGCCACTGCGGGTCGATGCGTTCGAGCGCGTCGAGGAGGAGGGCCTGGACGGCGAGCCGCGCGTACCACTTCGCGTTCGCCGGCACGACGAACCACGGCGCCGCGTCGGTCGACGTCCGATCGAACAGCGCCTGATACGCCTCCATGTAGGCGGGCCAGAGTTCGCGCTCGTCGACGTCGCCGGGGTTGTACTTCCAGTGCTTGTCGGGCCGGTCGAGCCGCTCCTGCAACCGCGCCTTCTGCTCGTCGCGCGAGATGTGGAGCATGACCTTCACCACGTGGATGCCGCGGGCGGCGAGCGACTGCTCGAAGTCGACGATCGCGTCGTAACGCCGCTCGATCTCATCTGCGGGGGCCAGGGCCCTGACGCGGCCGATGAGGACGTCCTCGTAGTGCGAGCGGTCGAAGACGCCGATGTAGCCGGGCTCCGGGAGCTCCCTCTCGATCCGCCAGAGGAAGTCGTGCGCGAGCTCGTCGGCGGTCGGCTTCTTGAACGCATGGAGGTGCACGCCCTGAGGATCGGTCGCCCCGATGACGTGACGGACGATTCCGCCCTTGCCCGCCGAGTCCATCGCTTGGAGCACCAGCAGCAGCGACGGGGCGCCGTCTGCCGTCCGACTCTGGGCGAAGAGCCGCTCCTGGAGCCCGTCGAACTGCTCGACGCCGCGCGCGAGGTCGGTGGCACCGGACTTCTTGCCGCCGGTGTAGCCCGGGGTCGCGTCGGGGTCGACGTCGGCCAGGCGGAACCCGCTGCCGACGCGCAACAGCTGGGCAGGGTCCCCGGTCCAGTGCTTCTGGCTCTGTGCGGTCATGTCCCCATACTGGCCTCCGCCCGGCTCGAACGGGAGGGGGAGGGACCAGTCGGCTCGTCAGCGAGCGAGGGGGACGTCGATGATCTGACGCCCGCCGACCGGCGAGGTGAGCGCCTGGTCGAGCGCACCCCGCGTGGTGACGCGGGTGTACTCCCAGCCGTACGCGGTGGCGAGAGCCTCGAGACGTGTCGTGTGCGGGGTGAACATCACCCGGTCGAACGCGTCGGCGCCGGCGAGTTCGGCGACTTCGAGTCCGTCGAAGATCGTTCCGCCGCCGTCGCTGCCCACGATCACCTGGAGGCGCGGCTCGACCTCGCTGGCGGGCAGGAGCAGCGCGCCGACGTCGTGCAGGAACGCGAGATCGCCCAGGAGCACGCGGGTCACCCCGGGGGCACTGCCCCGCTGCGACGCCGTCGCGATCCCGACCGCCGTCGCGATCGTGCCATCGATCCCGGCGAGGCCGCGGTTCGCGTGGACGGGCACCTTCTTGCCGCCGAGCAGCTGATCGGCGACGCGGACGAGCCGGGATGAGCCGAACATCAGCCGGTCGTGCGGCCAGGTGGCGCGCCAGACGGCGTCGACGAGCGCAGCACGATCGAGCGGGGCCCGGATGGCGCCGAGCTCGGTCGACAGTGCGCTCATGCGCGTCGCGGGCTCGGTCGAGGCGAGCCCGTCGGCGTCGGGGGCGGCCGGACTCAGATCGACGGCGCTCGCATGCGAGGCCCGCATCCACTCCCCGAGCCACGCACGGTCGGCATCGCCGCGGGCGACCCCGATCTCGCTGACCGGCGTGGTCTTCCCGTTCAGATTCAGCGTCTCGCCCGGGCCCTGCACCGCGATGACGTCGACGTCGTCGCGGCTGACGAGCCGCGCCACCTCGCGGCTCAGCGTCGGGTGCCCGAAGACGATCACGCGCTCGATTCGGGCGCCGAGTGCGGGGTCGGAGAGCAGGGCGCGGTAGCCGTGGACGAGATGGCGGCCGTACCGGGCGCCGCTGACGATCTCGGCGATGAGCGGAAAGCCGCCCGCGTGGGCGAGCTCTTCCGCCGCGGGGCCGGCATCCGCTCCGGCGACGACGACGGTGCGCGGTCCGGGTTCGAGGACGAACGCCGCATCGGGTTCGGCGGGCACATCGGCGGCGCCGACTCCCCCACCGCCCTGGTAGTGAGCTCCCCAGGGCTCGTCCTCCGGGAGCGGGTCGTCGCCCGGTTCCGGCTCGTCGCTCGAATGCGTCTCGCCATCGGCGCGCGCCTCCCCATCGGAGGCGACCACCTCGGCTGCGCCCGCTCCGGCCAGAGCGAACCAGGGGGGCAGCGCGCCCGCGAGCGGCTCGCGGTAGGGGAGGTTGAGGTGCACCGGTCCGGCGGGCCGCGCCCCGGCTCCGAACGCGGCGTCGAGAGCCGCGTCCACGGCGGCAGCGATCTCGGTGCTCTGCGGCGATGCGGGATCGTCGTCGACGGTCTCGGGCACCGGAAGATCGGCCTCATGCCGCACGTAGGGCGAGAACATCCCCGGCTGGCGCGTCGCCTGGTTCGCGCCCACTCCGCGGAGCTCGGGCGGGCGGTCGGCGGTGAGCAGGAGCAGCGGCACACCGGAGTGGTGCGCTTCGAGCACGGCCGGCAGCAGGTTCGCCACGGCCGTTCCCGAGGTGCAGACGACGACCGCCGGCATCCGCGTCTCCCGGCCGACGCCGAGCGCGGTGAACCCTGCGACCCGTTCGTCGATGCGCACGTGCAAGTCGGCGAGACCTCGAGCCTCGAGCTCGGCCGCGACCAGCGCGAGGGCCTGCGACCGTGACCCGGGCGACAGCACCACATGACGGATGCCGCGGGAGATCAGCCGGGCGAAGAGCGCCGCAGCCGCGTCGGTGGCCGGAGCACGCCCTGCGGTGCCGCCGGACGCGGCCTCGGAATCGGACACGTCAGGGGCGGTTGCCACGGGTTGACTCACCCGGGTCATCATCGGCCGCGGGGGGCTCGATGCGGGGGTCGCGCGGATCGTCGTCTTCGGAGTCGAGTGCGGCGAGCTCCTCTTCGAGGCGGCGGATGCGCTCGTCCTGGTCGCTCACCGAGGTGATGCGACCGAGGAACTCGGGGTTGTCATCGGGGGCCTGGAACCGGGGCGCGGCCGATCGCCGGGTTCGGCCGATCGTGAACCACAGCACGCCGCCGACGACGGGGAGCAGGATGACGATCAGCAGCCAGATCGGCTTGCTGACGCCTCGGTGTCGGGTCGGTGGCTGCAGCGCACAGTCGACGACGCTGTAGACCCAGAACGCGGTCGCCAGCAACGCCAGAATGAGATAGACGCGCGGCATGAGTCCATCCTAGGCGCGACCGGAGCGGCGAGGGCTCTCCCGGCCAACGCAGAAACGGCGCCCATAGAATGGACGCATGCGCGCCCGCTCCGCCCTCGTCTACTCGCTGCTGCGGCTGCTCACCTTCTTCGTCCCGTTCGGGATCATGATGCTCTTCCCGATCCTTCGCGAGCAGTACTGGCTCTCGGCGATCTTCGCGGCCCTCATCGGCCTCAGCCTCTCGATGCTGTTCCTGCGGCGCCCGCTCGACGACGTCTCGATGGGGATCGCCGAACGACGTGCCGCGCGCCGCCGGGGCGAGACCGACGAAGACATCGAGGACGACGCCGCAGACAGCGCGTCGGGTCCCCACGGCACTCCGGCGGTCGACGGTCGCACCGAACGCTGAGCCTCAGGCGACGAACGCCCACACGAGGAACGCGCTCCACGCGACCGACGTGAGCGAGCTCAGCTGCAGCGCGACGATGAGCTCGCGGGGCGCCCGGTAGGTCCAGACGATCAGCGTCGCCGAGAGCGAGGCGAGCAGCACGAGCAGGCTCAGCCAGGCGACCGGGTAGAGCTGAGCGATCAGCACCGAGATCACGAACGGCAGCAGCATCACGACGGTGAACAGCACCTGCGATGCGCGGCGGCCGATCCGCACGCTCAGCGTGCGCTTGCCGACGAGGCGGTCCTGATCGATGTCGCGGAGGTTGTTCGTGATGAGCACGCCGCAGGCGAGCAGCCCGACGCCGACCGCACCGAACCACGCCTCGCCGGGGATCGCCCCGATCTGGACGAACGTCGTTCCGAGCGTGGCCACCAGGCCGAAGAACACGAACACGAACAGCTCGCCGAATCCGGAGTACCCGTAGGGTCGCTTGCCGCCCGTGTAGTACCAGGCGGCGACGATGCAGAGTGCGCCGACGAGCAGCATCCACCAGTGCTGCGTGCGGATCACGACAGCGATGCCGACCAGAGCGGCGAGGGCGAACGAGATCAGCGCGGCGCGGAGCACGGCGCGGGGCGCGACGCGGCCCGAGGCCGTCAGCCGGGCAGGACCGACGCGGTGGTCGTCGGTGCCGCGGATGCCGTCGCTGTAGTCGTTCGCGAAGTTCACGCCGATCTGGAGCGCGACCGCCACGACCAGGCAGCACAGCGCGAGCACCCAGTGGAGCCTCTGGTCGACGACGAGCGCGGCGCCCGTGCCGACGAGGATCGGACTGATGGCGAGCGGCAGCGTGCGGAGACGGGCGGCGCCGACCCAGTCGCGCGCCGTGACGGGCGCGGGCTTCGGCGGGGCGGCGGAGACGCGAGGACGTGCGGGGTTGCCCGAGGTCTTCGCCGCCTTCGAGGCCGGCCGGCGGGTGTTCTTCCGAGAGGGTGCTGCCACGAGCAGAAATCCTATGCCCGGGCGGGAGGGCGCGCGTCCGGCAGGGCGGCTGCGCGTCAGCCGGCGGCGATCCGGCGGAGCGCGACGCGATCGGGCTTGCCGCTCGCGAGCAGCGGCATCGCGCCGACCACCCGCACCTGGCGCGGCCGCGCGGGCGATCCGAGCGCGTCGCCCACGGCGGCGCGTACGAGGGCGAGCAGCTCGGCATCCGATCGGCCGGCGCTCGAGGCGCGATCGATGACGACGACGGATGCCGCGCCCCACCGCTCGTCGGGCACGCCGACGACGACCGCGCCGGTGAGGCCGGGGATGCCGCGCACCACCCGCTCGACGCGGTCGAGGGAGACGTTCACGCCGCCCGAGACGATGACGTTGTCGAGCCGGCCGGAGACCCGGAGGACGCCGTCCACGATCTCGCCGCCGTCACCCGTGCGGTACCAGCGCAGGCCCTCGTCATCTCGGACGAACGCCCGGGCGGTGCGATCGGGGTCACCGAGGTAGCCGTCGGCCAGGTTCGGGCCGTTCAGCTGCACCTCACCGTCCACGACGCGCATTCTCACCCCGGGCAGCGGCACGCCGTCGTAGACGCACCCGCCGCTCGTCTCGGTCGATCCGTAGGTGCGCACGACGCGCGCACCGTGCCCGGCCGCACGTTCGGCGAGCGCCGGCGGCAGGGCCTGCCCGCCGATGAGGATGGCTTCGAACGAGGCGAGGGCGCGCGCGGCGGACGGCTCATGGTCGGCGGCGTCGACCAGCGTCTGCAGCTGGGCGGGCACGAGCGAGGTGTACGTCGGCACACGGGCACCGCCCTCGCTCGCCGCCATCGCCGACGCGGCGGCGGTGAAGGTCGTTGCGGTGAACGACCCGGTCAGGATGGCCGGTTCTCGGCCCGACACGAGGGCGCGGACGAGCACCTGCGCGCCGGCCACGTAGGTGGCGGGGAGCGCGAGGAGCCAGGCGCCGCTGCCGACCCGTTCGGCCGTGGCGAGAGCCGACGCGGTGAGCGCCGAACGGCTGAGGGCCACCGACTTCGGGTAGCCCGTCGAGCCCGATGTCGTCACGACGAGCGCCGTGCCGGGAGGAACCTCGACCGGGAGCGCCGTGGCCGCGCCGAGCGCCAGCGCCGGCCCCGCGCCGAGGACGGCGCCGCGGAGGCCGCGGAGGATGTCACGCGGGTCGTCGGAGCCGACCGGACGGAGGAGCACGGGGTCAGAAGTGGTACGGGTAGGGCGACCAGTCCGGGTCGCGCTTCTCGAGGAACGCATCGCGCCCCTCGACGGCCTCGTCGGTGCCGTAGGCGAGCCGCGTCGCCTCGCCGGCGAACACCTGCTGCCCGACCATGCCGTCGTCGATCGCGTTGAAGGCGAACTTGAGCATGCGGATCGCGGTCGGCGATTTGCCGAGGATCGTCCGCGCCATCGCGATCGCCTCGCGTTCGAGCTCGGCGTGCGGCACGACGCGGTTGACGGCGCCCATCTCGTACGCCCGCTGAGCGGAGTACTCCTCCGCGAGGAAGAACACCTCCCGCGCCACCTTCTGGCCGACCTGGCGCGCCATGTACGCAGACCCGTACCCGGCATCGAACGAGCCGACGTCAGCGTCGGTCTGCTTGAACCGGCCGTGCTCGGAGCTCGCGATCGACAGGTCGCAGACGATGTGGAGCGAGTGTCCGCCGCCGGCCGCCCAGCCGGGGATGACGGCGATGACGACCTTCGGCATGAAGCGGATGAGGCGCTGCACCTCGAGGATGTGCAGGCGTCCCGCACGCGCCGGGTCGTGGACGGCGGCCTCGTCGTCGGAGTACTTGTAGCCGTCGCGGCCACGGATGCGCTGGTCTCCACCCGAGCAGAAGGCCCATCCGCCGTCCTTCGCACTCGGACCGTTGCCGGTGAGCAGCACGACGCCGATCTTCGGATCCTGCCGCGCGATGTCGAGCGCACGGTAGAGCTCGTCGACGGTGTGAGGCCGGAAGGCGTTGCGCACCTCGGGCCGGTCGAACGCGATGCGAGCGATGCGGCCGTCCGTCGAGACGTGCGCGGTGATGTCGGTGTACCCGTCGGCGCCGGGCGCCACGGTCCACTCGGCCGGGTCGAAGAGGTCGGAGACGGTCACGGGGCCAGCCTACGCGCGAGCGCGCAGCGGATGCCGAGGCGCTCAGCCGACGGGCCCCGCGGCATCCCCGCACGTGCGAAACTTATAGGGCGACCTCTCACCCGACGGGATGCCGCGGAAGGACCGCCATGAAGATCACGAGAACATCGGACTGGCGGGACGCGCTCCCCTTCGAGGTGCCGCTCTCCGCCGCCGAGACCGTCCCCGGCGAGGCGACGCGCTGCGTCTCCTGCCCCGCCGACGCCCAGCCCTACGACCGTGCCGACCTCTGGGTCGTCAAGCACCGGCATCCGAACAACCACGCAGGGTTCGTCCGGTACTACTGCGCCGAGCACACGCCGAAGACCGCGCCGCCGCCCGCGCCCTCTGCCGCGCGCCCCGACAAGCCGCGCGCGACCGCCCGTGCGCCGAAGGTCGCTCCGGAGCGGACCACGCTCCCCAAGCGTCCCGGCGCATCGTTCGACGTCTTCCGTGCGATGTGCCCCGACTGCTTCGTCGAGATCTCTGCGACGGGCGAGTGCGGGATGTGCGGCAAGCAGGTCGCCTGACCCTCGTAGGTCACGGCTCGGGTGACAGGTCCGCGAACGCGCTCCGCGCATCGTCGGCGAACGCCTCGGCCGTGTGGGCGAAGGCCTCGGCGGGCAGCAGGCCCGACGCGGTGGGCAACCCGGCCGGCTCGTTCCCCCCGCCCGTCAGACGGATGCTGGCGAGCGAGAACACGTAGCCGTCGTCGGCCCACACCTGAAGGTACGGTTCCGACCCTTCTCTGAGGAGGTGGCGGATGCGGGTCCCGGAGACGTCGGAGGCCGAGACCGGCTCGCATCCGCCGATCAGGGTCACGAGCGGCGCGCCGGCCGCAGCCTCCGGCCCCTCGAACCGCCACGCCGACGCCTCGTACACGAACGGGTCGTTGTCGACGGAGCGACCGCTCACGACGGTCGACACCTGAGCGGTCGCGCCCGCGGCGAACATCACGTCGAGGGACGCGAGCGAAGACATCCGCAGCTCGCTGTCCGTAGCCTCCTGCAGGTCGCAGGCGCTGCCGACGGGCTGCGTCGAGGCGGGCTGACACGCCGCGTCACCCCGCGTCCACGCCTGCGCAGCGGCCTGGAACTCCGGGCCGATCCCGAGGCCGGGAGCCCCCCTGTGAGCGTCCGAGGGAAACATCCGGGCGAGCTCGACCGGATCCGCACAGAGGTCGGGCGCGGTGGCGTCGCTCAGCTCCTCCGTGGCCGCCGCCGTGGGCGCGGGGCGTGTCGTGGGGCTCGCGGGTGCCGGGCGACCGTCGAGGCCCGCCGTCGAGATGCATCCGGTCAGCAGGACGGCCGCCGCGACCGACATCGCCACGACGCGAGGGGCCCTGCGCGTCTTCGCCGTCATGTCGCCGGCCGAACGCCGCCTGCGGGGGTCAGGGCGCGCCACGATCGCGTCATCCGCCACCCTCTCCCCGTCTGTGCCTGAGAGCTCAGTGTGCCCGGACGGGGAGAAGGTGACAACAGGGTCATCCGAGCGCGATCGCACTCCACGACACCGGGGGCAGCGTGAGCGTGAGAACGCCGCCTGCGATCACTGCCGAATCGTTCACCGTCGGAGCGACGCGATCGCGATCGTCGAGGGTGTTCTTCGCGTAGACGTCGGCGTCGGCGAGCGTGTGAGTCTCGAGCACCGCGACCTCACCGAGTGCGGAGACGTCGACCGACACCTCGATCGCCTCGGTCGTGCTCCGGTTCACCACGAAGACCGCACTGCGGCCGGCTTCGGCGTCGTGCGTGGCCACCGCATCGACGAGGGGGACCTCGCCGTAGGCGGCCGTGGTGTACGTCGGCGCATCGAGGGTCAGTCGCAGCGCCTGCCCCTGCGCGAGACGGGAGGTGATCGAGAACGGGTAGAAGGTCGTCTGCCGCCACGCCGGACCGCCCGGCTCGGTCATGATCGGCGCGATCACGTTGACGAGCTGCGCGAGCGACGCGCTCGCGACACGGTCGGCGTGCTTGAGCAGCGAGATCATCAGGTTGCCGAACACCACAGCATCCGCCACGGAGTACACGTCTTCGAGAAGGCGCGGCGCGACCGGCCAGTTGTCGACGCCCTCGATCTTGTCGACGCCGTGGAACCGCTCGATGTACCAGACGTTCCATTCGTCGAACGAGATGTCGATCTTCTTCGACGACCCGCGCACGGCGCCGACGTGGTCGGCCGTCGCGACGACGGTCTCGATGAAGCCGTCCATGTCGACGGCCGAGGCGAGGAAGCTGCCGAGGTCGCCGCCGCGCTCCTCGTAGTACGCGTGGCACGAGATCAGGTCGACGTCGTCGTAGGTGTGGGTGAGCACCACCCGCTCCCACTCCCCGAACGTCGGCATGTGCGCGCTCGACGAGCCGCAGACGACGAGTTCGATCGTCGGGTCGAGCTGCCGCATGCCCTTCGCGGTCTGCGAGGCGATCTTGCCGTAGTCGTCTGCCGACCTGTGGCCGAGCTGCCAGGGCCCGTCCATCTCGTTCCCGAGGCACCACATGCGGACGTCGAACGGCTCGGTGCGGCCGTTCGCGACGCGCTGGTCGCTGAGCGCCGTGCCGGAGCGGATGTTCGAGTACTCGAGGAGATCGAGGGCCTCGAGGGTGCCGCGCGTGCCAAGGTTCACCGCCATCATGAGGTCGCTGCCGACCTTCTCGAGCCACGAGGAGAACTCGTGGAGCCCCACCTCGTTGGTCTCGGTGGAGTGCCAGGCCAGGTCGAGGCGCCGCGGCCGCTGCTCGGCCGGTCCGACCGAGTCCTCCCAGCGGAAGCCCGAGACGAAGTTGCCCCCGGGGTAGCGGATCGTGTCGACGCCGAGCTCCTTCACGAGGTCGATCACGTCGGTACGGAAGCCTTCGGCATCCGCGGTCTCGTGACCGGGCTCGTAGATCCCGTCGTAGACGTGCCTCCCGAGGTGCTCGACGAAGCCCCCGAAGAGCTTCCGGCGGATCGCCCCGATCGCGAAGGCGGGGTCGAGGGTGAGACGTGCAGCAGGCATGGACGAGCTTTCTGGTCGAGAGTGTGCGGGAAGAGCACCGGATGCCGCAGCGACGGCAGCCGGCGGGGTCACTTGACGGAGCCGATGGCCAGCCCGCCCTGCCAGTACCGCTGCAGGAGCAGGAAGGACAGCAGGAGCGGGAGCACGGAGACGAACGCCCCGGAGGTGATGAGGTTCCACACCTGCTCACCGCCCGCACCCGCGTTCGAGAGCGCCAGCCACCGGTTGAGCCCCACGGTCACCGGGAGCAGCTGCGGGTCGGTCAGGACGGCCAGCGGCAGGAAGAAGTTGTTCCACGTCCCGACGATCGAGAGGAGGAGCACCGTCACGATCGCGGGCCGCAGGAGCGGCACGACGATCGTCGTGAAGGTGCGCCACTCCCCCGCGCCGTCGATGCGGGCCGCCTCGAGGAGCTCGTCGGGAACGGCATCCTGCGTGTAGACGCGCATCAGGTAGACGCCGAACGGGTTCAGCAGGGAGGGCAGGATCACGGCCCACGGGGTGTTGATGAGGTTGTACTGGCTGAGCAGCATGAAGGTCGGGATCACGAGGGCGGTCAGCGGCACCATGACGGAGCCGAGGATCATGCCGAAGACGACGCCCCGCCCACGGAACCGGTACTTCGCGAATCCGTAGCCCGCGAGCACCGCGACGACGGTCGCTCCGACGCCCGAGACGAACGCGTAGAGGAAGGAGTTTCCGAGCCAGCGCCAGTAGATGCCGCCCTGGTGCTCGAACAGGCCCGCGATGTTGCTGAAGAAGCTCGCCGGGTTGTCGAACCAGAACGCCGGGCTCGAGAAGAGGCTGCCGGTGTCCTTCGTGGCCGAGACGAACAGCCACCAGATCGGGATGATGAAGTAGATCGCCAGGACGATCAGGAGCACGTGCGACCCGATGCGCCGCCCGCCGCGGGCTCGCCCGGCGGAACGGTTGCGACGCGAGGGCAACCCGGTCACGGTGGTGTGCGCATCGTCGATGACGGATGCCGTGGAGGGAAGGGCGGACATCACTTCAGTCCGTTCTGCTTGCGGGTGAGGAAGAGGAAGCCGAACGAGCCGATGAAGACGAGGATGCCGAGGGAGAAGGCGATCGTCGACGCGTAGTTGAACTGGCTGTAGCTGAAGGCCAGCGCGTACGCGTACATGTTCGGCGTGTAGTCGGCCGGGAGTGCGCCGGAGGCGATCGAACGGAGCACCGTCGGCTCGGTGAAGAACTGCAGCGTGCCGATCAGGGCGAACGTGATCACCATGACCATCGACGACGAGATCATGGGCACCTTGATGCGGGTGGCGATCTGCCAGCCGCCCGCCCCGTCGATGCGGGCTGCCTCGTAGATGGCGGGATCGATCGCGCGGAGCGCCGCGTAGATCACGATCATGTAGTAGCCGGCCCACTGCCACGTCACGATGTTGACGAGGCTGAAGAAGATGGAGTCGCTCGCGAGGAAGTTCGGCGCCTCGAGCCCCACCAGGTCGAACAGCGTCGCTCCGGGCCCGAACCGCGGGCTGTAGAGGAAGCTCCACATCAGCGCCCCGATCACGACGGGGATCGCGTACGGCGCGAAGATCAGCAGCCGAGAGAGCTTGGAGACCCAGGTGGCGAGCGAGTCGAGCACGAGCGCCGCGACCAGGCCGACGAGCAACTGCGCCGGGATCATCACGACCGCGAAGAGCGCGACCCTGCCGAGCCCGCCGATGAACAGCGGGTCGGAGAAGGCCTTCACGTAGTTGTCGGCGCCGACGAACTCGGTGCCGGTCGCGAGGGTCGAGCTGAACAGGCTCATCCCGAAGGCGTAGATCAGCGGGAACACGAGGAACGCCGCGAAGATCAGGAGGAACGGGGTGATGAACAGCCAGCCGACCTGCTGCCGCCGTTCGATACCGCTGCGCCGACGCCGGACGGCGGGGCGCTCCAATGCGTGAGTGGTCATGATGTCTTCCCCTGAGGGACGGGGCCGGCCCGAAGCCGGCCCCGTCTGATCAGTCGAGGAGCGCGAAGCCCTGATCGGTCGCGTACGTCTCGAGAGTGGCCTGCAGGTCGTCGAGGGCTGCCGCGGCATCCTTGTTCTTGTCGACGACGACGGCGGTCAGCTCCTCCTGCAGCTGGTCGTACGCGTAGTTCTGGAACGGGCTGAACGTGAAGCCCGCGTATCCGGACGCAGCGGGGAGGAAGACGTCCTTGTTGATCTGCTGCCCGCCGAAGAACGGGTACTCCAGGTCGCGGAAGTAGTCCGACTCGAGGATCGGCTTCCACAGCGGGAACAGGGCGGCCTCTTCGATGCCGATCTTCCACGCCTCCTCGGTGCCGAAGATCTCCTTCGCCACCGTCGCAGCCGCCTGTTTGTCCTTCGCCTGCGAGGTCACGGCGAACGTCGATCCGCCCCAGTTGATCTGGACGGGGTTCGCGGCGTCCCACTGCGGGACGGGTGCGGCACGCCACTCGGCGGACTCGTCCGAGCCCTCGAGCCCCTGCAGGTAGCCGGGGCCCCACGCCGCGGCGACGTAGATCGCGTACGAGCCGTCGACGAGCTTCGTGTTGTAGTCGGCGGTGAAGGCCTCATCAGTGGCGACCAGGCCCTTGTCGGCGAGGTCCTGCCAGTAGGCGAGGACGTCCTTCGACTCCTGGTCGGCGACGTCGATGCCGATGTCCTGCGGCGAGGCGCTGTCGTAGGTGAACGGCACCGATCCCGCCTGCGCGAACAGCGCCTGCGTGAACGCGCGGCCGTTGGGCGGGAAGTTGGCGAGGACGCCGGGGGCACCGGCATCCTTCAGCGTCTGGGCCGCCTCGCCGAACTCGGCCCACGTCGTGGGCGGGGCGATGTCGTATTCGTCGAGGATGTCCTGCCGGTAGAGCATGCCCATGGGACCGCCGTCGACGGGGATGGCGTAGACCGCGTCGCCGCTCGAGACGTCCTTCCAGGCGCCCTCCGTGTAGTCGCTCTGGACATCGGCGGCGCCGAACTCCGACAGGTCGACGAGCGCGTCGCGGATCGCGAAGCTCGAGAGCACCTCGGCCTCGAGCATGATGACGTCGGGAGCGCCGCTGCCCGACTCGATCGACGTCGAGAACTTGGTGTACTCGTCGTTGCCCTGACCGGCGTTGGTCCAGCAGATCTGGACGTCGTCATGGCTGTTGTTGAACAGGTCGACGACCTGCTCGAAGGCGGGATACCAGGCCCAGACGGACACCTGCGTCGCGTCGGGGTTGACGATCTCATTCGTGCACGAGCTCTCGGCGGCGCCGGAGCAGCCGGTGAGGGCCGCAGCGGCGACGGCGACGACGCCGAAGCCTGCGATGACCTTGGACTTCATGGGCTGTGTGCTTCCTCTCGCGGTGTGGACACCGGTGTCTTACGGAGATGGATGCGGTGCGCCGAACACCGTCAGGTGCAGCGTCGCACGCGCTTTACAACGTTAGAAAGTAAACGTTGTAAAGCGATGATGACGCGCGTCATCGGTCCTGTCAAGATGCGTTACGCGAGCGTTGCCGACTCGCGGACGGCGAGATGGAAGTCGGCGAGGAGAAGCTGCGGCGGGCCGTCGAGATCGCCCGCGATGCGCCCGAGAAGCGTGCTCACTGCGGTCTTCGCGATCCAGCTCTGGCCCGGATCGATCGTGGTCAGCGACGGGATCGAGTACTGAGCTTCATCGAGATCATCGAAGCCCACGACGGCGACGTCGCCGGGAACGCGGCGCCCGCTCTCCTGCAATGCGCGCATCGCCCCGAGGGCGAGGGTGTCGTTCAGCCCGAACACCGCGTCGAAGTCGACGCCGCGACGAAGGATGTCGCTCATCGTCCGCGCCCCGTTCGAACGGTGCCACATCGTCGTGTAGCCGATGAGGTCCTCGTCGACGGCGATGCCCGCCGCCGTGAGCGCCTCGGCGTAGCCGCGGAGCCGGAGACCCGCCGACCCGATCACTTCGCCCGCGTGCGCCCCGACGACCGCGATCCGGCGACGGCCGGCGGCGAGGAGGTGCTCGGTGGCGGCGCGCGCAGCCTCGACGTTGCGCATGGTCACGTGATCGACCGGGCCGTCGAAGATCCGCTCCCCCAGCACGACCATGGGGAACGGCACCGCCAGACGGTCGACGTCAGCCTGATCCATCCCGAGCGGACTGAAGATGAGGCCGTCCGTCAGCTTCAGCCGGGGGCTGCGGAGGAGATCGAGCTCTCGGCCGCGATCACCGCCCGTCTGTTCGACGAGCACGACGACTCCCCGCCGCTCCGCCTCGGCGATGACCGTGGCCGCCAGTTCGGCGAAGTAGCTGAGGCCGAGATCCGGCACGGCGAGGGCGATCGCGCCGGTGCGGCCGCTCCGGAGGTTGCGGGCGGTCAGGTTGGGCGTGTAGCCGAGCTCCGCGATCGCAAGCTGGACCTTCTCCCGCGTGGTCGGGCGGACATGCGGGTAGTCGTTGATGACGTTGGAGACCGTCTTGATCGAGACCCCGGCCAGTCGCGCGACATCGTGCAGCGTCGGTGTCATGCCCCCTCCATGTCGTCACTGTACAACGTTGTAGCGCCCTGCCCCGCGGCGGGGGCGGCCGCCTGTTCCCGCGCTTCCCCGGCCGCGCCGCGCCCGGCCGCGCACCCCGGCCCCCATGATGGTGCCATGGACACCCCCGCGCTGCAGGATCTGCTCGACCGGATGCACGTCGTCGCCCTTCCGCTCGCGACACGCTTCCGCGGCATCGACGTGCGCGAGGCCGCCGTCTTCGAGGGACCGGCGGGATGGACCGAGTTCTCGCCCTTCGTCGAGTACGACGACCTCGAGGCGTCTGCCTGGCTGGCTGCGGCGATCGAGTACGGCTGGCACGAGGCGCCGCGTGCGCTCCGCGAGACGATCCCGGTCAACGCGACCGTCCCCGCTGTCGCGGCCGCCGACGTCGCCGGGGTGCTCGCGCGCTTCGACGGATGCCGCACGGCCAAGGTCAAGGTCGCCGAGCGCGGCCAGGTGCTCGCCGACGACGTCGCCCGCGTGCGAGCCGTCCGCGAGGCGATGGGAGCCGAGGGGCGCATCCGCATCGACGCGAACGGCGGCTGGAACGTCGACGAGGCGGAGCATGCCGTGCATGCCCTCGCCGAGTTCGACCTCGAATACGTGGAGCAGCCCTGCGCGACCATTCCCGAGCTCTCCGAGGTGCGCGCCCGCGTGAAGTACATGGACATCCCGATCGCCGCCGACGAATCCGTGCGAAAGGCCGCCGACCCGGTGGCCGTCGCACGCGCCGGTGCTGCGGACCTCCTCGTGATCAAGGCGCAGCCGCTCGGCGGCATCCGACGCGCGCTCGAGGTGGTCCGCGAGGCGGGGCTTCCCGCCGTCGTGTCGAGCGCGCTCGACACGAGCGTCGGGCTCGCGATGGGTGCCGCCCTCGCCGCCGCACTCCCCGGCCTCGACTTCGACTGCGGCCTCGGCACGGCCTCGCTGCTGGTCGCCGATGTCGCGGACCCGCCGCTCGTCCCCGTCGGCGGCGCGGTGACCGTGGGCCGCGTGGTGCCGAGCCCCGACCTGCTGGCCGAGCACGCGGCATCCGCCGATCGGACGCGCTGGTGGGTGGAGCGCGTGACGCGCTGTCACGCCCTGCTCGAGCGCGCGGGCCGGTAGGGCCGGGTCAGCTCGGGTCGACGAGGAGGGTCACGAGCTGCTCCAACCTCGACTGCAGCGCCGCACTCGACTCCTCGCGGGAGCGGCGTTCGAGCGCGCAGCGCGCGGTCGTCTCCTCCGACACGTCCATGAGCAGGCGCGCGGCGTCGGGGATCGGCAACCGCAGCCGGAAGCCGTAGACGTCGGCCACATCGCCGATGAGCGACTCGACCCGCGCATGGATCTGCTCCCGCCACGCCAGGAACGCCTCCGCGAGACGCTCGTCGCGGAGCGCCTGGGTGCGGATCTCGCTGAGCAGCTGCGGTTCCATCCGCTCGGCCAGCGAGACGTCGGCGATCTGACGCACGAGGTGCACGGGGTCGTCACCGCTGCCCGAAAGGCCCTTCACCCGACCGGCGACCTCGTCGAGCTTGTCGTCGGCGAGCTGCGTGATCAGGGCGAGGAACAGCTCGTCCTTGCTCTCGAAGTTCGAGTAGAACGCCCCGCGGGTGAAACCGGCGCGCTCGCAGATCGCCTCGACGGATGCCGCTCCCAAACCGACCTCGGCGAACACCTCGTGCGCGGCCTCGAGCAGGCGCGCCTGCGTGTTCTCGCGACGTCGCGTCATCTCACACCCACTCTTCAGACATAGACCGACCGTATCCCGTTAGGATACATGTGTGTATCGGATACAGCGCTGTATCGAAACCGTCTGATCCTTTCCCTGGAGCGCCGTGTCCACTCTTCTCTACTCCCTCGGCCGCTGGTCGTACCGTCACTCGTGGCGCGTGCTGATCGCCTGGCTCCTCCTCCTCGGCCTCGCCGGCGGGAGCGTCGCACTGTTCATGAAAGGCACCGACAACGCCTTCACGATCCCCGGAACCGAGGCGCAGGAGGGCATACAGCTCCTCGAGCGCACCTTCCCGCAGGCCAGCGGCGCGAGCGCGCAGTTCATCGTGGTCGCCCCTGAGGGCGCGACGGTGACCGATGAACCCCTGCGCGGCGAGATCGTCGACCTCGCCGGCGACCTCGGCGACATCGACGGCGTGTCGTCGGTGACGGACCCCTACGACGAGCTGGTCGAAGGCCTCGTGTCGGACGACGACCGCGCCGCCCTCGTGCAGATGCAGTTCGACGGGCAGTCCGTCGACGTCGAGGCGGAGACGATCGACGCCGTCCGCGGGCTCGTCTCCGACTTCCGCGACACGGCGCCCGAGGGCACGACCTCCGCGCTCGGCGGCGACCTCTTCTCGAGCTCGCTGCCCGCGCTGTCGATCATCGAGGCCGTCGGCGTGATCGTCGCCCTGTTCGTCCTCATGATCACGTTCCGCTCGTTCGCGGTCGCGTGGTTCCCCCTCATCAGTGCGCTCATCGGCGTCGCGCTCGCGATCTCGCTGATCTACGTCTCGACCGCCGTCACGACGATCTCGTCCGTGACCCCGATGCTCGCCATCATGCTGGGCCTCGCCGTCGGCATCGACTACGCCCTCTTCATCGTCGCGCGACATCAGGACCAGGTCCGCCTCGGGATGGACCCCGAGGAGTCGGCCGCCCGCGCGACCGGCACGGCCGGCTCGGCCGTCGTGTTCGCCGGCGTGACCGTGCTGATCGCGCTCATCGGCCTGAGCTTCGCCGGCATCCCGTTCCTCACCACGATGGGTATCGCGGCCGCCGTCGCCGTCTTCATCGCGGTGCTCGTCGCGGTCAGCCTCACCCCCGCCCTCCTGGGCTTCGCGAAGGGTCGTGTCGTCGGCTGGGGCTCGCGCGCCCTGCGCGCCGGCGTCCCCACCCGGCGCAAGAAGGCGGCTGCCACGGAGGCGGCCCCGCGCGCCGCAGCGACCCCGCGCACCAACCGCTGGGTCATGCTCGTCACGCGGCATCCGGTCGTCACCACCGTCGCCGTCGTGCTGGGGCTCGCCGTCATGGCGATCCCCTCGACGAGCCTGCACCTGGCCCTTCCGAACGCCGGCGTGCAGCCGCGCTCGAGCGAGGCGCGCCAGGCCTACGACCTCAACGCCGAGCACTTCGGCGCCGGCTCGAACGGCGCCCTCGTCATGGCCGGGACGATCGTCACCTCCACCGACCCCCTGGGCCTGATGGAGGATCTCAAGGCCGAGGTCGAGCGGATTCCCGGCGTCGAGCGCGTCGCCCTCGCGACGCCGAACGAGACCGCCGACACCGGACTCATCCAGATCGTCCCGACGACCGCGCCCGACGATCCCGAGACCGCCGAACTCGTCCGCGAGCTCCGCTCCCACCACGACGAGTGGCTCGACGAATACGGCGTCGACCTGAAGGTGACCGGCTACACGGCCGTCGGCATCGACATCTCCGACCGGCTCGGATCGGCGCTGCTGCCGTTCGGCATCTTCGTCGTCGGCCTGTCCTTCATCCTCCTGACGATCGTCTTCCGCTCGCTCTGGGTGCCGCTCAAGGCCACCCTCGGGTATCTGCTGTCGATCCTCGCCGCGTTCGGCGCCGTCGCGGCGGTGTTCGAGTGGGGCTGGCTCGCCGACGCCCTGCACGTCACCCGCACCGGCCCCGTCATCAGCTTCATGCCGATCATCCTGATGGGCGTGCTCTTCGGCCTCGCGATGGACTACGAGGTGTTCCTCGTCTCCCGCATGCGAGAGGACTACGTCCACGCCAGTCGGGCGCGCGGCGGCCGTGCCGACCGGGCGACGGCCGTGGCCGCGGTGCGGAGCGGGTTCACCGCCTCGGCCCGTGTCGTCGTCGCAGCGGCGGTGATCATGTTCGCCGTGTTCGCGGCCTTCGTCCCCGAGGGGGACAGTTCGATCAAGCCGATCGCACTGGGCCTCGCCGTGGGCATCGCCGTCGACGCCTTCCTCGTCCGCATGACGCTCGTTCCCGCCGTCATGACGCTGCTGGGCGAGAAGGCGTGGTGGATGCCGCGCTGGCTCGACCGCCTGCTCCCCCACGTCGACATCGAGGGCGAGGCGGTCGAGCACGAGCAGAAGAACCTCGCGTGGCCCGAACCCGACTACCGCGGCGCCCTCGCCGCAGACGATCTCGAGGTCCGCGCCGAGGGGCGCACGAGCGCCGACGACGTCGTGCTCTTCACCGGGGCGCACGTGCGACTGGACGACGGCGGCTCGCTGCTCGTCACCGCCGACGACCCGCACGCGTCCCGCGCCTTCCTGCTCGCCGTGGCGGGGCGCGTCGCCCCCTCCGGCGGACTCCTCCGCGTCTCGGGGCACCTGCTCCCGGGACGCGCCGCCTGGGTTCGCGCGCACGTCGGGGTCGCCGAGCTCGCCGGGTCCGAATCGCCCCTCGCCGAGCTCACCCGCGCCCTCTCGGGCCGCACGCGTTTCGTCGTGATCGTCGGGCTCGACGCCCTGACCGGAAGCACCCGCGATCAGGCCGCCGCGCTCCTGCGCGACGCCGCGGCGGGCGTCTCCGCGCGAGGCGGCGCCCTCACCGTCGCCGCATCCGCTCGCGACCTGGATGCCGCCCGCGCCCTCCTGGACGACGCGCACCGTCCTTCAGCCGAGACCCTCCGCCTCGGCGCCACCGTTCCGTCCCCCGCCACCACCGACACCCAGGTGATCCCCTCATGACCCTTCCCCTCGAACGCTCCCAGACCCGCCGGCCCGTGACGTGGGTCACCCTCATCGGCGTGCTGCTGCTGCCCGCCCTCATCGGCGGCATCCTCGTCGCCGCTCTCTACAACCCGACCGAGCGCCTCGACGCGATGAACACCGCGATCGTGAACAACGACGAACCCGTCGAGATCGACGGGCAGACGACGCCCCTCGGGCGCCTGCTCACGGCGGGCCTCGTCGAAGGGTCGGACGAACTCGAGAGCAATCTGACCTGGACCATCTCCAACACGGAGGATGCCGAGGCGGGCCTCGCCGACGGCTCGTACGACGCCATCGTCACCATCCCGAAGGACTTCTCGGCAGCGGCCACGTCGACCGCTCCCGGCGGTGATCCCGAGCGGGCGACCATCGTCCTCACGACGCCGCCCGACGCGCGGATCGTCGACGACGCCATCACCACGCAGGTGACGCAGACCGCGGCATCCATCCTCGGAGAGCAGCTCACCTCGACCTACCTCGAGAACGTGCTCCTCGGCTTCACGACCCTGGGCGACCAGCTCGGTGAGGCCGCCGACGGCGCCGAGCAGATCGCGGACGGCGGTCGCCAGGCAGCCGACGGCGCCGACCAGCTCGCCGACGGAGCCGGAGACGCCGCGACCGGCGCGTACACGCTCGCCGACGGCATCCGGGAACTCTCGAGCGGCGCCGGCGGACTGTCGACCGGCATCAGCGCGATCGGCACCGGCGCCACCGCCCTCTCGGGCGGAGCGCGTCAGCTCGCGACGGGCGCGGATGCCGCCGCCGACGGCATCGACGAACTCGCCGGCGGTGCCGACCAGATCGCGAGCGGGCAGGCCGCGACGGCAGACGGACTCGACACGTGGTCGGCCGGCGCGGGCGAGCTCGCCACCGGAACGAGCCAGCTCGCCGACGGGCTGGCTCAGATCGCCGACCAGACGGCGCAGATCCCGACCATCCCGACCGACGTCGTCGACGGCGTCGACGCCCTCGCTGCGCGCAGCAGCGAGGCCAGCGCCGCCGTCACCGCGGCGGCCGACGCCCTCGCCGACATCTCGGCGACCTGTCTCGCCGACGGCGGCACCGCAGAGGTGTGCGCCGCTCTCGCGGACGCGTCGGCCCAGGCCAACGCCGCCCTCCCCGACGTGCAGGGCCTCATCGGCCAGTCGGGCACGATCGCCACGCAGGTGCGCCAGCTCTCAGACCTCGGCCCGCAGCTCACCGCCGCCCTGCGCGAATCGGCCTCCGGAGCGCAGCAGCTCTCCGAGGGCATGACCGGTCTCGCCGACGGCGCGGACGACCTCGCCGCCGGGTCGCGGGGCCTCGCGACCGGGACCGCCGAACTGGCATCGGGTGCGGGCGCCGCCGCCACCGGCGTGCGTCAGCTCTCCGACGGCGCCGACGACCTGGCGGACGGTGCGGGCGAGCTCGCCAGCGGCGCCGGTCAGCTCGCCGACGGAGCGCGGACGTTCGCAGCGGGAGCCGGCACGGCCGCATCCGGCACCGAGTCGCTCGCCGACGGCGTGGGCCAGCTCGCCGACGGTGCAGGCGAGGTCTCCGACGGTGTCGGCCAGCTCGCCGACGGCACCGGCGACCTGGCGGACGGCCTCGATCAGGCCGTCGACGGCATCCCGAGCTACAGCGACGACGAGGCGAAGGATCTCGCCTCGATCGTCGCGAACCCCGTCGCCGCAGAGGGCACCGGCACCTCGCTCTTCGGAGCTTCCGCCGTGCCGCTGCTCGCGATGCTCGCGCTCTGGTTCGGTGGACTCGCCTCCTTCGTCGCTCTGCAAGCCGTCCCCCGCGGCGCCCTGTCGTCGCGGCGCCCCTCCGTTCTGCTCGCACTCCGAGCCCTCGCCCCGGGTGCGGCGATCGGCGCCGCGCAGGGCCTTCTGGTCGCCGGTGTCGTGCAGCTCGCCGCCGAGTACGAGGTCGGGCCGTGGTCCGTGTTCGCCGCCCTGTGCGTCGTGGCGGGCATCGCATTCGCCGCGGTCAACCAGGCCCTGGTCGCCATCTTCGGCGGAGCCGGACGGTGGGTCGCGACCCTCATCGGCGTCGTCGCCCTGGGAACGGGCATCGTCTCGACGATCCCGGGCGTCCTGGCCGACATCGCCGGCCTGCTCCCGACCGCTCCCGCCTACAGCTCGATGCTCGCCGCACTCACCGAGTCGAACGGCATCGGTGCGGGCATCATCGGCATGACGATCTGGGCGGTGCTGGCCGTTGTGGCCAGCGTCCTGGCCGTCGCGCGGCAGCGGTCGACCTCGGCCGGAGCGGTGCTGGCCCAGCCCGCCTGACCCTCCCCGTACGACGAAGCCCCCTACCGCGATGCGGCAGGGGGCTTCGTCGTTCCCGCGTCAGTTCAGGCCGCTGTAGGAGTGCAGACCCTGGAAGAACTGGTTGACGATGGTGAAGTTGAACAGCACCGAGCAGAACCCGACGATCGAGAGCCAGGCCGACCGCGTGCCACGCCAGCCGCGCGTCGCGCGTGCGTGGATGTAGCCGGCGTAGAGCACCCAGATGACGAAGGTCCAGACCTCCTTGGTGTCGAAGCCCCAGTAGCGACCCCACGCGTCGTTCGCCCAGATCGCACCGGCGATCAGGGTGAAGGTCCACAGGACGAAGCCGATGATCGCGAACCGGTAGGCCAGCGACTCGAGCACCTCGGCGCTCGGAAGAGTGCGGAGGAACGGCAGCCGGGTGCGCGCGGCGGCATCCGACCCCACCGCGGCCAGCGCGATGCGCTCGCGGCGCGACTGCAGGAGCTGCACGACCGAGAGGGCGAACGCGATCGCCAGGAAGGCCGACGCGAGCGACGCGACGAAGACGTGGATGACCAGCCAGACGCTCTTCAGCGGGTCGGACAGCGGGACCACCTCGACGTAGTAGGCGAGGGCCGCGCCGCCCAGCAGCACGACGATCAGGCCGTTGACGAACGCGCCGAGGAAGCGGAGGTCGTACTTGACGAGGACGCCGAGGAAGACGGCCACGACGAGAAGCGTGCCGGTGAGGGCGAACTCGTAGTTGTTCGACCAGGGCACGCGTCCTGCGGCGATGCCGCGGGAGACGTCGGCGCCGAGGTGGAAGAGGAAGGCGATCACCGTCAGGGCCACGCCGAGGCGGGCGAAGAGGTACCGACCGCGCTGGGACGGACGCGCCTCGAGAGCGATCTTCGCGGCGGCCTCCTCGGCGCGGATCTCGTCGATCGTCTGGCCGCCGCCGGCGGAGACGAGCGTGCGCACCTTGGCGTCCTGCGTCTGGATCGCCATGTCGGAGCGACGTGCGAGGTCGACCGTGAAGGCGAGGAAGCCGAGCGTGTAGATCGCGATTGCGGTCCACAGGAGCAGAACCGACAGGTCATCGAATGACATCGAGGTCCTCCGTGGGATGGGGTGGTTTGAGTTTACGGCCGTACCGCAGGGGTGCGGTCGGAGTGCGAAGAGGCCACGGCATCGTGACCGAGGGCGGTGCGGTGCTGTCGCGCGAGGTCGTCGACGGCGACCGCGATCGCGGGGTCCTCACCGCGGGCGAGGCCGGCGTATTCGACGCGCACCGTGTCTCCCTCGGGCGTGGCTTTGACCCACATACGCCGGCGCGGGACGAACAGCGCCGCGAACAGGCCGACGAGCGCGAGGATCGCGAACGCGAGCACCCAGGTCGAGCTGCCGTCGTTGTGGATCGAGAGCGACACGTAGCGCTTCACGGACTCGCGCCCGCCGCTCGCGAGCTCGTCCTCGAACGTGACCGTGCCGAGCCCGTCGGGCAGGTCGACCGTCTCGCCGGGGGTGAGCTCGAGAGACGGGTTCGGGGAGTCGCTGCCGGCGAGTTTGGTCATTCCGGTCGGGTCGAGCGCGTAGACCGAGCGCGCCGCACCGTCGTCGATGCCGAGATCGCCCGAGTACACCCAGAAGGTCATGCGGGGGTTGAGCAGGTCGCCGTATCCCGACGTGAGGGCGCCCGTGTCGAGTGTCGCCGCGGTGGGGTAGAAGAAGCCGACCAGCCCGACCTGTTCCGGCAGGCCGTCGGGCACCTTGACGACGCCCTGCGAGGTCATGTTGGCGTCCTGCGGCAGGAAGGCCACCGACTCGCTGTAGACGACGTCGCCGTCGGGGTTTCGCACCGTGATCGTGGGCGCATAGCCGTTGCCCATCAGGTAGATGCGGTCGCCGTCCATCGTGATCGGATGGTTGACGCGGATCGCTTCCTGCTTCGGCTCACCGCCGGCGAACTTCGTCGTGACGTTCGCGACGAAATCGCCCGACTGCCCCTGACCGGCCTCGCCGATCGGGGTGTACGACACGTCGAAACGGTCGAGGGTCACCGAGTACGGCGAGAGCGCCTCGGTGTCGACGAAGCGGCCGGGGTTGAAGGTCGTGTAGCCCAGACCGAGGGAGTTGACGAATCCGTCGCCCTCGGTGATCACGGTCTGCCCCGTGTAGGTGAAGCCGCCGCCGATACCCACCGACAGCAGGATGCCGACGAGGGCGCCGTGGAAGAGGAGGTTGCCGGTCTCGCGGATGTAGCCGCGCTCCGCCGAGACGGACGGGACGCCCTTGAGGTCGTAACGCTCGACGCGGTACCGGGCCGAGCGCAGCTGCGCCTCCGCGAGGTCGATGGCGTGGGCGGCGTGGGCGGCGGCATCCGTCCCCTCCGGGACCAGGGCGACGGTCTCGGCGTGATCGTCGAGGCGCGACAGCCGGATCGGCGTCCGCGGCGGGCGCTGCCGGAGAGCCTTCCAGTGGTGCTTCGTGCGGGGCAGTACGCACCCGATCAGCGAGATGAACAGCAGGATGTAGATCGCGGAGAACCACGCCGAGGTGTACACGTCGAACAGCTGCAGCCGGTCGAAGATCGGGAACAGATCGGGGTTCGTCGAGCGCCACTGCGTGACGCCGTTGGGGTCGGCGCTGCGCTGCGGGACCAGCGAGCCCGGGATCGCCGCGATCGCGAGCAGCAGCAGGAGGACGAGCGCCGTGCGCATGCTGGTGAGCTGACGCCAGCCCCATCGGGCCCAGCCCACGACGCCGAGCGCCGGGCCCGACCCGGGCGTCTCGCGCGGCGCCTCCGCGGTGCCTTCGGACGGGATGCCGTTGACGGTCTGGTCGAGGTGGTCGCTCGGGCGGAGGGGTCCGTCGACGCTCAGCCCCTCGTCGGAGCGGCCGTCGGTCGGCTCAGAGGAACGTCGGGACACCGGCCACCCCTCCGACGAAGACGGACATGAACTCGGCCCATACCCCGGTGACCATGAGGAGACCGAGGACGACGAGCATCGCACCGCCGACGATGTTCACGACGCGGATGTGGCGGCGGACGAACGACACCGACCGCGTCGCCCACGAGGCCCCGAGGGCGAGGAGGACGAAGGGCAGTCCGAGTCCGAGCGAGTACGCGACGGCGAGGATGCCGGCGCGCGCCGGGTCTGCCTGGCTGTAGGCCAGGGTCAGGATCGTCGCGAGGGTCGGGCCGATGCACGGAGCCCAGCCGACACCCATCGCGACACCGAGGAGAGGCGCTCCCGCGAGGCCGAGGTTCTGCCGCAGCTGCGGGCGATACGTCCGCTGGGCGACGCCGAACACCCCGACGAAGACGAGGCCGAGGGCGATGACGACGAGCCCGAGCACGCGGGTGATGACGTCCTGGTACTCCAGGAAGACGCGCCCGAGCGAGCCCGCGAACACGCCCATCGCGAGGAAGACGAGGGTGAATCCGGCGATGAAGAGCGCGACGCCGCCGAGCAGCCGGCCGCGCCCAGGGGACGCCGTGGCGGGCCGCGCTGCCGTCAGCGTGCCGCCGGCTTCCGAAGGCCGGCGCGCCGCGGAGGCCACGCGCGCCTCACGGGGCGCGACCGCTCCCCCGAGGAAGCCGAGGTAGCCGGGCACGAGCGGCAGCACGCAGGGCGAGAGGAACGACACCAGGCCTGCCAGCGCGGCGATCGGAATCGCGAGCCAGAGCGCGCCGTCGACGACGATGCCGCTCACGAGCCCTCCGCGAGCGTGTCCTCGATGATCGTCCGGAGGATCGACTCGCTGCCCTGCTGGATCTGGCCGAAGAAGCGGGCCGCGACCCGGCCCTCCCGGTCGAGCACGAGGGTCGTCGGCGCCGCCTGCAGCGACGTCCAATCCGCGAAGGAGAGCTTCAGGTCGACGTCGCCGCGGGCGAGGATCGAGGGGTACGAGATGCCGTACTCCTCCTCGAAGGAGCTCGCCTGCTCGGGGCCGTCGTAGATGTTCACGCCGAGGAAGTTGGCGCCGTCGTCCTTCGTGTCGGTGAACGCACCCTCCAGCACGGGAGCCTCGGCGCGGCACGGCCCGCAGGCGGCGTACCAGAAGTTGAGGACGAGGACCTCGTCGTCGAAGTCGGCGCTCGTGACGGTCGACCCGTCGACGGCCGTGCCGGTGAATTCGACGGCGCCGCCGCGCTCGGAGACCGGGATCTCCTCGACGCGGCCGTCACCGGAGATGAACCCCTGGTTGCGGCCTTCCTTGTACGTGTCGGCGAGGTCGTCGTTCGGCGTGGTGCAGCCGGCGAGGGTGACGGCGAGCGCTGCGGCCGCGACGGCGGCCAGGATCCTGCGTGTCATACCGCCCCCACATCCACGGCGCCCGCGGTCGGGGCCGGCTCGGCGTAGTCGACCTCGCGCCAGACGTCGCCCGAGAGCTCGAAGCTCGTGACGCTCGAAAGATCGCACCGGCGGCGGCGGGGGTCGTGACGCAGCGGCAGCCCCGCGACGGAGAGATGGGTGATCCAGATCGGGAGCTGATGGGACACGATGACGACGTCGCCCGAGGCGGTGCGGTTCCACGCGTCGTTCATCGCCGCCTGCATCCGGTCGACGACCTCGAGGTACGGCTCGCCCCAGCTGGGCAGTGCGGGGGTGCGGAGGTGCCACCAGTTGAGCGGGTTGCGCATCGCCCGGTGCATGCGTCGCCCCTCGAACACGTTCGTCGGCTCGATCACACGAGCGTCGACGACCGGCTGGACGCCGAACAGCTCGGCGAAGGGGGCGGCGGACTCGCGGGCCCGCTCGAGCGGCGAGCACACCAGTGAGCGCACCGGGCGCCCGAGCCCCTTGACGTGCTCGGCGGCGGCGCGGGCCATCTGGACGCCGGCCTCGCTCAGATGGAACTCCGGCAACCGTCCGTACAGCACGCGATCGGGGTTGTGGACTTCCCCATGGCGCACGAGATGAAGACGGGCAGCAGTCACCCTGAAAGTCTACGCGGCAGCGCCTATGCGGGGCCTGAGCCCGGGCCCCTGGCGGCGTCGATCAGCGGGCGCCGGAGCCCTCGGCATCCGATCGACGGTCGCGCATCACGGCCCGCACCCGGACGACGACGAACCACGCCACGAGCGCGACGATGACGACGATCACGATGAGCTGGAAGATCTCGGCGTACTGCTCGACGATGTGCCAGTTCTCGCCCAGGACGAATCCCGAGACGACGAAGATCGAGTTCCAGATGAGGCTTCCCGCCGTCGTCAGCAGACCGAAGAGCCACCAGTGCATCTTCGAGACGCCCGCCGGAATGGAGATGAGGCTCCGGAACAGCGGCACCATGCGTCCGAAGAAGACCGCGACAGGGCCGTGCCGTTCGAACCAGGCGACCGCCCGGTCGATGTCGTCGCCCTTCACGAGCGGGAGCTTGTCGGCGATGCGGCGCAGACGCGCGACGCCCAGCCAGCGGCCGAGGAAGTAGAGGAGATACGCACCCACGACGGAGCCGAGCGTCGTCCACGCGATGGCTTCGAAGAGGGTGAACGAGCCTCGGGATGCCGCGAGTCCCGCCATCGGCAGGACGACCTCGCTGGGGATCGGCGGGAAGATGTTGTCGAGTCCGACGGCGATCGCCGCCCCGGGCGGCCCGATCAGCTCCATCAGGGACACGACCCAGTCCGCGAGGGACGTCAGCCACGATCCCCCGTCTTGGGCCGTCGCAGCCAGGATGGTCTCGCTCATCGGGTGCCTTCTCGCGCTCGGTGATCGGATGCCCGTCCGGGCCCCCCTCTCCCAGCGTAGGGCGGCGGCGGCGGCGGACCTGGACGAAGGCCGAGCGCCCGCCGCGGCACGGCGCGTCGCGGCGCCGCGCGTAGACTCTCCCCTTGTGAGTGAACGCGTTCTCGTAGAGCAGCTGCAGTCCCGTGAAGACGGTTCCGTCTCCGTCTCCGGATGGGTGGAGACGGTCCGAGACCAGAAGCGGGTGCAGTTCGTCATCCTCCGCGATGAGACGGGCGCCGTGCAGCTGGTGAATCCGGCCACCCGGCCCGCCGAGGACGGCAGCGAGCAGGATGCCGCGGCGCTCGCCCTCACCGAGCAGATCTCCGCGCTGTCGACGGGCACGTTCCTCACCGTGACCGGTGCGCTCAAGCACGACGAGCGCGTGAAGCTCGGCGGTGTCGAGATCAAGATCGGCGGCCTCGACATCGCGGCATCCGCTCTTCCCGAGACGCCCATCGCCGCCGACAGCGGGATGGACAAGCGCATGGACTGGCGCTTCCTCGACCTGCGCCAGCGCCGCAACAACCTGATCTTCCGCATCCAGACCACGCTCGAGCACGCGATGCGCACGTACTGGATCGAGCGCGACTACATCGAGATCCACTCGCCGAAGCTGATGGCCTCCGCCTCGGAGTCGAACGCCGAGTTGTTCGAGGTGCCGTACTTCGAGGACAAGACCGCCTACCTGGCGCAGTCGCCGCAGTTCTTCAAGCAGATGGCCCAGGTCGCCGGGTTCGGCAAGATCTTCGAGATCGGCGACGTCTACCGCGCCGACCCCTCGTTCACGAGCCGTCACGCGACCGAGTTCACCTCGATCGACGCCGAGATCAGCTGGATCGACTCGCACGAGGACGTCGCCACGATGCAGGAGGAGCTCCTGCAGTTCGCGGTCCAGGCCGTCGCCGACAAGCACGGGGCCGAGATCAAGGACCTGTTCGACCTCGACGTCGTCGTCCCCGCCGTGCCGTTCCCGCGCATCCCGCTCGCCGAGGCGCGCGAGATCGTCGCCGCCCGCGGCTACGAGATCCCCCGCACCGACGGCGACCTCGACCCCGAGGGCGAGCGGCAGATCTCCGCGCACGTGCAGGAGACCTACGGCCACGAATTCGTGTTCATCACGGACTACCACCCCGAGATCCGTGCGTTCTACCACATGCGCGACGAGGAGACCGGGCTCACCAAGAGCTACGACCTGCTCTACAAGGGCGTCGAGATCACGACCGGCGCGCAGCGCGAGCACCGCGTCGACGTGCTGGAGAAGCAGGCCCGCGAGAAGGGTCTCGACCCGGAGCACCTCGGCTTCTACTTCGACTTCTTCAAGTACGGCGCTCCCCCGCACGGCGGCTTCGGCATGGGGCTGGCCCGCGTGCTGATGCTCCTGCTCGGGCAGGACTCGATCCGCGAGGTGACCTACCTCTTCCGCGGGCCGACGCGCCTCGCCCCCTGACACGAGACCGTCATCCGGATCCCGTAACGTGGCTCCCTTCCGACCGGAGGGAGCCACGTTCATGTGGGAAAGCTGGCTGACGTACGGCATCGCCGTCGCCCTCGCCGTCGTCGCCGCGATCATCGTCGCGGCCCTGGTCTCAGTGGCGGTGCGGGTCACCGCGAAGCGGCGCGCGTGGGCGGGTGTGCTGATGCGCAACGCGCGGCATCCGTTCCGCACGATCCTGCTCATCGCCGGCCTGTGGGCCGCAACGCACGCGGCGTTCCCCGACCGGGAGATGCTGCCGATCCTCGTCCACGTCTTCACGATCCTCGCGATCGCGGCGAGCGGATGGCTGCTCGCATCGCTCGTCGTCGTGCTGACGGACGTCGCGCTCGGCCGGTACCGCATCGACGTGCCCGACAACCGGGTCGCGCGCCGCATCCGCACCCAGATGCTGATCGTCCGGCGGCTCGCCATCGTGCTGATCGTCATCATCGCGCTCGGCGCGTCGCTGCTCACCTTCGATGCCGTGCGCGCGGTCGGGGCGAGCGTCCTCGCCTCGGCGGGCATCGCGTCGGTCGTCGCGGGGCTGGCCGCCCAGTCCGTTCTCGCGAACGTGTTCGCGGGACTGCAGCTCGTGTTCAGCGACGCCCTGCGCGTGGACGACGTGGTGGTGGCGGACGGCGAATGGGGTCGCGTGGGTGAGATCACCCTGAGCTACGTCGTCCTCGACCTCTGGGACGACCGCCGACTCGTCCTCCCCTGCACGTACTTCACCACCACGCCGTTCGAGAACTGGACGCGGCGCGGGTCGGAGCTGCTGGGCGCCGTCGAGTTCGACCTCGACTGGCGGGTCTCCCCCGCAGCCATGCGCGAGCACCTGGCCGAGGTGCTCGCGCAGACCGATCTGTACGACGGTCGCGCATCGGTCCTACAGGTGACGGAGGCCACGGGCGGATACGTCCGTGTGCGGATCCTCGTCACGGCCCAAGACGCCCCCACGCTGTTCGATCTGCGCTGCATCGTGCGCGAGGCCATGGTGCTCTGGGTGCAGCAGACGATGCCCGAGGCGCTCCCCGTGCAGCGGGTGATCATGTCGGCGCCCGAGCCGGCCCGCGCCGCGAAGGATGCCGCCACCCCCGCCGACCCGCTCGTCACCGACGGCCTGTTCACGGGCAGCATCGAAGCCGAGAAGCGGGCCAGCACCTTCACCAACGCGATCCCGGTGATCCGTGCAGACCGCGAGACCGAGCGCTGAACACGGCGGTCAGCCGGGCGTCATCACTCGTTCATCCTCGTGGCCCCCGCGGGTCACTTCGCGGTCGTAGCTTCCCCTCGTCCCCCCGAACGGCCGCGACTTCTGCGTGCCGTCGGAGCACCCGAGAGGAACCCGATGTCCCGCAACTTCCCGCGCCGCGCGTCCGCTGCCGTCGCGCTCACGATGATCGCCGCTCTGAGCCTCGCCGCCTGCGCCGGCACGCCCGACGCCGAGAACGCCGCCGCTGAGGGCTCGAACGCCGCCACGGCCACGAGCCTCGCCGACTTCGGCACGTTCGCCGAGCTGGAAGCGGCCGCCAAGGCCGAGGGTCAGCTCAACGTCATCGCCCTCCCCCGCGACTGGGCGAACTACGGCGAGATCCTCGACTTGTTCGCCGGCCGCTACCCCGAGATCACGATCAACGAGCAGTCGCCCGACGTCTCGAGCGCCGAGGAGATCACGGCTGCGGAGACGAACAAGGGACTCGACACCGCTCCTGATGTCTTCGACCTCGGCCTGACCGTCGCGCTCCAGAACACCGACACGTTCGCCCCGTACAAGGTGCAGACCTGGGACGACATCCCCGATGAGCTGAAGGAGCCGACCGGACTGTTCGTCGGCGATTACGGCGGGTACATGTCGGTCGGGTACGACTCCGCGAAGTTCGACGCCCCCGCGACGCTCGACGACCTCCTCGGCGCCGAGTTCCGCGGCTCCGTCGCGATCAACGGCGATCCGACGCAGGCGGGCGCGGCCTTCGCCGCGGTGGGCCTCGCGTCGGTGCAGTCGGGCGGCTCGCTCGACGACTTCCAGCCCGGAATCGACTTCTTCTCGAAGCTCAACGACGCCGGCAACATGCTGAAGCTCGACGTGACGAGCGCGACGGTCGCCAGCGGCGAGACCCCGGTGGTCTTCGACTGGGACTACCTGAACGCCGCGCACGCCGCTGACGTCCCGACCTGGAAGACGGTCGTCTTCGACGGGGTCGGCTACGCCGGCTACTACAACCAGGCCATCAACGTCGACGCCCCGAACCCCGCAGCGGCCCGCCTGTGGCAGGAGTTCCTCTACAGCGACGAGGTGCAGAACCTCTTTCTGAAGGGCGGCGCCCGTCCCGTACGCGCAGAGGCGATGACGGCGGCCGGCACGATCGACGCCGACCTCGCCGCGGCGCAGCCGGAGGCTCCGGCCGACACGGTGGTGCCCACCGAGGCGCAGTCCACCGCCGCCGGCGAACTGCTGGGCACCGCCTGGGCCGCAGCGGTCCAGTGAGCCCGGCCGCTGTGGGGAGGCCCGGGCGAGCGGGGTGGTCCTGGCTCGGGCTGCTGCCCTTCGCGGTGTACCTCCTCCTCTTCCTCGTCCTCCCCACAGCGCTCGCCCTCTTCACCGGGCTGCTCGACGGTGACGGCGCCCTGACCGGTGACAACCTCGCCGCTCTCGTCGACCCGGTCGTCCTCGACGCCTTCGGGAACTCGACCTGGGTGTCGCTGCTCACCGCGCTCATCGGCGCCGTGCTCGGCGCTCTCGTCTGCTTCGCACTGCTCGGCCTCCCCGAGACCGGCGCGATCCGCGCGACGGTCGACGCCGCGGCGGGCGTGCTCGCCCAGTTCGGCGGCGTCATGCTCGCATTCGTGATGATCGCGACGATCGGGACGCAGGGAGTGGTGACCCGGCTGCTCCGAGACGTCTTCGGGGTCGACATCTTCGCCGGTGGCGCGTGGATCTACGCCCTTCCGGGGCTCATCCCCGCCTACATCGTCTTCCAGGTGCCGCTCATGGTCATCACCTTCATGCCCGCCCTCGCCGCCCTGAAGCCGCAGTGGGTCGAGGCTCACCTCACGCTCGGCGGCACGCACCGGAGCTTCTGGGCGTTCGTCGGCTTCCCGATCCTCGCGCCGTCGTTCCTCGCGAGCTTCCTGCTGCTGTTCGCCAACGCGTTCTCGTCGTACGCGACCGCCGCGGCCCTCGCCAGCCAGGGCTCGTCGATCGTGCCCCTCCAGATCCGGACGGCGCTCACGAGCGAGACGGTGCTCGGTCGGGAGAACCTCGCGGGCGCGCTCGCATTCGGCATGATCGTCGTGGTCGGCGCGGTGATGGCGGTCTACGCGCTCGTCCAGCGCCGCGCGGCGAGGTGGCAGGCATGAGCGGCATCCTCGCTCCCTCCCGCGCCGTGCGTGTGATCATCGCGGTGATCGTCGGAGCCGTATTCCTGATCCCGTTCGCCGCAACCGCGCTGTTCACGGTGACGGCGGCGGACGGCTCGCTCACGTTCGACCGGTGGGCGGCGCTGTTCGACCCGGCGCGTGCATCGGCCTACCGGCCCATCTGGACGGGATTGCTGAACTCGCTGAGCCTCGCGGTCGTGACGGTGGCCATCGTCCTGTTCCTCTTCGCCCCCACGATGGTCCTCGTCTCGCTGACGTTCCCGCGCCTGCGCCGCGCGTTCGAGTTCCTGGCGCTCCTCCCGATCGCCATTCCGGCCATCGTGCTGGTGGTCGGGCTCGCGCCCATCTACCTGCAGATCGGGCGCACGGTGGGCACCGGCGCATGGACGCTCGCGCTCGCCTACGGCGTGCTGGTGCTCCCCTTCGCCTACCGCTCGATCCAGGCATCCATCGACGCCGTCGACCTCCGGACCCTCTCGGAGGCCGCGCGCACCCTCGGCGCCGGCTGGCCCACCGTCTTGCTGAGGGTCGTGGCGCCGAACCTCCGCCAGGGGCTCCTCGCGGCATCCCTCATCTCCGTCGCGGTCGTCCTCGGCGAATTCACCATCGCGTCGCTGCTCAACCGGCAGGTGCTGCAGACGGGGCTCGTCGTCATCAACAAGCAGGATGCCTGGGCGTCGGCGATCTTCACGCTGCTCGCGCTCGCGTTCGCCTTCGTCTTGCTCCTCATCATCGGCCGCGCGGGACGCATCGGCGCCGGAAGGAAGACCCCATGACCCCCGACCTCCCCCTCCCCCGGACCGCGGACAACGCCGTGCTCGCGGCCGCCGGCGACGGCACCCGCGTCGAGCTGCGCGGTGTCGTGAAAGAGTACGGTCCGACTCGCGTGCTGCACGGCGTCGACCTCGACATCGCCCCGGGCGAGTTCGTGTCGCTCCTCGGCCCGTCGGGATGCGGCAAGACCACGGCCCTCCGCGTCGTGGCCGGGCTCGAGCGCGCCACCTCCGGAACGGTCGCGTTCGGGGGCGCTGACGTGTCGCGGCTCCCCACCCATCGCAGGGACATCGGCATGGTGTTCCAGGCCTACTCGCTGTTCCCCCACCTCCGCGTCGTGGACAACGTCGCCTTCGGGTTGCGGCGTCGCCGCGTGGATGCCGCGTCGGCTCGGCGCCGGTCGGGCGAGGCCCTCGACCTCGTGGGCCTCGGCCATCTCGCAGATCGCTACCCTCACCAGCTCTCGGGAGGCCAGCAGCAGCGCGTCGCGCTCGCGCGCGCCCTCGTCACCGAGCCCCGCGTCCTGCTCCTCGACGAGCCGCTGTCGGCTCTCGACGCGAAGGTACGCGTGCAGCTGCGCGACGAGATCCGTCGGATCCAGCTGCGACTCGGGACGACGACCATCTTCGTCACCCACGACCAGGAGGAAGCTCTCGCCGTCTCCGACCGCATCGCGGTCATGGACGCGGGCCGCATCGAGCAGATTGGAACCCCCGAAGACCTCTACCTCCGGCCGCAGACCGCTCAGGTGGCGAGCTTCGTGGGGCTCTCCAGCACCGTTCCGGGCAGGGCTGACGGGCAGGCCGTCACGGTCTGGGGCGGCGAGGTGCCCATCCAGGGCGAGCCGGTCACGGGCGAGGTCGACGTGCTCGTGCGTCCTGAGAACGTCAGGCTCGCGGCGCCCGGGACCGGCGTCGGGGCGATCGTGGAGGAGAGCACCTTCCTCGGGAGCTTCCGCCGAACGCTCGTCCGCACGGAGGACGGCGCCCTCGTCCGCGTGCAGCACTCGGCCGCCGAGCGGCTCTCGTACGGCGACCGAGTCGAGATCTCCCTCGTGTCGGCGCCGGTCGCGGTCCGCGCGAGGGGATGAGCCCCGGCGCGGATCAGACCTCGAAGTCGACGGCCAGTCGGCCGGACACCACGCTGCGCACGTAGGCCACGACGTCCTGATGGGCGGGGTGCACCTGGTACGCGTCCAGCCCGTCGAGGTCGTCGAAATCGGCCACGAGAGCGACATCGGCGTTCGTGTCGGGGAACGCGACGTTCGGTCCGATGCTCAGCTGACGGATCGACGGCACCACCCCGACGAGTCCCGTGATCAGGCGGGTGATCTCGGCGGCGTGCTCCGCCCGGGTGTCGGCATCGTCCGCGGCCAGCTTCCAAGCCACGACGTGCCGGATCATGCGGAGATCCGCTCGTCGAGCGCCGCGCGCAGGCGATCGGCCGACACCCGCCAGTGCGCGTGCAGCTCGCCGTCGAGGAGGACCACGGGGATCTTCTCCCACCAGCGCGCGTGCAGCTCGGCGTCGTCGGCGATCGAGTGCTCCTCGATCACGACGGCACCGTCGGGCAGATCCGCCACGACGGCGTCGACGATCTCCCGAGCGACGTCGCAGAGATGGCAGTCGGGTTTGGAGATGAGTGTCAGAGCGGTCACGGCATCCATGATCCCATCCGCATGGGGTCATGAGCGCAACACGAAGCGCCCCGGCGACCGACAGAGCCGATCGGGGGCGCTAGGTGTGCGGTGCCGCTTACTTCTTGTTGCGGCGCTGGTGGCGCGTCTTACGAAGCAGCTTGCGGTGCTTCTTCTTCGCCATACGCTTGCGGCGCTTCTTGATGACTGAACCCACGGAAAACCTCACTAAGTAGGGGTCTGGACGCGCAGTTTCCGCGTCCGGGAGCGGCACGACGTGAAAATGCCTCGGGTCAGTCTAACCGACGTCGGCGATCGGCCGTTGCAAGGCCTCGGTGACTGCGGTTTCGGGCACGCGATAGCTGCGTCCGAAACGTACGGCCGGCAGGTCGCCGGAGTGGACGAGGCGATAGACGGTCATCTTCGATACACGCATCAGCTCCGCCACCTCCGCGACGGTGAGAAAGCGCACATCAGCGATGCCCGACATCGAAGTTCCCCTGTCCCCTGGAGCGAATCCCTCCACAGTAGGGCCTTCGCGGGACGCGTGTAAACCGATGGGGCCCGTGTGACCAGAGGGGTGTCAGCGCCCGGGCAGCTTGTTGAGCACGCTGGCGACGGCGTGCTTCGCGGATGCCGCAGCGCGCCCCACCACATCGGCGGCGTGTGCGGCGCCCTCGGTCAGGCCCGCGCTGAACTCGGCCGGGTCGTCGTCGATGCCCAGGAAGGGCAGCAGCCAGTCGTCCACTTCGTCGAGGGGAGCCGGGGACAGGCTGTAGTAACGGTGCTGCCCCTCTTCGCGCACCGACACGAGCGCCGCCTCGCGCAGCACCTTCAGGTGCTTGGACACCGTGGGCTGGCTCACGCCGAGCTCGGCGACGATCTGCGACACGCTCGTCCCGCTCTCGCCGGAGGAACTCCGTTCGCGCAGAAGCTGCAGGATGTCCCGACGAGTGCCGTCGGCGATCACGTCGAAGATGTCCGCCATGTGCTTAGGTTAGCCCGCGGTGCTCCCGGAGTACCATGAACCGATCCGAACGAGGAAGGGGCGCGAGATGACGGGCTCGACCGTCGCCGAGCGCGCTCCGCGCAGCGGCCCCGCCTGGTATCACCGGTTCTTCCACGGGCTCAAAGATCTGGCGACGGCATCGCCGTCCCGGTTCGCTGTTCTGATCTTCTCTGCGCTGATCCTCGTGTTCACCGCGCTGTTCTCCCTTCCGATCGCCGCATCGTCGGGACAGGCGACGCCCCTGGCCGATGCCCTCTTCACGGCCGTGTCGACGATCTGCGTCACGGGCCTGTCGACGGTCGACATGAGCACGCACTGGTCGCCCTTCGGTCACGTCCTCGTCTACATCGGCGTCAACGTCGGCGCGATGGGCGTCCTGACGCTCGCGTCGATCCTCGGCCTCGTCATCTCCAAGCGGCTCGGCCTCCGTGCCAAGCTTCTCGCGGCGGGCGACAGCAACCCGATGCGCGCGCACGGCGGTCCGGTGAACGAGGGCCAGACCGTGCGGCTGGGTGAGGTAGGCGCCCTTCTCTCGACGGTCGCCCTGTCGACGCTCGTGATCGAGGCGGTTCTCGCCGTCCTCCTCTACCCGGCTCTGATCGCCAGCGGCGTCGACCCGCTGACCGCCCTGTGGGAGGCGCCGTACTACTCGGCGATGGCCTTCACGAACACCGGCTTCACGCCCAACGCCGAGGGACTCCTCCCCTTCGCCCAGAACTACTTCCTCCTCACCGTCCTGATGGCGGGCGTCTTCCTCGGATCGATCGGCTTCCCCGTCATCTTCGCCCTGTGGCGACACCGCTGGCATCTGCGCCGGTGGACTCTGCACGCCAAGCTCACGGTCATCACGACGGTCGTCCTGTTCTTCTTCGGCGCCGTGGCCTTCCTCGTCCTCGAGTACGGCAACCCGCGCACCTTCGGAACCCTCGACGCCTGGGACACCACCTTCCAGGCGTTCTTCCTGTCGGCGATGACGCGTTCGGGCGGCTTCTCCGTCGTCGATATCGGGGAGCTGCACGAGTCGTCGATGGTCGTCGGGTCGATGCTGATGTTCGTCGGCGGCGGCTCCGCCTCGACGGCGGGCGGCATCAAGGTCACGACCCTCGCCGTGCTCGCCCTCGCCGTGTGGTCCGAGGCGAAGGGGCGCCCCAGCGTGTCCGCGTTCGGGCGACGGATCCCGAGCGACGTCCAGCGCGTCGCGCTCTCCGTCGTCGCCTGGGGGGCCACGATCGTCGCCCTCTCCACGATCGCGATCGCCCACCTGACCAAGGCGCCGCTCGACGAGGTGCTCTTCGACGTCGTCTCGGCCTTCGCGACGGTCGGCCTCTCGACGGGCCTCACCCAGGAGCTTCCCGACCCCGCGGTCTACGTCATGGCGGCCACGATGTTCATGGGGCGCGTTGGTACAGTGACTCTCGCCGCGGCCGTAGCCGCGACCAACCGGTCGCAGCACTACTCGCTGCCTGTCGAAAGGCCCATCGTTGGTTGAGCAACTGCGCAACGACGCCCCCGTGCTCGTGATCGGCCTTGGGCGCTTCGGCGCCGCCTGCGCCGGCGAGCTCGACCGCCTCGACCGTGACGTCCTGGCGATCGACGGGAGCCTCGACCTCGTCCAGAAGTGGTCGGAGCGTGTCACCCACACGGTGCAGGCCGACGCCCGCAACATCGATGCTCTCAAGCAGATCGGCGCACAGGACTTCCAGGTCGCCGTCGTCGCCGTCGGGTCCTCGATCGAGGCATCCGTCCTCATCACCGCGAATCTCGTCGACCTCAAGGTTCCGCAGATCTGGGCCAAGGCGGTCTCGCAGTCGCACGGCAAGATCCTCGCCCGCGTGGGCGCCAACCACGTGATCTACCCCGAGCGCGAGGCAGGTGAGCGCGTCGCCCACCTCGTGAGCGGCCGGATGCTCGACTTCATCCGCTTCGACGACGACTTCGCGCTCGCGAAGATGTACCCGCCCCGCTTCATCCGCGGCGTGGGCCTCAACGAATCCGGCGTCCGCTCGAAGTACCACGTCACCGTGGTCGGCGTGAAGAGTCCCGGCAAGCCGTTCCGCTACGCGGAGGCGAACACCGTCGTCACGAACCACGACCTGATCATCGTCTCGGGTACCAACAGCGACATCGAGCGGTTCGCGTCGCTCGACCGCTGAGCTCTCACGCTCCGCGCTGTGCGTTGCCCATCAGCCGCGACAGCAGCCGCGCGAGATCGTCGCGATCCTGAGCCGAGAAGCCGTCCAGCAGCCGCTCGTCCTGGGCGATGCACCGCGGCAGTTCGCGTTCGACCAGCGCGCGTCCCTCGTCTGTGAGCGACAGCTGCACGACCCTCCCATCCCGCTCGAGGCGATCGCGGCGGACGAGACCGGCGCCCTCCAGCCGGGCGGTGAGCTTGGTGGTGGCGGCACCGCTGAGCATCGTCTCCGCCGACACGTCGCTCGCGCGGAGCGGGCGATCCGTCCGCGCCAGGGCGCACAGGACGTCGAACTCCGAGCGGGTCACCCCGCTGTCGCTGAGAACCCGCTCGATCTGAGCGGTCGCGACGGCGCTCGTCCGGTGGAGCCGCCCCCACACCGCGATGGGCGACGTGTCCACCTCCGGCATCGCAGACGCCCATGCTCGCCGGATGCGATCGACGAAGTCCTCGGGTTCGGTCATGATCCCAGATTAGTACACCGATGCTTTACAGGTGAAACACTGGTGTATCATGGCAGGAATGACCGCGACAGCACCCCGCACCGAGACATCCGCCGTCACCCCGAGCCTCCGCTCTGCACCTCCCGCCGTCTGGGCGATCGCCTTCGCGGCGATGGTGGCGTTCATGGGAATCGGCCTCGTCGGCCCGATCCTCCCGACGGTCGCGGCGGAGCTGCACGCGACCCCGGTGCAGACATCGCTGCTCTTCACGAGCTATCTGACGGTCACGGCGGCAGCGATGTTCTTCACCAGCTGGCTCTCGACCCGCATCGGTTCACGCGCCGTCATGATCCTCGGCCTGGCCGTCATCGCGGTGGCGGCGATCGGATGCGCCCTCTCCCCCGACGTCGCCGCGCTGATCGCCTGGCGAGCGGTCTGGGGCCTCGGGAACGCGCTGTTCCTCTCCACGGCCCTCGCCTCGATCGTCTCGGCCTCGGGCGGCCGCAACGAGCAGGCCGTCATCCTCTACGAGGCGGCGCTCGGCATCGGCCTCGCCATCGGACCGCTCGTCGGCGGCCTCCTCGGTCAGATCGGCTGGTTCGCCCCGTTCTGGGGCACCGCGTCGCTGTTCGCCGTCGGAGTCGTCGCGCTGCTGACCCTGGTGCGCGACCCCGGGCACGCCCCCGCGCGCAGCACCGTCGCGGCGCCGTTCCGGGCTCTCCGCGACCCGGGCCTGCTCGCGATCAGCGTGGTCGCCTTCCTGTACAACGCGGGCTTCTTCATCACCCTCTCCTACACGCCGTACGCGCTCGAGCTCCCCGCGATCGGCATCGGTCTCGTCATGATGGGCTTCGGCGTGGGGCTCGCGATCGCGGGGGTGCTGATCGCGCCGCGACTGACCCGTCGGTTCTCCGTCACCTCGGTGCTGTTCGCCTTCCTCGTGGCGTTCGCGCTCACGCACGCCGCCGCGGCCGCGAGCGTGGGAAACCGGCCCCTCCTGGTCGTGGTGGTCGTGCTCCTCGGCATCGAGATCGGCGCCGTGAACACGATCCTCACCGAAGCCGCCATGGCTGCCACGTCGCTCCCGCGCGCCGTCGCGAGCTCCGCCTACTCGGGGCTCCGGTTCTTCGGCGGCGCGCTCGGCGCTCCCGCCGGCACCGCGCTGGCCGCAGTCGGCGCCGGGGCACCCTTCGCCCTCGCCGCAGGTGGAGCCGCCGCCGCAGCGGCGCTCCTGGCGGCGGCGCACCGCATCGTCGGCCGCGCCGACCACCGGCTCGCCCCGACCGAGCGCGAGGCGGCCGAAGCGCTCACCCTCGGCGACCTCTGACCCGTCACCGTGCGCTGCGTGGCGGTCAGGCGCCGACGGCGAGCTCCCGGGCGCGGGCGAGAGCGGCATCCGTCGCCTGCGAGAAGAGTCCGTCGAGGTTGGCGGTCTGCAGCACGCCGATCGCCCGTTCGGTCGTTCCCTTGGGGCTGGTCACACGGTGTCGCAGGTCGGCCGGGTCATCGCCCGAGGCCTCGAGCAGGGCGGTCGCGCCGATGAACGTCTGCTCCGCCATCAGCCGCGCATCTGCTTCGTCGAAGCCCTTGCCCCGCGCCGCCTCGGTGAGGGCCTCGACCAGGAGGAACACGTAGGCCGGTCCCGATCCGGAGATCGTCGAGAGGGCGTCGATCTTGTCCTCCGGCACCTCGATGACGACGCCGCACGTCTCGAAGACGCGGCGCACGAGCGCGACGTCGTCGTCCGACGCTGTCGACCCCGCTGCGAGGCCCGTGACGGCCTTGCCCACCACGGCGGGCGTGTTCGGCATGGAGCGGATGACCGGGACGCCGGCGCCGACGATCGCCTCGAACGTCGCCACGGTCACTCCGGCCGCGAGGCTGACGACGATCGTGCCGGGACGCAGCGACCCTTCGATCTCCCGCAGGAGGTCGGGCACCATGCCGGGCTTCACGCCGATGAGGACGATGTCGGATGCCGCTGCGGCATCCGTGTTCGCCGACGGCTCGTCAGCGAGCGCAAGGCTCGTCACACCGGGCAGACCGCGGAGTTCGGCGGCCTTCGCGGCGGAGCGGTTGGTCACCGTGATCGACGAGGCCTCACCGGAACGGGCAATGCCCTGGGCGATCGCACCGCCCATCGATCCAGCTCCGAGAATGGCGACGGACGGAAGGGCGTGGTGCGTCATGACCCCATCCTGTCACCCGTGCCCCCCGACCACTGGGACGCTCAGGGACACCGGCCTATCATCGGGGGCATGACTCTCCTCGACGGAATCACGTCCCGGCTCATCGACACGGACCGCCTGAGCGTCACCCTCCTCGAGCGCGCAGGCGACGACGACGCCACGAGCGCCGAGCAGACGCTCGTGCTCCTGCACGGCAACGTCTCGTCGAGCCTCATCTGGCAGGAACTCATGCAGGATCTGCCCGCCGAGCTGCGCGTCATCGCGCTCGATCTGCGCGGCTTCGGCGGCACCGAGCACATGCCGGTCGACGCGTCCCGCGGTGTGCGCGACTTCAGCGACGACGTCCACGCGGCGCTGACCCATCTCGGACTCGGCGCCGTGCACCTGGTCGGGTGGGACCTGGGTGGAGCCGTCGCGATGCAGTACGCCCTCGACCACTCGGTGCTGTCCCTCACCCTCGAGGCGCCGATCTCGCCCTACGGCCTGGGCGGCACCCGCCGCGACGGATCGCGGCTCACGGACGACGACGCCGGGTGCGGCGCCGGGGCCGCCGGCGACGACTTCGTCCGCCGCCTGAGCGAGCGCGACACCAGCGATGCCGCGCCGACCTCGCCGCGGAGCGTCTTCCGCGACGCGTACGTGGCCGAGGGGTACACATCCGAGCACGAAGACATCTGGGTCGAGGCGATGCTCTCCACCTCGACCGCGAGCGGAAACTACCCCGGCGACGCCGTGCCGAGCCCGCACTGGCCGGGCTTCGCCGCCGGCCGCAACGGGGTGCTGAACGCGCTCGCACCGGGGCGCTTCGATGCCTCGGGCATCGTGTCGCTCGCCGAGAAGCCCCCGATCCTCTGGGTGCACGGCGACGCCGACGTGGTCGTCTCGGACGCCTCGTTCAGCGACGTCAACCATCTCGGCTCGCTCGGCATCGCGCCCGACTGGCCCGGCGCCGATGTCGCCCCCGCGCAGCCGATGGTGACGCAGACGCGCGATGTGATGCAGGCCTATGTCGACGCCGGCGGCGTGGTCAGCGAGCTCGCCCTCAACGGGGTCGGTCACACGCCGCACCTCGAGCGGCCCGCCGAGTTCCGCCGCGCACTGCTGGAGCTGATCGGCTACATCGGCCGGCCCGCCGATCCGGCGCCGCCCACCGAGGCGATCATTTTGAGCTCCTGGGACTGACGCGGAGCCCGTGCGTCAGCGGCGCGACGGGCTGAGCGCCACGACCGGGTGCGACGCGCCTGAGCTCAGCGGCGCGCTTCGAAGAAAGCCCGCAGGCGCCCCGCCGCCTCGTCGGCGCGGAGTCCGGCGACGACCTCGGCGCGATGCGGGAGCCGGCGATCGCGGAGCAGGTCGTGCACCGACCCGGCGGCGCCGGCCTTCTCGTCCCACGCTCCGAAGACCACCCGGCCGACGCGCGCCTGCAGGATCGCCCCGGCGCACATCACGCAGGGCTCCAGCGTCACCACGAGGGTGCACTCGGTGAGGTTCCATGAACCGAGAGCGGATGCCGCGGCGCGCAGCGCGATGATCTCGGCGTGGGCGAGGGGGTCGCCGTCACGCTCGCGGAGGTTCCGGCCTTCGCCGACGACGGCGCCGTCCGAGCCCGTGACGACCGCTCCGACCGGCACATCGCCGTGGCCGCTCGCCTCATCGGCGAGGGTGAGGGCCCGCTGCATCGCGGCATCATCGACGTCGCGGACGGGCAGGCTCACGCGCCCAGCGTAGCCCCGGTACCCTGGACGCATGCGTGTGCATGTCGCCGACCACCCTCTCATCACTCACAAGCTGACCGTGCTGCGCGATGTGCGCACCACCTCGCCGGTGTTCCGTCAGCTGACCGAGGAGCTGATGACTCTCCTGGCCTACGAAGCGACCCGCAATGTGCGCGTCGAGGAGTTCGAGATCCAGACCCCGGTCACCACGACCCTCGGCGTCAAGATCAGCGAGCCCCGGCCCCTTGTCGTGCCGATCCTCCGCGCCGGCCTCGGCATGCTCGAGGGCATGGTCAAGCTGCTCCCGACCGCGGAGGTCGGGTTCCTCGGCATGGCCCGCAACGAGGAGACCTTCGAGCCGTACACCTACGCCGAGCGTCTTCCCGACGACCTCAGCGACCGCCAGTGCTTCGTACTCGACCCCATGCTCGCGACCGGCGGCTCGCTCGGCGCGGCGATCGACTTCCTCTTCGCCCGCGGAGCGCAGGACGTCACGGCCGTCTGCATCCTCGCCGCCCCGGAGGGCCTCGCCGCGATCGAGAAGCAGGTCGGCGACCGCGATGTGACCCTCGTGCTGGGCGCGCTCGACGAGCGCCTGAACGAGAAGGGCTACATCGTGCCCGGTCTCGGCGATGCGGGAGACCGTCTCTACGGAACGGTCTGAGGCTCCACGCCCACCAGCCGGGCGAACGCACTCAGCCGTGTGACGCCGTCGGGCGTCCGCGGCAGGTCGTCGAGCAGCCCCGTGCTGTAGACGACGTACGCCGTGTGCATGGCACGCGATACCGCGACGTTCAGGCGGTTCTGCAGCAGCAGGAATTCGAGCCCGCGCGGAGCGTCGCGCCCTGACGACGCCGCGAGGGAGACGATCACGACGGCCGCCTCCTGGCCCTGGAACCGGTCGACCGTTCCGACCGGCACGTCGGCGAAACCGGCCGCGACGAGGGCCTCCTCGACCATCACCTGCTGCGCGTTGTACGGCGTCACGACGATGATGTCGCTTCCCTCGAGGGGCCGTTCGCCGTCACCGTCCTGCCATGAGCGCCCGCGGAGCCCACGGACGAGATCGACGACGGCATCCGCCTCCTCGGGCGACTGGGTGGCGTTACGGGTGTGCGTGAGCGCGACCGGCACGACCCCGGGTGCGACACCCTCGAGCGACCGGGCCGCCGTCTCGGGGTGGGCTTCGAGTTTGCCCTCGTAGGACAGCTGGGACACCGGCTCGGCGACCTCGGGCCGCATCCGGCGCGTTCGTGCCAGGAAGTAGCCGCGGTCGGGCGGGATGACCGCGGCGCCGTCCATGACCCACCCGAGCGCCGATGTGTCGACGGGCTCGGGATGCGTGCCCTGGCTCACCTGGGGCAACTGCTGCGGATCGCCGAGCAGCAGCATCCGCCGCGCGGCGACGGAGACCGCGATCGTCGAGGCGAGCGAGAACTGCCCGGCCTCGTCGATGACGAGGAGGTCGAGCGATCGGCGCGCGATGCGACCGGCGTGGGTGAGGTCCCACGCCGTGCCGCCGACGACGAATCCGGCCGGCTGCGCGTCGATGTACGCGGCCATGCCGTTCTTGGCGATGACGGTGAAGGGCGCCTCCGCCCCCGGTGCTTTGGGCGCCTTGGCGACCTGCTCGCGCGGCACGCCGGCCGCGACGATGCGATCGAGCATGTGCTCGACCACGTTGTGCGACTGAGCGACGACGCCCACGCGGAAGCCACGCTCGCGGACGAGCTGCGCCACGACGTGCGAGCCGACGTGCGTCTTGCCCGTCCCGGGAGGGCCCTGCACGGCCAGGTAGCCGTCGCCCAGTGCCGCGAGCGCCTTCGCGATGTCGGCGATGTCGTCGCCGGTGCGCGGCAGGTCGGCGCCCGAGACGGCCCCGGCGATGCGAGGCGGCCGGCGAAGGAGCAGGTCGCTCGCCGGGTCGTGCGGAAGCCCGTCGCCGGCGTCCAGCACCGCATCGGCCCACTCGTCGATCGCGGCCTGCTGGCTGCCGGCACGCGGCGGCGCCTGCGGGGTGAGCGCGACGGGGAGCTCCTGCCAGGTGAAGCCCTGGAAGGCGGTCTCCTCGAGGACGACGCCGTCCTCGAGGGTCTCGACGATGGAGACCGACCGCGCGGCGTGGATCCAGCGAGGACTCGTGTCGATGGGGAACGGCGCCGGGAGCTCGTACACGGCGTAAGGGCTCTGCCCGACGGTGAGGCGGGTGCCGGGGGCGAGCTCACCGCGGATCTCGACGATGCGACGGTCGGAGCGGCCGCCCTCGGGGCGGTGCCAGTCGGTGACGACCCGGCAGCGGTCACGGTCGACCACGATCACGTCGCGGGTGTCCTCCCAGACCGACACGGGCTCGCGGAGGCGCAGGAAGTGCGTCGACCAGAACGTCTTCGCCTCCCGCGGGTAGTAGTCGATCGCCGCGGCGCCGAGGCGCAGGGCGGCGGCCGTCGGCTCATCGGCCGCCTCGCCGGCACGCCGGGCCAGCAGCTCCGCCCGCGGGGACGGCTCGTAGACCGTCTCGCCCGCGTCTGGCTCCCGGGCGGGCACCAGCTGCGCGTCGCGCGCCCGGTCGACCAGCCAGTCACGCAGCCGGCGCGTGGAGACGCAGTCGTAGCGGTTGTAGTCGGCGAGATCATCGAAGATGGCCTGCGCCGCGGCGGCGTCGCCCGAGCTCTGGGTCGCCCGCGCCTCGACGTAGCGGACGATCGAGTCGTCGCCGCGCTGCACATCACTCGTGCGCACCTCGGTGCCCATGTAGAGCGGCTCGAGCTTTTTGATGGAGTAGGAGCGCGAGCCGACGCGCAGCGCGCGACGCACGATCGGGTACAGGTCGACGAAGACGCCGTCTCGCAGCAGCCGGTCGACGTCGGCCTCGCGAACGCCGTGGCGCGCCGCCATCGCGAGCAGGTGCGTCGGCTCGTAGGGGGCGTAGTGGTAGATGTGCATCGCGGGATGCGCCTGGCGGTGGAGCGCGATGATGTCGAGGAACTGCTCCAGGGCCGCCTTCTCCTCGGCGAACGAGTGCGCCCAGAGCGCCGTGTATTGCTCGCGGATGTCGACCCAGCCGAACAGGTAGTCGATGCCCCACTGATTCGCGGGGCCTTCGGTGTAGAGCGGATCGCCCTCGAAGTCGAAGAACAGGTCGCCGAGATCGGGGCGCGGCAGACCGCCGAGCGCCTTCGGGAACACGACGTCGAACGTGGGGATCGCCGGGCCCGCACCGGGGACGGATGCCGCGTCGTCGACGCCGCCCGCGGGGCTCTCGATCTGCAGTCGCGCCTGCGTGCGGAGGCCGGTGAAGGTGTCCCACGACATGCGGGGCGGCGCCTCGCGCGCCGCGGCGAGCGCATCGATCGTCAGGGCGCCCGCGGCGCGGAGCCGGTCGCGCTGGACGGGCCGCATGCCGGCCACGAGCAGCAGGTCGCGGTGGGCGACGACCTCGAGATCGCACGTCGCGCAGCGACCGCACGCGACGACCCGCAGGTGGCCGCGCTCGTCGCCCCAGGCGAGCTCGGGGCCTGCGGCGCCCGCGGCGACATCACGGTCGGCGATCAGGGCGCGGAGGCGGCCCCGGCGGAGGACGAAGACGGGCATGAGGTCTCGGACGGCGTGCTCCGAGACGGTGCCGTCGCCGAGGAGGAGCTGCACGACCGGTGAGCGGGGGACGCCGAGTCGGTCGAGCTGGTCGACGTAGGCGGCGAGCTGCATGAGGGCGGTGACGCGGGCGTGGCGTGCCAGTTTGGTGTCCTGGACGATCCATCGCCCAGCGGCATCCCGCACCAGGAAGTCGGCGAATCCGACGAACTCGTCGGTCGCGAAAGCCGCCTGGTAGACGACGGCGGCGTCGGGGTCGGCGAGGGCGGCGGCTGTGGCCTCGACGGCTGCGGCGAGGGCGACGGCATCCGACGACCGCGCCGCCTCGATCTCGATGACCCGGCCGGGATGATCGCGACGGTAGTCCTCGAGCACGCGGAGCTCGTGCTGCGTGCCGAGGCGCGCAGCCCGCTCGAGGGTGAGGTTCTCGGGGTCGTCGACCGGGGCGACGCGACCGATCTTGGCGTCGATCGCGCGCAGCCACGCGAACTCGCATTCGGCCGCCGCCTTGAGGTCGCTCGCGCTCCACACGATCCGGCCGCCGTCTTCGATGTATCGCATGATCCCTTTCCGCTTTAGACCCTAACCGCCGCCTCCGACACCCCTCCCGTCGGGGCGGGGCCACCTGACAGACTGGACGGGTGAACGAAGAACTGCCCTTCGAGAACCCCTACCGCCACGGGTACGCCCGCGTCGCCGCCTGCACGATCCCGGTGGCGGTCGCCGACCCGGTCACGAACGCCGACGCCGTGCTCGAGAGTGCACGCGCATGCTCGGAGGAGGGCGTTGCGGTCGCCGTCTTCCCCGAGCTCTGCCTCTCGGGCTATGCGATCGAAGACCTCGTGATGCAGGATCCGCTCCTGGATGCCGTCGAGGAGCAGCTGACGCGGATCGCCCGCGCGTCGGCCGACCTCACGCCGATGCTGGTCGTCGGCGCCCCGCTCCGACACGGCAACCGGCTCTACAACTGCGCCGTGGTGATCCACGGCGGTGCCGTGCTCGGCGTGGTGCCGAAGTCGTACCTCCCCACCTACCGGGAGTTCTACGAGCACCGCTGGTACGCCCGCGGCGACGACACCCGCGGCCACTGGTTCGACCGCGGCGAACTGTCGGCGCCGTTCGGTCCCGACCTCCTCTTCGACGCCGTCGACGTGCCGGGCCTCGTCGTCCACGCCGAGGTGTGCGAGGACTTCTGGGTGCCCGTGCCGCCGTCCTCCGACGCGGCCCTGGCCGGGGCGACCGTGCTCCTGAACCTGTCGAGCAGCCCGATCACGATCGGGCGCGCCGAGGACCGCACCCTGCTGACCCGGTCGCAGTCGTTCCGCTGCCTCGCCGCGTACGTCTACGCGGCGGCGGGCCAGGGCGAGTCGACCAACGACGTGTCGTGGGACGGGCAGACGATGATCTACGAGGGGGGCAGCTTCCTCGCCGAGACCGAGCGCTTCCCCGATGGCCCGCGGCGTTCGGTGGCCGACGTCGACCTCGACCGCCTCCGGCAGGACCGCATCCGTCAGGGCACCTTCGACGACAACCGCCGGACGCAGGGGCTCGGCGTCGGCGCCGCGGACTCCGCCTTCCGGGTGATCCCGTTCACGGTCGCGCCCCCGGCATCCGTCTCGGGCCTCCGCCGCCCCCTCGACCGCTTCCCGTTCGTGCCCGACGACCCCGCTCGGCTCGACCTCGACTGCTACGAGGCCTTCAACATCCAGGTGTCGGGCCTCGAGCAGCGGATGCGCGCGATCGGCGACCCGAAACCCGTGATCGGCGTCTCGGGCGGCCTCGACTCGACGCACGCCCTGCTCGTCGTCGCCCGGGCGATGGACCGCATGGGCCGGCCGCGGAGCGACATCCTGGCCTACACGATGCCCGGATTCGCGACGAGCGACGGCACCAAGTCGAACGCGATCGCCCTCGCGGAGGCCATCGGCGCGACCATCGAGACGATCGACATCCGGCCCATGGCCACCGAGCTGCTCAGCGGGATCCGGCATCCGTTCGCCTCGGGCGAGCCCGTCTACGACGTCACGTTCGAGAACGTGCAGGCCGGTGCGCGCACCGACTTCCTCTTCCGCCTCGCGAACCGGCACGGCGGCATCGTGATCGGCACGTCCGACCTCTCCGAGCTCGCCCTCGGGTGGGCGACCTACGGCGTCGGCGACCACATGAGCCACTACGCCGTGAACGTCGGCGTGCCCAAGACCCTCATCCAGCACCTCATCCGCTGGGTCATCGCGCACAGCGACGAGTCGGGGACGACCCTGACCGAGGAGGCGAAGGTCATCTTGCAGGCCGTCCTCGACACCGAGATCAGCCCCGAGCTGGTGCCGGCGGGAGACGACGGCAAGGTGCAGTCGACCGAGGCCTCGATCGGCCCTTACGCCCTGCACGACTTCACCCTGTTCCACGTGCTGCGATACGGGTTCCGCCCCTCGAAGATCGCCTTCCTCGCCGAGCAGGCCTGGAGTGATCGGGATGCCGGGTCGTGGCCGGCAGGATTCCCCGAGGAGGGCCGCTACGCGTACGACCGCGAGACGATCGTCCGCTGGCTGCGCGTGTTCGTGAGCCGGTACTTCGGCTTCGCGCAGTTCAAGCGGAGCGCGATCCCGAACGGCCCCAAGGTGACCGCAGCGGGCTCGCTGTCACCGCGGGGCGACTGGCGCGCACCGTCGGACGGCAACGCCCGCGCGTGGCTTGCCGAGCTCGACGCGGCGCTCGGAACCGCAGACTGACCCGTCAGGGCCGCGCAGGCTCCGCCGGAACGTGGTGCGCGAGCGTGATCAGCCAGGCGTCTCGCGAGAGATCGGTGAGGCCGTAGATCGCGGATCGGTCGGGCAGCCATCCGGTCGCCCGGCCGGTGCCGAGCTTCACCCGTTCGGGCACGACGCGCGTTCCGCGGCCGTCGGCCTCGAGGACCGCCTGGACGTGCGTCCAGTGGTCGAGGAGGTCCGACACGTTCTGCTCGTCGAAGAGATGGCTGTGTCGGCGCATGATCGCCAGGTCGCGGTCGTCGGGGTGCGCGTCGCGCAGGTCGAGCCCGATCCGGACGGTGGCGTCGCAGACGGCCACGACCGTCGCAGCGCGGTAACTCGCCGTCGCGATCGTCAGCGGCAGGTCCGCTCCCCCGTGGGAGGCGATCAGCCGGCGGTGATATCCGAACCCGCGGGGCTCCTCGCGGTCGACGCGGATGTCCTTCGGGTCGGCGCCGAGACGGGTCGAGACGATCTCGCGGGCGAGCAGGCGTCGCCGGTCGTGGGGAGTCGTCGCGGGGTCCCACCCGAGTCGCACGGTGATGCCCTCAGGGGCGTCGAGCTGCACTGACGAGAACGACATGGTCACTCCTCCAGCGGGGTTCGGACCGCGAGACCATTCTGCCCGAGCCCCTCCGGCGCCGCCGGGCGAGCGGCCGGGTGAAAGGATGGGGAGGTGAAACTGCTTGTCGCCGCACTCGAATCCGAACTCGTCGCCTTCCCCGCTGATCTCCCCGGTTTCGACCGGCTGGTCACGGGCCCGGGAAAGCTGCAGGCGACGTACGCCCTCACCCGCGCGCTCGACGCAGCAGCGTACGACGAGATCGTCGTGGTCGGCACCGCGGGCGCGGTCGACGAGACCACTGTCGGCGTCCACGATGTCACCGCGGCTCTCCAGCACGACGTCTCGGATGTCGACGGCATCGCCGGCCAGCACGTGTCCCTTCCGCCGCTGCTGACGATCGCCGGCCGCGAGGGCACGACGATCGCGACCGGAGACCACTTCGTCGACGACGCCGACACGGTGAGCACCATCCGCGAGCTCGGCGGCGTGCTCGTCGACATGGAGGCGTACGCCTACATCTGGGTGGCGCAGCAGTTCGGCGTGCCGATCCGGATCCTCAAGGCCGTCTCCGACAACGCGCAGGACGACGCCATCACCGACTGGCGCGACACCGTCGCCGCCTGCAGCACGCAGCTGCGCGCGCACGTCGCGGAGCTCTACGGGGTCTGACCTCGGAGCTCCGGCTGAGGCAGGGCCGCGACGTCAGGCGTCGCGGCGGCGGAAGACCCAGCGCAGCAGCGCGAACACGACGAGCGCGACCACGGCGACGAGGACGAGCTTGACGAAGAAGACGGCGAGCTTCAGAACGACGTCGACGATGACCCAGGCGATCACGACCGCGACGATGACACCGAGGATCGTCCAGAGCAGGCGCGTATTCATACCCTCAGCCTACGGATGCCACGGGGCAGCGCCCGCATCGGCGGTCAGTTCGAGGCCGCCGAGACGACCGAGGCGGGCGTCACGGGCGTCGCCGGGCTGGCCGGAGTCGCCGGGCTGACAGGAGTCACCGGAGTTGCGGGGGTCGCCGCGGACGGCGGGGTGACCGGGGTCACGACGCTCGGCTGGGCGGCATCCGGGATCGTGTCGTCGGCGCCGATCGGGGTCGGCGACGGCGCGGAGACCACGGTGACCGACTGCCCGTCGACCCGGAGCTGCACGGTGGGCCGCTCGAGCAGCGAGCCGTTCTTGCCGGTGAGCTGGCCACCGGGGATGGTCGTTCCGTCGGCCGAGCGGAGGTCCATGGCGGATGCCGCTGCCGTCGCCGCACCGGCGAGCACGCCCAGCCCGATGACTCCGGTCACTCCGTAGGCGACCCACGTGGTCTTCTTCGACATGATCTCTCCTCAAGGTCGGTGGCGCCCGTCCGGCCGCCTGATATCAGTGTGCCGAGCGTGCGTAAATCGCCTCGAAGGAGTCGATGAGAGGCGTCTTACCCGGGTCGGAGCGGGTGTCGACGATCGCCGCCGCGACCGCGAGCAGGCCGTCGCGCCGCGCGGACGCTGCGCTGTGCGCCGCACCGAGCGCATGGCCGAGCAGGTGCACCGCCGTGCGAGACCGGATGCCCGCGACGTCGTACCATCTCTCCCAGGCGGCGGCGGCGAGCGCCCAGACATGCTCCGCGTCGTGCGCTTCTGCCGTGAGCGCCGCGCTCGCGACCGCGTGGCCGACGAACGCGGCGACGTCGTCGGCGGCGGCGCCGACGCCCGCCGTGTCGACGTCGATGAGGCCCGTGACCGCGTCGGTCCGCGGGTCGAGGAAGAGCTGACCCAGGTGCAGGTCGCCGTGGATCGCGGCGGCACCCGGAGCGTCGTGCTCGCCCCCCACCGCGGCGACGAGCGCCCGGATGTCGTCGCGGCGCCCGGGCGCGAGGACGATGAGGTGCTCGGCATACCAGTCGCGGCGTGCGAGCAGCGTGGTGCGGGCCGGCTCCGCCAGGCCGGATGCCGCGAGGGCCCGGCGCAGGTCGTCGACGCCGTCGAGCAGGCGGTGCGGCTCGGGGCGGGCGTCCGTGGCGGCGACACCGGGCGCCCCGGCCATGACGATGAGCCCATCCGGCGACCAGCCGTGCACGGCGGGCACCGGGAGACCTGCGCCGGTGAGTCGGGCGTGATTGTCCACGACCCTCCGCACCCGTGACGGACGGACGATCTTGACCCAGACGACATCGTGCGTCGCCGGGACGCGGAGGACGGCGCGCCGCCCGGGCCGGTAGCCGACGATCTCCGGAGCACCGGCCGAGGTCATCCCGAGCCTGCCGAGCAGGATCTCGGTGGCCTGCCCGAAGGCTGCCGGAGCGAGGGCGGGGAGGTGCGGGTCTGCGGGGTGGATCCAGACACGCGCGACGCCCTCGAGGGCGAGGCCCGTCTCGACGTCGACGGGCAGGAGCGAGGTGTCGAGGTAGGCGACGGCGTGAGCGGCATCCGCAAGGCGGAATCCCGCCACGTGCCCCTCGCCGAGGGGCTCGCGGCTGAGCAGGGTCAGCTGTGAGGGCGGGACGTCGAGCGCCTGCGCGAGGAGCGGCGCGTCGGCATCCGCCGTCGCCTCCGCTGCCCTGCCTGCTGTCGTCATCCTCCGATCCCATCACTCCCGCGCCTGCAGCGGCGTGAGAGCTTTCTTAGGGTCAGGGTTTCGATATGTCGCCCTGGCGATACTGGGGTCATGGATGACGCACCCGGCCGGAGGTCCGCCCTGTCGGTGCGCACCCGCATCGTCGCCGCCATCACGGCGGTCGCCGCGATCGGGATGCTGAGCGTCGGGATCACCGTCTACGTCGTCGAGCGGGGAAGCACCCTCAGCGCCATCGAGGGCAGGCTGCACGACAACGTCGAGTCGGCGCGCTACATCGTCGCGGCGGGAGACGACGGCGGCGGCAGCTGGACCGCGTCGGACGACGCTCTCTACGCCGTCGTGCAGCGCATGAGCCCCGACGACAACACCGGCGCGATCGGCATCGTCGGCGGACGCGCGGTCATGACCCCCGGGATGCAGCTCGATCTCGACCTTCGGGATGCCCCCGGCTTCGCAGCCCACGCCGCGACCGCCGCGCGCGGTGGCGACCCCGTGATCGGAACGTACTCGGACGACGGAGTGCTCTGGCGCTACCTCGCCGCACCGATCGCGGTCGACGGCGACAGCACCGGCGACCAGGTCGTCTTCGCGCTGGCCTACGACGTCGACGCCGAGCTCGCCGAGATCGACGATCCGGCACGGGCCTACCTGATCACGGCGGCGCTCGCCCTGCTGATCATCACGGCCGTCGCCTTCATCGTCTCCACCCGGCTCCTGCGTCCGCTCCGACGCATGCGCGAGACCGCGCAGCGGGTCTCGGCGCAGTCCCTCTCCGAACGGCTCCCGATCGACGGACGCGACGACGTGTCCGACCTCGCGGCGACGATGAACGCCATGCTCGACCGACTCGACGACGCCCTCGACTCGCAGCGGCGTCTGCTGAGCGACGTGCAGCACGAGCTCAAAACCCCCCTCACGATCGTCCGGGGCAACCTCGAGGTGATGGACCCTCACGATCCCGACGACGCCGCGGCCTCGCGCGACCTGGCCGTCGACGAGCTCGACCGGATGGACAAGCTCGTGAGCGACCTCGCGGCGACCGCCTCCCTCCACGGCCCTGCGCCCATCTCCCCCGCCCCGGTGGATGCCGGCGACATCCTGCACCAGGTCGCGCGGAAGGCGACGATGATCACGGGAGCGTCTGTCACGACCGGCCGGGTGGCCGACATCGTCATCGATGCGGATGCCGACCGGCTCACCCAGGCGCTCCTCCAGCTCGCGCAGAACGCGGTCACTCACGGCGGGGGCGAGATCGTGATGGGCAGCCGCGTCGTTCCCGGCGCCGTCGAGTTCTGGGTGCGCGATCACGGTCCCGGCGTTCCCGACGAGGCGAAGAGCCTCGTGTTCGAGCGGTTCCACCGCGGGCAGGACGAGAACAGCGGCAGCGGTCTCGGGCTCAACATCGTGCAGGTCATCGCCCGCGCGCACGGCGGCTCCGCACGGGTAGCCGACGCCCAGGGCGGCGGTGCGGTCTTCCTGCTGTCGGTCCCCCACCAGGGAGTCGCGCCCGCAGGCGACGACCTCTCCCCGCCGGTGGCGCCGCCGCCCCCGGTTCCCGTGCTCGACCGAGAGGGGGCGTGAGATGGCATCCATCCTCATCGCCGAAGACGAAGCACGCATCTCCGGGTTCGTCGAGAAGGGACTGCGCTCCGCGGGGTATGCGACCCGTGTCGCTCCGACCGGCCCCGAGGCGCTGCACCTCGCCCAGAGCGACGAGTTCGATCTGCTGGTGCTCGATGTCAACCTCCCGGGTATGAACGGCTTCGACGTACTCGAGCAGCTGCGCGGGAGCGGATCCCGGCTGCCGGTGATCATGCTGACGGCGCGGGTCGACGTCCGCGACACGGTGGCGGGGCTCGAGGGCGGCGCCGACGACTACCTGGGAAAGCCGTTCCGGTTCGACGAGCTGCTCGCACGCATCCGGCTGCGGATGCGGCGTGAGGACGACGCCGCGGCGACGCCGTCGCTCTCGCATCGTGATCTGGTCCTCGACATCCGCACCCGCGAGGCGCGCGTCGACGGCGCTCGGGTCGAGCTGTCGGCGCGGGAGTTCGCGCTGGCCGAGGAGTTCATCCGCAATCCCGGTCAGGTGCTCAGCCGTGAGCAGCTGCTCAGCCGGGTGTGGGGGTACGACTTCGATCCCGGCTCGAACGTCGCCGACGTGTACGTGGGCTACCTGCGGCAGAAGCTCGGCGCCGACCGCATCGAGACCGTGCGGGGCGTCGGCTACCGCATGACCTGAGTCGACCTCAGGCGGGCAGTGCCGTGTCCTGTCGCACGATGCTCGGGCCCTCGCCGGTCGCCTCGACGACCAGCTGCGCGGGGATCTGCTCTTTCATCGCCTCGACGTGGCTGATCACGCCCACGACGCGGCCTCCGGCGCGCAGCTCGTCGAGGGTGCGCATGGCGAGCTCGAGCGTCTCGGGGTCGAGCGAGCCGAACCCCTCGTCGATGAAGAGGGTGTCGAGTCGGATGCCGCCGGCGCGCGAGGTGACGACCTCGGCGAGACCGAGCGCGAGGGCGAGCGAGGCGAGGAAGGTCTCGCCGCCCGAGAGGGAGTGCGGCGAGCGCGAGCGCCCGGTGTAGGCGTCGCGCACCTCGATCGCGAGACCGGAGGCGGCGCCGCGCGCCTGGCGCGCATCGGAATGCTGCAGCGTGTAGCGGCCTGCCGACATCTCGGACAGCCGGAGGTTCGCGGCGCCGACGATCTCTTCGAGCTCCGCCGCGAGCACGAACGTCTCGAGGTCCATCTTCATCGTGTTCGGCGCGCGGCCGGCGACGGTGTCGGCCAGGCGCGTGGTGATCGCAGCCTCCTCGGCGCGGCCGCTGACGGCGGCGGCAGCGGCGTCGATCCGGTCGAGCAGGTCGCGGAGGCCCGCCGCGGCCGACGCCGCCTCGGTCACGGCGGCGATCGCGGCGGAACGGGCGGCGCCGGTGTCGGCGATGGCCCGCTCGGCATCGTCCTGCTCGCCGTCGGCGACCTGCACGTCGACGGTGTCCAGTTCGAGTTCGAGTGCGCGGGCCTTCGCCGCGGTCAGCGCCGCCGCGTGGGCGGACACCGCCGCGTCGAGCTCGGCCCGGGCGGCATCAGGGAGGAGCGCCGCCACCACGTCGGCGGCGTCATCGAACTCGGATGCCGCGATGCGGGCGTCACGGTCGGTGACCGCGTCGACGCGAACCCGATCCCGCTCGGCGGTGACGCGGCGGGCGTCGATGACGGCGGTGGCCCGAGAGCGACGGGAGCGCTCCGCCTCGATGCGGTCGGCGAGGGACGGGTGGTCGCCGCGCAGATCGGCGAGGGAGCGACGGATGTCGGCGCGGGTCGCGTCGGCGCCGGCCTGCTCCTCGCGGAGCGCTGCCAACCGGTCGGAGAGGGCGGCCGCTTCGGTCCGCGCCGCCTCCTCGAGCGCGGCGAGGTCGGTGAGCATCTCGGTGAGGGCGTCGACGCGGGCGCGCGCCGCGACGGCATCCGCGTGGGCCGCGTCGGCCGCCGCCAGGTCGACGGAGAGGGAGGCGGCCTCACGTCCGCCGCTCGCGGTCACCGCGACGGCGTGGGCCTCGCGCGCGGCGGCGGCGGTGATGGCGGCCTGCCGCTCGCCCTCGGTCGCGCGGTCGCGCGCGGTCTCGGCAGCGGCGAGGTCGTCGTCGGAAACGGGATCGCTCGTCACCGGGGCGGGCGCAGGGTGCTCCGTGGACCCGCACACCGGGCACGGGTCGCCGGGGGCCAGTGCGGCGGCGAGCTCGCCGGCGCGCCCGGCGAGCCGCTGTCGGAGGAGCGTGGCCACCTGCTCCGTCGCGCCGACCGCCGCCGCGTTGGCGGCGAGATACCGCTCTTCGGCAGCGTCACGCTCGGGCAGCAGCCGCTCGGCCGCGCGCGCGGCGTCGAGGGCCGCCCTCAGGGTCGAGCGGGTCGCGGAGCGCGCGTCGACCTGGGACGCCTCTGCCCGTGCCGTCGCGAGATCGGATGCCGCCTCTTCGCGTCGCGCGGGCAGGGCGCCGAGTCGTGTCTCGATCTCCTCGTAGGCAGCCGCGACGGTGGCGATCTCCCGGGCACGGGCGTCGGCTGCGGCGTCGAGCGCGGTGAGTTCGCGCTCGGCGTCCTGGGCCGCTTCGGCGCGCGCGATCGTGCCGGTGAGCACCTCGACGACAGCGACGAGGTCGGCGTCTGCCGGGTCGCCCGCCGCGATCCAGTCCGCGGTCGCGTGATCGGCCGCCAGAAGGGCGTCCGCATGCCGCGCCGCGGCACGGTCGGCGGCCTCGATCGACCCGCGGAGCGTCTCGGCCGCGCGCGCCCGTTCCAACCGGCTGCGCTGCGCGTCGGCGGCGGGCACGTCCGCCTCTCGGCGGGCGAGCTCGCCTCGCGCCGCCTCGAGCGCCGCGAGGCGCTGCATCCGGTCGGCCAACTCCTGACGACGGCGGGCGGCGGCTTCTGCGGCGGCTTCGGCGGAGATGCGCTCGTTCGACCGCACGTCGACCCGGTAGTCGGCCCGCGAAAGCGCCCTGGCGACAGCCTCGCGGCGAGCGGTCAGGTCGTGGACTGCGTCGGCCTCGTCGTCGCCCGACAGCGCGTGAGAGGCGATGTCGCGCTCGGCGATGTCGAGGAGCGTCCGCACCTGCGCGCCGCCCTCGTCGAGGCGCTTCTGCGCGTCGCGACGCCGCTGCTCGAGGTCGTCCTTGTACTGCTCGAACCGACGGGTGCCGAAGAGCGTGCGCAGCAGTTGCTGGCGTTCCGCTCCCGAGGCCAGCAGGAACCGGGAGAACTTGTTCTGCGCGAGCAGGATGACCTGCTGGAACTGCACGGCGGTGAGGCCCAGCACCTCGTCGAGCAGCTGACCGACCTCGCGCTGTTTGGCGGCGCGTCCGATCCACGCGCCGTCGACGTTCTCCTCGAGCTCCGCACGCGCGGGTTCGAGGGTCATCCCCCCGCCGCGCTTGGCGGGCCGCTCGTAGTCGGGTGCGCGGGTGACGCGCCAGCGCGTGCCGCCCACGGTGAACTCCAGCCGCACCTCGGTGGGATCGGTGACGAAGCTATGGTCGCTGCGAAGTCGACGGTCGCCGCCCTCGTACCTCGGGACCGACCCGTACAGCGCGAAGCTGACCCCGTCGAGGATGCTCGATTTACCCGCACCGGTCCGCCCCGTGATGAGGAACAGCCCGTCGGCGTCGAACGCGTCGAAGTCGATCGCCTGCCGCTCGCGGAACGGCCCGAAGCCGGTGAGCTCGAGGCGGTGGAGCTTCACGCGTGCGCCTCCTGGCGCACCCGCTCGTCGAGCACGTCGTCGAGCAGCTCCGCCTCGCGGTCGGAGACCCCGTTGCCCTCGCGCACGTGGACGAGGAAGGCATCGACGAGTTCTCGATCGGTCCGCGCCGCCCGGACGCGTTCGACGTAGCTCGCGGCCCCGCGCTCCCGCACCTGCGCCGGAACGTGCACCACGCGAGCGCAGAACGGGAACCGCTCCTGAAGCCGGCGGAGCGGGTCGGCCTCGGGGAGATCGTCAGTGTATTCGACGCACACCCAGGCGTCTTCGGCGCCCTCGTTCGCGGGCTCGCTCAGGATGTCGGCGAACGCGCCGCGGAGGATGACCAGACGGCGCGGCACCGGCAGGTCGAGCCAATCGACCGACTGCAGCCCGTCGGCGTTGAGCTCGACGAGCCACGAGCCGCGCGGCTTCGCGCCCTCGCCGAAGTTGTAGTGCAGCGGCGCGCCCGCGTAGCGGACGCTCTCGGAGAGGCGCTGACGGCCGTGGATGTGACCGAGCGCCATGTAGTCGACGCCCTCGAAGGCGGCGAGGGGGACGATGTCGAGCCCGCCCTGCTGGATGTCGCGCTCGAGGTGCGGAGTCGGCTCGACGCCGGCGGCGAAGCAGTGCGCGACGGCGACCGAACGCCCTCCTCGCTCGGCGAGATCGGCGCGGACGAGGTCCATCGCATGACCGACGACCGCCGCCTGCGAGCGCGCTCCCGCCCACCCGCCGTCGCGGTGACGGAGAAGGGCCGGCTCGAGGTACGGGATCCCGTAGATGTGGACGGGGCCGTGCTCGTCGTCGACGGTCACCGGCGTTCCGATGCCGTCGGGATCGGTGAGCACGTGGATGCCGTCGCGCAGCAGGCCGGCCTGGAAGCCGAGCCGGGCGGCGGAGTCGTGGTTGCCGCTCGTGACCACGACTTTCGCGCCGGTGTCGGCGAGGGCGCGCAGCGTGTCGCTGAGCAGTCCGTAGCACCCGGCCGCCGGGGTCGCCGAGTCGAAGACGTCGCCCGCCACGATGACCACGTCGACGGCCTTCTCGCGCACCTGGACTGTCAGCGCCTCGAGCACGCTGCGCAGCGCATCGAGCGTGGAGTGACCGTGGAAGGTCCGCCCGATGTGCCAGTCGGAGGTGTGCAGGATGCGCATGTCTTCACGCTAAACGGAGCCCCCGACATCGCCCGCGAGGCCCGCCGCGGACGCCCGTCCGCCGGGGTCGCGGAGGGCGATCAGCTCCGGGCGGGCTCGTCGGCGACGGGCGCCACGGTGCCGCGGCGACGCTTGGTGGCGACGAGGTCGATGACGGAGACGAGGGTCGCGATGGCGAGGAAGGCTCCGACCGCGGCCATCCCGTAGGCGTAGGCATCGTGGAAGATCGCGAGCGATTCGAGACCGGCATCCGTCTCGCGGTAGATCGTGGCGTAGAACAGCGACAGTCCGATCGCGGTTCCGACGGCGGTGCCGACGCGCTGCCCGAGCTGGCCGACGGAGCCGGCGAGTCCGCCCTCGCGGACGGGGATCTCCGAGAGCGTGATCGTCTGGTTCGGCGACACGACGAAGCCGCCTCCCGCTCCCGCGAACAGGAGCGCCGCGGCCATGCCGTACGGGACGACCTCGGGCGGAAGCGTGTAGGCGACGATCGTCAGAGCGATCACGCTGAGGAGCACGACCGCGAGCCCCATCGTGACCAGCTGCCGGCCGAAGCGCGCGACGAGCAGGCCGCCGTAGTACGAGGTGACGGCGCTCGCTACCGCGAAGCCGATCGAGACCATGCCGGCGAACACCGGGGCGATGCCGATGCCGGTCTGGAGGAAGAGCGTCGTGAGCAGGAACATCGGCGGGATCGCGGTGAAGTAGGCGACCACCACGAAGGTGCCGTTGCGGAAGGAGGAGATGCGGAACATCCCGAACGGGATGAGGGGCTGCTTGCCCGAGGCGCCGTAGCGCTTCTCCCACCAGAAGAAGGCGGCGGCGAAAAGGACGAACGCCGACAGCAGCCACCACCGGTTCGGGTCGTCGGTCGGCGACCCGGTGGTGAACAGGAAGGGCCACATCAGCGACACGATCATGAGCGCGAAGATCACGATGCCGATCGGGTCGAGCTGCAGCGGCTTGCCCGAGGCCGAGCGTGTCTGCGGCAGGAGCCAGATGACGCCCGCGAGCACGAGGAGGCAGAGCGGGACGTTGAACCAGAAGATGCCGCGCCACCCCTCGGCTTCGCCGCCGATGGCGATCATGAGCCCGCCGATCGTCGGGCCGAAGGCGGTGGCGATGCCGATCGTGGCGCCGAAGAGGCCGAAGGCCCGGCCGCGCTCCTTGCCGACGAAGAGCTGCTGGATCGTGCCCATCACCTGCGGCATCTGGATGCCGGCCGCGATGCCCTGGAGCAGCCGCGCCGCGAGGAGCACCTCGATGGTCGGGGCGATCGCGCAGAGCACGCTCGTCACCGTGAACAGGCTGAGCCCGATGATGAAGAGCGTCTTGCGCGAGCGCTGGTCGCCGAGACGACCGAACGGAACGAGCGCGAGTCCGAACGTCAGGATGTAGCCCGACACGACGAGCTGCAGCTGAGTGGACGACGCGCCCAGCGATCCTTCGATCGCGGGGAGGCCGACATTGATCTTCGAGAGGTCGAGGATCGTGAAGGCGGCGACGGAGACGCAGACCCAGAACGCTCGCCAGCGTTGCGTGTGAGAGAGCGGAATGCTGGCGGTGTTCAGGTCTGTCATAACCGTCCTAGGTTAGTCGCCCCCGGCGGCATCCGGTCGGTCAGCGCTGGTCGGCCTGCTCATCGGTGAGGACATCCGGGTCGAGGCCCTGCTGGATCTCCGCGCTCTCGACGAACGCGTCGGCGGCGCCGTCGGGCGTTCCGTCGGGAGCCAGCGATGCGGGCGCGCCGGAGCGGCCCCGGTCGACCTCGTCCGCCGCCTCCTTCGAGGCGAGATCGGCCGCGCCGGCGGGCTCGGTCGTCTCCCCGCCCGCCGCGCCGCCGCTCTGCCAGCCGCCCGTGGGCTCGGCGTTCGCCTCGTTCGCGTTCGTGGTGTCGCCGTCCATGAGGTGCTCCTTGCGTCGAGGGTGTGCGCGGCTGCTCGAGGCGAAGCCGCCTGCAAGAAGTGTGCGGCGCGCGGGGCGCGGGGCCGACGGGGTTGACCCGCCCCGCCCCGGGGAGTACCGACCCGCCGACCCGTGGCTCTGCGAGGATGAGCGGGTGAGCATCCCCCGCGACACCGCCAGCGGCCCGTTCGTGGTGACACTCGTCGTCGACCTGCCGATCACGAAGCTCGACGCGCTCGACGTCATCGCCCTCGTCTCCGACGGCGCCGTCGAGAACGCCGGGACCGCCTACCCGAGAGTCGGGCTCGGCCCCGGCGCATGGGCCGAAGTGCTGATCCCCAAGTTCTCCGACCCGCCGCCGCTCGCCGTCGACGTGTGCTCGGACCGCTCGCTCGAAGTGGCCGAGGTGGCCGCATCGCGGCTCGCGGCCGCGCTCGTCCAGGTCGGCTGGACCGTGCGGCCCGCTCGAGGCAACGAGCGAGCCTGATCGGATCAGACCGCGCGTCGCTCCTGCAGCAGCGCGGCGTGCTCGGGGTGCGCCGCGAACCAGTCGGCGACGTACCAGCAGGTCGGGATGACCCGTCGGTCGGCACGGCCGGCGAGGACTTCGACCGCGCGGGAGACGAGTTCGCCCGCGTAGCCGTGGCCGCGGAAGGTGGGGATCGTGTACGCCCGGGTCAGCGCGACGGACCGGCCGTCGTCGTTGTAGTCGAGGACGCTCACCAGGTCGTCGCCGCGGTGCAGCGTGTAGCGGGCGGCATCCTTCTCGTCCGTGAACACCAGTTCGGTCATGGCTCCACGCTACGCCCGCGGCAAGGGCTGGTCTCCGCGGATCGGCGCCCCCGTGCGGAATTGAGCAATGTGTCACATTCCGTCACGCAAGGGCTCCGGGATCCGCGCGGTTTGACACATCGTGACGTGGTTCGTCATAATCGGCCTCATGACTGACTTCGCACGCACTCTGTCCGCCCTGGAGGCGAACGGAACTGCCGGCATCATGATGCCGCAGCGTGTGGTCATGTGTTGCCGAATGTGCCGCTGACACGGTAATCCCCGCTGGGTCTCGTCGCCGCTTCTGAACGCGGCGTCCACGACCCCCGAGACGCCGGTTCTCCGCCCACGACGCGGATGCCGGTCGCCTCGCACACCGGCCCTCTGAGGCCATACGCGCGCAACACCCCCGAACCCGCTCCCGTCCGGGTTCCTCCTTCGAAGGACATCGCCATGTCGACCTCCGCTCTCCTCTCCTCGCCCGCCGCCCCCCGTCACCTCCGCGCCGTCGAGGACATCGCTCCTGTCGCCGCTCCCGCGGCCCCCGCCCTCCCGGCCGGCACCGCACCGCGCGGCTTCGCCCTGTACGTCGGCATCGACGAGGCCAAGGCCGTCGCCGACGGCGTCAGCCTGTCGGTGCTCGTGGACGCCCTCCGCCGCACGCTCGCCGAGCTCGCCCCGCACGCCGAAACGCATGCCACGGTCGCGCTGGCACCCGCCGGCGCGGGCGGCCGCGACGTCGACGTCGTGCGCCTCGCCCTGCACGAGCCCGCCGCCGTGGCGCGCACGAAGCCCGAAGAGCCCGTCGAGGAGCACGTTCCCGGTGGCGTGACGATCGACATCTCCCGCCGCCGCGTCCACATCGACGGCGAGACCGCCGCCCTGACGTTCAAGGAGTTCGAACTCCTGCAGTACCTCGTGCTCCGCGAGGGTCGGACGATCGAGCGCACCGAGCTGGTGTCGTCGCTCTGGAGCCACGCCGACAGCGATGAGGCACCCGGAGAGCGGACCATCGACGTCCACGTGCGCCGGCTCCGTTCGAAGCTCGGGCGCTACGAGGACATCGTCCGCACCGTCCGCGGCATCGGCTACCGGTTCGACCGCCACGCCGACGTCGTGATCCGCTACGGTCACGGCACGCCGTCGCCCGACCGCTTCTGAGGCCGCAGGCCGCACTGTCGGCCGCCCGACGTAGGGTGTCGGCATGAGGTCGGTGGGGCAGCAGCGAACGGCGGAGCGACAGCAGGTCGCATCCCGGTCGCTCCGCCCCCTCGATGCCGAGTACCGCCCCCGGGTGCCGACCGACGTCCACGGTGCGATCCGCTACCAGCAGCGCGGGGCGCACGACCCGACGCAGACGACCGCCGACGGAGTCATCTGGCGGGTGACGCGTACCCCCGACGGCATCGCCACGACGGCGATCCGCGTCGGCCTGCGCACGGTGCGCGCTGCGGCCTGGGGGCCGGGGGCCGCCTGGTCGCTGAGTCAGCTGCCCCGGCTGTGCGGCGCAGACGACGACCCCGACGGGTTCGACGCGTCGCGGCATCCGCTCATCGCCGCGACCCATCACCGGCGCCCCGATCTGAGGATCGGCGCGACAGATCTCGTCTTCGACGCGCTCGCGAGCAGCATCTTCGAGCAGAAGGTCACCGGTCTGCAGGCCTTCGGCGCGTGGCGGTGGATCGTCACCCACTACGGGGAGCCCGCGCCCGGCCCCACGCCGCGGCCGATGTACGCGACCCCGGCCGAGTGGCGGATGATCCCGAGCTGGGCCTGGCACCGCGCGGGGCTCGAGCCGCCGCAGTCCCGCACCGTGGTCGCCGCCGCCCGGCGCCGGGAGTCGATCGAGCGCGCCGCTGCGGCAGCGACGACGGGCGACGACCGCGACCGGGTGCTCACGAGCCTGCCGGGCGTCGGTGTCTGGACGAGCGCCGAGACCCGCATCCGAGCCTTCGGCGACGCGGATGCCGTCAGCTTCGGCGACTACCACGTCGCCCATCAGGTCGGCTATGCGCTCACCGGCACCCGCGTCGACGACGACGGCATGCGCGAGCTGCTCGAGCCGTGGCGCGGTCACCGTCAGCGCGTGATCCGCCTGATCGGCGCGAGCGGCGTGCAGGAGCCGCGGCGCGGGCCCCGCCTGCATCCCGAGGACCATCGCGGCCGCTGAGCCGCTCGTCCGCCGTCAGCGGCGGTCGACGAGCGCGGTGATCGCCTCGGGCAGGTGCTCCAGGATCGCGATGTGCCCGGCGTCCGCCACAGTGATCAGTCGCGCGTCCCGGAGGCCGTCGGCGAGGGCGCGGCCGTGCGAGGGCGGGACCACCCGATCGAGGTCGCCGTGCATCACCACGACCGGCGTGGTCACGTTGCCGAGGTCGAAGCCCCAGGGCCGGGTGAACGCGATGTCGTCGTCGATGAGCCCCTCACCGCCCCACTCGGCCGACGCCGCGACGTCGTCGCCGAGCGATGCCCAGGTCGTCTCGAGGGCGCGATAGTCGGCGGCGACGAAGCTCTCGGGGTCGAAGCGGTCGACCTCGGCATGGGTCGTCCGGGCCTCGAGGCCTTCGATTCCCGCGCGCAGCCCCGAGGGGTCGATCATGCCGTCGAACCACGTCTCGTCGCCGGGGCGGAACGGCGCGAGGCCGGCCAGCGTGATGACGCCGGCGACCCGACTCGGCAGCACGGCGGCGCAGGCGAGTGCGTGCGGACCGCCGCCCGACGCGCCGACGGAGATCACGTCGTGCAGCTCGAGGGCCTCGAAGACCCGCTCGAGGCCGGCGGCGACGCTCCGGACATCGCGGTACACCTCGCGAGGCGCCCCGCCGTAGGCGGGCCGGGTGACCGAAACGACGTCCATCCCCGCCGCGGCGGCGGCCTCGGCGACCGGGGGCAGCACGGCGCCCGTCTGCGGGGATCCGTGATGCCAGAGCAGGACGGGGCGCTCCTTTCCCGGCCGCTCGGTCGTCGCGTGGACGGGGATATCGGACAGGAGCGGATGAGAGAGCTTCACGCCGCCACGCTAACCGTCCGCACGGCGGCGATCTAGGGTGGGGACATGACGAAGCGCCGCTGGGAACGGGGACACAGCTACTGGGCTCTCGGGGCCCTGCTCGTCTTCGCCATCGGCATCCTGTTCGGGCTGGTCATGCAGAACATCTGGCTCGGGCTCGTCCTCGCCGCCGCCGTGTCGATCGGCTGGCTCATCGCCTACGAGTCGCGACGGGGCCGCAATCAGGGCATCTACGACCGCGACGATGACGGCGCGCAGCTCTAGTAGTAGACCGCGAGCCGCCCTCGCGGCCCGTCGATGACCTCGACCTCGGTGTCGAAGATCTCGGAGAGCACGTCGCCTCGGATGATCTCCTCGGGGCTGCCGAAAGCTGCGACGCGGCCGCTTTTCATCGCGCACACCCGGTCGGCGTAGTGGCCGGCGAAGTTGATGTCGTGGAGCACCACGACGATCGTGCGCCCGAGTTCGACGGCGGCGCGGTGGAGGTGCCGCATCATCTGCACAGCGTGCTGGATGTCGAGGTTGTTGAGCGGTTCGTCGAGGAGCACGTAGTCGGTGTCCTGGGCGAGGACCATCGCGACGTAAGCGCGCTGGCGCTGGCCGCCCGACAGCTCGTCGAGGTAACGCCCCTCGAGCCCATCGAGACCGAGGAAGTCGATCGACCGGTCGATGATCGCCTCGTCCTCGCGGGTGAGACGGCCGCGCGAGTGCGGGTAGCGCCCGAAGCCGATCAGTTGGCGCACCGTCAGCCGGGTGACGAAGTGGTTCTCCTGCCGGAGGATCGCGACGACCTTCGCCAGGTCACGCGACGGCGTCGCCGCGACGTCGTGCCCACCGACGGAAATGGTGCCCGAGTCGGCGGAGAGGAGTCGGCCGATCATCGTGAGCAGCGTCGACTTTCCGGCACCGTTGGGCCCGATCAGGGCCGTGATGCCGCCGGAGGGCAGGTCGAGGGTGACGGGCCCGATCGCGACGTCGGTCGTGTAGCGCTTCTCGACGGCGGTGAGCGAGATCACAGGCGCCCCTTTCGCAGGAGGTGGATGAGGAAGAACGAGCCGCCGACGATCTCGACGATGATGCCGACCGAGCCTGCCGCGTAGAACACGTGCTTGAGGACGACGTACGCCCCGCCGAGAACGACGAACCCGACGAGCGCGGCCAGAGCGAACATCCGCCGGTGGTCGAAGGTGTCGGCCAGTTGGTAGGTGATCATCGCGACGAGGAACCCGAAGAACGTCATCGGTCCGATGAGCGAGGTCGACACCGCCATCAGCACCGACACGAGCAGCAGCGCCTGGATCGACTCCCGCCGGTGCGGGGAGCCGAGACTCAGGGCGACGGGCCGCCCGAGCCCGAGGACGTTCAGTCGTCCGCCGCCTAGCCAGAGGGCCCCGGCCGCCGCGAGGGCGAGCGGTACGGCGACCGGCAGGTAGGTCGCGTCGGCGTTCGCGACACTGCCGATCAGCCGTGCGGTGAGCAGGTCGAACTCGGTGGGCGTCAGCATCCGCTGCAAGAAGGTGGAGAACGCGGCGAGCGCACCGCCCAGGATGATCCCCACCAGCAGCATGATCTGTACGTTGGCGTAGCGGCCGGAGAGGAGCCAGCCGTAGAGGGCCCCCGAGAAGATCAGCATCGCAACGATTTGCAGGAGATACGGTCCGACGCCCTGCACCATGAGGGCGCCGGCCATGCCGAAGAAGAAGATCGCCGAGGTGGAGATGGCCGTGTACAGCGACTCGAACCCCATGATCGACGGGGTGACGATGCGGTTTCCGGTCACGGTCTGGAACGCGATCGTCGCCGCACCCTGACACACCGCGACGACCAGGATCACGATGACGCTCGTGACCCGCAGCTCGGCGATGCGCCAGAATCCGTCGCTGCCGGCGGGGGCGGGGTTGTCCCAGACGAGGATGCCGACGGCGATGACGACTGCGGCGGCGAGCAACGCGCTCATGATCAGCGCATACCGGCGGGCACGGGCGACCGTGGGGAACGGGCCCGACAGGGCGGTGCGCTCACCCATGACGACGCTGCCGGAGGAGGAGGCCGATGAACACGACCGAGCCGACCATGGCGAGGATCAGCGACACGGGCACTTCGAAGGGCGCGTTGACGACGCGCGCCAGGATGTCGCACGTCGTGATGAGTGCGACGCCGCCGAGGGCCACCCAGGGCAGGTTGGAGCGCAGATCGTCGCCCCGGATGAGCGAGACGACGTTCGGGACGATGAGGCCGAGAAACGGAAGGTTCCCCACCACGACGGTCACGACGCCGGCGGCCAGGGCGATGAGGACCGTGCCCACGAGGACGACCCGCTCGTAGTTCACGCCGACGTTCGTGGCGACGTCCTGCCCGAGCCCGGCGATCGTGAACCGATCGGCCACGAGGAAGACCGCCACCACGACGACGAGCACGATCCACAGCGGCTCGTACTGCCCGCGCAGCACCGACGTGAACGACCCGGTGAACCAGATGGCGACGCTCTGGAGCATGTTGGTCGAGAGCGCGATGAACGTCGAGACCGCGCCCACCACGGCCCCGAGCATCATCCCGACGATCGGGACGATGATCGACGACGTCAGCATGACGCGGCGGAGGAAGAGGAAGAACAGCATGGTGCCCACGAAGGCCATACCGACGGCGCCCACCATGCGCACCATGAGCGGCGCATCGGGGAGGACGAGCATGACCAGGAGCAGCCCGAGCCCCGCCCACTCGGTGGTTCCGGTGGTCGTGGGCTCGACGAAGCGGTTCTGGGTCAGCAGCTGCATGACGAGGCCGCACATGGCGAGGGCGGCACCGGCCAGGACGAGGCCGACCGTGCGGGGGATGCGGGTGATCGCGAACATCTCGCCGCCGTCCGCGGCGCCGAACACGTCGTAGACGCCGATCGAGAGCGATAGGGCGATGAGCGCGCCGACGGCCGCGACTCCCAGGGCCAGCGGCCAGGTGAACAGGCGCCCGCGGGAGCGGCGGCTCCGCGCGGGCGCCCGGACGAGGTCGGTCATCAGCTCTCGAGTGCGTCCGCCAGGTCGTTGAAGAACGTCGTGTACGTCTCGATGCCCTCGTTGAGGTACGTGCCCTGCGGCGTGTAGACGATGTTCCCCTCGGTGACCGCGGTGACGTTTCGGAGTGCTTCGGAGTCCGCGATGAGGTCGTTCGCCGGCGTGTAGGCCTCGTCGGTGTTGACGCTGACGCCCGCGTCGCGGTCCATGACGAGGATCCAGTCGGGGTTCGACGCGGCGATCGCCTCGACCGAGATGTCATCGCCCTGGTGGTCGGTCGAGCCGTCGGACTCGAGCGCCGGTGTGAGGCCGAGGATGTCGTAGACGGGCCCGAGTGTGCGGCCCGTCGTGGGTGCGGCGTAGTTGATCTCGCCGCCCGAGGTGATGAGGCCCATGACGGTCTGCGAGTCGTCGTAGGCGGAGATCACGCGGTCGATGGATGCCTCGAACTCGGCGACGAGCGCGGCGGCCTCGTCCTGCTTGCCGAACACCTCGCCGAGGGTGGTCACCTGTCGCGTGAGTTCCTCGTCGAAGGGCTCGCCGTCACGCGGGTCGAGTTCGACGATCGTCGCGTCGGGGACGAGGGTCTCGAAGTCGGCGTAGTAGCTCGAGAACCGCTGGCCGTTGACGATCAGGTCGGGATCGGCTGCGACGACGGCCTCCAGGTCGGGCTCGTTGTGGTTGCCGAGGTTCGCGACACCGGCGCCGTCTTCTTTGTAGGACAGGCCGGCGGGGAAGATGTCGAGCGGCGCAGCCACGACGTCGATCCCCCAGGCGTCGAGCATCGAGATCGTGCGGTTGTCGGTGGCGACGACGCGCTCCGGCGGCGAGGGCACGGTCTGCTCGCCGTGGTTGTCCTCGACGGTGACGGTCGCAGGCGCCGAGCCCGCGGCGGGCTCGGCGGCCGGCGTGGTGCCGGCGCAGCCCGCGAGGGCGGCGACGGCGACGGCCGCCACCGAGGCGGCGACGAGGGGGCGGGGAGTGCGCATGTGAGTGCTCCTGTCATCGGAGGCGCGGGCGCGTATCAGCGCGCTGGCGCATCCGTTTGGAAGGGTGAGCCCGGCGATCGCCCGGCCCACTTAGGGTAGCCTTACCTATATGAGCACCGTCAAATCCGCCCCCTCCTTTCGGCTGGAGCGACAGCCGCTCGACCTCCGATTCCGCCGCGTCACCCTCACCCGCCGGGTGTGGGAGACCCCGGCGTACGTGCGCGTGCGCCTGGAGGGAGCCGACCTGACCGGGTTCACGTCGCTCGGAAGCGACGACCACATGCGGCTCTTCTTCCCCCCTGCGGCAACCGACGACGACGCAGCGTTGCGCGCCGCTCCGAGCCGCGAGTACACGCCGCTGGCATGGGATGCCGACGCGGGCTGGCTCGACGTCGAGTTCGCCGTCCACGGCGACACCGGCGTGGCGGCCCCCTGGGCGGCGACCGCGCCGATCGGCGCGCAGATCGCCGTCGGCGGTCCGCGCGGCTCCATGGTGATCTCCGGCCGGCCGGACGCCTGGTTCCTCGCCGGCGACGAGACCGCCGTTCCGGCGATCCGCCGGTTCGCCGCGCTGATGGACGATCACGCGGTCGGCCGCATCGTGATCGAAGTGACGGATGCCGCTCACGAGCTGCCCGTGACCGCGCCGCGCGGCGTGGACGTCAGCGTCGTCCACCGCGGCGCGGAGACTCCCGGCGTCGCCCTCGCCGCCCTACTCGATGCGCTCGGCGTGGACGAGCGTCCGGAAGGCGAGCTGTTCGGGTTCGTCGCCGCCGAGCAGGGCATCGTCAAGGCCGGACGGTCGCTGCTCCTCGAACGGTGGGGTGCGGCATCCGATCAGGTCGTCGTGAAGGGCTACTGGAAGCGCGGCGAGGCCGAGTACCACGCCCCCCACTGAGCCGGGACGGCGTCAGGGGCGGAAGGTCAGCCGATGCCGGATCCGCGGTGGGCCGCCGAATCGGCCCTGCCGTGTCGGACTGCCAGCCGCACGACCCAGTAGACCCCGAGCACGACCAGCGCGAAGAGCGCGATGACGGCGATGACGATCGCCAGGTGCCAGCCGAAGAGTCCGCTCATGCCGCCACACTGCCACAGCAGACGGTCGGGCGCACGCCTGTCGTTGACGCGACACGCCCGAGCGACTAGCGTGGCAGAGCTGTGCCGACCGGCACGGCAGAACCCGGAGGACGCCATGACCGCGCACACGCGTGATCTGCTCCAGCGGAACGAGGGCCAGCCCTCGTTCCGGTACGAGCCGTACCCTCCGGCGCGCGCCGTCTGACGCCATCACCGTCCGACGCCCCGCACCGAGAAGGTCCGGGGCGTTTTTTCGTGTGTTCCTCTCCACACGTGGATGCCTCGGCCACTCCACAAAGGAAAGGAATCATGGAGAAGCTCACGAACAGGCTGGTGTCCTGGGCGAGCCTCATCGATGAGAAGACCATCGAGCAGGCCCGCACCTCGTCACGCATGCCGTTCATCTACCCGCACTTGGCGCTCATGCCGGACGCGCACCTCGGCAAGGGGGCGACCGTCGGTTCGGTCATCCCCACCCTCGGTGCCATCATGCCGGCTGCCGTCGGAGTCGACATCGGCTGCGGGATGATCGCCGTCCGCACGCAGTTCACGCGGGCGCAGCTCGAGGGGCGCGACCTGACCGCGCTGCGCGAGCAGATCGAGCGCGCCGTGCCGCTGTCGGCGGGACGCGACAACCGCAAGATCGTCGCGACGGCCGAGCCGCGCGTCGCCGAGTTGGAGGAACTCGCCGCAGCGAACGGGTTCGACCCGGCATCCTATGCGGGCCACTGGCGCAACCAGGTGGGGTCGCTCGGGTCGGGAAACCACTTCATCGAGGTCTCCGTCGACGAGACCGACGCGGTGTGGATGTTCCTGCACTCGGGTTCTCGAGGGGTCGGCAACAAGATCGCCACGCATCACATCGGGGTCGCGCAGCGCCTCGCGACACAGTGGTGGATCGACCTGCCCGACCGCGACCTCGCCTACCTCGTCGAAGGCACGGCGGAGTTCGACACGTACATCCGTGAGCTCCGCTGGGCGCAGCACTTCGCTCTGCTCAACCGCGAGGAGATGATGGACCGCGTCTCCCGGCAGCTGTCGGAGGTGATGGGCGAGGACGTCGTCGAGCACGAGCGCATCAACTGCCACCACAACTTCACCGAGAGCGAGACGCACTTCGGAAAGCAGGTGTGGGTGTCGCGCAAGGGCGCGATCCAGGCGGATGCCGGGCGCCCCGGGCTCATCCCCGGGTCGATGGGCACAGCGTCGTACGTCGTCACCGGACGCGGCAACCCCGTCTCCCTCAACTCGTCGCCCCACGGCGCGGGGAGGGAATACTCGAGGTCGGCCGCACGGCGCACGTTCACGCACGACCAGCTCCGAGAGGCGATGACCGGTATCGAGTTCCGTGACACGGACGCCTTCATCGATGAGATCCCGCAGGCGTACAAGCCGATCGACCGGGTCATGGCCGACGCGGCCGACCTCGTCGAGATCCGACACACGCTCCGCCAGCTCGTCAACGTGAAGGGCGACTAGCCTCCGGCCGGTCGCTTCGGGCGGCGACCCTTACATCTCCTCGTGGGTGTCGGGGTCGCCGTCCCACAGGCGGCCGCGCTCGAGAGCACTGAGCGAGGCGACCTCGTCGTCGGTGAGCTCGAAGGAGAAGACGTCGGCGTTCTCGCGCTGCCGAGCCGGATCGGCGGACTTCGGGATCGGAGTGCTGCCCAGGTGGACGTGCCAGCGCAGCACCGCCTGCGTCGGAGTGACCCCGTGGGCCGCCGCGATGGCCTGGACCACGGGCTCGGTGAGCAGCTCGCTCCGCCGGGCGAGCGGGCTCCAGCTCTCGGTGCGGATTCCCTGCGCTGCATGGAACGCCCGGAGGTGCGCCTGCGGGAAGTACGGATGCAGCTCGACCTGGTTGACGGCCGGGACGACACCGGTTGCCTCGATGATGCGGGCGAGCATCGGCTCGGTGAAGTTCGAGACGCCGACCGAGCCGACGAGGCCGTCTCGCTGCAGCTCGACCATCGCACGGAAGGTGTCGACGTACTTGTCGACGCTCGGGTTCGGCCAGTGGATGAGGTACAGGTCGATGCGCTCGAGGCCCAGCCGTTCGAGCGACCCCCGCGCGCTCGCGAGCGTCTCGTCGTAGCCGTGGTCGCGCCCCGGAACCTTCGTCGTGACGAGGAGCTCATCACGGATGCCGCTCCGGCGGACCGCCTCGCCCACCGCCGCCTCGTTCTCGTAGTTGACGGCGGAATCAAGCAGCCGGTAGCCGCTCTCGACCGCCGAGACCATCGCGTCGACGCCTTCGTCGCCGCGGAGGTTGTACGTGCCGAGACCGAGCTGCGGAAAGGCGGTGCCGTCGTTCAGGGAGACCGGAGGGATCGAGATCATGCCTTCACGCTACGCCTCGGAGGCGCTCCCCCGCCCGTGGCAACAGGTCGTCCGGGGTGTCGAGATCGGCGCGCAGACCTGAGGTGGCCCGCACCGGCGGAGGCCGGCACCCGAAGACGACGTGCCGTGCGACGGAGTCCGGACCCCGAGGCGCGACTTCGCATCGGCGAACGGTTTGACGGGGATCATCACCGCCCAGCCGTGGCCGCTCACCCGACGGCATCAACCTCTGGGTCCCGGTGGTCGACGAACGCGCCATCCGGATGCGGCTGGCCGCCTCGGGCATCGCGGCCTCAGCCGGCACCCCTACCGCACCCCCACCGACGAGGTCGCCACCCGGCACATCCGAGTCACGGCTGGGGCCCTCACCGCGAACGTGCGCCTGGTCGCCGAGGCGTTGGCCGAGGCGGCAGAGGCGCCGCCGGTGCGCTGAGTGCAGAGGCCAGCCGGAGACGATCGTTTCCGGCGCTCGATACTGACGATCACGGGCAATGCGCCGCAAACGCGCACCAAAGCACGTAACAAGATCTCTTCCCGCAGGGCCGCTGAGTATCGTCGTCGCATGCGCCCACCGTTCATGAATACCCCGGAGCAGCTCGAATCTCTCCATGGGCAGCAGTACCTCGTGCTTCGCCCAACTTCAGGGGTAGCGGATCGCTACGCGACGGAGCAGAACGACGCTCTGGCTCTGGCTGGACTTCCACACCCGCACACGGGGCACGTGACGCTTCGAGGTTTCTACGAGCCAACACGTCGTGGCGAGCTCACGGCGCTGGTCCGCAGTTGGGCTGCCGAGCAACAGCCGATCGAGATCATCGGCGAGGCCGTCGACTCATTCCCTGAGCCGTGGCAGATCCTCATCCTTCGACTTGCTCGCGCGCGCTCTCTTGTCGCCGCCTACGCGACCCTGACCGACGTGCTGGATCAGACCGATTTCCACCGCCTCGGTGAGCTGCCCCTCGACGACTGGACCTTTCACATGTCCGTCGTCTACGGCAAGACACTGTCGAGTGAGGACTGGAAGACGATCGAGTCCGCACGAGTTCAGGAGTTCGAGCATCCAGTTCGCGAGACCGTCAACGAGATAGAGCTCGTCTCGTACGCAAACGGCGAGGAGCACAGCGAGGTCATCCAACTCGGCATCTGAGGTGCGGCTCGCCGACGTACCGATCGCTTGCGTGCGCCCCAACACCACCTGCCGAAAACGATCGTTTACGGCGCAGTCGGCGCCGACGTCGACCACGGCGCGACGCGCCGACAGGCAACGTGTGGAGTTGATCGCTTGGTGGCGGTGTTCTGTGATCGTGTTGTGGCGTCAGTTGCCGATGACGAGGATGCTGGCCGCGGCTTCGATGACGTCGTCGGTGATGGTTTCGAGTCCGTTGATCTTTAGCACTCGGGCAATCTGAGGGAAGAGTCGTTCGAGGAGGCGGAAGTTGCCGCGGGTGATGCGTTCGACAGCGGCTATCGCTTGCGCGTCGGTGAAGTCTTCGGGGTCGAGTTGTTGTCCTAGGCGTTTCCAGTGCCGGTCGAGGACGAAGAGGAGTTCTTCTCTGCCGAGAGCACGGTAGTGGTGAGAGAAGCCGAGTCGGCTGTAGAGCTGTGGGTAGTGGCGGAACCGTTGGTCGATTCCGGGCATGCCGATGAGGATCATGGAGAGGTGTTCGCGGTCGTGTCGGTCGCGGAGCATCTCGAGCGCGGTCGGGGTAAGTCTTTCGGCTTCGTCGATGATGAGCAGATCGACGAGGTGAGACATTCCGATCGCTTTGGTCGTCGGCTCGGTCTCTCGTGAGCGGAGGTGTTCGTCGGCGCAGATCTCGACCTTTGCCTGCCAGCGGCCGATGTCGTGCATGAGGTCCTTGGGTCGGCAGAGGACCTCGGGTGTGTAGAAGACGGTGCGGGATCGGTTGGCGAGGGCGTAGTACTTGGCGTCGTGCTCGCCGCGAGGCCCCCACGTGTTGATGTAGGGCTCCAGCGCATCCCAGCTCGCGTATCGGCGGGCGGAGTTTGTCTTACCCACTCCTGCGTCGCCGTGGCAGATGCCGATGGTTCTCTCTTTGCGGACGGCGTTCGCGAACTCGGTGAAGCGCCGGTGCTCCTTGGTGACGATGAAGGCCTGGTTCATTACTCGTCCTCTACATAGGTGCGGAGCCGGCGACGATGCGGAGGGGGCGCAACGTCGCGAGGCTCCGCACGGGTGACGGCGGTGGGGATGCGGTCATTGATGGTGTGCCGGAGTTCTCGGCGGCGGGCTCGGCGGGCGGTTTCGATGTCGCGGAGGCTGAGTCGGAGATTGGGGTGGGCTTCATCGATGGCGACGCAGACAAAGGCGACCACGTCTGATACGTCACAACGACAGGTGTCTCAGCCTCCAACGCCCCAAATTGCTGGCGTCCGGCGTCCGGCGCCCGTGCCGGCGTTGTCGGCAGCTCTTGAGACCCACGGCAGCTCAGGAACTGGCCGCTATCGCAACGCGAGAGCGACGGCGCAATGAGTGGATGCCCTGCTTCATCAAAACTGTCGATGCGCTTCAACTGCGTATAGCGTCGAGACATGAACAACAGCAGCACCGGAAGATCGCGTGTCACCAGCGCAGACGTTGCGGCGCTCGCAGGCGTGTCACAGAGCACCGTCTCATACGTGATGACGGGGAGGCGTACCATTTCGGACGACACTCGAGAGCGCGTGTTCGCAGCCATGAAGGAATTGGGTTTTCAGCCCAACGCCGGCGCGCGCGCGCTGGCCGGACGCCGCAGCAACGTAATCGGCCTGTTGATTCGGCTAGACACGACTACCGACATGGAAGGGACTCTGCCGTTCATCGACACGATCACGCGCGTGGCCCGAGAGTTCGACTACGACGTGGTGCTGGTCACCGGCGAGAATGGGGCGGCAGAGATGGAACGTCTCGCCGGCCGCTCGGTGGTTGACGCGATGATACTCATGGACATCCGAGACGTGGATCCACGCCTCGATGCCGCATCGGACCTCGGCGTACCGGTGGTTCTCATCGGCGTCCCTCGCGGGACCCCACAATTCGATGCCTTCGACTTCGACGTGACAGCCGCCGCAGAGCTGGCCGTTGAGGAGCTGGTACGAGATGGTGCCGACCACATCACCCTTGTCGGAGAACCCCCAGCTGTCTCATCTGAGGGATACGGATTCATTCGCGGATTCGAAGAGTCCGCGAAGCGCGCGGCGGACTCTGCCCGCCTACCCCTGCACATCATCCGGCCTCCGGCTGCGGGAGTAGCCGGGTTTCACGCAGTCGCCGACCAACTGCTTTCCGAGCCCGGCAGAGCAGGGATCATCGCGCGCGCTCCGCAGGTGGTGAGCTGGACGCTTCATCACCTGAGTTCCCTGGGAGTGACGCCCGGACCCGACGTCGGGTTGGTCGGTCTATGCACGGACGAGGCCGCGACTGCGTTCACCGAGGCAGTGACCAATGTCTCCCCGGAGCCGCGAGCCGTGTCACGAGCAGCAGTCGAACGATTGGTGCAGCGCCTGGCGGGTATTGAGCCTGCGCGCACACCTCGGGCCACTCTCCTTCCTCCGCGGCTGACCAGACGCGCCACCACGCGCGGTCACGAATAGGCAACGAACGCTCGCTAGGCGACGAAGCGATGTGTTACTGTCGATGCGCATCGATTCGATGCGCATCGACAGTCGAAGTTGACTCTGGAGGACCCGAAATGACTCAACGGCGAGCAGCATGGACCGCTATCCCACTTGCCCTCTTCACCATTGGAGCACTCGCTCTGTCCGGTTGCAGCGGTAGTAACGCCGCCGCACCAGGCGACGACGCCGACAGCATCCTGCTGGAGCGTCCCGCCGGCTCCACCAACGACAAGAAGGTCTACGACGACGTTCTCACCGTCTGCGAGGAGACCACCGGCGTCACCATCGAAACGCAGGACGTCCCCTACGACGGATACCTTGCGAAGGTGCTCCAGCAGGTGTCCTCCAAGACGATGCCCGATGTTCTGATGCTGGACAACGGAGACCTCCCGCAGATCGCCTCATCCGGCGCTCTCGCCCCGCTGTCAGACTTCGACATCGCCGTCGACGGATACGCCGACGGCGTCATCGAGGCATCCAGTTACGATGGCGATCTCTATGCCGTGCAGCCGGTCGCGAACACCATCGCCTTGTTCGTGAACACGGACATGCTCGCTGCAGCAGGTATCGACGTCCCGACCACTTGGGACGAGCTGAAGACCGCGGCCGCGGCGCTTAGCGGGGATGGCAAGTACGGCATGGCGTTCTCCGCCACCGCCACCGAGGAGGGGACGTTCCAGTTCCTGCCGTTCTTCTGGTCCAACGGAGGCGAGGAGACGGACATCGCCACCGAGGCCGGAGCGGAAGCGCTGCAGCTGTGGGTAGACCTCGTCGACAGCGGTTCGGCCTCTGAGTCGGTGCTCACCTGGACGCAGGCTGACGTCAACGATCAGTTCGTCGCCGGCAACACCGCGATGATGGTCAACGGCCCCTGGCAGTTCCCGTCGCTCGACGAAGCCGGCGTCCCCTACGAGGTCGTCTCTATCCCTGCCCCGCAAGATGGCGACGAGATCATCTCTCCTCTGGGTGGAGAAGTCTGGACGATTCCGCAGACCGGCAACGAGGCCAAGATGACCGCAGCAGCCTCGGTTGTCGAGTGCCTCGGCAGCGACGAGAGCCAGATGGCGCTCGCCTCTGGTCGCGACCTCGTCCCCACTAACACTGAGCTCGTGGATCAGTTCATCGCGGAGAACCCGAAGATGGCTGGTTTCGCCGAGCAGGTCCCCGGCCTTCGCGCGCGCACCGCCCAGCTTGGCGCGGACTACACCGCCGCCAGCGAAGGCATCTACACCGCCATCCAGACGGCCCTGACGGGTGGCGCAGACCCTTTGACCGCGCTGCAACAGTCTGCACCGAACAAGTGACGTACCTGCGGGCAGGGGCCATACGGCCCCTGCCCGCAGTATGCAGGGAGACCCCGTGACCTCAACAACCGCGTCCTCGACGCGCCCGCGCCGCAGACGAATGACACTACGCGCCGAACGATGGCTTCAGTTGGCCTTCGTCGTCCCAGCAGCCCTTTATCTCGTCTTTTTCTTCGGTTACCCCATCGTGCAGAACGGCGTGATGAGCTTCCAGGAGTTCACCACTCGCACATTCTTCACCGGTGAAGCGCCGTGGGTGGGAGGGCACAACTACGTCGAGGTGATCTCTTCCCCCGGCTTCGGCCGAGTCATGCTGAACACTGCGATCTTCACTGTCGTCTCCATCGTCGCTCAGTTCATCATCGGCCTCGCACTCGCCGTCTTCTTCCGACGACGCTTTCCGCTCAGCGGTGTCGTGCGCTCGCTCCTCCTGCTTCCCTGGCTCATACCTCTCATCGTGTCGAGCGCTATCTGGCGATGGATGCTCGATAAGGACTCAGGGGTCATTAACCAGGTGCTGTCCGGTCTCACGGGATCAGATGTGTCCATTGGATGGCTGACGGACGTGAACATCGCCCTGCCCGCGGTCATCCTCGTGAACGTCTGGCTGGGCATCCCGTTCAACATGACGATCCTCTACTCGGGTCTGCAGGACATCCCCGAGGAGCTGTATGAGGCAGCGGCGCTCGATGGCGCGACCGGATGGCGAGCCTTTTGGGCCATCACCTGGCCCATGCTGCGCCCCGTCACGGGAGTAGTCGTGCTCCTCGGCGTCGTCTACACGTTGAAGGCCCTCGACATCATCCTCGGTCTCACAGGCGGCGGCCCCGCCGGGTCGACAGAGACGCTCGCCACCGAGGCCTACCGTTTGTCGTTCGGCCAGTTCGACTTCGGGGCGGGTGCCGCTGTCGGCAACATCCTCATCGTCATCTCTCTCATCTTCGCGGTCCTGTATCTGCGAGCAAACAGGAAGGCGGTGGACGAATGAGCTCCGCTGGACTCATCGGTGCCAGCCGCGGTTGGCGCCGCCCCGTCGACGCAGTCGTCGGCGTCCTCATCCTCGCGGTGCTGCTCTTCCCCGTCTACTGGATGGTGAACGTCTCGCTACAGCCCGGAGGCCGCGCAGTCGGCACCCCGTGGTTTCCGCTCAACCCAGACATCGGCGGCTACGTTCAGGCACTCGAAGAACAAGGCGCGAACCTGATCACCAGCATCATCGTGTCGTTGGGCAGCGTCGTCTTCTCTCTCGCCGTCGCCGCGCCCGCGGCCTACGCACTCGCCAAGTTCCGCTCACGCTGGCTGACAGGCCTGCTGTTCGCGATCCTCGTCAGCCAGATGGTGCCGGGCATCGTCGTCGCCAATGCTCTGTACTCGATGTACAACCAACTCGGACTGCTGAACTCCGTCGTCGGGCTCATCATCGCCGACTCGAGCGCCGGCATCCCCTTCGGAATCCTCGTGATGCGCGCGTTCATGATGAACATCCCGCAATCCATCGTCGAAGCAGCGCGCGTCGACGGCGCGGGAATCATCCGCACGTTCTGGTCCATCGTGCTGCCGGTGAGCCGCAACGCGCTCATCACCGCAGCGATGTTCACCTTCCTCTTCACCTGGGGCGATTTCCTCTTCGCCCTCACACTCACCACGACCGCGGATGTTCGTCCCGTCACGCTCGGGCTGTACTCGTACCTCGGGTCGTACGTCAACGATTGGAGCGCTGTCATGGCGACCGCCGTGCTCGCTTCCATCCCCGCTATCGCAATGCTCGTCGCCGCCCAGAAATTCATCGCTGCCGGCGCCACAGGAGGTGCCGTCAAATGACGCTCATGGCCGACCGTAGAGTCGCAACCCGCCAGTTCACCCTCGGAGCAGGCAGTTTCACTCTCGACGAGAACACAGGAGCTCCCGTCCAGTTCATCGATGCAGAGTCGCCAGACCGACGGTTCCTTCTCGAGTTGACCTCTTCGTGGCACTCGGACGAGCACCAGTGGGGCTCCGGATTCGTCATCACCGACAAGGGCGCCGTCCGATGGAACGCCCCGTCAGACCTGGAATGGACAGCAACCTCCAACCGCGCAATCCACGCCGCGTCCCAAGACCTGCGCATCGTCGTCGAACGCGACTGGGAGAACGAGCAACTGCGCGAGCGCTACACATTCCGAAACATCTCTGAAAGCCCGATGTCTCTCCGCTCCGTGGGGATCCAGACCCCGTTCAATGATGTCTACGAAGGCGCGAGCGACGCACTGGCCCAAGCGGTTCACGCCCACGTGTGGACAGGCGGATCCTGGGCCTGGGTTCTCGCCCAACCTATGAGCGGTCAAGGCCGCACTCTCGGGCTGATCGTGCGACAAGGGGCACTATCCGCGTACTCGGTCGAATCGCGGAACCCCAATACGCTGTCCAACGCACGCGGTCACATCGTTCTGCACCCAACCGACGCCGGGCGGAACCCTTCAGCGTTCGGTGGACAGACACCGATTCTTCTCGCAGCGGGCGAAGCCTGGACGGTCGAATGGACGGTCGGCTGGTACGACCATACCGAGGCGTTCGTCGAGGACACTGCCCCGCCCGCACGTCTCGACGATGTCGCCGTCCCGTGGACCCAGCCGCTCTTGATCAAGACCTCGCAACCCGTCGTCTTCGAATCGGGCGAGGTTGCCCTGACACGCGACGGTGCCGTCCTTCGTGCGACGACGCCCGGCCTGCACACAGTGAGAATCGGTGACTCAGCCACAGAGCTGCTCTTCCATACTCCGGTCTCCGAAGTCGTCAGCGACCGAGTGCGCTACATCCTCACGCATCAGACCGCTATCGAGCGGTCTGGCACGCTGTCCCACGCGTTCGTGCCTGTGAACACGGACACGTTCCTCACACAGCTCACCAACGGGTGGAGTGACTGGACCGATGGCTCCGAACGCATCGGCATGGCGATCCTCATCCAGCAGGCCCGTCTGCGCGGCCTCGTCGGAGACGATGCGGACGCTGCGTTGGACGGGTGGGCCGCATTCGCTCGACAGCATCTTCTCGATTCCACCGCGGCCCCGCGGCGAGGTTCTCAGGACCACCACACCGGTCCTCGCCTCTACGACGCACCATGGCTGGCGCTGTTCTTCGCGATGCGCGCTGAGCACCTTCGGGCCCAAGGGGCGAACGACAGGGCCGCCTCAGAACTCGACCTCGCAGCACGCATCCTCGAACGCGCCTATGAACTCGGCGCCGAGCGATTCCTCGCCATTCTGCAGAGCGACGCCGTCGAGCGCGTCGCGAACGATCTGGAGCAGACAGGAGACTCACGCCGCGCAGCCGCATTGCGCAACCTTCTGGTGGCAAGCGCCCGTAGTTTCGTCACCGCGGGCCGGGATCTGCCTGCCCACGAAGTCCACTACGAGCAATCCATCGTCGCCCCGCTGACCAGTCTCCTCGCCAGCGCTTATCGCCTGACAGGTGATGAGGTCTTCCTCCCGGCCCTCGAGGAGCGCATCGATTGGATGATGGCGTTCGGCGGCCCGCAGCCTCACGCGAGGCTTCGAGACGTCAGCATCCGTCACTGGGATGGATACTGGTTCGGACAGCGCCGACAGTGGGGCGACATCTTCCCTCACTACTGGAGCACACTCACCGCCGTCGCCCTTCTTCGACTGCCGGAGCACATGGTGACACCCGACCGCAGACGTCAAGCAGACAACATCCTGGCAGCGAACATGGCGAACTTCGGCCGGGACGGGTGGGCGACGTGCGCCTTCATCTTCCCGTCCACGGTCGACTCCGAGCCTGCTCACACGGCCGATCCTCTGGCCAACGACCAGGACTGGCACCTGGTGATGTGGCTCATGCTCGACGAGTGGGACCTCGCGCCCCTCCGCTGAACACCACCGACTCGAGAGGAAACCGTGTACTACGGCGCTGACTACTACCCGGAGCAATGGCCCGAGGAGGTGTGGGAAGAGGACGTCGCACTCATGCGAGAAGCGGGCGTCAACCTCGTCAACGTCGGCATATTCGCGTGGTCACGCATCCAGTCGGCCGAAGGCCACTACGACTGGGGGTGGCTCGACCGCATCCTCGATCTGCTTCATCGCAACGGCATCGGCGCTGGCCTTGCGACGGCAACCGCGTCGCCGCCACCCTGGGCTACAGCTGCGTACCCGGAGATGCTCCCCCACGATGCCGACGGCACCGTATTCTCACCCGGTGCGCGCCAGCACTTCTCCCCGACGTCTCCGGAATACCGGCGATTGGCCTCCGAGCTCGTCGAGGCCATCGCGACGCGCTACGCCACCCATCCCGCCGTCAAGCTCTGGCACGTCGACAACGAGTTGGGGTGCCACCTGCATTACGACTACTCGGATCACGCTGCGCGCGCGTTCCGAGCGTGGTTGCAAGAGCGCTTCGGCACCATCGACGCACTGAACCGGGCATGGGGGACGACGTTCTGGTCCCAGATCTACACGGACTTCGAGCAAATACTCCCGCCGCGCAAGGCCACGTACGGCGTGAACCCTGCGCACTTGCTCGATTTCAAGCGTTTCACCTCGGATGCTCTGCTCGGGCTGTTCACGATGCAGCGTGACATCATCCGCAGCGCTGGGGCTATGCAGCCCGTGACCACGAACTTCATGGGCGCCTTCCCGCCGGCCGATTATTGGAAGTGGGCAAAAGAGATGGATGTCATCGCTGATGACAACTATCCCGACCCGAATGTCCCGGAGTCGTTTCGGGATTCGGCTTTCGCTCGCGATCTGATGCGCTCGCTCAAGCCCGGAGTGCCCTGGATTCTGATGGAACAGAGCACGAACGCCGTCAACTGGCGTCCGACCAACGCGCCGAAGAAGCCCGGCCAGATGGCGGCATTGTCGATGCAGGCAGTGGCGCACGGCGCCGATGGCATCATGTTCTTCCAATGGCGTCAGTCGCAGCGAGGCGTCGAGAAGTTCCATTCGGCGATGGTTCCGCAGGTGGGAACAGACTCGCAGGTGTGGCGCGATGTCGTGGCGCTCGGCGCCCAGCTTCAAGCCCTTCCAGAGATGGCGCCCGACAGCCATGCACGGATCGCGCTCGTCTTCGACTGGGAGTCGTGGTGGGCTCTCGGTTCCGGCCATCACCCTGTCAGCATTCGATATGACGAGGTTGTGCAGCGGTGGTACAACGCTCTGCATCGCCTGCACTACTCCATCGACTTCGTCCACCCGCACAGCGATCTCGGCGCATACAAACTGGTCATCGCGCCGACCGTGTATCTGCTCGACGATGTCGGCGCGAAAAATCTCGCCACTTTCGCCCACAGTGGCGGGACTCTTCTCGTCTCCGCGTTCTCGGACGTCGTCGACGAGGACGACGCGTTCATCGACGGCGGGTTCCTGACTCGCCTCAACAGCACACTCGGCGTCCGCCTGGAAGAGTTCGGCGCCCTAGTGCCGCCACCCGCGGCAGTCTCGTCGAAGTCTGCCGGAGAGCCCGCCTCTGCGACCGGCTCAGAAGCCGTCGGCGAGCGTGAAGCCCCGTTCGACGGTCCCAGCGGAGGCGGCAAAGGCCAGTACATCGCCGAAACCATCCATCCCACCACAGCATCGGTGATCGGACGATTCACAGCGGGGCGCAACAAAGGTAGACCCGCTCTGACAGCCAACAAAGTCGGCCAGGGCAATGCCCTATACATCGCTACAATCCCAAATGATGCCGGCATGACCGGACTGGTGCGCCATGTCGCGAGCCTCGCCGACGTTCATCCCGAGATCGCGAACGGGTCACCTTGGCTGGAGGTAGCGCGTCGAGGAAACATGCTGACTGTGCTCAACCATGGGGACGTCCCGCACTCGTTTACTCTTGCTGGCCGCAACTACACTCTGGATCCGTTCGCGTGGGAACAGGTGGAGGACGCAACGCTAGGTCCATTGCACGCGGCGCCTGTTCACGACTGACATGAGTAAATTTACTCACGGGGACCGCCTCTGCCCTAGCTTTAGCCGATCGGTCCACGATCACCGTCAACTCACCTTCCATGCTCTCGATCCGGATACCCGGCACGTGCGCCAGAGCTTTGAATTGGCCGCTCGCAGGTCGGCAAGCAAGATTGGCGCCGAACACCACTGAGCGTATCGATGCCATTGATCGGCAACCCAAGGATCAGGGGGCAGGAATTTAGTTCCCCCATACGTCCGCACAACTTTCTATTACGGCTCGACGGGCGGCCGGACACATCCTACGCAGACCGATGCCCTCGTTCTTAACTTCCCTCAGATGATCACTGCCAGAAATGAAGGGCATCCAGAGGCGTACAGCTCGCCAGTTCCCGTTGTCTTTCGAGCCTGGCAGCTCGTCCAACGCGCATCGCGGAGCGGGGACGGACCACGGGCGTTTTCCGGGGGCGTTGATCGTGGCATTTTCAATTCTCGAGACCATCACCGACGAGGTAATTGAAGACGCAGCCAACATCCTCGTCATCGGCAACTAGCGTCACGCAACGATCACAGAACAGCGCCACCGTGCGATCAACTCCACACAGGCAACGCGCCAAAACCCCGCGCCGAAACCAGCACCTGCCGAAACGCGGCGGGAGCGTTTTCGGTGTGGCCTGTTGCCTCACCCGGGCAGGAGCGGAGCCGCGGGTGTGATGCGGTGATCAGGAGCGTGAGTTTTGGGCGCCGCAGCGACGAACGAGGGCTAAGCCCCGATCAAGGCGCCCACGATAAGATGCATCACTTCGCTCCGATCAGCCTGGGCACACGCGCCGCTGCGCTGCGACACCGAGGGGATCGCTCTTGACCATGACATCGTCAGGCAGTCGATCACGCACGCAGCTCGTTCTCTGGATCGTTGTGATGGGCGCGATCGCCTTGGGGCTTTTCGCGATCCTGGTGACGAGTGCGCTGAACGCAGCGATCTTGGTCGACCAGGTCCCCGGCGGCGACGCAGGCCTTGCCACCACGCCGGCTCTCGAGGCGGCCTACCAGGCTATGGGCTGGTCGTTCTCCGCACTCGTCGCGGTGGTCGCGGGCGGAGTCGCCGCACCGCTCGTGGTGAGGTTCACCCGCGCTCGTCGCTCCGCGTCCCGCTAGGCCTCGCGCTGAGCGTCAGAGCCCCGCGGCCGCGAGCGCGGCGACGGCGAGCGCGCGGGTGCGGGCGGCATCCGACATCCACAGCGGTTCGACGTGTGCGGTGACACCGAGAGCATCGACGGATGCCGCGGCCTCGCCGCCGAGCAGACCGGGGGTTAACCCGAAAGAAGGTCTCCGGACGGCCCCGCTGTGCGCGAATCGGAGCCGCCCTACGTTGGAGACATGACTTCCGACACTCCCCCGCCTGCCCGGCGACACGGCCCCCTGGTCCGGCTGGGTGCGCTCGCTCAGCTCGCCGTGATCGCCCCTCTCGGCGTCGGCGTGCTGACCACCCTCATCGGCCTGATCAGCGCCGGCGTCGCCACCATCCTCATCCTCGGATTCGGGTTGCTGCTGCTCATCGCGGGCCTCTACGTCGCCTGGGCCGCATCATGGTTCGAGCATGAGCGGGTCGAGGGTCTCTACGGCCACGGCGTTCCTGCCCTCCGCATCCGCACCAGCCGTGATCCCGGCTTCCGCGGCTTCCTCCGCAGCCTCTGGCGCCAGTTCACGGATGCCGCCATGTGGCGCGGAATCGGCAGCCTCGCCGTGGCGACGGTGCTGGGCTGGGTCGTCTTCGGCGCGGTCTGGAGCATCGTCCGCAGCATCGACCTCGCCTTCTCCCCCCTGTTCGGGCGGTCGATCGGCACCCTTCCCTTCACCGACATCCCGCTCGCCGACGGCTGGGTCGCCGTCGGCGGAGTGATCGGCGTCGTCATCGGTCTCGGCATTCTGTTCGGCGTCTCGCTCCTCGACGACCTGCTCACCCGCTCGATCCTCGTCCCCTCGCGAGAGGCGCTGCTCGCCGAGCAGGCGCGGACCGCGGGAGCCCAGCGCGCCGGCGCGGTGCGGGCCAGCGAAGTCGAACGCACCCGTATCGAGCGTGACCTGCACGACGGCGTCCAGCCCCGGCTCGTCTCGGTCGGCATGACGCTCGGCCTGGCTCAGCAGAAGATCGACAGCGATCCGGTCGCCGCGAAGGCGCTCATCGACGAGGCGCACACCTCGACGAAAGCTGCCATCACCGAACTGCGGCAGCTCGCCCGCGGCATCCATGCCTCCGTCCTCGACGACCGCGGACTCGACGCCGCCCTGTCGGCCCTCGCGGCGCGATCGCACGTCCCCGTGCTGCTCGACGTGCGCGTCGACGGTCGCTGCAGCGCGACCTCCGAAGCGGCGGTCTACTTCGTCATCGCGGAATCGTTGACCAACGCCGCCAAGCACGCCCGTGCCACAGAAGTGCGCGTCGTGGTGCGGGACCGCGGTGACGCGGCGACCGGACGGGCCATCTGGGCCCGCGTCGAGGACAACGGCATCGGCGGCGCCGCCGTCACCCCGGGCGGCGGACTGGACGGCATCATGAACCGCGTCCTCGCCGCAGGCGGCTCCGCGCGCCTCGACAGCCCCGTCGGCGGCCCGACCTCCCTGGAGGTGACGGTCCCATGCGCATCCTGATCTGCGAAGACTCGACCCTCCTCCGCGAAGGACTCGTCCGGGTGCTGGAGGACGCCGGCCACACGGTCGTCGCCGCCCTTCCCGACGCCCGTTCGCTCGCCGCAGCGGTCACGGACTCCGAGCCCGAGCTGTGCATCCTCGACGTCAGGCTTCCCCCGACGTTCACCGACGAGGGCATCCGCGCCGCTCTCGAGCTCCGCGCCCAGCACCCCGCGCTCCCCGTCGTCGTCCTCAGCCAGTACGTCGAGGAACGGTATGCGAGCGAGCTCATCACGGGCCAGAACGCCGCCCTCGGCTACCTCCTGAAAGACCGGGTCGCCGACGTCCGCGACTTCCTCGACTCGATCGACCGGATCGCAGGAGGGGCCACGGTCCTCGACCCCGAGGTCGTCGCCCAGCTGCTGACGAGGCGGGCCCGCGACGAACGGATGTCGCGGCTCACCGACCGTGAACGATCGGTCCTGGCGCTGATCGCCGAGGGCAAGAGCAACGCCGCGATCGCCGCGACGCTGTTCGTTTCAGAGGCCAGCGTCGAGAAGCACATCACCTCCCTCTTCCAGAAGCTCGGCCTCGAACAGGACGAGCACGGCAATCGACGCGTCCTCGCGGCGCTCGTCCACCTCGAGCACGGCGGCCCCCCCGTCACCGATCTCGGCCACCCCAACCAGAACGGAACCGTCCGATGAGCATCGACCTGAACCCGCCCACCGCGACGACGACCGGGGCGGGAGCAGGCGTGTTGCGGGCAGCGCGCTCGAGAGGGGCGGTGGGATCGAAGGCGACGGGGGCGCTGCCGCCGTAGCGACGGACGGGGGCCGCGGGCCGGAGGTCGGGTGTCGACAGCGAGTCGGATGCGTCTTGGGTGTCAGACGGACGATCGTCGTCGCTCTCGTGGCGGGATGCGGGCTGGGTGTCCATGGGCAATCGTTTCGCGGTCGAGACGTTCGACGGGCGGGTGGTCGTTCGGCCGGTTCGTGCCGGGGGCGGGCCGCCGGTCTGCGGCGGGCAGTGCGCGGACGTCGCACACCTGAGCGGGTGGAGAACGCCGAACGCCGCTAGCAATCGTAGGCCCGATGCTGCGGCGCAGGGCTTCGGGCAACCCCGCGCCGAGCGAACCCGGACAACTCGCGGAGGGGGCGTTCCTGTCTGCCTTCAGGGATGAGGTTTTTCTCATCTGATCTGGCCTGTTATCGCGTTCCGGGGCCGGGTGAATGTCGTACCCCCTCGTCAGAATGAGGGTATGACCGAAGCCACCGATGCGATGCCGCAGGGCGCCTATCTGGTGTCGCTGGCGAGCATCGTGGCGGGTGTGGAAGCCACCGAACGGCAGGTCGCGGCGGCGCAGATCGCGCAGTTGCGGGTGCTGGCGGAGGCGGGACGGTTGGCGGAGGCGCAAACTGTCGGGACCGATGCGCGCGTTCGGGCGCACGACATGGCGCTCCGGTCGATCGCGGCGGAGGTCGGCGGTGTCCTGCGCACCACCGACCGGACCGTGCAGCGGCGCATCGATGAGGCCTGCACCATCGTCGAGGGGTACCCGGCCGCGCTGTCGGCGTGGGAGATGGGGCGGATCACCCGCGGTCATGTCCTCGTGATCGTCGATACCGGATCGGCGGTGCCGCTGGAGGTTCGTGCCGAGTTCGAGGCGGCCGCGATCGAACGATGCGAACACGACACCCCCAACCGGGTCCGCGGCGAGCTTGAGATCCTCGCCCAGCGGATGCATCCCCGCTCCTTCACCGAACGCCACGCCGAAGCCGCATCGGCGCGGAACGTGCGGCTCGTTCCGGGGAGGGACGGGATGAGCGAGCTCATCGCCGCGCTTCCCACGGTGATCGCCGCCGGCATCCACGACCGCCTCACCCAGCAAGCCCGCGCCATCATCGACACCCGCACCGAACGCGGCCACGCCGAACGTGCCGGTGGCGCCGTGGGTGCCGAGGGCGCGACGGATGCCGGGCAGGTCGCCGCGACCGACCGGCGCACCACCGATCAGGTGCGCGCCGACGTGTTCGCCGACCTGCTTCTCGCGGGCACACCCGCGCTCGATGACACCCACGACACGAGCGCCGGCCCGCTCGGCGCGATCCGGGCGCGCGTACAGGTGCTCGTTCCCGCCGCGTGCCTCACCGGCGCCGACAACGGCCCCGCAGACCTGATCGGGCAATCCCCCATCGACGCCGACACCGTCCGCACCCTCGCGGGAGCCACATCGATCTGGGAGCGGCTCTTCTCCGACCCCGTCACCGCCACCACCACCGCGACCGACTCGTACCGCGTGCCCCTCCCCCTCCGCAGGTTCCTGCAAGCCCGCGACCAGCACTGCCGATTCCCCGGATGCCGCGTCGCAGCCATCCGCTGCGAGGTCGACCACACCCACGATCACGCCCTCGGCGGCGCCACCGAACTATCGAACCTGGCCCACCTCTGCCAACGACACCACTCGATGAAGCAGTTCACCGCCTGGCGGGTCCGACAACACCCGGGTGGCGTCCTCGAATGGACCTCACCTCTCGGCAAGACCTACCGCGAAGACGCCCCCACCCCCGCCGTCGCCTTCACGCTTGCCGCAACGCCCCCGAGTGGCTCCACCGGGCGGCTCCCGGACTATCCCGACATGAGCGGCGCCGCGCCGTTCTGATCCGCTCGCGAGTCGCGCGACGCTGTCTGCACTCTTCGCGCCGGATCGGCACGAGCTTCTCCCGTGCCGGCCGACGGTGGGAGACCTGCGGGCGTCGATGAGGCAGCCGAGCCATACCTTGACCGATCTCCGCCCGTGACCCGACCCGCTCACCGCTCACCGGTGCTGGAAGTCGGGCGCGCGCTTCTCGCGGAAGGCGGCCATGCCCTCCTTCTGATCGGCCGTGTCGAACAGCCCGGCGAACACCTGCCGCTCGAACCGCAGCCCCTCCGCCAGCGACGTCTCGCGCGCGGCGTCGAGCGCCGACGTCGCCGCGTAGAGCGACGGCAGCGACTTCGACGCGATCGTCTCGGCGGTCCGCTGCGCGTCGTCGAGCAGCTCGGCGGCAGGGACGATCCGCGAGACGAGGCCGATGCGCTCCGCCTCCGCGGCGTCGATCTGCCGACCGGTGAGGATCAGCTCGGCCGCCTTGTACGACCCGACGGCGCGCACGAGCCGCTGCGTGCCCCCCATCCCCGGGATGACACCCAGATTGATCTCCGGCTGACCGAACCGCGCAGTGTCGGCCGCCAGGATGACGTCGCACATCATCGCCAGCTCGCAACCGCCGCCCAGGGCGTATCCCGCCACGGCCGCGACCACCGGCGTCCGCACCGCGGCGAATCGTCGCCACGCCCCGAAGTGGTCGCTGAGGAGCATCTCATTGCCCGAGAGCTCCGCCATCTCCTTGATGTCGGCGCCCGCCGCGAACGCCCGCTCACTGCCGGTCACGACGATCGCGCCGATCCCCCGATCGGCGTCGAAGGCCTCCGCAGCCTCGACCACCTCGGTCATCAGCTCGGCGTTCAGCGCATTCAGCGCCTCGGGACGGTTGAGGGTGATCCAGCCGACGCGCCCGCGCGTGCTGGTGAGGATCGTCGCGTGATCGGTCATCTGGCCATGGTGGCAGAGCCAGCCGACCCGCGCACCGGACACCGGCCGTTCACCCGCCGTCCACCGCGCGTCATACCGAGGTCACCCGACGCCGATAGACACGACCGTGCGCGTCTCGCGCCCGCCCCGACCCCGAGGAAATCGATGCCTTCGCCCGTTCTCTCCCGCGCCGCCGCATTCGGCGCGGCCGCGGTGCTCACCTGCACCCTCGCCGTCACGGCCGCCCCCGCCGCCACCGCGGCCGTCGTCGCCGACCCGATCACCCGATCGGCCCCCGACGCCGCACTGACCCTCACGCCGATCGGAAGCTACGAGACCGGCGTCTTCGACGAATCGGCCGCCGAGATCGTCCAGGCCCACGGCGACCGCCTCTTCGTCGTCAACGCGCAGGCGGGCGCCCTCGACGTGCTCGACAACAGCGACCCGACCGCCCCGAAGAAGCTCTTCTCGCTCACGTCGGCGGGCATCGCCAACTCCGTCGCCATCCGCAGCGACGGTCTGGGCGTCATCGCCGTCGAGGCGACCGACAAGACCGCGCCCGGCCAGCTCGTCTTCTTCGACGCGGATGCCGACACCGCGGCATCCGCCACCCTCGGCGCCGTGACGGTCGGGGCCCTCCCCGACATGGTCACCATCTCGGACGACGGCGCCTTCGCCGTCGCCGCGAACGAAGGCGAACCCGCCGACGACTTCTCGACCGACCCCGAAGGCTCCATCGCGGTCGTCACCCTCCCGACGGGCACGGCCGCGCCCGCGCAGGGCGCCGTCCGCATCGCCGACTTCCACGCCTTCGAGGCACCGGGCGCCCTCGACGACGCCGTCCGCGTCTTCGGCCCCACCCCGGAGGGCGCCGACCACCCGGTGAGCCGCAACCTCGAGCCCGAGTACATCACCGTCTCGGGCAGCACCGCCTATGCGACCCTCCAGGAGGCCAACGCCCTCGCCGTCGTCGACCTCGCCTCGGCGACCGTCACCGACATCCACCCGCTCGGGCGCACCGACCTGGGCGCCGCCGCGAACGCGATCGATGCCAGCGACCGCGACGGCGGCTACCGTCCCCGCACCTACCCGGGGCTGACCGGCCTCTCCCTGCCCGACGCGATCGACTCGTACACCGCGAACGGCACCACCTACCTCGTGACCGCGAACGAGGGCGACGCCCGCGAGTGGGGCACCTACGTCGAAGGCGCACGGGTCAAGGACCTCGGCAAGAAGGGCCTCGCCCCGCTCTGCGCCGACAGCCCCCTCGCCGGCCTCACCGGTGACGCCGACCTCGGGCGGCTGAACGTCTCGACGGAGGAGGGTCTCGACGATGCGGCCGGCTGCTACCGGACGCTGTCCGCGTTCGGTGGCCGCTCTTTCTCGATCTACACGACCGGCGGCGACCTCGTCTGGGATTCGGCGAACGCCTTCGAGGAGATCACCGCCGACGCAGTTCCCTCGTTCTTCAACTCGAACCACTCGGCGTCGGGGCTCGACGGCCGGAGCGACGACAAGGGCCCTGAGCCCGAGTCGGTCACGATCGGCGAACTGAGCGGTCGCACGTATGCCTTCGTCGGGTTCGAGCGTGTCGGCGGTGTCGTCGCGTACGACATCACCACACCGGCATCCCCGGCGTTCGTCACCTATATGAACAACCGCGACTTCTCGCAGTCCGTCGAGGACGGCGGCGACCTGGCGCGCGCCGGCGACCTCGGCCCCGAGAGCATCGCGTTCATCGCCGCCGCCGATTCGCCGAACGGCACGCCGCTGCTCGCGGTGGGCAACGAGGTGTCGGGCACGACCACGATCCTCGAGATCGAGGACGCCCTCGACCCGATCGACATCGACATCCTCACCGTCAACGACTTCCACGGCCGCATCGAAGCCGGAAGCTCCGGCGAAGCGGGAGCCGCCGTGCTCGCCGGCGTCGTCGCCGCGGAGCGGGCCCAGAACCCGAACACCCTGTTCGTCTCGGCCGGCGACAACATCGGTGCCTCGACGTTCACGTCGTTCATCCAGCAGGACGACCCGACCATCGACGCCCTCCTCGCCGCCGGTCTCGACGTCTCCGCCGCCGGCAATCACGAGTTCGACGGCGGTTTCGCCGACCTCACCGACCGGGTCATCCCTCGCTTCGGCGGGAACGACGGCACCTCGGCGCCCACCGACGCCCAGCGCGCGGCTGGCGGCCGCTTCGCCCTCGGCGCCAACGTCTACAAGAAGGGCACGGCCACCCCGGCGCTGCCCGAATACACCGTGCAGACGGTCGACGGCGTGCGGGTGGCCTTCATCGGCACCGTCACCCCCGACACCGCGACGATGGTGAGCCCCACCGGCATCGCCGGTATCGAGTTCGGCGACCAGCTCACCGCCGCCAACCGGGTGGCCGCGACGCTGACCGCCGGCGACCTCGCCGACGTCATCGTCCTCCTCACCCACTCCGGCACGTCCGTCTCGGACAACTGCGACACCGTGGCATCCGACCCGTCGGACTTCGGCGCACTCATCCGCGGCGCGTCAGCGGAGATCGACGCCGTCGTCTCGGCTCACACCCACCAGACCTACGCCTGCACCGTGCCGATCGACGGCTCGAAGGACTCCCGACCCGTGATCCAGGCCGCCGAGTACGGCAAGGCGATGGGTGAATTGCAGTTGCAGGTCGACCGTCGTTCGAAGGAGCTCCTGTCCGTCTCGGGGCGCACCTTCACCCTCGCCGGCACGACAGCGACGCCCGACGCGGCCGTGGCCAAGATCGTGACGGATGCCGCTGCTGTCGCCGCCACCGAGGGCGCCGCCCCGGTCGGTCGCATCAGCGCCGACATCCTCCGCGGCGGCACCAAGGGCAGCGACCGCGGCGTCGAATCGGCACTCGGCAACACGGTGGCCGACGTGTACCTCTGGGCGACGTCGAACGGCGACTACGCCGGCGCACCCGCGCAGATCGCGCTGATGAACCCGGGCGGCCTCCGCGCCGACCTGGAGCGCGGCACCGACGGCGTGGTCACCTACAAGGAGGCGGCGGAAGTGCAGCCGTTCGCCAACACCCTCGTCACCGTCACCCTCACCGGCGCGCAGATCGAGAAGATCCTCGAACAGCAGTGGAAGGCCACCGGCGACCGCCCGAAGCTCCACCTGGGCGTCTCGGAGGGCTTCACCTACGAGTACACCGAGGTGGCGCCGCTCGCCGGTGAGACCGTCGGCCGCGCCGGCGACGTGACCGCGATGACCTACCGGGGCACGCCCATCACGGCATCCGACACCTTCACCGTCGTGACCAACTCGTTCCTCGCCGGCGGGGGCGACGGGTTCGCGACATTCGCCGAGGGCACCGATCGCACCGACACGGGCCAGATCGACCTCGCGGCGACGGTGGCCTACTTCGGCGCCTTCGACGTGGTCGATCCCGCTCCGCTCGGACGGGCCGTTCCCGCCGCGGATGCCGAGCCGAACCCGGGCACGGACCCGGAGACCCCCGGTGATGAGACCCCCGGTGAGGAGACCCCCGGCGAGGAGACACCTGGCACCGAAACCCCCGGCGCCGAGACGCCCGGTACGGACGGCGACCCGGCGGCCGGGGGCGGCACGGGCGACGGCTCGGTGACAGGTCCCGACGGAGGCGAGCTCGCCTCGACCGGAGGCGACGCCGCACCTCTCGTCGGCCTTCTCGCCGGAGCGGGTGCGCTCATCACCGTCGGGCTCGTCCTGATGAGGCGCCGCCACTCCCGCGTCTGAACGAACGAGTGACGGCCCCCGCCTCAGGTGGGGGCCGTCACTCGTTCCGGCACGTGGTCGCTCAGGCAGCCGGGCGGTCGTTCATCGCCTCAGGCCGTCGCGGCGAACGGTCCGTTCAGCCGGCTGCCTCTTCGGGGCGCTCCAGCACCTCGACCTCGGCGGCATCCGGCACATAGCCGTCGACATGGCGCTCGTCGGGGCCGTCGTACGCGGACAGCGGCCGGATGAGGGCGTTCGAGGCCTGCTGCTCCATGATGTGCGCCGTCCACCCCGTCACCCGCGCGGCGATGAAGAGGGGCGTGAAGGTGAGCGTGTCGAACCCCATCAGGGCGTACGCCGGGCCCGACGGGTAGTCGAGATTCGGGTAGATGCCCTTGCGGGAGACGAACTCCGACTCGAGGGTGTCGTAGAGCTCGGCGACATCGGGGCGGCCGTAGTGCTCGACCAGCGTCTCGAGCGCCGCCCGCATCGTCGGCACGCGCGAGTCGCCGCGCTTGTAGACGCGGTGACCGAAGCCCATGATCTTCCGCTTGGCCGTCAGCGCCTCGTCGAGCCAGGCCGTGACGTTCTCGGCCGAGCCGATCTCGTCGAACACGTGCATGACAGCCTCGTTCGCCCCGCCGTGGAGCGGGCCCTTGAGCGCGCCGATCGCACCGACGACGCTCGAGTACAGGTCGCTCAGCGTCGACGCGATGACGCGTCCGGTGAAGGTCGACGCGTTGAAGGAGTGCTCGGAGTACAGGATCATCGACCGCGTGAAGGCGTCGACCACGACGGCATCCGGCTCATCGCCGAACGTCATCCACAGGAAGTTGGCCGCGTAGTCGAGATCGGCGCGAGGCTCCACCGGGCCGAGGCCGTGGCGGCGCCGCTGACCGTAGGCGACCACGGCGGGCAGGATCGCGAACAGGCGGATGCTGCGGTCGAGGTTCTCCGCAGGGGTGCCGGCGGCGTCGAGGACGTTGGCGATGCCGGCCGTCTCGAAGGCGCCGAGGAGGCTCACGACCGTCCGCACCTCGTCCATCGGATGCGCGTCGACCGGCATCGCGTCGATGAACGCACGGATGTTCTCGGGGAGGGCCCGGCCTGCGCGCTCGATCGCCGTCAGCTCGGCCAGCTGATCGGGGGTCGGCAGCTCGCCGTTCCACAAGAGGTAGGCGACCGCCTCGACGGACTGGGTGGCGGCGAGCTCCTGAACCGGGTATCCGCGGTACAGGAGCGAGTTGGTTTCGGGATTGACCTTGCTGATCGCCGTGACATCGGCGTAGACGCCGGCGAGACCCTTCTTGACATCCGGTTCGGTCACGGTGACTCCTGTTCAGCGATCTGGAAGGTGAAGACGTTGGCGTCGAAGTGGCTGTAGGACTCGTAGTCCATCAGGTCGTAGAGATCTGCACGATGCTGCATCTCGCCGAGCCTCGACGTCAGGTGGCCTTCGTCGACCAGCGTATCGAGCGCGCTGCCGGCCGCCCCCATCGCCATCCTCAGCAGCGACACCGGCCAGATGACGATGTTGACACCGACGTCGCGGAGCTGATCGACCGTGAAGAGGTCGCTCTTGCCGAACTCGGTCATGTTCGCGAGGATCGGCACGTCGACGGCCGCCCGCACCGCGGCGAACTCCTCGAGGGTGCGCATCGCCTCGGGGAAGATCGCGTCGGCACCCGCGCCCACCAGCGCACGGGCGCGGTCGGCCGCCGCGTCGAGACCGTCGATGGCGCGGATGTCGGTGCGCGCCATCACCAGGAAGTTCGGGTCGCGCCGCGCATCGACCGCCGCGCGGATCCGCCGGAGGGCGGTCTCCTCGTCGACGACCGCCTTGCCGTCGAGGTGACCGCAGCGCTTCGGGTTGACCTGATCCTCGATGTGGGCGCCGGCGATGCCGGCATCCTCCAGCGTCTGGATCGTGCGGGCCACGTTCATCGGCTCACCGAATCCGGTGTCGGCGTCGATGATCGCGGGGAGGTCCGTCATCCGCGCGATCTGCTGGCCGCGCCCGGCGACCTCGGTGAGAGTCGTCAGGCCGATGTCGGGCAGCCCCAGATCGGCCGAGAGCACCGCGCCCGAGATGTAGACGCCCTCGAATCCCTTCCGCTCGATGAGCCGCGCCGACAGCGGGTTGAATGCTCCCGGGAAGCGCAGCAGCTCGCCGGTGGCGAGTCGCTCGCGGAAGAGGCGGCGCTTGTCGGCCGCGGAGACGGTGGCGTACAGCATCAGAACAGCCCTGTCGGCGCCGGCGCCGCCTCGAGGACGCCGGGGGCCGCGGTGATGTTCAGCTCGCGCACCTCGTCGGCGGTGAGCTCGGGCAGACGCTCGGCGAGCGCGAGGAACCGCTCGATCTCGGCAGGCTCGAGCACGGGCTCGGCGAGCAGACGGAACTTGCGGACGTAGTCGGCGCGGGCGAACGGTCGGGCGCCCAGCGGGTGCGCGTCGGCCACGGCGATCTCGTCGACGACCGTCGAGCCGTCGGTGAGGGTGATCTCCACCCGGCCGCCGAAGGCCTTCTCGGCGGGGTCCTCGGAGTGGTAGCGGCGGGTCCACTCGGCATCCTCCGCGGTCGTCACCTTCTGCCAGAGGGCGACGGTGTCGGGCCGGCCGGCCCGCTCGGGGGCGTACGAGTCGACGTGGTGCCAGCCGCCGTCCTGCAGCGCGACGGTGAAGATGTAGGGGATCGAGTGGTCGAGCGTCTCACGGGATGCCGCCGGGTCGTACTTCTGCGGATCACCCGCGCCCGAGCCGATGACGTAGTGCGTGTGATGGCTGGTGTGCAGCACGACCGAGGCGATGTCCGCGGGATCGCGGAGCTCGGGCCGCGCGGCGCCGAGCTTGCGGGCGAGGTCGATCCAGGCCTGCGCCTGGTACTCGGCCGAGTGCTCCTTCGTGTACGAGTCGAGGATGCCGCGCTTCGCTTCGCCGGCAGCGGGCAGCGGCACGTCGTACGACGCGTCCTTGCCGTCGAGCAGCCAGGCGATCACGCCGTCTTCACCTTCGTAGATGGGGTTCGGCGAGGTCTCGCCGCGCATCGCCCGGTCGACGGCCTCGACCGCCATCTTCCCGGCGAACGCGGGAGCGTGCGCCTTCCAGGTGGAGATCTCGCCCTTGCGGGACTGTCGCGTCGCCGTCGTGGTGTGGAGGGCCTGGGCGACGGCCTGGGAGATCGTGTCGGCGCTCAGGCCGAGGAGCGTTCCGATGCCCGCGGCGGCCGACGGGCCGAGGTGGGCGACATGATCGATCTTGTGCTTGTGCAGGCTGATCGCGCGCACCAGGTCGATCTGGATCTCGTACCCCGTCGCGAGGCCGCGGACGAGGGCCGCGCCGTCGGCGCCGACGTGCTGCGCCACGGCCAGGATCGGCGGGATGTTGTCGCCCGGGTGCGAGTACTCCGCGGCGAGGAAGGTGTCGTGGTAGTCGAGCTCGCGCACGGCGACGCCGTTCGCCCACGCCGCCCACTCGGGGCTCGTGCGGACGGTGCTCGCCGCGCCGAAGACGCTGCCGCCGTCGCCGCCGCGCGAGACGGGGTGCGAGAGCGCCTGCGCCCGGGCGGCGCTGACGGGCGCACGCGTGAGCGAGGCGGCGGCCACGGCGGCGTTGTCGATGACCCGGTTGACGATCATGTCGATCACGTCGTCGTCGACGGCGACCGGGTCGACGGCGACCTCGGCGATCTTGGTCGCGAGCTGCTCGCTGCGGGGCAGCGGCTCGTCGCTGCGGTAGACGCGGACGTGGTGGGTGACGGTCATGACGGGGCCTCCAGGGAGTCGAGGATCGAGGTCAGGGCGTGATGGAGATGGATGTGCGTCGCGTGGGCCGCGAGCTCGGAGTCGCCGGCCTCGATCGCCGAGGCGATGAGGCGGTGCTCGGCGACGGATGCCGCGAGCCGGGCGGGATTGTCGCGAGCGAGTCGTCGGACGCGCACGAGATGGGTGCGGACGGTGCGGAGCGCGGAGGTGAGGTAGGCGTTGTCGACGGCGGCATCCAGCGTCGCGTCGAAGCGGGCGATGAGCGCGTAGTAGCCGTCCGCATCGGCCGCGGGAGCGTCGCCGTCGCGCTCGATGCGGGCGAACTCCTCGGCGAGAGCGCGGAATGCGGCGCGGTCGGGGGCGATGGCGGCCAGGCGTGCCGCTGCCTCCTCGAGTGCACGCCGCACGTGGAACAGGGCCCGGATGTCCGCGACGTCGATGCCCGTGACCACGGTCACCCGGGGCGAGGCCTGGGCGACGAGGCCGTCGGCCGCGAGCCGGCCGAGCGCCGCGCGCAGGGGCGTGCGGCTCACACCGAGGCGCACCGACTGCTCGACCTCTGCGAGCACCGTGCCCGGCGCGAGGCGCCCGGACTGGATCTCGTCGAGGAGGGTCTCGTACGCACGATCGCTGGCGCGCATGCATCCCTCCCGGTTCAGGTCTTTGTGTATCCACAGTAACCCGAGCGGGCGGCTCGGTGGCCGTTTCAGCCGCTTTCGGTATACACAGTCGCCGCCACATCCGCGGCGAGCGCGCGCCACCGAGGGCGGTAGGCGTAGACGCACGCGAGCCGCAGGGTCGTCGCCGCAGCTGCCAGCGCCAGTCGGCCCGGGTCGATCCCCCGGCGTGCGGCGAGGCGATCGACGACGCGTTCGACGGCCACCGCCCGCGAACCGCTCCACCGTCCCTGCCGCACGCGGAAGGCGGCATGGGCGCGGAGGTTGCCGAGATCGAGCGCAGGGTCGGCGAGGCAGACCGTGTCGACGTCGAGCAGGCCGGTGGAGTGGCCGTCCCAGAGGAGCTGCTTGTCGTGGAGATCGCGGTGCGCGAGTGTCGGCGAGGCCGGCGGAAGTGAGGTCAACCGCTCCCCCAGGTCGCCGGCGCGGCGGCGAAGCAGGGCGGCGTGCGCAGGCAGCTGCGCGGCGCCCTTCTCCGCCCACTCCGCGAGGACGCGCGCCTCGTCGGCCGGGGTGTGGATGCCGAGCGCCCCCGCGACCGGATCGCCGGCCGCCGTGAGCGCGGCCTCCCACGCGCTGCCGAATGCGTCCCACGCGGCTTCCCACGCGGCATCCGGCAGCGCGGCGTCGGCGCCGAGATCGTGCAGGGTGCGTCCGGGCACCGCGGTGAACCGCACGACCCCGCGTTCGAGGTCGTCGCCGCTCGCGGATGCTGCCGCCATGCGGAACGAGGTGGCGAACGGGGCGGCCCGCTCGTGGGCGCTGCGCACTCCCTCGGCACGGCCCGGCCGGACGATCTTCACGAAGGCCGAGCCGCCCGCGACCCGGACGACCGCGCGGCGACCGCGCCGGTGCGACACGACATCGCCTCGCGGCGCCCAGTCGGCGAGGGCGGGAAGCCGCCGGTCGGAGCCCGGCGGGTCGACGTGGAGACCGCCGGCGCGCCAGACACCGACGCGCACCGACGGCTCTCCGTCGGCCGTCAGCTCGACCGTGGTCGCCTCGTCGTCCGCCGGCCAGGCGCGCGCCACACGCCAGGGCGCGCCGTCCACCTGCACCGCCTCGGGGAGCACTCCCGCGCTCACCGGGCCTCCTCCGCCGCCGTGAGCCGGTCGTCGATGAGCCCCGCCCATCCGCTCCGGGCGTCGCGGAACGGCTCGACCGCCCGCATCAGGAGCGAGAACGACGTCCACGTCCGGAGCGCGCCGGCGTCGACGGGGCCGCCACCGCGGGCACGGTACTCGGCGACGAACGCGTCACCGTCGTCGCCGCGGCCGCGCAGCCGGGCGTCGGCCGCGAACGATCCGAGATCGCGCTCGAGCGGCCCGCGCCCGGCGCGGTCGAAATCGATCAGCCGCACCTCGGCGCCGTCGACCAGCACCTGGTCGGCCGAGAAGTCGCCGTGGAGCGGCACCTCGTGCGTGTCGGCGGCACCGGCCACGCCGGCCGCAAGCTGCCCGGCGAGGGCCGCCACGCGCGGGCCGAGCGCCGGCGCGAGAGTGGTGACGGCGCCGACCGCCGCGTCGAGCTCGACGAGGGGCGCCAGCACCGGAAGCGACCGCGGCGGCGTCAGCCGGTGGAGCGACGCGAGCGCGCCCGCCGCGGCCGAGCGCGACGGCGCCCCCGGCCGGGCGGCGAGGTCGCCGGCGCCCCACCACGGCGTCGAGGTGACCCCGTCGGCGATGCGCTCCGGCCGGAGCATGCGATCGAGTCGGATGCTGCCGAGGCCCGCCGTCTTCGTGCCCGCCGGCGAGATCTTGAACACGCGATCGCGGGCACGCACGACGAGGCGGCGGTGCGGATTGTGGCGGAGGATCACGGCCTCGTCGAAGAGCCCGGGCACGAGGGCACTGACGCGCGAAACGGTCCGGACAAGCGCCCGGTCGGCGAGCGCGGGGCCGGCGACCGCCGACCCGGCGCCCGGCACGGAGTCGACGCGGAAGCCCGCGCGACCCGCGCGGTCGACGGCGGTGCGGAGCTTGACCGGATCGACGAAGGCGGCGGCCCAGCGGCGCTCCCCGCCCGTGTCGTACGCGACGACGACGCTCGTCCCGGGCTTGTAGCGCACCCGTCGGGGCCGCACCTCGTGGCCCAGGGCCTCGGCGAGCCGGTCGGCCGAGAGCAGCGTCGCCAGCCCCGGGATCGCGGGGTCGCGAGCGGCGAGCGGGGCGGCATCCTCCTCCCTCATGTCGTCACCCCCTCCGACGACGCCCGGAACCAGGCGGCGATGCGGGAGTCCTCCTTGGCTCGAAGCTCGGCCGTCGGCCCGTCTTCGAGGATCAGGCCGTTCTCCAGCCAGATCAGTCGATCGGCCGCTGCCGCGGCGGCGGCGTCGTGCGTGATGGTGATCGTGGTCCGGCCCTCCGTGAGGAGGGAGATGGACTCCGCGACCGCGCTCCGCGACGCCGGGTCGAGCCCCGTGGTCGCCTCGTCGAGGATGACGATGGGAGCATCGCGGAGGATCGCCCGGGCGATCGCGATCCGCTGGCGCTGACCGCCCGACAGGGTGTCGCCACGGCCACCGAGGAGGGTGTCGTACCCTTCCGGCAGCGAGAGGACGAACTCGTGAGCGGATGCCGCGCGCGCGGCATCCTCGATCTCGTCATCGGTCGCATCGAGGCGCCCGAACCGGATGTTCTCGCGCACCGTCGTCGCGAACAGCACCGTGTCCTGCAGGAGCACCGACACCTGGGAGCGGACGCTCGCCACGGTGGCTTCGCGCAGGTCGACGCCGTCGATGCTGACCGTGCCCCAGGCCGGGTCGACCGTCCGGGTCGCCAGCGACGCGAGGGTCGACTTGCCCGCGCCCGACGGCCCGAGGAGGCACACCGTCTCGCCGGCTCGGATGTGCAGGTCGATGCCGTGGAACAGCGGCGTGCCGCGACCGTCGGCGAGGAAGACGTTATCGAAGCGGAGGTCTCCGTTCGCACGCCCCATCGCGATCGCTCCCGGGGCGTCGGTCACGTCGACCGGCACGTCGAGGAGGTCGGCGATGCGTTCTCCGGATGCCGCGGCGCGCGCGATGCGGCCGGTGTACTTCGCGAGGTCCTTCAGGGGACGCATGGCGATCTTCAGGTACGACACGAACACGACCAGGTCGCCGGGGGTCATCTGCTGCTGCAGCACCTGCCACCCGCCGCCGACGAGGACGAGCGCGGTCGCGATGCCGACGATGACGTCGGTGCGGCGTTCGAGGGCGGCCGCCAGGCGCCGCGCCTTGACGCCCTCGTGGAGCGCCTTCTCGTTGCCCTTCTCGAACGAGGCGCCGCGCTCATCCTCCAACCCGTAGGCCTGGACGACGCGAATCGCGCCGAAGGTCTCGCTGGCCGTGTCGGCGAGCGCACCCTCTCCCTTACGGGTGGTGCGCGAGGCCTCGGTGATGGCCCGCGCCGAGCTCCGCGACATCAGGAGGTAGACCGCGGCGGACACCGCCACGATGAGGGTGAGCATCGGGTCGAGCCAGAGCATGACGACGGCGAGCACCACGAGCGTGAGCACGTTGCCGACCAGCGGCAGCCCGGCACTGACGGCGACCTCCTGCAGCCGTCCCACATCGCCCACGAGCCGCTGCACGGTGTCGCCGGCGGGCGCCGACGCGTGATAGCGGACCGAGAGCGACTGCAGGTGCGCGAAGACCTTGGCCCGCAGCTCGGTCGCGACCCGGGAGCCGACGAGCGCGAAGGCGACCGTCGAGAGGAAGCTCGTGAGCGCCCGGAGGCAGACGATCGCCAGCAGCGCGCCGCCGCAGGCCACGAGCAGGCCGGTCGTGGCGGCGGGGATGCCCGCCGTCGCCTGCCCGGTGGCGCCGAGGCTGACGGCGAGCGAGTCGACGGCGACCTTCAGCGGCCACGGCTCGAGCACACGGAAGGCGACCTCGGCGAGCAGGGCCACGAAGCCCGCGAGCACGAGCCAGCGGTGCTTTCGGAGGAACGGCGTGGCGATCGCGAGCGTCCGGCGGAGCGGGCCCGGCGTGCGAGCGGCCCGGGCGGCCCGGCGACGCGCGCTCATGCGGCCACCTCGTCCTGGTCACGGCGGGCACGCGGCGACTCGTTCAGGATCGAGGCGAGCACGATCGACCAGTCGTGACGGGTCACCGCGGCATCCCGCGCCGCCTGCGCCATGCGGCGGCGGGCGACCGGCGCCGAGGCCAGCTCTGCGATCGCGGCGGCGAGGGCGGGTGCCGACCCGGCGGGCACGAGAAGCCCTGTCATGGCGTGGGTGACCGCAGCGGGGAGCTGCCCGACCTCGGACGCGATCACCGGCAGCCCTGCCGCCAGGTATTCGTAGACCTTCAGCGGCGAGAAGTAGGCATCGCCGTCGGCCGGGTACGGCGCGACACCGACATCGAGGCCCGCGAGGGCGGCGGGCATCGCCGCCGGGGCGACGGCACCGCGGAAGTCGACCGGCACGCCGAGACGCACCGCGCGCTCCCGGAGCGCGGGCGCCTCGGGTCCGTCGCCGATCACGACGAGGCGCGCGACCGCGGCCGGCAGGAGGGCCATCGCGTCGATGAGCACCTCGACGCCGTGCCACGGCTTGAGGGTGCCGACGAATCCGACCTCGAGCGGCCGGTCCGCGGGGCGCCGTGCGGCCCGGTCGGAGGGCCGGATGCGGGCGGTGTTCACCCCGTTCGGAGCCACGAGCGCGCGCCGGGCACCGTGCTCCTCGGCCCAGGCGGCGACGGGCTCCGAGACGCAGGCGACGACGTCGGCGGCGGCGAGGACGCGGCGCGCTGCGGCATCCGCTCCGCGCTCGTCCACGAGCTCGCGGTGCGTGCGCTGCTCGTCGATCAGCGGCGCGTTCACCTCGACGACGGCAGGTGCGGACACCCGCGCCGAGGCGTCGCTGAAGAGCGAGAACCGCTCGTAGACGAAGTCGCTCGCGGCGGCCTCGGCGGCGAGCTCGCGAGCGGCGCGGGCGATCGCCACTTCGCGCGAGGCCGTGTCGCCGGCGCGGACCCGCCGCTCGACCACCGGCACATCGGCGAGATCGGGGGGAACGTCGGTGCCCGCCCGGGTGCAGTAGATGGTCACCTCATCGCCGCGGGCACGGAAGGCACGCACGATCTCCTGCACGTGGACGGACGCCCCCTTGGTGCCGAAGACCGGCACCCCCGGGTCGACACAGATGTAAGCCACTCGCATCACGCCACCTCCTCGAATGCGTCCGCCGGATGTGCGGACGCGACGGCGTCGGCGGTCAGGGACGCGAGGACGCGGGCCTGACCGTGGGAATCGAACTCGGCCTCGACGAGCCGGCGGGCGGCCTCGGCCATGCGGGCGGTGTCGACCTCGCCCGCAGCGAGACGCCGGAGCGCGTCCGCGAGCTCCGCGACGCTTCCCGGCTCGCAGAGGAGCCCGGTGCGACCGTCGCGGATGACCTCGGGGATGCCGGTGACCGCCGTCGACACGCAGGGCGTTCCACTGGCCATCGCTTCGAGCAGCACCGTCGGCAGGCCGTCGGCGTTGCCGTCGGCTCCGACGACGCAGGGAGCGACGAACACGTCGGCGTCCGCCAGGAGCGCCGCGATCTCGTGCTGCGGTCGGGGCCCCGAGAGGCGGACGACATCTCCGACCCCGCGCTCGGCGATCCGGGCGGCGAGGTCGCCCTGCAGCTCTCCCCCGCCGACGATGTCGACGGTGAGACGGATGCCGGTGGCCCGGAGCATCGCGGCGGCGTCGACCAGCACGGCGAAGCCCTTCTTCTCGACCAGCCGGCCCACGGCGAGCACCCGCAGGTCGCCGGCGCGCTCCCGCGGCGGCGAGAACGGGAAGCGGTCGAGTTCGAGTCCGTTGTAGACGCGCGCGACCCGGGCCCGCGGCATCCGCTCGCGGACGTGCGCGAGGTTGAAGTCGCTCACCGTCACGGCGAACGCGGCATCGGAGAACTTGCGAGCCAGGTCGTCGTCGTCGACCGACTCGTGGAAGATGTCCTTCGCGTGTGCGGTGAACGAGTACGGGATGCCGGTGAGCAGCGACGCGAGTCGGGCCACCGTGGTGGCGACCGAGGCGAAGTGCGCGTGCAGGTGGGTGACGCGCTCGGCGAGGGCGCGGTCGGCGAGCAGGACCGCCTGGACGGCGTCGTCGACCTCGGCCGCGAGCAGGTCGTCCAGGTGCACCGAGACGGCGGCGCGGACGGCATCCGAGGCGCCCTGCAGCGCGGCCCACAGCGTGCTCGCCTTGGTCGGGCGGTCGATGTAGTGGACGGGCGCGGTGACGCGTGCCAGCTCGGGGTGGAAGCGCGGGTCGGCGGGCGGGCGCAGGGAGAACACGACGAGGTCTTCGCCGGCGGCTTCGCGGGCGAGGATCTCGGTGACGACGAAGGTCTCCGAGAAGCGGGGATAGACCTTCAGGACGTATCCGATCCGGGGAGTCCGCTCAGCCCGCACGGCCGATCACCTCCCGGTCGCGAGTCGCGAGGAGGTCGGCGGCGATCGATCCGACCGCCTCGAGACCACCGAGGTCGACGCCGGCGCGGTGGACCTGCGTGCCGATGACCCGAGCCACCCAGTCCGACAGGGCCGCCGGGGTCGCCTCGGCCGTGCTGATGGTGTCGATGGCGCCGATGCCGGCGAGCGCGGCGGCGCGGAGCTTCTGCTCCTGGCGGCGGGCGCTCCGCGGCACGACGAGGACGGGCGTCGTGGTGCTCATGGCCTCGGCGACCGTGTTGTACCCGCCCATGCTGATCACGGCGCGCGCCTTCTGCATGTAGCCGAGCGCGTCGGGCACCTTCTTGCGCACGGTGGTTCCGGGCGCGGCCGCGGCGCGGATGGCCCGCCGCTCCTTCGCGGGCATCTCGGGGCCGGTGACGACGACGTGCGCGACGCCGGCGGGGAGGGCGACCTGCGCCGCAGCCGACGCCAGCGCGTGCCCGTCCGAGCCGCCGCCGACCGTCGTGAAGACGAAGTCGCCGTCGCCGACGCCTCGCGCCGTGGCTCGCCGTCCGTGGGACAGGTAGCCGGTGTGGCGGACGAGCGGGCGGAGACCCGCAGGCATCTCGCCCGAGACGGAGATGTCGTGGACGGCCGGGTCGCCGTACACCCAGATCTGGTCGAAGCTCCGACGGACGGATACCGCTCCGCCGAGCGCCCGCCACTCGGCGACGGTCGCGGCGGGCTGGTCGAGCAGGTCGCGGAGTCCGAGCACCGTCATGCACTCGGGGCGGTGGTCGCGCAGCCACTGGAGCGCGCCGGTGAGCTCGCCGTGCACCCCGTGGGCGTGGCGGTCGATGACGACGAGGTCGGGCGCGAACGCGGCGAGGGCTGCGGTGATGATGCCTCCCCGGACGGCGGCGAGCGGCTCCATGCCGATCGTGAGATGGCGGGGGACGTAGCCCCGCGACCCCGGCTCGATCCCGGGCAGCACCAGCCAGTCCCACCCCGCCGGGGTGTCGAACGAGGTGGCGACGGGCTGCCCCGTGATGAGCAGCCCGGTCACCTCTTCGCCGGTCAGCGCGGGCAGCGACTCGGTGAGCGCGTGCGCGATGGCGAGGTTCCGCCGCACGTGGCCGAGGCCGACGGAGTCGTGCGAGTAGAGCGCGATGCGAATGGCCATGGGGCGCCTCCAGTAGGGGGATCGTCGTGATATCCACCGTGCCGAAGGCGACTAAGTCGGGTGTGAAGCCCACATGAGAGCGGGCTTAGCCTCACCGCGGAGAGCGCCGATCCCAGGCGTCCAGCGCCCCGCCGATCGTGTCGAGCGTGCGCGCTGCGGCGTCTGCATCAGTCCGCGCGGCGACGAGCGCCGAGATCACGAGCGAGGCGCACACCTCGGCGAGCGCGGCCGAGGAGGCACCGTCGAGATCGGGTCGCCGGGCCGCCACGCCCGCCGCGACGGCGCGGCGGAGCTCGTCGGTGTACGCCGTGACGAGCGCGCGGACGTCGGGCTCGTCGTCGACGATCGGGCTGCAGGCGGCGTTGAGGAGCAGGCATCCCGACCGCGACCGTGCCGACGACGACGTCAGTGCGCTCCGCATCTCGGCGATGTACCGGTCGATCGCCTCAGGGCTGACGTCGGGCTCCTGCAGCGGGGCGAGCCGGGTGCGGACCACCTCGCTCAGGTAGGCGGCGACCACGGCTTCGAACAGCCCCTTCTTACTCCCGAAGGCGTGGTAGAGGCTCGACCGCCCGAGTCCGGTCGCCTGCTCCAGGTCGCCGATGCCCGCGTCGGTGTATCCGCGGTTCCAGAAGACGTCGCGGGCAGCACGGACGACGCGGTCGCGGTCATAGGTCAGGATGCGGCCCACGGAGGCTCCTTCCAGGGTTCGGGTCTATATTAGACCAGTCGTTACAAAAACCGTCTCTTCAGGAGGAACCATGCGCGCACTCACCCACCCCGTCTTCGGCGAGCCGGCCGAAGTCCTCGAGGTCACCGACGCCCCGACCCCCGAGCCCGGCGCCGGCGAGGTGCGCGTGCGCCTGCTCTTCTCCCCCATCCACAACCACGACCTCTGGACCGTCCGAGGCACCTACGGCTTCAAGCCCGAGCTCCCCGCCCGCGCCGGCACCGAGGCCGTCGGGGTCGTCGAGGCCCTGGGCGAGGGCGTCGACACCCTCACCGTCGGACAGCGCGTCGCGACCGGCGGCACCTTCGGCGTGTGGGCCGAGCAGTTCGTCGCCCGCGCGGCCGGACTGATCCCCGTCCCCGAGGGCCTCCCCGACGAGCAGGCCGCCCAGCTGGTCTCGATGCCGTTCAGCGCCATCAGCCTCATCGACTTCCTCGACCTGAAGCCGGGCGACTGGATCGTCCAGAACGCCGCGAACGGCGCGGTCGGCCGCATGGTGGCCCAGATCGGCCGCGCGCGCGGCATCAACGTCATCGGGCTCGTCCGTCGCAGCGCCGCCGTCACGGAACTCGCCGAGCAGGGCATCGACCGCATCGTCGCCGTCGACGCCGACGACTGGCAGGACCAGGTCGCCGAGATCACCGGCGGTGCCTCGGTCATCGCCGGCGTCGACTCGGTCGGCGGCGAGTCGAGCGGTCACGTCCTTTCGCTCCTCGGCGAGAACGCCACCCTCGTCGTCTTCGGCGCGATGGATGCCCCGGTCATGCAGCTCGCCTCGGGCCCGGTCATCTTCCGCCACATCACCATCAAGGGATTCTGGGGCAGCAAGGTCAGCACGGAGATGGATGCCGCCACGCGCGGCCGGCTGTTCGGCGAGCTCGCCGAACACCTGTCGTCGGGCGTGCTGACTCTGCCCGTGTCGGCGACCTTCCCGCTCGACCAGGCACGCGACGCCGCCCGCGCCAGCCTCACCGCCGGCCGCGTCGGGAAGGTGCTGCTGCGCCCGTGAGCCACCGCCCGTGACGCGGCGATCAGCTCGGCGTCATCGGCCATGGCGGGCTCCCTTCTGCGGCGAAGCCAGCTAAGCGGAACCGATCCGGCGGCGGGTCCGCCGGATCGCACACGATACCCCCGGCGGTGAAACCCCGGCCGCACGGGTAGCGTTAACGGGTGAGTGAGATCTCCCGATATGTCGTGGCCACCGACGGCGCTTGCAAGGGCAACCCTGGACCGACCGGCTGGGCGTGGGTGGGCGAAGACGGGCAGTGGGCCGCGGGCTCCCTCCCCGAGGGCACGAACAACATCGGCGAGCTCCTCGGCCTGCTGAAGGCGATCGTCGACCATCCGGACGTGCGCGAGCTCGTGGTGCAAGCCGACTCGAAATACGCGATCGACACCTACGAGAAGTGGATGGACGGCCACCGCCGCCGAGGCTGGAAGACCTCCACCGGCGCCCCTGCCAAGAACCGCGACCTCCTCGAGCAGCTCATCGACGCCCGCGAAGCGCGCCGCGCGTCGGGCATGCCGGACGTGACGCTCGAGCACGTGCGCGGACACCGCGGGCATGTCCTCAACGAATGGGCCGACGAGCGCGCCGTGCGGGCCGCGGAGCACGCGGCGTCCGGCCGCGCCTCGGCGTGGTCGTCGCTGGGCGGCACGCACGAGCCGCTCGACGTCGCCGAAGCGCCGAAGAAGAAACGCTGATCTACCGCGTGCGGCTCTTCGCCATCGCGGCGGGCAGCCACCGATCGGGTTCGGCCTTCGAGGCGATGATCATCGCTCCAGCCGGCGCATCGAGGTCGAGGCCCGAGAGCTCCGGCCGTCGGGCGCCGAACTCCTCGAGCAGGCGGGCGCGCACCGCCACCAGCACCGCGGCCTCGCGCTGATCAAGGGCGGCAGCGACGTCACGCTGCGCCCTGCGCGCGACCTCGTCGACCTGCTCGATCGCCCGGAGGTATGCGCGCTCGACACTGAGGTCGATGTCCTGCGTCGCCGCGCCACCGCGCGCCCGGATGATCGTGATGACCGTTGCGAGCGCCGCAGCGACCGCAGCGCAGACGGCAACGATGCCCCCCGAGTCCGAACGCCCCTGCGAGAGCGAGAGCAGCGCAGCGAGGACAAGCGCGGCGACGACGAAGAGCTGCATCCTGACGATGAAGCGGTTCACCGGGCGCAGTCGCGACCCCGCCAACACGACGACCTGTGCGAGCACCGCGACCCCGGCGAGCGTCGTCGCCCACGGCGCGAGCGCCACGGCGTCACTCCGGACACCGGATGCCGCAGCCGCGGCGAATGCGCTCGAGAGCACGGACACGAACATGACGAACCCGAGCCAGCCGCGCTCCGGATTGCGCGCACCGAAGGTCTGGGCGAGGTGCCGCTTCGCATCAGCGACCGCGGCCGGACCGGCGGCGCCGACCGTGTCGGCGACGCGGTCCGCCAGTTCGGTGTGGCCGGCGACACGGAACACGTTCACCTCGACCATCCCCGCCGAGAACTGCGGCGCACGAAGCGCGTTCTCGATGCGAGGCCGGGCGGCATCCGTCAGCGATGCGATGCGGGCGTCGTCCACTGCGGTCACGTCGTTCCTGTTTCGAGTGTCGCGAGCGCGCGCTCGCTGTGGTGTTGGGCGAGCACGGCGGCCTCAGGCGGGAGCGGAGCGAGCACGGCGACGACGCAGCGACCGCCGATGTCGAGGATGTAGACCGTCCACGCCGTCGTCGCGGTCACGGCCGGGCCGGCGCCGTTCGCGTCGTCGAGGATCGTGACGCGCCACCCCTGCCACGGTCCGAGCTGCACGTCGTGGGTGTCGACGTCCCACGGGGTCGGCACGGCTCCGACGGCGATCGCAGCCGCGCTGTCGGCGTCTTCAGCCGCGGGCACGTCGTCCCAGGCATAGACGGCGAGCGCGGACAGCACGACGCCGTGCGAGATGTTGAGGAAGAGCACGATGCTCGCGTCGGACTCGAGTCGGGTCCGCGCGGCGAGCAGTCCCGCGTCGACGATGCGACTGCGGCGATCGGCGGGAGCGGCGTCGACCTGCGCCCGCAGCCACGGATCGAGCTGCTCCGACTCGGGGACCTCCGACCACACCGTGTCGTCGGGGCGGAGCGCGATGGCGGTCATCGCTGCTTCCACCGGACGCTCGCGACGATCGCATCGCACACCCGCGCCATCGCGGCGACGCCCTCGTCGGGGACGCGCGCACCCTGCGCCTCGCGCAGGATCGTCGACCGGAACACGAGAGCGGTGCGCGGATCTCCGGGGACGCGGAGCAGGTATCCGTGACCGGCGACCTCGATCTCGCCCTCCTCGATCGTCGTCGTGGCATCCAACGACCACCGCAGAATCGTGCCGCCGGGATCGAGCGGAGCCGCACCCCAGCGTGCGATCGCCTCGCCGCCGAGGTCGGCCGCGGCTCTCCCGCCGGGGGCGGACATCCAGGATGCCGCGAGCGCGACGGGCGCGGCGACGCCGTCCATCGTTCCCACGGGGGCGAGGACCGCGATCACGTCACCCTTCGCCGCCTGCACCCGCGATGTCTCCCGGAGCGCGTCGAGGTGCGCACGGATCACACCTCGAGCTTCCACGGGCAGGGTCGCCAGCACCGATGCGGTGCGCTGGTCCACGGCGGTGAGTTCAGGGTCGACCGCCTCCCACTCCGTGGGCATGAGCACCGCGAACGACGGGCGATCGGGCCCGGAACCGAGCAACTCGGCGCGAAGCGACATCGAAGACCTTTCCGGAGACTACGACGACCCTAACCGTTCGCGGGTCGACGGCCGTGCGCGGCGGCAGCCGCTCGCTCTCACTCAGCCGAGCGCAGCCTGCAGCCGCCCATTCGCCTCGTAGAGCAGCCCCATGCCGTCGACGTAGACGTCGGTCGCACCACCGAACGCCTCGAGGACGTTGGTCGGATTGCCTGCGAGTGCCTGCCATCCGCCACGGATGCTGCCGACCCACTGATTCCCCTGCGCGAGGTAGGAGGGCGTGAGCACCGTGCGGAAGAGGTTCCGCGAGTTCAGGCCGTGCGGGGTCCGGGAGATGAGCTCTCCCGCCTCGTCGAACTGATCGAACAAGGTCGGCGCACGACCACGCATGAATGCCCCGAAGTCGCTGCCGTAGCGGACGAACTCGTCACCTCCGAGGCGGAAGGCGCCCGCGACGCGGGGCCCGAAGCCCCCCAGATCGGCGAGGGAGCCGAGCTTGGCGAGCTTCCCGAACGGGATGACGCCCACCGCGGCGAGCGCGACGCTCGTCCAATCGCCACGCCCCGCCGCCATCTTCGCGATCTCCCCCATGAGGCTCATCACGCCTGCGACGGCCGCGAGGACGCCGGCGAGGAGTGCGAGTGGACCGGTCACGAAGAACGCCACCACCATGAGCGCGATGCCGACGTAGAAGAGCACCGTCAGCATGCCCTCGACGAAAGGCATCGCGTTGTCCCAGAAGCCGTCCGACACGCCGTTCTCGTTCGTGCGCTGGAGGCTCCCTACGGCGAGCTCGTACGCCGACTCCCACGTCTCGACGGGGGCGTCGTACGCGCTCCAGTACGTCTCCCACGAGTCGACAGCGGAATCGAACGCGCTCTGCTCGGCGTCGGTCGTGGGGCGTGGCGTGGTCGACTCCTCCTCGTCGTCGGCGGTGCGGTCGAAATCACGCTGATCGCCCTCAGCCGCGCTGAGCGCCCGCGACGCGTCGCGCACGTCCGGCCACGTGCGATCCGCGCCGTCCACCCGCCAATCAGTGGACGACTGCACGGTGGTGAGCGACGTCGCATAGTCGGCCAGCGCGCTTCCGCTGGGCCGGTAGCGCTCCGACGCGACCCGAAGGTCCTCATAGACCTCCTGGGCCTGCTCGCGGATCTTGTCGAACGACTCTCCGCGCCCGATCGTGCCGTCAGCGAAAAGCTGCAGCGTGGCGGCGGCACGCGACATCTTGTCGCCGAGATCCTCGATCTCGGTCGCGCGAAGTGAGATCGTCGCCGGCTCGCCGTCGATGTGTCGCACCCGTCGACCGCCCGACGTCGCGGGCATGTCCTCGCGTGAGTAGATGTACGAGTACTCCGTCACTCCGATGCCTCCAGGCTGGCGGCGAGTTCGACGTCGGCGTCCCTCCACCCGTCGCGGGCATCATCGAGGCGCTTCTTCATCTCTTCGAGGTTCCGACGCTGCGTCTCGCGCTTGTCGTCCCACTCCGACTCGAAGTCCTCGGCGGCGCGTGCGAGCCGGCTGTCCCCCTGCGGCTCGCCGATCGCCTCGATCAGGCGGGTCGTACGTCCCCCGGCCGCTTCGAACTCCGCGATGATCTCGTGCAGCGCATCGCTCAACGCCTGCATCGAGTCCAGCGGGATCTCGACTCCGTCACCCATATCGCCCCTCCACCGTCCGGTCGGGATTCATCCTAAGGACGGTTCCCTGCGAACGGCGATGGGGAGAGCTCCCCGCTTCACCGTGCGGCCGAGACGATCCGGCCGCGAATGCTCAGCGCCCCTGCTCGCCCAGCAACCCGGCGAGCCGCTCGAACGCGGGCCGCTGCCCCTTCACGACCAGCTCGGCCGCCCGTGCCAGCGGCATCCATTCGGCGCGGTCGACCTCGGGGAACGAGGCCGTCCGCCCCGACCGCGGTGGCCACTCCATCTCGAACTCCCCGAAGGCGAAGTCGGATGCCGCGAAGGCTGCACCGTCTGCGACGAAGACCGTCACCTGCTTGCCTGACGAGTACGGGAACGTGCCGAGTTCGGCGTAGTCGACCTCCGGCGCATCGACGCCGAGCTCCTCGCGGAACTCGCGTCGAGCCGCGTCCAGCGCGGGTTCGCCGTCGTCGAGCTCCCCCTTGGGGATCGACCAGGCGCCCTCGTCTTTCTTCGCCCAGTACGGTCCGCCCATGTGGACGACGAACGCCGACACCCCGCCCGTCCCGTCGAGACGGTAGAGCAGGATGCCGGCGCTGTGCGTGGCCATGGGAGGCCGGGGCGTCAGATCAGGCGCTTCTTGGGCGACACCGAGTACGTCTCTTCGGGGTCGGTCGCCGACACCGGCGCGAGCGCATCGTTGATCGCCTGGTACGCGGCGTCGTCGAGCTCGACACCCGACGCCTTCACGGTGTCCTCGAGCTGCTCGGGACGCGAAGCCCCGACGATCGCGGCCGCGACGTTGGGGTTGTGCAGCACCCACGCGAGCGAGAGCTGCGGGAGGGTGAGTCCGGCATCGTCGGCGATCGGCTTCAGCTTCTGGACGGCGCTCAGCGTCTCGTCGTTCATGAACCGGGAGATCATGTCCGAGCCGCCCTTGCCGTCGGTCGCGCGCGAGCCCTCCGGGAGCGGCTGACCGGGCACGTACTTGCCCGTGAGCACGCCCTGCGCCAGCGGCGACCAGACGATCTGGGAGATGCCGAGCTCTTCGGACGTCGGAACGACCTTGCCCTCGATGACGCGCCACAGCGCGGAGTACTGGGGCTGGTTCGAGACGAGCTGGAAGCCGAGCTCCTTCGCAAGGGCGTGGCCCGCGCGCAGCTGCTCGGCGGTCCATTCGCTGACGCCGATGTAGAGCGCCTTGCCCTGGCGGACGATGTCGGCGAACGCCTGCATCGTCTCTTCGAGCGGGGTCTCGTAGTCGTAGCGGTGCGCCTGGTAGAGGTCGACGTAGTCGGTGTTCAGGCGCGACAGCGAGCCGTTGATGCCCTCCATCAGGTGCTTGCGGGAGAGACCGTGATCGTTCGGGCCTTTGCGCCCGATGGGCCAGTAGACCTTCGTGAAGATCTCTACCGACTCGCGCGGCTGGCCTTTGAGGGCCTCGGCGAGGACGACCTCGGCGGCGGTGTTCGCGTAGGCGTCAGCCGTGTCGAAGGAGGTGATGCCGAGGTCGAGAGCCTTGTGGACGGTGGCGATCGCGGCGTCGTTCTCCACCTGCGACGCATGGGTGAGCCAGTTGCCGTAGGTGAGCTCGGTGACTTTCAAGCCGCTGTTTCCGAGGAAGCGATAGTTGACCATGGGAAAACGCTACCGCTGCCTCCCCCGGGACGGCCGCGGGGTTGACAGGATCACGCGGACAGCGGAACAGCCGCGTCGCGGGACGCTCCCGCAGCCCGAGGTCAGACGCTGCTCGCGGCTGCGACCTCGTCCTCTTCGGTCGCGACGAGCTGCCCGCAGGCGCCGTCGATCTCTTTGCCGCGGGTGTCGCGGAGCGTCGTGGGGACGCCGGCGTCGTTCAGCCGGCGCACGAACTCGTTCTGCACGTCGACGTCGGACGAGGTCCAGATCGACCCGGGAGTCGGGTTCAGCGGGATGGGGTTCACGTGCACCCAGCCGCGACCGCGCTCGTTGAGCTTGGCGGCGAGGAGGTCGGCGCGCCACGCGTGGTCGTTCATGTCCTTGATCAGCGCGTACTCGATCGAGACGCGACGACCCGTCTTCTCGAAGTACTCGCGGGCGGCGTCGAGGGCCTCATCGACCTTCCAGCGCGAGTTCACCGGGATGAGCTCGTCGCGCAGCAGGTCGTCGGGGGCGTGGAGCGACAGGGCGAAGGTGACGGGGATGTCCTCGTCGGCGAGCTTGCGGATCGCGGGCACGAGGCCGACGGTCGAGATCGTGATGCCACGGGCGCTCATGCCGAGGCCGTGCTTCTTGTCGACCATGGTGCGGACCGACTGCATCACGCGGGCGTAGTTGGCGAGCGGCTCGCCCATGCCCATGAAGACGATGTTGGTGATGCGCTCGCCGCTGTGCCCGACCTTGCGCGGGTCACCGAGACCACCGTCGGCGATCAGGCGGTTGGCGCGGACGATCTGCTCGACGATCTCGCCCGCCGACATGTTGCGGGTGAGGCCGGCCTGGCCGGTCGCGCAGAACGGGCAGTTCATGCCGCAGCCGGCCTGGCTCGACACGCAGAGCGTGATGCGGCCCGTGTAGCGCATGAGCACCGACTCGACGAGCGCGCCGTCGTGCAGCTTCCAGAGGAACTTGATGGTGTCGCCGCCGTCGGTCTCGAGGCGGCGCACCTCCGTCAGCAGCGGGGGGAGCATTCCGGCGACGAGCTCATCGCGGGTGGCGGCCGGCAGGTCGGTCATCCGCGCGGCATCCGAGGTGTAGTGCTCGAAGTAGTGCTTCTCGAGCTGTCCGGCGCGGAACCCGGGAAGACCGAGCTCCTTCACGCGTTCGACGCGCTGTTCGGGGGTCAGATCGGCGAGGTGCACCGGCGGCTTTCCGCGCTTCGGGCTCGCGAACTGGAGCAGGGGGCGACCCTCGGCATCCTTCTGCTGGGTCCACCCCTCGGTGGCGGGCTTGACCTGCCGGGGCGTCGTGGTGCGCACGGGTGAGAGCCCCGTAGGGCGCACGGGAGTGGACTCGGTCATGGTTCCAGGGTACGGGAGTGGACTGGATGGATGCCGGGCGGCGGTCGATCCCGCCGCGCGGCCTCAGAGCCGGGCGATGGTGGAGCCGCGGATCACGAGGCGCACCGGCAGCTCGCGCACCCCGCGCGGGGTCTCGGCGCCGTCGATCGCCTCGAACACGCGCTGCGCGGCCTCGCGCCCCAGCTGCTGGAGGTTGGCGTCGATGCTCGTGAGCTCGGGGCGTGAGCTCGCCGACATGATCTCCCAGTTGTCGTACCCGATGACGGCGAGGTCGTGCGGCACCGAGCGACCGAACTCGCGCGCCGAATCGAGGACGCCGCGCGCCAGTTGATCGGATGCCGCGAAGATCCCGTCGATCTCGGGATGCCGCTGCAACAGCATCGCGGCGGCGTCGCGGCCCCAGTGCTCCGACCATTCCGAGAACATCGGCGGCGCGACGAACGACAGTCCGGCGTCTGCGAGCGCCGCCTCGGCTCCCTCGAGCCGGTCGCGCGCAGCCGCGTAGGCAGGATCGCCCGACACGTGCGCGATGCGCCGGGCCCCGCACGCGAGCAGGTGCTCGATCGCCAGCCGGCCGCCGGCGCGGTTGTCGGGGGTGAGGGAGAGGTCGCGCGGATCGTCGGAGGGTGCGTACGCGTAGACCACGGGCACCGGGAGGTCCTGCCCGAGCGAGGGCCGCGGGTCGGTCTGCCGGCCCACGACGATGATGCCGTCGACGCGGCGGCTCAGGAGCGCGCGGAGGTGGTGCTGCTCACGGATCGCATCGCCGCGGGCGTCGCAGAGGAACACGCTCACCTGTCCGGCGCCGAAGGCGTCTTCGGCGCCCATCAGGATCGGCAGCATGAACCGGCCCTCGAGGTCGCTCGTGAGGAGGCCGACCGTCCCGGTGCGACCGGCGAGGAGACCCTGCGCCATCGCGTTGGGCGTGAAGGCCAGCTCGTCGGCGGCGAGGAGCACGCGGCGCCGCGTTTCGGACGCGACATCGGTACGGCCGTTCATGGCCTTCGACGCCGTCGACACCGACACTCCCGCCCGCCGGGCGACATCGCCCAGCGTCGACGCTCGCGCACCGGCACCGCTCGTGGACATTCCCCGCTCCGTTTCGAAAAGGTTATCGGGTTGCGTATTGACTATATGCCCCGCGGCGCGCTACCGTCCCGAAATGGGTTTCGAAAGTTTCGAACCCTCGCCGAAGGAACTGCGATGCGACCCGTACGCATCGCGGAGACCCCACTCGATGAAGAGTTGAAGGAGTTAGCAATGACCACCACCCGACGCCGGTCCGTTGCACGGACCCTCGCGGCGGCCCTCGCCACCGGGGCCCTCGTGGTGTCACTCGCGGCGTGCGCCGCGGACACCCCCACCGCCGCGCCCGCCGACATCCCCGCCGAGGGCGTGGACGACGGCTCGACCCTCACCCTGTGGACGCGCGCACCGCTCGAGAAGCAGGCGAAACTCCTCGTCGAGGCCTACAACGCCAGCCACGACAACCAGGTCGAGCTGACCGTCGTGCCGAACGACGACTACGTCGCCAAGGTCGGCGCCGCGGCCGGCTCTGACGGCCTTCCCGATCTCTTCGCCGCCGACATCGTCTACGTGCCGAACTGGGTCGAGCAGGGACTCTTCCAGGACATCAGCGCACAGATCGACCAGCTGCCCTTCAAGGATGAGATCAACAAGGGCCACCTGAGCGCGGGCACCGTCGACGACAAGGAGCACGTGCTGCCCTTCGTCCTCGACCTGTCGATGCTCTTCTGGAACAAGGAACTGTTCGCCGAGGCGGGACTCGACCCCGAGAAGGCCCCCGCCACCCTCGAGGAATTCGCCGCCGCGGCCAAGGCCGTGCAGGCGCTCGACAAGCCGGGCACGTACGGCACCGCGACCGGACTCAACTGCGGCGGTTGCCTCGTGTTCACCTGGTTCCCGACGATCTGGGCGGACGGTGAAGAGGTGCTCGGCGATGACGGCATGGAGTCGCTCCTCGCCAGCGACACCGCCAAGGAGACGTACGCCATGTGGAAGGACCTCTGGGACTCGGGCGCAGTGCTACCGAGCTCGCAGGACGAGGCGGGCCCCACGTGGACGGCCGGATTCACCGAGGGCAAGGTCGGCCTGATGTACTACCCGGCCACCCTGCTGTCCTCCACGCCGTTCGACGCCGGTGTCGCCGGCATCGCCGGCCCCGAGGGCGGCGCCTCGACCTTCGTCGGCGGAGACGGCCTGGGCATCTCGAAGGACTCCAAGAAGTCGCCGCAGGCGTGGAACTTCCTGCAGTGGCTCATGCCGGAGGACGCACAGGTGCAGGTGCTCGCGAAGAACAACGACGTCGTCGCCCGCGCCGACCTCGCCACCAACGAGTACTCCGAGAAGGACCCGCGCCTCGTGACGATCAACGACGTGGCCGGTCAGGGAGACACCCCCGTCGCCCTGAACTTCCAGCAGGCGTTCAACGCACCCGACAGCCCCTGGCTCAGCCTCGTGCGCGGCGCCGTCCTCGGTGACGACGACACGATCGACGCCGACAACGACGAGATCACCGCCGTCCTCCAGCAGTGATCCTCGCGGGTGGGGTCGTCCTCACGGCCCCACCCGCACCGACCCGACCGAAAGGCTGACATGGCCGTCACAGACTCGGCGCTCCGGCCCGCACCCACGCGGCGGCGCCGTCGCACCATCGGCGGGGCCGCGCAGGGATGGGCCTTCGCCTCCCCCACCGCCCTCTTCGTGATCTTCCTCTTCCTCATCCCCCTGGGCCTCGTGCTGCAGATGTCGGGATCCGACTGGCCGCTCCTGAGCGGCAACCAGGGGCTCAATCTCCCCGAGAACTTCATCGACGCCGTCGATCACCGCCTCTTCTGGGACTCGGTCCGCTTCACGCTCCTCTACACGGTCGTCACGACGGTCCTCCTGCTCGGCCTGGGTCTCGGCCTCGCGCTGATCGTGCAGGAGTCGACCCGGTGGAAGGGGCTCCTGCGCACCGCCTTCCTCGTTCCGAGCGCACTCGGCCTCGCCTCGGCGTCGCTGCTCTTCTACGTGCTCTACTCGCCCGTGGCCGGCCCGTTCGCCGAGCTCATGTCGGCCTGGGGGATCACCTTCCTCGGCACGCCCGAGGGGGCGCTCTGGTCGACGGTCTTCCTGATCGTCTGGCGGTTCGCCGGCTTCTACATGCTGCTGATGCTCGTCGGCTTGCAGGGGATCCCCGACGAGGTCTACGAAGCCGCCCGCATCGACGGCGCCTCGCGCTGGCAGACGTTCCGCGACGTGACGATCCCGCTGCTGCGGCCCACGCTCGCCCTCACGACCGTCCTGTGTGTGACCGGATCGCTGCTCGCGTTCGAGCAGTTCTACATCCTGACCAAGGGCGGCCCCGACAACAGCACGGTGACGATCGTGCAGTTGATCTACAGCGTCGCCTTCCAGGGCCAGAACAACCTCGGCATCGCCGGCGCACTCTCGGTGATCGTCCTCGGCGCCCTGATCGTCATCAACCTCTTCCAACTGCGGGCGTTCCGTCGCCCCGACGAGAGCTGAACCCCATGACCCTGACAGCCACCCGCACGCTCGTCGCCCCCGGAGCCCCCTCGGCCTCGGCCCGCCGTCGCCGCAGCCGGACCACGAGGGTGATCCTCGGCATCCCGTACGCGGTCTTCACGACGGCGCTCGCCATCATCTTCCTGTACCCGCTCATCTGGACGGCTATCTCGTCCGTCGGCCCCCGCGCCGGCACGAGCCAGACCGACGGCTGGGGATTCGGCAACTACGCCGCCCTCGCCGACTACCAGGCGGGGATCTGGGTGTACCTCGGCAACTCCCTGTTCGTCTCGCTGCTCACCGTCTTCCTCACCCTCCTGCTGTCGGTGACCGGCGGCTACGCGTTCGCCCGGTTCTCCTTCCCCGGTAAGAACGCCCTCTTCCTCGTCGTGCTGGCGATCCTGATGGTGCCCTACGCGACGCTGCTGATCCCGCTCTACGTGCTCCTCAACGCGGTGGGCCTGCAGAACTCGCTCGTGGGCGTCGCCCTCGTGCTGACGATGTTCCAGCTCCCGTTCTCGATGTTCATGATGCGGGTGTCGTTCGAGTCGATCCCTCGCGAGATGGACGAAGCGGCGATGGTCGACGGATGCTCGTCGTTCGGCGCGCTGTGGCGGATCCTGCTCCCGGCGGTCAAGCCCGGGCTCGTGACCGTGGGATTGTTCGCCTTCCTGACGGCGTGGAACGACTTCTTCGCGCCGCTGATCCTCATCAACGACTCGAACCGGATGACCCTCCCCCTCGCGGTGGCCAATCTCCGGGGACAGGTGCAGGGCGTCGTCGACTACGGCGCCACCGAGGCGGGAGTCGTCGTGCTCGCCGTGCCCTGCATCCTCCTCTTCCTGATCCTCCAACGTCACTACGTGCGCGGCTTCATGTCCGGCGCCTTCAAAGGATGACCATGACCACTCTCCCCTCGACGGGCATCGCCCCCATGGCCCCCGTCTCCCCCACTCATGGCCGACTCCGCCCGCTCGGGCTCGATGAGGTCCGCATCACCGGCGGCTTCTGGGCCGAGCGTCAGCAGACGAACGCGCGCCACACCCTCGCCCACATCGCCGACCGGCTCGAATCGGAGGGCTGGCTGCCGAACTTCGACCTCGCCGCCACGGGCCGCCTCCCCACCGGTCGGCGCGGCCGCGAGTTCGCCGACTCGGAGGTCTACAAGTACCTCGAAGCCGTGGCCTGGGAGATCGGCCGCTCCGGCGACCCGGCTCTCGACGCGCACCTGCGAACGACCGTCGCGCGCATCGCCGCCGCGCAGGAGGACGACGGCTACCTGAACACCCGGTTCGGTCGCCCCGGCCAGGGGCCCCGCTGGTCGGACCTCGAGTGGGGGCACGAGCTCTACTGCTTCGGCCACCTCTTCCAGGCCGCCGTCGCGCGGCACCGCACCCGGCCCGGCTCCGACGACGGGCTGGTCGAGATCGCCCGACGCTCGGCCGATCTCGTCTGCACGGTGTTCGGCCCGGGCGGTCTCGAGAGCGTCTGCGGTCACGCTGAAGTCGAGGCCGGGCTCGCCGAGCTCGGTCGGGCGCTCGGCGAACAGGCCTACATCGAGATGGCCGGGCTGTTCGTGAGCCGTCGCGGTCACGCGACCCTGCGCGACATCGAGTGGGGCCGGTCGTACTTCCAGGACGACGTGCCCGTGCGCGAGGCGACGACCCTCCGCGGTCACGCCGTGCGCGCGAACTACCTCGCGGCAGGAGCCGTCGACGTCGCCGTCGAGACGGCGGACGACGACCTGCTCGGCGCCCTCCGCACCCAGTGGTCGCACACCCGCGCCCGCCGCACGTATCTGACCGGTGGCCAGGGCTCGCACCACCAGGACGAGGCGTTCGGCGAAGACTGGGAGCTGCCGCCCGACCGGGCCTACTCCGAGACGTGCGCCGGGATCGCCTCGGTGATGTTCTCGTGGCGCCTGCTTCTCGCAGAGGGCGACCCGGCCTACGCCGACCTCATCGAGCGGACCCTGTTCAACGTCGTGGCCACGTCGCCGAGCGCCGACGGAACCGCATTCTTCTATGCGAACACGCTCCATCAGCGCGTCGAGGGCGAAGCGGCCGATCCGACCGGGACCTCTCCGCGGGCCTCGTCGTCCGTCCGCGCCCCCTGGTTCGACGTGTCGTGCTGCCCGCCGAACCTCGCCCGCACGATGGCGAGCCTCGACGGCTACGTCGCGACCGTCGACGACGACGGCCTCCAGGTGCACCAGTACGCGCCGGCCGAGATCCGCACGTCGCTGGCGAACGGCATCCGTATCGCCGTCGACGTTGCGACCGCCTACCCCGCGCAGGGCTCCGTCGCCTTCACGGTGCGCGAGTCCGCCGACACCGCCTGGACGCTGTCGGTGCGCGTCCCGGCCTGGGCCCGGGGCGGGATGCTGCGCCTCCGCGCCGCGGACGGTGCCACGCACGAGCAGCCCGCCGAGCCCGGCATCGTCTCGCTCCGCCGCGCGTTCGCCGAGGGCGACACGGTGACGCTCGACCTGCCCCTCGACGTGCGGGTCACCCGCCCCGACGCGCGGATCGACGCGGTCCGCGGGTGCATCGCGGTGGAACGGGGCCCGGAGGTCTACGCGCTCGAATCCGTCGACCTGCCCGCCGGCGCCGACGTCAACGCGGTGCTGACCGACGCGCACCCCGTCGACCGTGACGGCGAGCTGTGGATCGGCGTCGCGCTCCGCTCCGAGGAGGGCGCCTCGTGGCCGTACGGATCGGGAGAGCAGGTGGCCTCGCAGTCCGAACAGGTGCGCCTGGTCCGCTACCACCAGTGGGGCAACCGGGGCCCGGCGACGATGCGGGTCTGGCTTCCGGCGCCCTGACGCAGCGGCCCGCCACCTAGACTCGTCGCCATGACGGATGGGGCACCGCAGCGCCGCGGAACGCTTGTGCACAAGGTGCTCAACAACAACGTCGTCATCTCGATCGACGACCAGGGTCAGGAGCGCGTCCTCATGGGGCGCGGGCTCGGCTTCCAGCTGAAGCCGACCGACACGATCGACCCCGACAAGGTCGAGAAGACCTTCATCCTCCATGGCGGCGAGGACGGCGACAGGGAGCGGCAACTGCTCACCGACGTGCCGTATCCGATCATCGAGGCCGTCACCCGCGCCGTCGATCAGGCCGAGCGATCCCTCGGGCACCATCTCGACCGACGCTTCACGATGGCCGTCATCGATCACGTGCAGTTCGTCCTCGAGCGTCTCGACCGCGGGGTCCGCATCCCCACCGCCAACATGCCCGAGCTCCGCGTCCTGCACGCCCGCGAGTTCGCCGCGGCGGTGGCGATGGCGACGTCCATCTCCACCGCCCTCGAGCGAGAGCTCCCGCCCGAGGAGGCCGTCTTCCTCACGATGCACCTGCTCAATGCGACTCGTGACGAGCCGAACGGCACCGCCGCGCTCCTGTTCCGCCGGGTTCAGCACGTCGTGATGACCGTCGAGAACGGTCTGGGAGTGACGCTCGACGTCGAAAGTCCCGACTACGCGCGGTTCATCCTCCACATCCAGTTCCTCCTCCAGCGCCTGGTCTCACGGACGATGCTCCGCAGCGCCGACAGCTCGTTCTTCGAGTTCGCCAAGCACAGCTACCCCAGGTCGTTCGCGATCGCGCAGGAGGTCAAGGCCTACGTGCGCGCCGCCACGGAGTCGGAGCTGACGGACGAGGAGCTGCTCTACGTGATCGTCCACGTCGAACGCCTGGCCTCGCAGGTCGCACCGCCGACCACTGGCGAGGCGGGCGACGAGGTGCTAGCGTGACCCTCTGCAGGGCGAAGTAGCCCCGCGGACGCGACGGATTGTTACTGCGGCAGCAGGCAAAACCTGAACTCACATCGTTTTCGGACGATGAACGAGTTCAGGTTTTTTTGTTGCCCGGAAACGGCCCCTCGCGGTCCTGAGACCCGGAATGCCGCACTGAGGCGGCGAGAAAGCGAGAGTCCGATGGACTACTCCCAGACAGCGGCGGGCGTCCTCAAGGGCGTCGGCGGCGAAGAGAACGTGAGTTCGCTCGTGCACTGCGCGACCCGCCTGCGCTTCGTGCTCAAGGACGAGTCGAAGGCCGACGGCGCAGCGGTCAAGGCCGTTCCCGGTGTCGTCACCGTGGCGCAGGCCGGCGGCCAGTACCAGGTCGTCATCGGCAACGACGTTCCCGACGTCTACGCCGAGATCGGCAAGATCTCGAAGCTCGGCTCCGCGCAGGGCGACGGCGCGGCATCCGATGCCCCGAAGGGCAACCTGTTCAACCGCTTCATCAGCATGATCTCGTCGATCTTCACCCCCGTACTGTGGGCGCTCGCCGGCACGGGCCTGCTGAAGGCGTTCCTCGCCGCGGCCGTCACGTTCGGCTGGATCTCCACCGAGACCTCGACGTATGCCGTTCTCAACGCGCTCTCCGACGCGTTCATCAACTTCCTCCCGATCGCCCTGTCGATCACCGCCGCCCGTTACTTCAAGGCGAACGAGTGGACGTCGCTCGCGATCGCCGGCGCCCTGGTCTACCCGACCATGACGGGTCTCGTCGGCCAGCCCGACCTGACGTTCTTCGGCATCCCGTTCACGATGGTCAGCTACGTCTCGAGCGTCATCCCGATCATCGTGATCGTCTGGCTGCAGAGCCACGCCGAGCGCTTCCTCTACGCGAAGCTCCCGAGCGCCGTGCGCCGCTTCATCACGCCGATGCTCGTCGTACTCGTCGCCGTCCCGATCGTCTTCGTGGTCGTCGGCCCGATCTCCGACCTGCTGGGCGGCGGCCTCGGCCGCGCCATCGGCTGGGTCTTCGACAACGCCCCGTGGGCCGGTGGAGCCATCATGGGTGGCCTGTGGCAGGTCTTCGTCATCTTCGGCCTGCACTGGGGCCTCGTGCCGTTGTTCACGCTCGAGTTCCAGACCAGCGGCCAGATCATGCTCATCGGCCCGGTCTTCGCGGCCGTCCTCGCTCAGGCGGCAGCCGTCGCCGGCGTCTGGGTGCGCGCACGCAACAAGAACCTGAAGTCGCTCGCCGCGCCCGCCACCCTGTCGGGCTTCCTGGCCGGCATCACCGAGCCCGCGATCTACGGCATCAACCTGCCGCTCAAGCGGCCGTTCGCCTTCGGCATCGTCGGCGGCGCCGTCGGTGGCGCGATCATCGCCCTGGGCGGCGTCTTCTCGACCGCCTTCGTCGTCCCCTCGGGTCTCGCCCTCCCCGCGCTGTTCGGCAACGGGAACATGCTGATGCTGGCCCTCGGCCTCGCCGTCGCGATCATCGTGCCGTTCCTGCTCACGGTCATCATCGGGTTCGTCGAGCCCACCGAAGACGCCGCCCCCGCAGCCGCCGTGGCAGAGAACGACGTGATCGTCCTCAGCCCGCTCGACGGCACCGTGGTGCCGCTGTCCGAGACCCCGGATGCCGCGTTCGCCGAAGGCGCTCTCGGAGACGGCGTTGCGATCATGCCCCGAAGCGGAGCGCTCTACGCCCCGTTCGACGCGACGGTCGCAGCCGCCTTCCCGACCGGCCACGCCATCGGGCTGCGCCACGCCGACGGCGCCGAGGTGCTCATCCACATCGGCATCGACACCGTCAAGCTCGGCGGCACGCACTTCGACGTCAAGGTCACCACCGGCCAGGAGGTCAAGGCCGGCGATCTGCTCGTCGAGTTCGACGGCGACGCGATCGAGCGGGCCGGCTACGACCTGACCACCCCGGTCATCGTCACGAACGCCGAGCTCTATCCGACGCTGACGGGCCTGGCCACGGGCCCGGTCGCCCACGGCGAGCCGCTCTTCACGGCGATCGCGATCGAATCGGCCGCCGTCCGCGCCTGACCCTCGGATGCCGGGCCGCCCCGAACCGGCGCGGCCCGGCATCCCTCCCCGACACCCACAGACGACACGAAAGCGACTCATGAGCACCATCTCGTTCCCCGACGGCTTCCTCTGGGGCGGCGCGACCGCCGCGAACCAGTTCGAGGGCGCTTACCTCGAAGACGGCAAGGGCCTCTCGATCCAGGACGTGATGCCGAAGGGCATCATGACCCCCCGCGCCGAGGGACCCACCGACGACAACCTGAAGCAGGTCGGCATCGACTTCTACCACCGGTACGCGGAGGACATCGCGCTCTTCGCCGAGATGGGCTTCACGACCTTCCGGTTCTCGATCGCCTGGAGCCGCATCTTCCCGAAGGGCGACGAGACCGAGCCCAACGAGGCGGGCCTCGCCTTCTACGACCGCGTCCTCGACGAGCTCGAGAAGCACGGCATCGAGCCCCTCGTCACGATCTCGCACTACGAGACGCCCCTGCATCTGGCAGAGACCTACGACGGCTGGGTGAACCGCGACCTCATCGGCTTCTACGAGCGCTACGTCCGCACCCTGTTCAGCCGCTACGGCGCCCGGGTGACGTACTGGCTGACCTTCAACGAGATCAACTCGGTCGTGCACGCGCCGTTCATGTCTGGGGGTATCAACACCCCGAAGGAGCAGCTCTCCAAGACCGACCTGTACCAGGCCGTCCACCACGAGCTGGTGGCATCCGCCCTCGCCACGAAGGTCGCCCGCGAGCTGGCGCCGAACGCGCAGATCGGCTGCATGGTGCTGTCGATGCCGGTCTACCCGCTCACGCCGAACCCCGACGACGTGTTCGCCGCTCTGACGACCGAGCGCGTCAACCTCGCCTTCGGTGACATCCACGTGCGCGGCGAGTACCCCGGCTACTACCTGCGGAGCCTCCGCGAACAGGGCGTCGAGCTGAACATCACCGACGAGGACCGGACGCTCCTCAAGGAGAACACCGTCGACTTCGTGTCGTTCAGCTACTACTCCTCGATCTGCGAGACGACCGATGAGTCGAAGCGCGTCATGGGCGAGGGCAACCTCTTCGGCGGCGTGAAGAACCCCACGCTGAAGGAATCGGAGTGGGGCTGGCAGATCGACCCCGTGGGTCTGCGCCTCGTGCTGAACCAGTTCTGGGACCGGTGGCAGAAGCCGCTGTTCATCGTCGAGAACGGCTTGGGCGCGAAGGACCAGCTCGTCGAGGTCGACGGTGTGAAGACCGTCGTCGACGATTACCGCATCGCCTACCTGCAGGCCCACCTCGAGGCGGTCGGCGAGGCCATCGCCGACGGCGTCGACCTCATGGGGTACACGACCTGGGGCTGCATCGACCTGGTCTCGGCGTCGACCGCCCAGCTCAGCAAGCGGTACGGCTTCATCTACGTCGACCGCAACGACGACGGCTCCGGCTCGCTCGAGCGTTACAAGAAGAAGTCGTTCGACTGGTACGCCGAGGTCATCGGCACGAACGGCGCCAGCCTGCAGCACTGACCGCATCGGTGGGGGCGGGCGCTCCGGCGTCAACCCCCACCGCCCGCGGCGGCGCTCTCGTTAGCCTTCCGAAGTGAGTGACATCGAGATCCGCCCCATCACCCCCGCCGACGCCGGAGAAGTGCTGACGCTGCAACGCGCCGCCTTCGTGCAGGAGGCCCTGATCTACGGCGATCCCGACATGCCCCCGCTCACGCAGTCGCTCGACGAGATCACCGCAGAGCTGCAGGACAACCACGGCCGGGTCGCCGTCGACGGCGACCGCATCGTCGGGGCCGCTCGCGCGAAGGTCGACGGCGAGCTGCTGCTCATCGGCCGCATCGCCATCGCCCCCGACCAACAGGGCCGGGGCGTCGGGTCTCAGCTGCTCGCCGCCGTCGAGGCAGCGGGGCGGGATGCCGGAGCCACGACCGCCGAGCTGTTCACCGGATCGCTCAGCGAGGCGAACATCCGACTGTACGAGCGGGAGGGGTACGTCGAGACCGAGCGCGTCCCCGGTGACGGGGGCGTCGACCAGATCTTCCTCCGCAAGCCCCTCACGGGCTCCACCCCTTCGCCGAACACCTCGCGCTGACGGCATCCGTTCTCCGGATCGGGTCCGCTCCGAGCGTTCACCCGCATCACCGAGAATGGAATCATGACCCGCATCGCCTTCCTCGACGTCGACGGCACGATCCTGGAGCACGGCGACACGATCGCCCCCTCCACCGTCGCCGCCATCCGCACCGCCCGCGCGAACGGTCACCTCGTGTACCTGTGCACCGGCCGCGCCGCCGGCGACATCCACCCGAAGGTCCGAGAGATCGGCTACGACGGCGCGATCACCAACGGCGGCGCCTACGCCGTCCGCGGCGACGAGCTGCTCTTCGACGAGCCGATGCCCCGGGCCGACACCGACCACCTCATCGAGTACTTCGACCGCGAGGGCATCCACTACTTCCTGCAGTCGAACGAGGCCGTGTACGCGAGCCGTGGGGTCGGCGCGATGGTCGACGACTTCTTCCGTCAGCGCCGCGACCGGCAGATCGAAGACGCCCGCCGCCTCGGCCAGACCGAGATCGTCGACCCGAAGCCGATCGTCAGCTACCGCCCGCTCGAAGAGGCCGACCTCGACCGCATCGCCAAGACGACCTTCATCAGCGAGCGGTCCGACAGCGTCGCGCGCGCCCAGGACGACCTCGGCGAGCGCTTCCACGTCATCCCGGGCAGCATCCCCCTCCCCGGCGGCTCCAACGGCGAGATCGGGCTCCGCGGGGTGACCAAGGGCTCGGCGATCCTCCGCGTGCTCGACGTGCTCGACCTCGACGCCGCCGACGCGGTGGGCATCGGCGACAGCTGGAACGATGCCGAGATGTTCGACGTCGTGGGCTCCCCGGTCGCCATGGGCAACGCCGACCCCGCCCTCAAGGAGCGGGCCGGCGCCGTGACGACCGACGTGCTCGACGACGGCGTGTGGAACGCCTTCGTGACGCTCGGCCTCGTCTGAGGGCGACCCGGCTCAGTCGAGGAAGATGTCGGGGAACAGGTCGGCGTCGGGCGTGCCCGGCGTGGCCGCATAACCCGAGAAGTCGGTGACGCCGGCCTCTCGCAGCACGTCCTCGACGATCAGCGTCTGGCCCGAGCGCTCGCGCGAGGGCCGGCGGAGCACCTCGTATGCGGCGTCGGCGTAGATCTCGGGCGTGCGGCTGACCCTCATCATCCGGTCGCCGCCGAGGGCGAACTGCACCGCGGCGGTCGCGATCGTGGTCTGCGGCCAGAGCGTGTTCGCCGCGATCCCGTCACCCGCGAACTCGGCGGCGAGGCCGAGCGTCGCCATCGTCATGCCGTACTTCGCGAGGGTGTACCCGGTGTGGGCGCCGAGCCACCGCGGCGACAGGTTGAGGGGCGGCGACAGCGACAGGATGTGCGGGTTCGCGGCATCCTTCAGCATCGGAAGCGCCGTGCGGGAGAGCAGAAACGTGCCGCGGACGTTCACGTCCTGCATCAGGTCGTACTTCTTCATCGCCAGTTCGCCCGACCCCGACAGATCGACGACCGACGCGTTGTTGACCACGATGTCGATGCCACCGAACTCGCCCTGCGTTTTCAGCACGGCCTCGGTCACGTCGTCGTCGTTTCGGACGTCGCCCACGATCGGGAGCGCACGACCACCGGCCGCGCGGATCTGCTCGGCCGCCGAGTGCACGGTTCCCTCGAGCTTGGGGTGCGGGGTGTCGGTCTTCGCGAGCAGGGCGATGTTCGCGCCGTCGCGGGCGGCGCGCAACGCGATCGCAAGGCCGATGCCGCGGCTGCCGCCCGACATCAGGATGGTCTTGCCGGCGAGGGTCGTCTCGGTCATGGTGCTTCCTTGCAGGTCGGATGCCGGTGGGTCAGAGCGCGGGGTGTTCAGGCGCTGGGGGTCAGGCGGTGGGGGGTCAGGCGGTGCGCCCGCGGCGCGACGCTACCGCGAACGCGGCGACGCGCTGCCGGGAGTCGTCGGTGTCGAATGCCGCGCCGATCGTCGCCGCCTCGTCGTGGAGGTTGTCGGCGAACGGCCGATGCGCACCCGAGCGAATGAGCCGCTTCGCCTGACCGAAGGCACCTGTCGCGCCGTCCAGCCACCCGCGCGCGACCTCGAGGGCGCGGGCGTGCGGCTCGCCGGCGATCTCGGCCACCATGCCCCACTCCCGCGCGGTATCGGCATCGATCGTCGTGTCGGTGAGGAGCAGCTGAAGCGCCCGGCGCTGTCCGATGGCGGCGGGAAGCAGCGTCGAGACGCCGAGGTCGGGGGTGAGGCCGATGTCGGCGTACTTGCTGACGAACTTCGCCTGCGGACCGGCGACGATGTAGTCGGCCGTGAGCATCAGTCCGAGCCCGCCGCCGGCGACCGCGCCGTGCACGGCTGCGACGATCGGGATGTCCGAGTCGACGAACGTGCGGATGCCGTCGTGGATCACGTGCGCCATCTCGGTGATCTCGGCACCCGTGCCGTCCGACGCCGCCATCGCGACCACGTCGCCGCCCGCGCAGAACGCGGGGCCCGCGGCATCCAGCATGATCGCGCCCACGTGGGGGTCGGACGTCAGTTGGTGGGCGAGGTCGCGCCAGCGCTCGCCCATCTCGAAGTCCATCGCGTTGAGCGATGCGGGCCGGTTGAAGGTGATGCGCGCGAGGGCGCCGTCACGCTCGAGCAGGATGGTGTCGCTCATCGTTCTCCCTTGGTCGGGCGGGCTGGTCACTTCGGTGCCATACGGATCGCTCCGTCGAGGCGGATGGTCTCGCCGTTCAGGTAGTCGTTCTCGATGATCTGCTGCACGAGGGCGGCGAACTCGTCGGGTCGACCGAGTCGTGCGGGAAACGGCACCTGCTCGCCGAGCGAGTCCTGCGCGGGCTGCGGGAGTCCGGCGAGCATCGGCGTCTCCATGATCCCCGGTGCGATCGTGCAGACTCGGATGCCGGACCGGGCGAGCTCGCGGGCGATCGGCAGCGTCATGGCGTGCACACCGCCCTTGCTGGCTGCGTAGGCCGGCTGCCCGATCTGGCCGTCGAACGCGGCGACCGAGGCGGTGTTGACGATGACGCCCCGGCCTCCTGCCGCGTCGGGCTCGGTCACGGCCATCGCCGCTGCGGCGTGGGCGACCACCGTATAGGTGCCGATCAGATTGATGCGGACGATGCGAGCGAAGTCGTCGACCGGGTTCGGCGATCCATCGCGCGCCAACACCTTGGCCGGTGGCGCGATGCCCGCGCAGTTCACGGCGACGCGGAGGGGGGCGGCGGCGACCGCGGCCACGACCGCCTCGGCGACCTGGCCGGCATCCGTCACGTCGGCGGGCACGAACGTGCCCTCGAGCTCGGCAGCGGCGGCCTCACCGGCCGACCCGGGGAGATCGACGATCACGACGTGCGCGCCCCGGGCGGCGAGGCGACGGGCGGTCGCGAGCCCGAGGCCGCTGGCACCGCCGGTGATGAGGGCGGAAGCTCCGACGATGTCCATGCGCTCTCCTTCGAACGGGATCCGGTCTCACACGGGTTGCGACTGCGTGCCACCCGGCGCGTGTGCCTCCAGGCTAGCCGCACGCCGGTGATGTGGCGATCCGCCGGCGTGGACCCGGAGAGGAGCGGCTCGCGCGCTACCGCGAGCTCTGGAACGCGACTTGACGCGTCAGCGCATCGCGGCGTCGAAGATCGCGACCGCTGCGAGGTAGCCGGCGACCACGAACGCCGTCGCGGACGCTGCCAGTCGCGGTGAGAAAGAGGCAGCGCCAAGATGGAACCGTGGCCGAGCGTCCCCTCATGTTCCGCGACGACGATCCGCAGCTGGCCGTCGTCCGCAGGTACGCGCTCGCCCTGCCGGATGTTCAGGAGAAGGTGAGCCATGGCCGCCCGGCCTTCTTCACGACGAAAGTGTTCGCCTACTTCGGCGGATCTGTGCGGCTCGGAATCGACCTCACCGACCTCGACGAAGCCGAACTGGGCGAGCTCCTCGACGCGTCCTACCGCCGCACCGCCCCTACTCGCCTCCTGCGCCGCCTCGATGTCCCGACGGACGAATAGGCTCGTCCGGTGACCGAACGACCCTCCACGCGCACTCCCACCTGGCAGATCCTCGACGTCGCACACGACGACCCGCGCGCGAAAGCACTGCGGCGACAGCTCGACGCCGATCTCGGTGCGCGGTACGACGGATTCCACGGCGACGAGCCGCCGGAGCGCAAAGCCGCGCGGTCGCGAGCACTCGCCCTCCACCCCGACGAGATTGTCGCGACGCTCATCGCGGTGGATGCCGAGGGAACGCCCGCCGGACACGTGATCCTCCGCCGACTCGGAGCGGAATGGGAACTCAAGCGTCTCGTCGTGGCATCCACGCATCGCGGTCGTGGGATCGCCCGCGGGCTCGTCGCCGCCGTCGTCGAGCGCGCTCGGGCGGGCGGGGCGGCCCGCGTGATCCTGCAGACGGGACTGCAGCAGCCCGAGTCGATCCGGCTCTACGAGACCGCCGGATTCACGCGCATTCCGGTCTACGAGCCCTACGGCGAGACGATGCCCCGCTCGGTCTGCTTCGAGCTCGTGCTCTGACACCTGCGCGTAGAACCGCGGGTCACGACCAGACGAAGCGGAACGTGCCCGCCGCCACGGCGGCGCCGATGGCGAGGGCGACGATGATCGTCGCGCCCGCCGCCGCGACAGCGTCGCGCCTCGACAGGACGGAGGGTCGCGCCCAGGTGCGCTCAACCGGAGCGCCGAAGCCGCGGGCCTCCATCGCCGTGGCGAGGCGCGTGCCGCGACGGACCGCGAAGACGAGCAAGACGAACGCCATCGAGACGAAGCGTCTGAACGCTCCCTGATCTCCCACGCCGCGCGCGCGACGGGCGAGGCGCATCGCGCGCCAGTCGCTCAAGAACAGGCCGAGCGTGCGCGTGCCGGCCAGGACACCGAGGACGAAACGCCCGGGAAGGTGGACGACCTGCGCGAGCGCCCCGGCCAGATCGATCGGGTCGACCCTCGCGAACAGCAGGATCGCCGGCAGTGCGAGCGCGACGATTCGGACCGCGACCGCGATGGCCAAGGCGATCGAATCGTCACTGACGGTCGCGTACCAGAACGACCAGTAGACGGTGCCGCCGGGCTCGGCGTAGAGGAGCATGCTGAGCCCCGCCACCGGCACGAGCAGGAGGATCGGCGCCACGCGCAGGAGGACGGTTCGCACCCGGAGCCCGGTGAGCGGGATGCAGGCGGCCTGCAGCACGATGGCTGCCACGCCGCTGATGGGGTCGATGGTGGCCAGCAGCGGGATCGAGAGCAAAAACGCGATCCCGATGCGTACGGCCGGGTTGACGCCGTCGAGCCACGCCCCCCGGTGCATGCTGAGATGCAGGCTGCCTCGCTCGACCGAGGTCACGTCGCCGCCGCCGACAGGTCGAGTCGGCGCCCGCCGAGGTGCCGCGGGATGTCCTCGTCATGCGTCACGGCGACGATCGACCGCCCCTCTCCGAGCTGTTCCTGCAGAAGGGCGACGATGCCGGCCCACCCGCGACGGTCCTGTCCGAACGTCGGCTCGTCGAGCACGATGACCTGCGGTGAGGTCGCCAGCACGGTCGCGACGGAGAGCCGCCGCTTCTGCCCCCCGGACAGCGTGAAAGGGTTGGCGCGGGCGAGCGTCGTCAGCCCCAGGCGATCGAGCAGGTCGTCGACGGTGCTCTCGATCTTCGGAAGCGGATGTCGGAGCGCTTTCGGCCCCACCGCCAGCTCCTCTCTCACCGTGGACGTCAGGAACTGGTGCTCCGGATCCTGGAAGACCGTTCCGATCCGGGTGAGCAGTTCCCGTGAGGTCCATCTCGATGGACGGGCGCCGCGCCGACCCGGCGGGAGCGTCACCGACTCGACGACACCGGCGAACTCGGGCAGGAGTCCTGCAAGGGTGAGGGCGAGCGTCGACTTCCCGACGCCGTTGGGCCCGGTGATGACCGTCGCGGATCCGGCTCCGATGTCGAGGTCGATCCCGCTCCGGACCGCGACCCTGCCGTCGCGGGAGATGCCGAGCGAGCGGGCACGGAGGGCAGCGGGCGCAGGCGCGTCGACCTCCGGGAGAGACGGGAGGTCCACCGGATGACCGGGGATCCAGACCCCCGCATCGAGGAGCGCGGCGGCGTGCCGGGTGAAGACCTCGCCCGGGGTGCCGTCGGCGAGGAGCCCGCCGTCGGCGTCGAGCACGATGACCCGCGTCATGAGGTCGACCCACACCTCGGTGCGGTGCTCGATCACGATCAGGGTCGCGCCGGTCATGTCGATCGCCCGCCCCACGGCGTCGCGCACCTCGCGCACTCCCTGGGGATCGAGGTTCGCCGTCGGCTCGTCGAGGAGCAGCAGACCCGGCTCCATCGCGAGGACGCCCGCGATCGCCAGGCGCTGCTTCTGACCGCCCGACAGGTGCGCGGTCTCCCGCACCAGCGGCACATCGAGGCCTACGGCATCCAAGGCCGCGTCGACCCGTGACGGGATCTCGGCCGGCGGCATCCCGAGGTTCTCACACCCGAACGCGACGTCGTCGCCGACCCGTGACAGGACGACACCGGCGTCGGGGTCCTGCAGGACGAGTCCGATCCGGCCCCGCTGACCGGCAGGGTCGGCGCCGTCCACGCGCATCGAGCCGGTGGCCTCGCCGTCATCCTGCCCGCCGAGGAGCCCCGCCATCCCGGAGAGCAGCGTGGATTTGCCCGACCCCGACGATCCGAGCACGAGCACGCGCTCGCCGGGTTCGATCGTGAACGACACGTCCCGGACGGCGGGAGCGCGCCGGCCGGCGTGGCGCCAGCCCCACCCGAGGGCGCGAACGCCCGCGGGGCGCCCTCCGGCGACGCCGGTCAGACCTCTTCCGCTCTTTCGCGACCGGCGGCGAAGCGGCTGAGCGCCCCCGTCTTCGCGAGCGCACGCACGAGGAGCCACCCGAGCACTCCCGCGAGCACAGCGCCGGAGACGGCGACCGAGACGAGGTAGATGACGTTGAACTCGAGGGTCTTGAGGATATTGGGCGAGGTGCCGTAGAAGAGTTCGAAGCCCCAGGCGGCCACCGCAGCGCCGACGCCGGCGAGCGCGGCGATGGCGATACCGAACCGGCGGTAGAGGAAGACGGCGAAGATCAGCTCGGCGCCCAGCCCCTGGACGAGACCCGACAGCAGCGTCGAGACGCCCCACACGTTCCCCAGCAGCATCGAGACGACCGCGGCGACGACCTCGACCAGGAGTGCGGCACCGGGCTTGCGGATGACGAGTCCGCCGATCACGCCGCCGATGAGCCAGATGCCGACGGCGAGACCGCCGAGACCCGGTGTCGCGGCATCCATCACCGTGAACCAGCCGTATCCGACGCCGTTCCAGAACCAGAACAGGAGCCCGATGGCGACGCCCAGAACGCTGGCGACGACGATGTCGACGACCCGCCAGCTGTACCGGCTGGGAGCGACGGGGGGACGCCCCGAAGAGGTGGACGTGGAAGTGGACGCAACAGCGTGCATGTGTTCTCCTCCCTGCGCCGGCATGATCCGGATCAGGTTCGACGGTCGAAGCGTGGATCGCTTCCTCTCAGCCCGGCTCACCGGACTCCCGTGGTTCTGGGACGAGTATAACCACCCAGCGGAGCCAGGTAGCGTGTCAGCGTGACCACGGACGACCCGACCCCTCTCTCGCGTCGGGAACGCCGCACCCAGACGGCCGACACGCCTGTCCAGGCCGATTCCGCCGAGGCCGCGACTTCACGCGGCACTGCTCTCGGCTGGGTCGACCCCGACGCGCTGCCCGCCGCGCCGACGCGGACGGCCGGCTTCGAGCTCCTCCCCCCGCTGCGCGCACCGCGGCGGCGGGTCGACGCGCGTGTCGTCGTGTTCCCCTCGATCGCCGTGGGCGGCCTGGCGATCGCCTACACGGCGAGCATGCTGCTGTGGCCTCTGTCCGCCGTCGAACCCGCCGTCACGGCCACCGAGGTCACGGCGCTCCGCGCGCCCGCCTCATCGATCGACTGGCCCGAAGAGGGCACCGCAGCCGTCGCGGTCTCGGGGTTCTCCCCCGCGGCATCCACCGACGAGGCCGACCGTTTGGCGAGCATCACGAAGCTCGTCACGGCGCTCGTCGTGCTCGACGCGGCTCCCCTCGCCGTCGGCGAGCAGGGACCCGCGTACACCTTCGACTTCGCGGACCGTCAGGAGTACTGGCAGTACATCTCCGGCAACCAGTCGGCCCTGAACGTGCCCGATGACGGCTCGCTCAGCGAGTACCAGATGCTCCAGGGAATGCTGATCGCCTCGGCGAGCAACTACGCCGACAGGCTCGCCACCGAGGCGTTCGGATCGATCGACGACTACGCGGCGGCCGCGAACACCTGGCTCGCGGACAACGGCCTCGAGGGCATCACAGTGACGGATGCCTCCGGGTTCGACCGAGGCAACGAGGCCACCCCCGAGGCGATGATCGCGCTGGCCGAGAAAGCACTGGCCAACCCGGTGATCGCCGAGATCGTCGCTACGCGATCGGCGGAGCTGCCCGGGGCGGGCGAGTTCGAGAACACGAACGCCCTTCTCGGCGAGCAGGGCGTCGTCGGCCTGAAGACCGGCAGTTACCTGGGCAACTACAACCTGCTCGCGGCCCGCACCCTGACGGTCGGCGATGAGGATGTCACACTCATCGCCGCAGTGACCGATCAGCCCACCAACCGCCTGCGGACGAGCGAGGCCGAGCGTCTCCTCGACGACGTCGCGGCGGAGGTCGCCGCTCCCACGACGCTCGCACCGGGAACCGTCGTGGGCAATGTGACGACCGCGTGGGGCGCGTCGACGCAGCTGGTCACCGACCGCGAGGCATCCGTCCTGCTCTGGAACGGAGCGACGGCCACGCCCGCGGCGGAGTTCGACCTCGGCGAGGAGCGCACCGCCGGGGATGCGGCCGGCACCCTCACCCTGACGGGTCCGGTGGACGCCGATGAGGTCGGGCTCCAGCAGGTCGGAGATCTTCCGGGGCCCGACGCCTGGTGGCGGCTGAGTCACCCGCTCCAGCTTCTCGGCATCATCGACTGAGCCGACGATGCAGCCCCGGTCAGGCGAAGCGGACGGTCTGCTGCAGCCGGGTGCGGACATCGAACAGCTCGTTGCCGCCGATCTCGCGCGCACCCGTCACTCCGCGCCGGAGCACCGTCGCGAGCGCGCTCCGCGCCACGATCGCGACCGGCAGTCCCTTCACGCGCCCGACCTCCTCGATCGCGGCGGCCACGTCGTCGTCGGGGAGCACGACGATCGCGGCGCTGAACTTCACCTTCGCGGCGCGCCCGCGCCCCCGTGCGGCCAGCACGAGCTGGGCGACCGGTGAGCCGACCACGGTGTCGCCGATGAGCTCGCCTCGCTTGATGCGGACGGGCGCCCCGAAGTCCTCCGAGAGAACGGCGTACAGGCCGCTCGGGCCGAGGACGATGTGGTCGAGCTTGACGTTGGGGTCATGGGGATCGGCGGCGACGTCGTGCCAGACCGTGTAGCCCATGCCGAGCTCCCCGACGATCCGCGCGGTCGCCTCTTCGGCCAGGGCGTCGGCGAGCAGGCGGCGGATGTCGTGCGGCGCCCGGCGGACGAGCGCCGGGTCGTACGGATCGGCGAGGTCGACACCGCGGCCGACCCACTCGCGCATGAGAGTGAGGTACCTCTCACGACGCCAGCCGCCGGGCTGACCGAAGGAACGCGCCCGGGGCCGGGTGTCGGCCGGGCGCTGCGGAGGCCGCCACTGCGGCGCATCGGGTGCGAACGAGGGCGCGTCGGCGAAACCGTGGCCGCGGTCGTAGGCGGCGCGGGCCTCGGGGGTGCCCACGAGCTCCCACGCCCGCTGCACCTGCACGAAGACCGCGGCGTCGCCCCCGGTGTCGGGATGGGTCTGACGTAGGCGCAGCCGGTAGGCCTTGCGGAGGTCGTCCTCGGAGGCGTCGTGGGAAACGGCGAGGATCTCGTAGGCCGACGCGGAGAGCGGACTGTCGAACACGTCAGCTCCAGAGGGCCGTCTGCGGCCGGTGATCGAGCGCGCGGGAGGCGAGGTCTGCGGGCAGCTCGGCGAGTGACGACGGCTGCCAGATCGGGGTGCGGTCCTTGTCGACCAGCTGCGCCCGGATGCCCTCGACGAGGTCGGGCTGGGTGGTCGCGATCCACTCGACGAGCCCGTACTCCTGCGAAAGCGCCGCGCGCAGGTCGGGCAGCTCGCGGGCGGCCCGGACGGCGGCGAGGGTCACCGCGACGCTGGTCGGCGACAGCTGCTCGATCGTGTCTGCGGCGACGGATGCTGCATCCTCGGGGCGTGCGCGGAGACGTGCCACGATCTCGACGGCGGTGTCTGCCGAGAAGGCATCGTCGATCCAGCCGCGAGCCTGCTCGAGCGCGGCGGGGCCGGCGGTCTCGTCGAAGAGCAGAGCGATCTCGGTGGGCGTCTGCGGGTCGGCGCGGGTGATGAAGGCGTGGAAGACGTCGCCGAGACGGTCGGCGGGGATCAGATGATCGGCGAAGCCCGCGTAGATCGCGTCTGCGGCATCCATCGTCGCGCCCGTCAGTCCGAGGTACTCGCCCAGGCGTCCCGGGGCGCGCGCGAGCAGCCAGGATCCGCCGACGTCGGGCGTGAGCCCGATGCGCGTCTCCGGCATCGCGAGCAGTGAGCGCTCGGTCACGATGCGGACCGCAGCGTGACCGGCGAGGCCGACGCCGCCGCCCATCGTGATGCCGTCGGCGAAGACGACCACGGGCTTCGGGTACTCGGCGATCCGCGCGTTGAGGGCGTACTCGTCGCGGAAGAACTCCATGGCCGCGATCGGGTCGCCGTCGATGATCTGAGCGCGGAGGCTCCGCACATCGCCGCCGGCGCAGAAGCCTCGGTCGCCGGCTCCGTCGAGCACGACCATCACCACATCGGGGTCGTGCTCCCAGTCGTCGAGCGCCGCAGCGATGCCGAGGATCATGCCGTGGTCGACGGCGTTGATCGCACGCGGACGGTCGAGGGTCACGTGCCCGACCGAGCCGTCGCGACGCACGCGCAGAGCGGATGCCGGTGGGTTCGTCACCCTGGCAACGTTACCGGTCGACCTCCCGGCGCCGGCGCGAGGCCGGGAATGCTCGGCAATCGCATACCGACCCGGCCCGGCGGGACCCGATCAGTCCCGGCAAACGGAGGTCAGGATGCCGCAGGCCCCCGGCGACGGGTGGACCGGGGCACGCGCGCGATGATCGGGATCTCGCTCGTCGCGAGCTCGACCACGTCGGTCGGCTCGTCCTCGATGTCGAGGCGGAGCGCCTGTACGAGTTCGAGCCCGTGGCGGGTGGTGATCACGAGCCGGGTGAACTCCTCATCGCCCGACAGGTCGATGACGACCGAGGGTCGGCGCCGACGGACGAGGACGAAGTCGTCGGCTCCCGCCGACCGCCACGTGCCCATGGCGACCGTTCGCGGGACGACGGTCCCGGGGTTCGGGATGCCGCGGAGCCAGCTCCACGGGTCGTCGACGAGCTGGACCTTCGTGATGTGCTCGCGCTCGACTCGGACCGGTGTCTTCCGAAACGCCAAGAGTCGTTCCGTGCCCGAAAGGGCGACCTCCAGCCGCGTTGCATCGAGAAGGAGCGTCACCATGTGACCAGTCTGCCAAATCGAACCGGCCGAACCTGCGCCTGGTCACAACGATCCGGTCTCAGCGCAGACGGAGTGCGCCGGGGGCCGGCCGGGTGTCAGCCCTGGAGACGCGGTATCGAGCCGGTCGGCGGTGCGAACTCGTCGGTCGCGTGCGGAAGCGGGAACTGCGAGACGGCGGCGATCAGGCCGGTGACGGTCTGGTCCTTCGCGACGACGCTCACGCCGAGGCCCGCACGGCGCGCGTCTTTCGCGGTGCGCGGCCCGATCGCGGCGATGACGGTCTCGGTGGGGATCTCGGGGAACTGCGCGAAGACCTGCTCGGCCACCGATCCGCTCGTGACGAGGACGGCGTTGATACGGCCGGAGCGGACCTCTTCGGCGACCTTCGCGGTCACCGGGACGCCGATCGTGCGGTACGCGACGACGCTGCGGACATCGTGGCCGGCCTCTGCGAGGAGCCTGGTGAGGACGGGTTTGGCCAACTCGCTCCGGAGGGTCAGCACCCGGGTCGGCTCCGGCTCGAGCGCGATGAGCTTCGCGGCCATGCCGGCGGCCGAGTTGTCCTCGTCGGGGACGAGGTCGACGCGATAGCCGACGGCCGACAGTGCGGCGGCGGTGGTCTCACCGACGGCGGCGACGCGGGTCGTGGGAGGGATGACGGCGCGGTAGGCGTGGAGCACGTCCACAGTGGTCGAGCTCGTCAACGTCACCCAGTCGAACGCGCCCTCCGCGAGGTCGCGGAGCGCCGACTCGAGTGAGGTCGGATCTTCGGACGGAGCGAAGTTGATCAGCGGGGCGATGACGGGAGTCGCGCCCTGCGCGCGGAGCGCAGCGGCCACGCTGTCTCCCCACGGACCCCCGCGCGGCACGAGCACACGCCAGCCCTTGAGGGGCTTGGGTGCGGAGGCCGCAGCAGATGTGTTCATGGATCGACTCTCGTGTAGGCGGTCGGCCATCCCGTGCGGAAGGGCAGACGTTCTGCAGGCGAACGGAGCGGTTGCGTGCGGTTCGGGATCGCATCGCCGGCAGCGCTACGCCTCAGCGCCGCTGCCTGGGATCGAGCATACCCCCGAGCACGCCGCGCCTGGCGACGTGCGTCGGGGGTCGGTCGATCAGCGCGTGTAGAGGCGCACCGCTCCCCAGACCAGGGCGCCCACGGCGAGCGCGGCACCGACGGCTGCCGCCGCGGCACCGGTGGGATTGCGATCGGCGTACCGGCGAGCGGCGACGCTGGCGCGCTGGGTGGCGTGCGCGGCACGCTTCGGGACGTTGGCCTTCTCTTCGATGGCCATCAGTGCCGCCTTCAGCTCGGCACGGGCACGCTCGACGGGATCGGTGATGCCGATCGGGACGGCGGTGCGGGGCAGCTCAGAACTCATCGGCCACTTCCTTCACGATGCGGGCGTCGGCGGACATCGCCTTCGCGGGGTTCTCGCGGCTGCGCATGCGCTTCACGCGCGCAAGCCCGAGGAGAGCCAGGACGACGACGAGGATGAGGCCGATCGCGACCAGGATGAGGGCGGCGAGCCACGGCGCGATCCAGGACGACAGTCCGATGATCGTGAACGCACCGATCGCCGGGATCGTCCAGAACAGCACGAACAGCGCGAGGACGAACCAGAGGCCGACGACGCCGGCATCCTTCCCCGTCCGCGTCGCCCATGCCTTCGCCGCCGAGATCTCCGCTGAGATCAGGTTGCGGACCAGTTCGGGAAGATCGCCGATCAGTGAGAACAGGCTGTCGTCGCGACGATCGCGAAAACCGCGGGGAGAGCTCATGATGCCGAGTCCGAGGCCTTCTTGGCTCGAGGCGTCGCCGAACCGCTCCGAGCGGAGGAGTTCGTCTTGCTCGCGACCGCGTCTGCCGTGGTCTCCGCAGCATCCTTCACGTCGTCTGCAGCGTCCTTCGACGCGTCGAGGGCGGCGTCGAGCTTCTGGCCCGCCGACCCCTTCGTCGTCGCGGCACGGGTGACCTTCACCGCGCCGTCCCAGAGGACCGTGGGGATGGAGAACGCGGCCGACTTGCCGAGCTCGGCGACCTTGTCGACCTGCTTCTGCACGGACGGCGTGCGGTAGACCCGCAGGTAAGCATCCTTGATCTGGTCGTAGCGCTGCCTGCCGGCGCGCGCTCCGAGCACGTAGCCCGCAGTCAGGCCGACGACGATTCCGATCTTGCCCTTCATGGCGATTCCTCACGTTCGAAGCGGTGTGATGCCGAAAACTCAGCGTAACGGTGCATTCCGCCCGCGGTATCTACCCTTGACATCCGTCTCAGCGGGATGCATCCTCGGAGCCCGTCCCCCAGAGGAGCGTCGAGCGGATCCGCTCCGCCTCGGTGTGGGCATCGCCGACGACGCGCACGAGACCGTTCCCGCCGATCCACGCTCCGACCACGCCGAGGCGGTCGTCGCTGCGTGCGGTGGCGCGCACCGCCTCGCGGGCGGGTGAGAGAGCGGATGCCGGGAGCCCCCGCTCGTGACGGGTGCGGATCGCGCCGCGCACCCGGCCGAGGTCGACGCCGAGCAGGTCGCGCGCTGCCTCGGTCGCAGCGGTGACCGCGGCGGCATCCGTGTCGTCGGTGGCGGGGAGCGTCACCCGGACGACGTGCGGCTGGCCCGGCTCGTGGGGCCAGGTCGCCGTCGCGTGCACGACCGCCGAGGCGGCGCCGGGGCGGGGCACGGCGTACACGGCGTGGCCGCGGGGCCGGGCATCGAGCGCAGGGGCATCGAGAAGAAGGGTGACGACGTCGATGTCGTCAGGGGAGATCGGCGGCTCGTCCAGCTCGGGCAGGTGAGGGGCGAGCAGTGCCCGCGCGTGGCGCTCGGGCGTTGCGACGATGACGGCGTGCGCGAGGATCGGGCCGGTCTCGTCGCTCTCCTCGCCCGCAGGAGCGGCGGTCACCGACCATCCGCCGTCGATCCGGTCGATCCGAGTCACCGGAGCGGCCATGCGGATGTCGACGTCGAGGTCGACCAGCCGCGCACGGAGGGCCTCGACGAACGTCGACATGCCGCCGCGCAGCGTCGCCCGGGACTCGGGGGCACCGGCATCCGGCAGCTGCTGCGACACGGCGCCGGTCAACGATCCCGTGCGCGTGAGGGCGGTGTTCAGGCCGCGGAGGGCGCTGTCGACGTCGACCAGTTCGGGCGAGAGGCCGTGCACGCCGTACGTGAGGGGGGCGACCATCCGGTCGACGACGCGGGCGCCGAGGCGCGTGCGCACGAGAGCGCCGAGGCTGCGTTCGGTGCCGATCGTCAGGGGCGGGCGGAGCCGATCGATGTAGGCCCGCCACACTCCCGACCATCCGATGATCGCGCGGGTGCGGTCATCGAAGGGGTTCGCGGGGATGCCGAGCATCGAAGCGGTCGGGAGGGGTGCGACGCCGTGCGGACCCGCGACCCACGTGTCGCCGGGCCGGGCCCGGACGACCTCGCCCTGCAGGCCGAGCTCATCGATGAGGTCGGCGAGCGCCCCGCGGGCGAGACGGAATCCGTCACCGGCCACGTCGACCGTCTCGCCGTCGATCTCGGCGCTCGCGATGGAGCCGCCCAGGCGATCGCCCGCTTCGAGCAGCGTCACGCGCATGCCGATCTTTGCGCACTCGAGGGCGGCGACGAGCCCGGCGGCCCCTCCGCCGATCACGACGACGCGGGCGTTGCGAGCGTGCGATACGAGGTCTGCGGCGGGGTCGAAGGACATGGGTCCATCCTCCCCCACGCGGACTGCCCGTCCGGTGGGAACATGGGGGCATGGCCCTGCACATCACCGGCGACGACGACGCCGACGCGCTCCTCACCGACGAACCGCTCGCCCTGCTGATCGGCATGCTGCTCGATCAGCAGATCGCGATGGAGACGGCCTTCGCGGGACCGCTCAAGATCCGCAAGCGCACCGGCGGGCTCGACGCCGCCTCGATCGCGGGCGCCGATCCGGACGACTTCGCGGCGGTGTTCGGGCAGACCCCCGCGGTGCACCGGTTCCCCGGTTCCATGGCGGGCCGCGTGCAGTCGCTCTGCCAGACGCTCGTCGACGAGTGGGGCGGCGACGCCTCGCGCCTGTGGACAGAAGGCGACCCCGACGGCGCCACGGTCCTGAAGCGGCTCAAGGCGCTGCCGGGCTTCGGCGAGCAGAAGGCGCGCATCTTCGTCGCCCTGCTCGGCAAGCAGTACGGCTTCACCGGCGCGGGCTGGCGCAAGGCTGCGGGCGCCTACGGCGAGGAAGGATCGTTCCGATCCGTCGCCGACATCGTCTCCCCCGAGTCGCTCACGAAGGTCCGCGAGCACAAGCGCGCGGCGAAGGCGGCCGCGAAAGAAGCCAAGGGCTGAGCCTGCGGGCGCGGCGGCTGAGCCTCCGCGCCCGCCGCAGCGTCAGGCTCCGCGCAGGCGCGGCGCGAGGTAGGTGTGCAGCTCGCCGAGCGCCACCCGCTCCTGCGCCATCGTGTCGCGGTCGCGGATGGTGACCGCGTTGTCGTCGAGCGAGTCGAAGTCAATCGTCACGCAGAACGGCGTGCCGATCTCGTCCTGACGGCGGTACCGGCGGCCGATGGCTCCGGCGTCGTCGAAGTCGATGTTCCAGCCGTTGGCACGAAGGTCGTCGGCGACCTGGCGGGCCAGCGGCGACAGCCGCTCGTTGCGGCTGAGGGGAAGCACGGCGACCTTGACCGGCGCGAGACGCGGGTCGAGCCCGAGCACCGTGCGGGTGTCGGTGCCGCCCTTCGCGTTCGGCACCTCTTCTTCGCGGTAGGCGTCGACGAGGAAGGCCATCATGGCGCGGGTCAGGCCGAACGAGGGCTCGATGACGAACGGGACGTACGTCTCACCCGATGCCTGGTCGAAGTAGGTGAGCTTCTGGCCCGACGCCTCGATGTGGCTCGTCAGGTCGTAGTCGGTGCGGTTGGCGACGCCCATGAGCTCGCCCCACTCCTTGCCGGTGAAGCCGAAGCGGTACTCGACGTCGATCGTCCCGGCCGAGTAGTGGGCGCGGTCTTCCTTCGGGACGTCGAACTGGCGCATGTTCTCGGGGTCGATGCCGAGGTCGATGAACCAGTTCCAGCAGGCCTCGACCCAGTGGTCGAACCATTCGCCGGCTTCTGCGGGCGGGGTGAAGAACTCGATCTCCATCTGCTCGAACTCGCGCGTGCGGAAGATGAAGTTGCCGGGGGTGATCTCGTTGCGGAACGCCTTGCCGACCTGGCCGATGCCGAACGGCGGCTTCTTGCGCGATGCGGTCAGCACGTTCGAGAAGTTCACGAAGATGCCCTGGGCGGTCTCGGGGCGGAGGAAGTGCAGCCCGCTCTCGTCGTCGACGACGCCGAGGTAGGTCTTGACGAGGCCCGAGAACGACTTCGGCTCGGTGTAGTTGCCCTTGGTGCCGCAGTTGGGGCAGGGGACGTCGGCGAGACCGTTCTCGGCCGCGCGGCCCTTGCGCGCCTCGAAGTCCTCGATGAGGGTGTCCTCGCGGAAGCGCTTGTGGCACTGGAGGCACTCGACGAGCGGGTCGGAGAACGTCGCGACGTGGCCGGATGCCTCCCAGACGCGCTTGGGGAGGATCACCGAGGAGTCGAGGCCGACCATGTCGCCGCGTCCGCGGACGAAGGTCTGCCACCACTGCCGTCGGATGTTCTCCTTCAGCTCGGTGCCGAGGGGACCGTAGTCCCACGCCGACCGCGACCCTCCGTAGATCTCACCGGCCTGGAAGACGAACCCGCGGTGGCGGGCGAGGGCGATGACTTTGTCGAGACGGGACTGCTCGGCCACAGGTGGCTCCAAATGGTCGGATTCGGGTGCGGAAAATCGCGGATGCCGCACGCGGACGGCATCCATCGAGTCTAGCCGTCGCCGCGCGCGGCCTCCCCGGGCCCGTCCCCCACCGCAGGAACGCTCGTCGCCGTCCTCAGGAGACGAAACGGATCGTCGCCGGAGGCGTGAACCACTGCCCCTGGTTGGCCTTCACGGCGCCCAGGATCGCGACAACAAGGCCCCAGATGTAGACGGCGGGGAAGAGGAGGAACCCGATCAGGACGATCATGAGGACGCTCGAGACCAGGTACCCGATGACGAGGGTGAGCTGGACGTTCAGCGCCGCAGCGGTGTGCGCGCGGATGAAGGGCCCTCGGTCGCGCAGGACGATGTAGGCGATGAGCGGACCGATGAAGAAGAAGATTCCACTGAGGTGGGTCAGCGTCGCCCACATCTTCTCGTCGGCAGGGCTCATCGGCGGCACGGGCGGCTGGGCGCCGTACGGCGGGGGCGTCGTCATGCGCTCAGCGTAGAGGATGCGCCGATCGCGGCGGATGATCTTCGCCGAAAGGGCCACCGACCCGATACGTTCGAAGCACGCCATCGTCACTCAGGGGGAAACTGGATATGGACGCACTCATCGCAGGCGGCGCACTCGTGATCGGCGGGATCGTCGTCGTCGCCGTCATCATCTTCATCATCATCCTGATGGTGGTGCTGCGCGCCTGGTACAAGGTCGCCAAGGCCGATCAGGCCCTCGTGGTCGTCGGTCGCAGTCAGAAGAACGCCGCGGGCGACTCGTCGCGCATCTCGGTCATCACCGGTGGCGGCGCGCTCGTCAACCCGCTCACCCAGCGCGCGGAGATGATCTCGCTCCGCGCCCGCCAGATCAAGATGGAGCCGACCGCACAGGCATCCAACGGCGTCACGGTCAACGTGAGCGGTGTCGCCCTCGTCAAGATCGGCTCCGACCCCGAGTTCGTCCGCCGCGCCGCGGAGCGATTCCTGTCGCAGGACAGCGCGATCGAGCAGTTCACCACCGAGCAGCTCGAAGGCGCCCTGCGCGGCGTCGTGGCGACGCTGACCGTCGAGCAGCTGATGCAGGACCGCCAGAAGCTCTCCGACCAGATCGCCGACGGCATCAAGAGCGACCTGCTCGCCCAGGGCCTCATCCTCGACTCCTTCCAGATCCAGGGCGTCACCGACAAGAACGGCTACATCGACGCCCTCGGCGCCACCGAGGTCGAGCGCGTCCGCCGCGAAGCCGACGTCGCGCGCATCAACGCCGCCCGCGAGGTCAAGGCGCGGCAGATCGCCACCGACGAGGCCAACCTCATCGAGCAGACCGCCTACGACCGCAACACGGCGACCGCCTCGGCCGAGGTCGGCCGCGCCCGCGCCGAGGCCGAGCAGGCCGAGGCCCTCGCCCGCGCCGAGCGCGAGCAGGCCGTCCTCCTGCAGCAGGCCGAGAACCGTCAGGCCAAGCTCGACGCCGACGTCAAGAAGGTCGCCGACGCCGCCCTCTACGAGCGCGAGCGTGCGGCCGACGCCGAGGCCTACACGCAGGTCAAGGCCGCCGAGGCGCGCGCGCAGATCGCCGCGCAGGAGGCCGAGGCCACGCGCCTTCGCGCCATCGCCGACGCCGACGCCGTGCGGCTCGCCGGTGATGCCCGTGCTGCCGCCATCCGCGCCGAGGCCTCGGCCATCGCGCAGAACCAGGACGCGCTGCTCGCCCAGCGCGCCATCGAGGCCCTCGTGCCGCTCATGACCGAGTTCGCCCGCGGGTTCGACAAGGTCGGCTCGATCACGGTGCTCGGCGGCGACGGCGCATCGAGCCACATCGCCTCCGAGAGCGCCTCGAGCATGCGGGCCACCTTCGACGCCGTGCAGGCGACCACGGGCATCGACCTGCGCCAGATCATCCAGGGCCAGGCCACCGGGCGCGGCGTCGCGCAGGGCCTCCAGCAGGAGGACGCACCGCTGCGCCGCCGGTCGTCGACGGCCACGATGGAGGCGGAGCCGGGCGACGCACCGGCATCCGCTGACGCGCCGTCACCGGACGCCGTCTGAGCATGTCGGACCAGAGCGGCCGGTCCCTCGCCGTCGACGAGGGGCTGGCCTCTCGTCTTGCCCGTGCGTACCTGCGCTGGCAGATCGTCCGGCCCGCCGCGATCATCCTGTTCGCGCTGATCGGGCTCTTCATCGTCACGGGAGTCGTCCTGACCGTGTCGGGTGACCGTGCGGCCGCGCTGCCGGCCGTCCTGCTGTCCGCCGCGGTGGTGGTCATCGTGGCGCTGTGGTACTTCGGCACCCGCGCCTCCGTGCGCCAGGCCTACCCGGTCGGCTCCGTCCCGACTGCGTCGGTGACGGCGGACTCCCTCATCTCGACGACGGCGCTCGGCTCGACCGAGCTGCGATTCTCTGCGCTGCGCGCCGTCGACGTCGCCGGTGACGCGGTCATCCTGCGGGTGGGGCCCCGGGTGGCCGGGGTCGCGATCCTCCCGCGCGCCCTCTTCACCGACGACGACATCGCCCGGCTCCGGTCGGCCACCCGCCGCGGCTGACGCGGCCGGGGTACGTCGCCTCGGCCGCACTGTCAACCCGGTGCACCGGCGGCATGTCGGTTCGTACCGTCGGGAGCATGACCTTCACACCGCGCTACGCCATCGTCACCGCCTCCGACTCGGGCATCGGTCGCGCCACCGCCCTCGCCCTCGCGGGCGCCGGCATGGACGTCGGCGTCACCTGGCACTCCGACGAGGACGGCGCGAACGAGACGGCCGAGCAGGTCCGTGCGCGCGGTCGCAACGCGGTCGTCGCGCACTTCGACGCCACGGAGCTCGAGAAGGTGCCCGGTGTCATCCGCGGCCTCGCGACGGAGCTCGGCGGCCTCGACGTCTTCGTCAACAACGCCGGCGGCGGCACGGGCGGCCCGTTCCTGGACCTCGACATCGACTCGTGGCGCACCGTCGTCGCCCTGAACCTCGACGGCGCGTTCGTCGGGATGCACACCGCGGCCACCCTCATGGCGGAAGCCGGCACGGGTGGGCGGATCATCGCGGTCACGAGCGTGCACGGCTCGCAGCCGCGCGTCGGCTCGGCGCCGTACGTCGCGTCGAAGCACGGCCTCGAGGGTCTCGTGAAGACGATGGCCCAGGAGCTGGGCGACCGCGGGATCACCGTCAACTCGGTGGCCCCGGGCGAGATCGCGACCCCCATCAACGACATGGACGCCGAGGAAGCCGACCAGACCCACCGTCCCGGCATCCCCATCCCACGCCCCGGCAAGCCCGAGGAGATCGCCGACGTCGTGGCCTTCCTCGCCTCACCCGCCTCGTCGTACGTGACCGCGGCGACCTGGGTGGTCGACGGCGGCATGCTGCAGATGGGCCCGCAGGCGGGATCGCACCTCGAGTCCGACGACTGGCGCACCGCCGGCTGAGCACCCGCGCGCCGCGGCGTCGGAGCCCGGGCTTAGCCTGGGGGGATGGCCGAAAACGGGGATGCTGAGAGACGACGACTGACCCGGATGCCGCGACAGGGCGCCATCGTCGCAGTGCTGGCCGTCGCGGGGCTCGCCTCGTCGTTCATGTTCACGCTCGTCGTGCCGATCCAGTCGAAGCTCCCCGAACTCCTCTCGGCCAGCCGTGAGGACACCGCGTGGGTCGTCACGGCGACGCTCCTCGCCGCCGCCGTGATCACGCCGATCGCCGGGCGTCTGGGCGACATGTACGGCAAGCGGCGTATCGTCCTCGTCCTGCTGGCGCTCCTCGTGATCGGGTCCGTCGTCGCGGCCGTCTCTCCCGGGATCATCGGCGTGATCGTCGGCCGCGCACTGCAGGGCGCCGTGACCGGCGTGGTCCCGCTCGGGATCTCGATCATGCGAGACGTGCTCCACGAGGACAAGGTCGACGCCGCGATCGCCTTCATGTCGGCGACCCTCGGGGTGGGCGGTGCGATCGGGATGCCGATCAGCGCCATCATCACCGAGACGAGCGACTGGCACGTGCTGTTCTGGATGTCCGCCGGTCTCGGGGTCGTCGTGTTCGTCCTCGTCATGCGCGTGATCCCGCCGAGCGTGCTGCGCACCGCCGGACGCTTCGACTATGCGGGCGCGGGGGGCTTGGCGGTCGGACTCACGGGCGTGCTGCTCGCGATCTCGCGCGGCAACGAGTGGGGCTGGCTCTCGCCCGCGACCCTCGCGTGCGGTCTCGGCGGCATCGTCGTGCTGCTCGTCTGGGGCTGGTACGAGCTGCGCCTCGACGAGCCGCTCCTCGACCTGAGGGTCGCGGCGCGGCCCGCGGTCCTCCTGACCAATCTCGCCTCGGTCGCGATCGGCTTCGCGCTCTTCGCGTCGAACGTGTCGTATCCGCAGATGCTGGAGCTGCCCACCGCGGCGGGCGGGTTCGGGCTCTCGCTGCTGCAGGCGAGTCTCGTCATCATGCCGGCCGGGCTCGTGATGATGGTGCTCTCGCCGTTCTCCGGCCGGCTCGCACGAACGGTCGGGCCCCAGCTGCTGCTGGTCCTGGGCGCCGCCGCCCTCATCGCGGCATACGGGTTCTCGCTCCTCTGGGCAAGCGAGGTGTGGCACCTGCTGATCGCGAACCTGCTCATCGGGGTCGGCATCGGCTTCGGCTACGCGGGCATGCCGATGCTCATCATGCGGTCGGTTCCTCCGACCGAGACCGGCGCCTCGAACGGGTTGAACGCCCTCTTCCGTTCCCTCGGCACGTCGACCGCCGCCGCGGTCATCGGCGCCGTGCTCGCCGGGCTCTCGACCTCGCAGGGCGGCGTCCGGGTTCCCACCCCCGCCGCCTTCGAGATGTCGTTCATCCTGGGGATCGTCGCGGCCACGATCGCCCTCGCCGTGGCACTGTTCATCCCCCGTCGGCGCGACCCGCACGAGGCTCGTCCGTCGCTGCCGCGCTGACCGGGTGCCCGCCGGCGCACCACCTCTCCCCCTACCACGGACGAGGTTTCGGGACAGCCCCATCGCGGCACTCGGCGACCCCCAGGGATGATGGGAGCATGTCCTACCCTGTCGAACGCCGATCCAACCCCCTCGCCTGGGCCGCCTTCGGAGTCGGTCTCCTCGGTCTCCTGCTGATGCCGATCCCGCTGTTCATCGGGTTCTTCCTCGGTGGCGGCCTCTCGCTCATCGCCGCCGTCCTCGTGGTGATCGCGCTGCTCAAGGGCCTCGCCCGCCGCGGCGCGGGCATCGCGCCGGTCGTCTTCGCCGCCATCTTCGTCCTGCTCACCTGGGGCGGCATCTCCATCGGCGGCGGCATCGTCTGGTGAGAACATGGGGGCCTCCGCCGCTGCCCGCTCAGCGGCGGATGGTCTCCCGCGCGACGGTGAACGCCTCCAGCGCGTCATCGTCGATCTCGATGCCGAGGCCCGGACCGGTCGGAACGCGCACATGCCCGCTTTCGAGGACCGCCGGCCCTGTCACGATGTCGCGGTCGTAGAAGCGGTTCGACGCCGAGACGTCGCCCGGCAGCGTGAACGCCGGCAGGGCGGCGAGCGCGGCGTTCGCGGCGCGACCGATCCCGGTCTCGAGCATTCCGCCGCACCACACCGGGATGCCGGCGCTCTCGCACAGGTCCGCGATGCGGACGGCCTCGAGGTAGCCGCCCACCCGCCCCGCCTTGATGTTGATCACCGTGGTGGCCCCGAGGGCGAGCGCGTCGCGGGCGGCCTTGGCCGACGTGATCGACTCGTCGAGGCAGATCGGCGTTTTCAGCTGTTGCGCGAGCGCGGCGTGGTCAACGATGTCGTCCTCCTGGAGGGGCTGCTCGATCAGCAGCAGCCCGAAGCGGTCGAGCTGGGCGAGGGTGTCGGCATCGGCCAGCGTGTACGCGGAGTTCGCGTCGACCTGCAGCGGGATGTCGGGAAAGGCCGCGCGCACCGCGGCGGTGTCCTCGATGTCGCGGCCGGGACGGATCTTGATCTTGATGCGCACGTACCCCTCGTCGAGGTAGCCGCGGACGGTCTCCACGAGGGCCGCGGGATCCGCCTGGATGCCGACGCTCACCCCCGACGGCACGAGCTCGCGCTGCGCCCCGAGGTAATCCGCGAACGACCGGCTCTCGGCGCGGAGAGCCGCATCGAGGACGGCGAGCTCGAGCCCGGCCTTCGCCATCCGATGCCCCACGAACGGGCTCAGGGCTGTCGCGACCTCTGCAGGTGACAGGGTCCTGCGATCGAGCAGGGCGGGCGCCAGCCACCTCGTCGCGACGTCCCACGCACCCTGGGTGTACTCGCTGGAGTACAGCGGCGCGTTCTGCGTGACGATCTCACCCCACCCGTCGGCGCCCACCCCCGTCTGCGCCCGCACGACGATGACCTCCCGCACCGTCTCGGTGCCGAACGAGGTCGTGAACGGCGCGACGAGCGGCAGGTGCAGCACCCGCAGCTCGATCGCCTCGAGAGGGACGGATGCAGCGGGGTGGGCGATCGGCATCCGGTCAGGTTACGCGGGGTTGCGGGGCGGATGCGAGGGCCGCCCGCCCGCCGTACCGTCGGGTCATGTCGATCGCGACCACCACCTCGGGGAGCCTCCCCCGCACCCACGCCCTCATCGAGGCGAACGGCGCCCGCGCCTTCGCCGACGACGGCTTCACCCTGACGTCGACGCCGGAGGTCGACGCGCTCACCGGACAGGCGGTCGCCGATGTCGTCGCCCGCCAGCGGGAGTCGGGCATCACGCTCGTCGGTGACGGCGAGTTCGGCAAGGCGATGTCGAGCGCGGTCGACTACGGCGCCTGGTGGGGCTACTCGTTCCAGCGGGTCGCCGGGCTCTCCCTGACGGAGGTCAACGCCTTCAACGAGCCGGCCGTGCAGTCCTCCCCCGGTGACGTGCGGCTCACGAGCTTCCTCGGTCGCCGCGACCGGCAGCGGTTCCCCGCCGTCTACGCCGAGGCCGTCGAGACCGGCTCGGGCGCGACCGCCTTTCCCTCGACCACCGGTCCGCTGACCTACCGCGGGCAGGATGCCGTGGCATCCGACATCCGCAACCTCACCGCGGCGCTCCGAGACGGCGAGCAGGGGTTCCTGACCGCGATCGCGCCGGGCTCGGCCTCCCGCGTGCGCAACTAGTACTACGGGAGCGCCGAGGAGCACCTGTTCGCGTGGGCGGACGCTCTCCGCGAGGAGTACCGCGCCATCACCGACGCCGGCCTCATCCTCCAGCTCGACGACCCGTCCCTCGCCGAGAACTTCGACCAGATCGATCCGGAACCGTCGATCGCGGATTATCAGGCGTTCACGCGTCTGCGCATCGAGGCGCTGAACCACGCGATCGCCGGGCTGCCGAAGGAGCAGCTGCGTCTGCACCTGTGTTGGGGCTCCTGGCACGGGCCGCACACCACCGACGTGGAGCTGAAGGACATCCTCCCCGTGATCCTCGAGGCCGGCGTCGGGTCGATCTCCTTCGAGGCGGGCAACGTCCGGCACGAGCACGAGTTCGCGGTGTGGGACGACGCGCGCGTGCCCGACGATCTGGTGCTCGTGCCGGGAGTCGTCAGCCACGCCACCAACGTGGTCGAGCATCCGGACCTCGTCGCACAGCGCATCCGTCGCTACACCGACATCGTCGGGCCCGAGCGTGTGATCGCCTCGACCGACTGCGGCCTCGGCGGCCGCATCCATCCCGACATCGCCTGGGCCAAGCTCGGCGCTCTCGGCGACGGGGCGCGGCGCGCCGGCTGACGAGCCCGCGCGATCGGGGACGTCAGGGGCGGACGAACAGGTAGCCCTCGCCTGATCGGAACCCGCCGACGACGAGGCCGCGATCGTGCTCGGTGCGGAACGCGTCGCGCACGCGGCGGCGCCACCCGGCGGCCTCCGCGGGGTCGCTGACCCGCAGCGCTTCGATGTCGCGAGGGATCTCTGCGACCGACACCACGTCGCCCGGCTCGGGAGTCGGCACGGCGGCGGCGAGGCGCCAGGCCACGTGCAGGCGATCGCTCTCGTCGCCGGCGTTGATGTCGTCGGCCATGTCGCCGTAGTGATCGACCAGGTAGTCGGTGACCCGCGCGCCGAGGACGGTCAGGTTGAAGTGGGCATTGCGGGCGATCAGGGGGTCGAACGTCCAGGTGATCGTGCCGACGTCGCGCGCGAAGGCCCACTCGCGCTGGTGCGCCTTGAGCGCACGGCCGATGCCCCGGCCCTGGTGCCCCGGGAGCACGCCGGTCACATGGGAGTGCATCGATCGCGCGGCGGGCGCCCCGAAGAAGGCGACGGAGGTCGCGATCATGCTCCCGCCCTCGAAGACGCCCACGACGTAGTTGCCCGCGTGCTCGAGGGCGCGGAGCAGGTTCGGGGCCATGCCGCCGTCGGGCGACCCCCACACCGCCCCCAGCACGCGACTGGCCTCCTCGACCTCGGCCACGGAGTGCAGTTCGCGAATCTCGTATCCGACCCGCTGCTCGTCGATCATGCCGCCACGCTACCCCCGCCAGTCGCGGGCATCATCCGCGACTGCCCGAGCGACGGATGCCGCTTCGTTGCGCCCGGTTACGAGGGGCGTTTCGGCATGTTTCCGTCACCGGGGCGGGCAGCGCCGGAGAAGGGGAGGCTCGGGGTATGCCCCCCGCACCGCTGATCGCCGCCGACGACATCGACGTCGTGCGCGCCTCGGGGCGGAACGTCCGGCTCCTCGACGTCCGCTGGCGCCTCGATCAGCCCGAGGGGCGGCCCGCCTACGTCGCGGGTCACCTGCCGGGCGCCGTGTACGTCGATCTGGAGCGCGAGCTCGCCCACCCCGGTCACCCGGAGGAGGGGCGGCATCCGCTCCCCCCTGTCGACGGCCTTCGCCAGGCGGTGCGGCGGTGGGGGATCAGCCGCGACGACCTCGTCGTCGCGTACGACGACAACGACGGCGTGGCGGCCGCACGCGCGTGGTGGCTGCTCCGCCGCCGCGGGCTCGACATCCGCGTCCTCGACGGCGGCTTCCGCGCCTGGATCGCGGCGGGCCTGCCGCTGCAGACCGGCGACGTCGCTGTCGAGCCGGGCGACGCCGACATCGACGACACCGATCCGGGGGTCATCTCCCTGACGGAGGTCGGGCGACTGCCGCGCCACGGGGTGCTCGTCGACGTCCGGAGCCCCGAACAGTACCGGGGCCGCGCCGCCGCGCTCGACCCGGTGTCGGGACACATCCCCGGCGCGATCAACATCCCCACCGTCTCGCACATGCGCCCCGACGGGCGGCTGCGTGCAGCCGCCGAGATCGGCGCGACGCTCGGCGCGCACGGCATCCGTCCGGGCACTCCGGTGGCGCTGTACTGCGGCTCGGCGATCGCATCGGCGCACTCGGCGCTCGCCTACGAGGTCGCCGGCGTCGAGGCGCTCGTCTACCCCGGCTCGTGGAGTCAGTGGGCGCGCACGAGCGGCAGCCCGGTCGCCACGGGGTCGCACCCGTGGGATGTGACGCACTCGGCGTGATCCTGCCCGGGGCGCCGCGCGACGGCCGCGCCCTCGCGTCAGTGGGCGTGCGGCGGGTTCTCGGCGAACTTGAACGCGAGCCGGCCGTGCGTGAAGCCCCCACCCGCGCGGATCGCGCTCGCGACCCACGCCGTCTCGGCCAGCTCCGCCTCGGTCGCGCCCGCGCGGAGCGCGGCCTGCGTGTGCCCGTCGATGCAGTAGACGCACTGGGTAGTGATGCCGACGGCCACCGCGATGAGCTCGCGGAACTTCAGGGGGATCTCCCTCCCCTCCTCGGCGAAGACGGCGCCGTTGAATTCGGCCCAGGTCTTGAGGATGTCGGGGGTGTGCTCTTTGTAGACGCGGGTGTAGGCCGCGTCGCCGGTGCGGTCGAAGAAGTCGCTCACGGTGCTCCTCGGTGGTGATCGGATGCCAGGCGGTCGCCGCCGGCGGTCCGTTCGACGATAGGTCGCCCCGGCTGCCTGCTGAGCGGTCGGCGTCACGCGACGACACAGCGCCTGCGCGGTCTTTTGCGGCGCGGCCGACCCGGGGCGAGGCGGTGAGCGAGGCATCCGCTCGTTCAGGGCAGAATCGAGGGATGACGTCCGCGCCGCTCCACCCCGCCCACGCCTGCCTCATCGTGCACGGCAAGGACAGCCCCGGCATCATCGCCGCGGTCTCGGCGATGATCACGCGCATCGGCGGCAACATCGTCGCGTTCGATCAGTACTCCGACGACCCGCGGGGCGGGGCGTACTTCCAGCGCGTCGTGTTCCACCGACCCGACTTCGCGGCATCCCGCCCGCAGATCGAGGCCGAGATCGAGCAGACGCTCGCCCCCTTCGAGCTGGAGTGGTCGCTGACCGACCAGTCGGTGCCGAAGCGGATGGCGATCCTCTCGTCGAAGCAGGACCACTGCCTGCTCGACCTGCTGTGGCGCAGCCGCCGCGGCGAGCTGCCCGTGCAGATCTCGATGGTGATCTCGAACCACACGACCTCGGCCGAAGACGTCCGCTCGTTCGGGGTGCCGTTCTTCCATGTGCCGTCGGTGCCCGGCCCCGACAAGTCGGCATCCGAAGCCAAGATCCTCGAGCTCCTGCAGGGCAACGTCGACCTCGTGGTGCTGGCCCGGTACATGCAGATCCTCTCGCCCGAGTTCCTCGACGCGCTCGCCGTGCCCGTCATCAACATCCACCACTCGTTCCTGCCCGCGTTCATCGGCGCCGAGCCGTACCGCAAGGCGAAGGAGCGCGGCGTGAAGCTCATCGGCGCGACCAGCCACTACGTCACGGGCGACCTCGACGAGGGTCCGATCATCGAGCAGGACACGATCCGGGTAACCCACGCCGACACCTCCGAGGAGCTGGCGCGGCGGGGCGCCGACGTCGAGCGCCAGGTGCTCTCCCGCGCGGTCCGCTGGCACGCCGAGGATCGCATCATCCGGCACGGCAACCACACGATCGTCTTCTGACGGGCGGCCGGCGTCGCGGCCTCATCAGAGCGGATGCCGGCGGGCGCCCGGCCGCTATGCGAAAAGGCCGAAGTCGCCGAGGTCGGTGACGGTGGCCGAGGCGGCATCCCACCGGCGCAGGCCCCGCGCCGTGCCGGTGACGCCCTCGCCCAGCAGCGGCAGCGCGCGCTCCAGGTCGGTGACCTTCAGCCGGCGGGCGAGCGTGACGTGCGGGGTCCAGGCCCCGGGCATCGTGTGCGGCGCATCGTCGCCCGCGCCCGCGGCGGCGTGGACGTCGGCGTGGAGCGCCAGGAGCGCCGCCGACGGCACCACCGATCTCGCGAGCACCCGCCGGTCGCCGGCGCCGAACAGGAGCGGCGCTCCCAGCGAGACGGCGAAGGCCTCCCGGCGGTCCAGCTCGAGGGCTACGGCCTCCCGCACCAGCAGGGTCACGTGCGGCCGGTTGCTCGGCGAGGTGTGGCTGCCGAGGCTCGAAAGTCCGGCGCCGGCCAGCGCCTGCCACTCCGTGCGCACGGCGCGCTCGGTGTCGGCATCGAACACGAGCTCGATGCTGACGACCGGCGCCCCGCGCACGGCGCTCACCAGATCGTGACGCGCTTGTCCTCGTCGAGCCACAGGGCGTCCGACTCGGTGACGTCGAAGGCCGCGTAGAACTCGTCGAGGTTTCGGACGATCTGGTTGCAGCGGAACTCGTTCGGCGAGTGCGGGTCGATCGTCAGCAGACGGATCGTCTCGGCATCCCGCCCCTTCTGCTGCCAGATCTGACCCCAGCTCAGCAGCAGGCGCTGGATGCCGGTGAGCCCGTCGATCTCGGGGCCGTCGGCATCGGTCGCACCGGTCGCCGCGAGGTGCAGGCGGTACGCCTTGATCGCGATGCCGAGACCGCCCAGGTCGCCGATGTTCTCACCGATCGTGAGCGCCCCGTTGACCGTGTGATCGGCCGACAGGCCCTGCGGAACGAGCGCGTTGTACTGCTCGATGAGGGCGCCGGTGCGCTCGGTGAACGCGGCCCGGTCGTCGTCGGTCCACCAGTCGTTGAGCGCGCCGGTGCCGTCGAACGCGCTCCCCTGGTCGTCGAAGCCGTGGCCGATCTCGTGACCGATCACCGCGCCGATGCCGCCGTAGTTGGCGGCGGGGTCGCGCTCCAGGTCGAAGAACGGGAACTGCAGGATCGCGGCGGGGAAGACGATCTCGTTCATGAGCGGGTTGTAGTACGCGTTGACCGTCTGCGGGGTCATGAACCACTCGTCGCGGTCGATGGGGGCGCCGAGCTTGGCGACCTGGCGGTCGTGCTGCCACGCGTTGGAGCGGCGCACGTTGCCGATGAGGTCGGCGGCGTCGATCTCGAGGTCGGCGTAGTCCTTCCACACGGTCGGGTAGCCGACCTTGGGCGTGAAGCTGTCGAGCTTCTCGAGAGCACGCTCGCGGGTCGCCGGCGTCATCCACTCGAGCTCGGAGATCGACTGACGGTACGCCTCGATCAGGTTCGCGACGAGGGCGTCCATGTCGGTCTTCGCCTGCGGCGGGAAGTGCCGCTCGACGTACACCTTGCCCACCGCTTCGCCGAGGGCGGCCTCGACGAGGCCGACGCCGCGCTTCCAGCGCTCGCGATTCACCGGCACGCCGGTGAGCTCGGTGCCGTAGAAGGCGAAGTTCGCGTCGACGAACGCCTCCGACAGGAACGGGGCGGCGGCGCGCACGATGTGCATCCGGAGCCACGCCTTCCAGTCGTCGAGGCGAGCCTCGACGAGCAGCGAGCCGAGGCCTTCAAGGAAGCTGGGCTGGTTGACGTCGATCTCGGCGAGCGCCTCGGGACGACCGGGGATGATCGCCTCCCGCCACGGCTCGAGGTCGACCCCGACCAGGGCGACCGTGTCGTCCCACGACATCAGGTTGTAGGTGGCGACGGCGTCGCGGCTGCGGACGTTGTCCCAGTGGTGTCCGGCGAGCTCGGTCTCGAGCGCGAGCACGCGCTCGGCCTGGTCATCGGCGCCCTCGATGCCGGCGAGGGACAGCAGCGTCGACGCGTAGCCGCGGAAGGCGGTGCGGGTCTTCGCGAAGTTCTCGAGCCGGTAGTAGCTCTCGTCGGGAAGGGAGAGGCCGCCCTGCACCAGGAACATGACATAGCGCGTCGGGGTGCCGGGGTCGGGCTCGACGAAGGTGCCGAACACGCCCCCGACGCCTTCGCGCTCGAGCGCGCCGACGGTGCGGAGGAAGCCGGGGATGTCGGTGATGGCGTCGACCAGCGCGAGCTGCGGCGCGATCGCGTCGGCGCCCTTCGCCTCGATCGCGTCGGTGTCCATGAAGCTCGTGTAGAGGTCGCCGATCTTGCGGGTTTCGGTGCCGGGCTCCGCCGACTGGGATTCCTCGACGATGACGTGGACGTCTTTCTCCGCCTGCTCGGCGATGAGGTGGAACGAGCCCCACCGCGCCTTGTCGTCGGGGATCTCGGTGCGATCGAGCCATGCGCCGTTGACGTAGCGGAACAGGTCGTCCTGAGGACGGACCTCGTCGCTGAGGCCGGAGAGATCGATGCCGGAGGGGAGGGTGTGCTCGGTCATGCGTCTCAGGATATGCGTCGCCTCCACCGGGGCGGCCGAGTCACTGCCGCGCGGTGCTGCATCCCTCGGCCACGGGCACTCCGGCGAACCGGTCGCGCGTCCAGTCGATGAGCTCCTCGAGGAGCGGCGACGGCCGCTCGACGACGCCGGCGTGCTCGTAGCCGTCGTAGATGCGGAAGTCGACGTCCTGGCCGGCCGCGCACATCCGGTCGACGAAAGCGGTCTGCGTGGCGACCGAGATGACGCTGTCGGCGCCTCCCTGCGCGAGCAGCAGGGGCGCGGTCTGCGTGAGGGGCGCCGCGTTCTCGCGGAGCAGCCGGCCCAGCTCTCCCGATGCCGGCGACGTCGAGAACAGCCGCGGATCACCGCTCATGCCGAGCGCCGCCGCGACCGACACCACGATCGACGGGTCGCTGAGGCACCGCTCCGACATCTGACGGAGCGTCGTCTGCGCCCCCGGACGCACGTAGTCGGTGTAGGCGATGTCGTAGATCTCGGAGTAGGCGGCGAACGCGTACGACGCGAAGATGCTGCCCCCCGTCACAGACGAGATGTTCTGCACGAGGGCGGCCGGATCGCTGGCCGGCGCGAGGGCGGCGACCCCCTGCACCCACACCTCGGGCGCGTAGTCCCGGGCCCGAGCACCGGCCCACAGCGCGGCGGCGCCCCCCTGCGAGTGGCCCCAGATCACGGTGCGGGTGCCGATGTCGGCGTCGGTCAGCTCCCGGGCCGCGCGCACGGCGTCGAGAGAGGCGGTCGCGCTCGGCTCTCCGACGAGGTACGGATGCGGTCCCTCGGTGCCGAGGCCGATGTAGTCGGTCGCGACGACGGCCCATCCCTCGGCGATGAGGGCGGGCAGGACGTAGAGCGCGCCCGACCACATGCCGCGGGGCTGGAGCGACGGCGCGCAGTGCTCCGAGAAGCCGGTCGTGCCGTGGTTCCAGTCGATCACCGGCCACTGGCCGTCGCCGTTGACGGGAACCGCGACGATGCCGCTCGCGACCCGCACCTCGCCGTCGACGCCCGTCGTCGTGTAGAGGATGCGCCAGCCGTTCGCCGTGCCGGGGATGCCGTTCGTGTACCGCTCGGCCCGGATGAGGCGTCCCGGCTCGTCGGGCATGTCGCGGGGCGCCGCGTAGAAGGCGTCGACGACCGTCGATCCGTCGCGGAGCGGCGTGGTCACGAGCGCCGTCGTGACGGCGAGGCCCAGCGAGACCAGGGCGATCACGGTTCGTCCCCAGCGTCGGCGGGGAGTGGCGGTCTGCTCGGCGGTGCGGGTCTCCTCCCGCCGGCGGATCCTCGTCCACAGGTCGACGACGCCGCTCATGATGAGGCGGGCGCCGAAGACCACGGCGACGACGAGCAGCGTGATGTCGGGCCAGAACAGCGCGAGAGCGCCGAAGATGATCCCCGACGACCCGAATGCGGCGTCCGCGATCCGGGCGTCGATCGTGCGGCCGCGCGCGAAGACGGCGATGAGACCCAGGATGCCGCCGACGAGGAGCAGGATGCCGACGAGGCCGGCGAGAAGGCGCACGGTGAGGCCGGGTGCGAGCAGCACGAACACGCCCGCGACCACCCACGCGGCGCCCGTGAGCGTGCGCCACCGGGGCCGCGGCCCCTCCCCCTCTCGGCCGGTCAGCTCGAGGACGCCGGTGAGCACCATGCCGCCGCCGATGAGCCAGGCGAGCACGTCGAGGGCGGTCGTGGGCCGGATGACGATGACGACGCCCAGGACGACCGCCGCCAGGGCGATGACGACCCGCATCCACTCGGGGAGCCGCGCGTGCAGCCGCGCCACAGCGAGGCGCTTGAGCAGTCGCATCGTTCTCCTCGGACGCGGTGGACGGTGGGGCGACGTCTGCGGGGTCGGCCGTCGGAAGCGGACGAGCGGGCACCACCCCGAGCCCTCAACGGTACCGACTCGGCGGGATTTCGTCGGATCGGTGGACATCGGGCGGCGAGTATGGGCGGCGGTCGCTGCTCTCCGCGAGGCCGATAGGGTGAGCGCCATGGGACGGGCCGGAACGACGCGCGCGAGCGTGCGCGATGTCGCGGCGCGCGCCGGGGTCTCGACGCAGACCGTCTCGCGCGTCATCAACGACAGCCCGCAGCTGCGCCCCGCGACCCGCGCCCGCGTCGAGGCGGCCATGGCCGAGCTGGGCTACCGCGTGAACAACGCGGCGCGCTCGCTCGGCACTGCCACGACGCGGACGGTCGGCGTCGTGGCATCCGATGCGACGCTCCATGGACCGTCGGCGGGCATCGCGGCGCTCGACGCCGCCGCGCGGGAAGCCGACCGCTGGATCGCGACGGCGTACTCGGATGCCGCAGACCCGGCGGCCGTCGCAGACGCCGCCTCGCGCCTGCTGGCCCAGGGGGTCGACGCCCTGATCGTCGTCGCCCCGCACACCGCGACGCTCGCCGCGCTGCGGGAGGCCGCCGGCGACACCCCGGCGGGCGCGCTCCACACCGGGCCGGGCGCGGAGCGCCAGCGACAGGCGGCGGGTCTCGCGGTCGCGCACCTCGTCTCGCTCGGCCACCGGCGCATCGCGCGGGTCGCGGGGCCGGCCGACTGGCTCGAGGCGAACGCGCGCGACGACGGCGCGGCGTCGGCGCTCGAAGACGCGGGCCTGGCGGCGGGTCGGGTGTGGCGCGGCGACTGGACCTCGGCCACCGCCGCCGCCCTCGGCGCCGAGATCGCTGCGGCGGTGCGCGCGCCCGACGGGCCGACTGCGATCGCGGTCGCGAACGACCAGATGGCGCTCGGGCTGATCGCGGGGCTCCGCCGCGAAGGGCTCCACGTGCCGGCCGACGTCAGCGTCACGGGGTTCGACGACAACCCCGAGGCGGCGTTCTACGCCCCCGCCCTCACAACCGTCCGCATCGACACCGCCGGCGAGGCGAGACGGGTCATCGTCGAGGTGCTCGGGCTCTCGGGCTCGGTTGCCCCTCCCGCGGCGCCGACCCTGATCGTCCGCGATTCGACGGCGCCGCCCCGCTCCTGAGCCCGGGGACGAACTCCCCGCTCGCTGCTCTGGCGCGAGCCGGATGTTATCGGTAACATCTACCTCATGACCGATCCCAAAGAGGCGATCAGCCCCGAGGTGCAGCGAGCGATCGACCTCGTGCGCGCCGACGTCGCCGCCCTTCACAACGAACTCGTCCGCTACGGCCTCGTCATCTGGACGGGCGGCAACGTCTCGGGCCGCGTGCCCGGCGCCGACCTCTTCGTGATCAAGCCGTCGGGCGTCTCGTACGACGACCTGGCCCCCGAGAACATGATCCTCTGCACGCTCGACGGCGCCGTCGTCGAGGGCTCCCCCGGCAGCGAGCGCTCGCCCTCGAGCGACACGGCCGCGCACGCCTACGTCTACCGCAACATGCCGCACGTCGGCGGGGTCGTGCACACGCACTCCCCCTACGCCGTCGCGTGGGCTGCCCGCGGCGAGGAGATCCCCTGCGTGATCACGGGCATGGCCGACGAGTTCGGCGGACCGATCCCGATCGGACCGTTCGCCATCATCGGCGACGACTCGATCGGCCGGGGCATCGTCGAGACGCTCAGCGGACACCGGTCACGCGCCGTGCTCATGCAGAACCACGGCCCGTTCACGATCGGCGTCAGCGCGAAGGATGCCGTCAAGGCGGCCGTCATGTGCGAGGACGCCGCCCGGACGGTGCACTTCGCCCGCCAGGGCGGCGACCTGATCCCGATCCCCCAGGACAAGATCGACGCGCTCTACAACCGGTATCAGAACGTGTACGGCCAGAGCACGGACGCCCGCCGGTGAGCGCCGCGGCATCCGTCCACGCCGCCGCCATCGCCGGCGGCCGCGGGGCTCTCGGCATCGAGCTCGGCTCGACCCGCATCAAGGCCTGCCTCGTCGACAGCGCCGACCCCTCGACGGTGCTGGCGGTCGGCAGCCACGAGTGGCAGAACGAGCTGGTCGACGGTGTGTGGACCTACCCGGCGGATGCCGTCTGGTCGGGCCTGCAGGCGGCGTACGCCGATCTCGTGGCCGACGTCCGGCGTCGTCACGAGGCCGACCTCACCGGCCTCTCCGCCATCGGCGTCTCGGCGATGATGCACGGCTACCTCGCCTTCGACGACAGCGGCGAGCTGCTGGTGCCGTTCCGGACCTGGCGCAACACCTCCACCGGAGCGGCGGCGGCCGAGCTCACCGAGCTCCTCGGCGTCAACATCCCCCTCCGCTGGTCGATCGCCCACCTGCACCAGGCGATCCTCGACGACGAAGCGCACCTCGCCGCGCTCGCCTCGGTGAACACCCTCGCGGGGTGGGTGCATCAGAGCCTCACCGGCGAGTTCGTGCTCGGCGTCGGCGACGCCTCCGGCATGTTCCCCATCGGAGTCGACGGCGGGTACGACGCGGCCCGGGTGGCCGCCTACGACGCTCACGCGGGCGCCGCACTCGGCGGTCGCAGCCTCACCGAACTGCTGCCCGCCGTGCTCCCCGCGGGAGCGGATGCCGGACGCCTGACCGCAGCCGGCGCCGCCCTCCTCGACCCCACCGGCACCCTGCGCCCGGGCGCGGTCGCCGCACCGCCCGAGGGCGACGCGGGTACCGGCATGGTGGCGACGAACGCCGTCGCCCCGCGCACCGGCAACGTGAGCGCCGGCACGAGCATCTTCGCGATGGTCGTGCTCGAGCGCCCCCTGGAGCGCGTGCACACCGAGATCGACCTCGTCACGACCCCGGCCGGCGACGCCGTCGCCATGGTGCACTGCAACAACGGCGCCAGCGAGCTCGCCGCGTGGGCGTCGCTGTTCAGCGCGTTCAGCGCGGCATCCGGATCTCCCCTGAGCACGGATGCCGTCTTCGAGGTCCTCCTCCGCGAGGCGCTCGTCGGAGCGCCCGATGCCGGCGGCCTCCTCGCCTACAACCATCTGGCGGGCGAGCCGATCGCAGGGCTCGATGAGGGCCGGCCGCTGTTCGTGCGCACCCCCGACGCGTCGTTCACCCTCGCCAACACGATGCGCGCGCACGTCTACGGCGTCTTCGCGACCCTCGCCCTCGGCATGCAGACCCTCGCCGAGGAGGGCGTCGCGCTCGACGAGCTCTTCGCTCACGGCGGCATCTTCCGCACGGCCGGGGTCGCGCAGCGCTTCCTCGCCGGCGCGCTCGACGTGCCCGTCACCGTCGGCGACACCGCCGCCGAGGGCGGCGCCTGGGGCATGGCCGTGCTCGCCGCCTTCGCGGCGCACGCTCGGCAGACAGAACCGGCGGGTGACGACGACGCGCACCCGCACAACGCGCCGGGCGAAGGCCTCGCCGGCTACCTCACGACCCGGGTGTTCGCGGGGGCGGCGTCCGTCACCGTCGACCCCGACCCGACCGACGTCGCCGGCTTCGCCGACTACCTCATCCGCTACCGCGACGGCCTCGCCGTCGAGGTCGCCGCCGTGACCGCGCTCGGCACCCGCGGCATCCGCTCAACGAACGAAGGAACAGCATGACCCTCTCCACCAGCCTCGAGCAGTACACCGTCTGGTTCGTCACCGGCAGCCAGAACCTGTACGGCGAGGAGACGCTCCGCCAGGTCGCCGAGCAGTCCCAGGCGGTCGTCGCCGGCCTCGCGGGCCTGCCCGTGAAGGTCGAGTGGAAGCCCGTCCTGAAGGATGCCGACTCGATCCGCCGCCTGGCGCTCGAGGCGAACGCCGACGACTCGGTGATCGGCATCATCGCGTGGATGCACACGTTCAGCCCCGCCAAGATGTGGATCTCGGGCCTCGACGCGCTCCGCAAGCCGCTCCTGCACCTGCACACGCAGGCGAACGTCGAGCTGCCCTGGAACGACATCGACTTCGACTTCATGAACCTGAACCAGGCCGCCCACGGCGACCGCGAGTTCGGGTACATCCAGACGCGTCTGGGCGTGCCGCGCAAGACGGTCGTCGGCCACGTGTCGCACCCGGTCGTCGTGCAGCAGATCGACGACTGGCAGCGCGCCGCCGCCGGCTGGCAGGCCGCCCGCACCCTCAAGCTCGCCCGCTTCGGCGACAACATGCGCTACGTCGCCGTCACGGAGGGCGACAAGACCGAGGCGGAGCTGCAGTTCGGCGTGCAGGTCAACACCTGGGGTGTGAACGAGCTCGCGGATGCCGTAGCCCAGGCGACCGACGCGCAGATCGACGCCCTCGTCGAGGAGTACATCGCTTCGTACGACGTGGCGCCCGAGCTGCTGCCCGGTGCCGAGCGGCACCAGTCGCTCCGCGACGGCGCGGCGATCGAGATCGGGCTGCGCTCGTTCCTCGAGGCCGGCGGCTTCGGCGCCTTCACCACCTCGTTCGAGGACCTCGGCGCGCTCACGCAGCTGCCGGGTCTCGCCGTCCAGCGCCTCATGGCCGAGGGCTACGGCTTCGGCGCCGAGGGCGACTGGAAGACCGCCATCCTTGTGCGCGTCGCGAACGTGATGGGCTCCGGGCTCCCCGGCGGGGCGAGCCTCATGGAGGACTACACCTACGACCTGGTGCCGGGTGACGAGCGGATCCTCGGCGCGCACATGCTCGAGGTCTCGCCGTCGCTGACGACCGAGAAGCCGCGCCTCGAAGTCCACGAGCTCGGAATCGGCGGCAAGGCCGACCCGGTGCGGCTCGTCTTCACCGCCGACGCCGGCCCGGCCGTCGTCGTCGCGATGAGCGACATGCGCGACCGCTTCCGTCTCGTGGCGAACGTCGTCGAGAACGTCGACGCCCCCGATCTGCCGAAGCTGCCGGTCGGTCGCGCCGTGTGGAAGCCCGCGCCCGACTTCGCGACCTCGGCCGCGTGCTGGCTCGCCGCGGGCGCCGCGCACCACACCGTCATGACGACGGCCGTGGGCATCGAGGTGTTCCGCGACTTCGCCGACATCGCCGGCACCGAGCTGCTCGTCATCGACGAAGACACCACGGTGCGCGGCTTCCAGAAGGAGCTCCGCTGGAACCAGGCGTACTACCGCCTGGCGCAGGGCCTCTGACCCGCACGCACAGGAACGCCCCGTCACCTGGAGGTGGCGGGGCGTTCGTGCATCCGTGGGTCAATGCCCGTTGTGACCCGGCAGGATGAGTTCGTGGTCGGAGTGGCTCGGCGCCGACTGTCCGACGGTGGTCGCCCCGAGGGCGGGGGTCACGAGGCCCGCGACGATGACGCAGCCGACGATGAGACCGCCGATGCCGGCCGGTCGCGCCTGACGGAGCGCCCGGGCGCCCTCGGGCGTCGCACGGGAGATGCGCCGCACCGTCGCCGCCGACGCGACGCCGAAGACGATCGACAGGAGGACGGCGACCCCGACGGCGAATGCGCTGATGCGGATCGGGTCGAGGATGAGCGCCGCGGCCGCGGTGACGATGCTGCCGAGGGCGATCGCCATCCCGAGCCGCGGGGCGGCGACGCGGGACCGGAGGAGCGCGACGACTCCCCAGGCGAGGCTCGCCGCCCCGAGGGCGACGAGCAGGACGCCGACGCCGCGCATTGCGGCATCGGCGCCCTGGGTGATGGCGCCGGCACCGATTCCGATCTGGAGGAGCCCGCCGCCCCATGCGGCGAGGGTCGGCCAGGAGCGGATCAGTGCCGGCGACGCCATCAGACGGCTTCCCGCGGCGAGACGTGCTTGTCAGCGGCGATTCCGACGCCCAGCAGCACGAGCGCGCTGGCGAGGTGGAGGAAGTGGTCGTTCGTGTTCAGGGCGAGCACGTTGGCGGCCGTGTCGGCGATGAAGAAGCCGACGATGCCGAGGAGCAGGTACGCCGCGCCGACGACGATGTTGACGCCCTTGGCCGCGCGGACGTTCGAGAGCCCGCCGATCAGCAGGGCGGCACCGATGAGGAGGTGCGCGACGTTGTGGAGCGGGTTGACCTCGAAGATGCCGAGGAGCAGTTCGCCATCGGTGGCGATGAAGTCGACGCCTGCGGTGACCGTGAAGCCCAGGAGTCCGACGAGGATGTAGACGACGCCGAAGACGGTGGCGACGAGACGGTTGGGTGACTTGCTCATGCGGGTTGTCCCTCCGGATATGCGACGGATGCCGCGATGTGTGCTGCAGTGGTGCTTGCTATGTGTTCGTTATGACGCGCGAAACGGATTGGCTCGACGTTAGGCGCAACGAGCAGTGGGCGCTCCGGGGTTGATCCCCTCTCGGAGCGGATGCTATGCGCGCGAAGCGGCGCCCAGCCGGCGCCCGGCCTCGCGCAGCCACTGCGCCGGAGCGGCCATCGACGCCGCCGCGCTCCCCGCGAGATCGGTGAGCGACACGGCGTCGGCGAACCCGGAGGCGTCCGCGTCAGGGGCGATGCGCCCCGCCACCAGCACGCTGGGCACGCCCGCCTCGCGGGCCACGCCCTGCACGAAGGCCGGCACCTTTCCGGCAGCGGACTGGCCGTCGAACGACCCCTCGCCCGTCACGACGACGGATGCCGCGGCGACCGCCTCGCGCAGACCGATGAGCTCTGCCACCTCGCCCGCTCCCGGGCGCAGCGACGCTCCCCACAGGGCGAGCGCGAATCCGGTGCCACCCGCCGCTCCGGCCCCGGGCAGGGCGGAGTCGACGGGGCCGCCGGGCGACGAGCTCGGCGCGAGGGCGGCCCACCGGTGCAGCGCCGCGTCGACGGCGGCGATGTCGGCCCCCGTGAGCCCCTTCTGCGGGCCGAACACGGCGGCGGCGCCCTGAGGGCCCGTCAGCGGATTGGTCACGTCGCTCAAGACCAGCACGCCGCCGGGCGGCAGGGGCCGAAGCCCCGACAGGTCGGCGGCGGCGACGGCGGCCAGGCCGCGCGCTCCCCGGCAGGTGTCGGTGCCGTCGGCGTCGCGGAAGTGCCCGCCGAGGGCTCGCAGCATGCCGAGCCCGCCGTCGGTGGACGCGGATGACCCGATGCCCAGGACGAGGCGGTGCACGCCGGCATCGAGGGCGGCGGCGATCGCCTCGCCGAAGCCGGTGGTGTCGGCATCCCACGGCAGCCTGTCGTCGCCGAGCAGCTCGATACCGCTCGTCGAGGCGAGCTCCACGACGCCCGTTCCGCCGGGCAGCAGCAGCCACTGGGCATCGACCTCGGCGCCGCGCGGTCCGCGCACCCGGATGCCGTGCGGAGCGGCTCCCGGCACGGCGGCGGCGAACGCGGCCAGCGTGCCCTCGCCGCCATCGGCCATGGGACGGAGCACGATCGCCGCATCCGGATCGCTCTCGCGCCACCCGTCCGCCACCGCCTGCGCGGCGGCGGCAGCGGCGATCGAGCCTTTGAAGCTGTCGAGGGCGACGACGACCGTCATGCGCGCGGGGGCGTGCTCTCGCGCAGCAGCACCTCGAGGCGCAGGGCGGCCTTGTCGGGTTCCCACTCGGGCTGGGTCGCAGCGCGGAACGCCTCGAGGCCCACGTCTTCGAGCGGGATGCGCACCGTCGTGAGGGCGGGCGTCACGTCGCGGCCGGTGGGGATGTCGTCGAATCCCGCCACGGCGACGTCGTCACCCGGGGTGCGCCCGGCATCCCGGAGCGCGGAGAGCGCCCCGATCGCCACGACGTCGCTGACGCCGAAGACGACGGTGCCGGGCTCGACGCCGTCGGCCAGCGCCGCCGCCATCGCCGCCTGCCCGGCCTCGCGCGTGAAGCCGCCCCGGTAGACGCGGGGTTCGGCTCCGCCGGCGGCCACGAAGCCCTCGGTGAACCCGGCGACGCGGGAGTCGCTCGTGACGGTGCCCTCGGCGGCCGCGAGGACGACGGCCGTGCGATAGCCGCGGCCCACGAGCGCGCGGGCGAGCTGATCGGCGCCCGAGCGGTTGTCGATCGTGACGGAGCGCGCTCCAGCGACGCCCGCGCCGAGCGAGACGACCCGCCCGCCGGTCGCGGCGAGCTGCTCGAGCTCGCGGGCGAGCTCGACGTCGGAGTCGGCGGCGTTGCGGGAGGCCGCGAGGATGAGGCCCCGCGGGCGCTGGCCGCGAAGGGCGCGGACGAGCCGGACCTCGCGGGCGGGGTCGCGCTCGGTGATGGCGACCGTGACGACGAGGCCCGCTTCGTCGGCGCCGCGGGCGACCCCCGAGGCGATGAGGCCGAAGTAGGGGTCGGCGATGTCGGCCACGAGCAGGGCCAAGATCGCGGACGTCCCGCGCGCCGTCGCCTGAGCCGACAGGTTCGCCGTGTACCCGAGGCGGTTCGCGGCGGCTTCGACCCGCTGCCGGTACGAGTCGGCGACCTTGCGAGTCGACCCGTTGAGCGCGCGCGACGCGGTCGCGAGCGAGACCCCGGCCTCGCGCGCGACGTCGTCGAGGGTGACGGCGCCCGGCGTGACGGCACGGCGGAGCGGGATCTGGTCTGTCATGTTCGTGATTCTAGGGCGCCCCGTGGCGGCTCAGAGGGAGGGCGAGACGGATGCCGCGAAGGCCGCGGCCGTCTGACGCACGGCGTCGGCCGGGTCGAGTGCCCAGACGTCCGCGTTGAAGATCTCGACCTCGACGTCGCCGGTGTACCCGGTGTCGACGACGGCCCGCGTGAGACCCGCGAGGTCGATGACGCCGGCGCCCGGGAAATGGCGTCCGAGCAGCACATCGGCCGGAAGAGGGGTCTTCCAGTCGCACACCTGGTACGACGCGATGCGTCCCTCGCGGCCCGCGCGCTCGATCGACTCGTACACGTCGGGATCCCAGAAGATGTGGAACGTGTCGACGGTCGCGCCGACGACCGAGGGATCGAAGTCGGCCGCGATGTCGAGGGCCTGTCCGAGGGTCGAGACGACGCACCGGTCGCTCGCGTACATCGGATGCAGCGGCTCGATCGCCAGGGTGACCCCGGCGGCCGCGGCGTGCGGTGCCAGCTCGCCGATCGCGTCGCGCACGCGCTCGCGCGCGCCGACGAGGTCACGCGAGACCTGGCCGTCGGCGCCCAGCGGCAGACCGCCCGCGACGAGGACGAGCACGGCGGCCGAGCCCTCGGCGCCTGCCGCGGCGAGGGTCGCAGCCTCCTCGATCGCGACGAGGTTGTCGTCGATCGAGGCGCGGCGGGCGGAGCCCTCGGGCATCGTGAAGAAGCCGGAGCGGCAGTGGGTCGAGAAGCGCAGGCCCGAGTCGGCGAGCATCGATGCCGCGGTGGCCAGGCCCACCTCCTGCACGGGCTCGCGCCACAGGCCGATCGAGCCGATCCCGGCCTCGGCCGTCACCCGGAGGGCGGTGGCGAGGTCGGCGTGCTTGATCGTGCCCTGGTTGATCGAGAGCCTCGGGTCGACGGCGCTCATGCGTCCAGTCCGTTCAGTCGCAGCATCCCGTGCCAGCGCTCCGCCGCGAGTTCGGGACGCTCGAACGCCTTCGCCTCGTTGGCGAGCTCGACGATGCGGGACAAGTGCGGCAGGCTGCGCGCGGAGTGGAGACCGCCGACCATCTGGAACGCGCTCTGATGCCCGTTGAGCCAGGCGAGGAAGGCGACACCCGTCTTGTAATAGAAGGTCGGCGCCGCGAACACCTGCCGCGAGAGCTCCTCGGTCGGCGCGAGCACCTCGAGGTAGCGGGCCGGGTCGCCGGCGTCGAGCGCCTGGATCGCGGCCGATGCCACCGGCGTCAGCGCGGCGAACGCGCCGAGCAGTGCGTCGGAGTGCTGACGGGGCGACGACGGGTCGCGCGCGGGCTGCGGCGCATCCGGCACGTCGGCCCCGCCGATGAGACCGACGTAGTTGAAGTCGTCACCCGTGAACATGCGCACCGACTCGGGCAGACGCTCGCGGACGAACACCTCCGAGGCGGCGTCGAGCAGGCTCATCTTCACGCCGGCGACGTGGTCGACGTTCTCGGCGATGATCTCGAGCAGCACAGCGGATGCCGTCTGCCAGTCGTCTGCGCCGAAGTACCCCGCCAGCTGCGGGTCGAACGCGGTGCCGAGCCAGTGGAGGACGACGGGGGTCGTCGCCTGCGACAGCACCGCGCGGTAGACCCGGCGGTAGTCGTCGGCGTTCTCGGCCGCGCGTGCGAGGTGACGGGAGGCCATGAGCACGGGCCCAGCCCCCTGCTCCTCGGTGAAGTGGAGCTGCTCGGTGTACGCGTCGATCACCTGGTCGAGCGTGATCCGCTCGTCGGCGATGTGGTCGGTGTTGACGCCGACCACGACGCTGCCGCCCTCTTCGCGGGCGACCTGCGCCGAGCGCGAGATGAGTTCGCGCACCGCGGCGGCGTCGAGGCCCATGTTGCGCTGCGCCGTGTCCATCGCGTCGGCGACACCGAGGCCCCATGAGTACACGTTGCGACGGAAGGCGAGGGTGGCGTCCCAGTCGATGTCGGCGGGCCGGCCCGGCGTGTTGTCGGCGTGCGTGTGCGGCACGACGTGCGCTGCGGCATAGGCCACGCGGCTGCGGAGCGGACCGTCCGGCCGCGCGAAGCCCGAGGTGTCGACGAGCGGGGCGCGCCGGAGCGCACCGTCGCCCGCGAGGAGCGTGAGGGTCGTCATGGCTCAGTCCAGCGAGAGGGCGGGCAGCGCGACCTTGCGGCCCTCGCGGCTCGACTGCAGGCCGGCCTCGGCGAGCTGGACACCGCGCGCACCGGCGAGGAGGTCGAACTCGTAGGGGGTTCCCTCGACGACCGAGACGAGGAACTCCTCCCACTGCTGGCGGAAGCCGTTGAGGAAGACGTCGTTGGTCGGCACCGACTGCCAGTCGGCGTCGTAGTCGTGGTCGTCTTCGAGGTCGGGGTTCCAGACCGGCTTGGGGGTCGCGTTGCGCGGCTGGATCTTCGCGCCGAACAGCCCGACGACGGCGGAGCCGTGCGTGCCGTCGACGTGGAACTCGACGAGCTCGTCGCGGTTGACGCGCACGGTCCACGACGAGTTGATCTGCGCGACGATGTCGCCCTCGAGCTCGAACACACCGTAGGCGGCGTCTTCGGCGGTGGCGGTGTAGTGCTCGCCGTTCTCGTCCCAGCGGTCGGCGATGTGCACGGCGGCCTGCGCGTAGACCGACTTGACCTCGCCGAACAAGTTCTCGAGCACGTAGTTCCAGTGCGGGAACATGTCGACGATGATGCCGCCGCCGTCTTCGGCGCGGTAGTTCCAGCTGGGGCGCTGCGCGGGCTGCCAGTCACCCTCGAACACCCAGTACCCGAACTCGCCGCGGACGGAGAGGATCCGGCCGAAGAAGCCGGAGTCGATCAGACGCTTGAGCTTCTGGAGGCCCGGGAGGTAGAGCTTGTCGTGCACGACGCCCGTCTTCACACCGGCCTCGGCAGCGAGCTTCGCGAGCTCGAGCGCCTCGTCGACCGACTCTGCGGTGGGCTTCTCGGTGTAGATGGTCTTGCCGGCGGCGATGGCCTTGCGGAGCGCAGTGGCGCGCGCCTTCGTGACCAGGAAGTCTGCGTAGATCTCCCAGCGGGGATCGGCGAGGGCCGAGTCGAGATCGGTCGTGTAGTCCTCGATGCCGTGGCGGGCGGCGAGCTCGGCGAGCTTCGCCTCGCTGCGGCCGACGAGGAGCGGCTTGACGGTGACCTTCGACCCGTCGGGCAGCTCGATGCCGCCCTGCTCGCGAATCGCGAGGATCGAGCGGACGAGGTGCTGGCGGTACCCCATGCGGCCCGAGACGCCGTTCATGATGACACCGATCTCGCGGACGCGAGGGGTGTGCGGGGCGGGCGCGGCCGACTCGGTCGGAGCGGGTGCGGACATGGTCGTCTCTGACACGGTGATTCCTTCGTTCTCAGCACGCCCGGCCTGCGGTCCACCGCGGGTAAGCGCTTTCCAGTTCATTCAGTGTGGCATCGGAATACGCTTTCCGCAAGCGGATCGCGCGACCGATCAGCCGGTCACGCGAGGCGGATGGCCGCCCAGCTCACGGCGGGGAGAGTGACCTCGAGAACGCCGTCCGCGATGCGGGCGCCCTCCAGGGGCCGGACGCCGACACGCTCGGGGTCGGTGAGCGTGTCGGCCGCGTACAGGTCGTCCTCGTGCAGGAGGTGCGTCTCGACGAGCTGCGGCTCATGACCGAGCTGCGCGGCGATCGCCGCCACGTCGAGACGGACGGTCGCGTCCTCGGCCACCGACCGGTTGACGACGAACAGGCTCACGCCGTCGGCATCCGTCGTCGCGACAGCGTTGACCGCGGCGACGTCGCCGAACCTGCTGCTCGTGAAGGTGCCGGCCTCGACGGGTACCCGCAACACCCGATCGCCGGCCAGACGCGACGTGATCGAGAACGGGAAGAAGGTGGTCTGACGCCATGCCGGGCCGCCGGGCTCGGTCATGATCGGCGCGATCACGTTCACGAGCTGGGCGAGCGACGCCGACTTCACGCGGTCGGCGTGCTGCAGCAGGGTGATCAGCAGGTCGCCGAAGACGACGGCATCCAGCGCGTGATACTGATCCTCGAGCAAGCGCGGGGCCACCGGCCAGCCCGGATCCTCCGGCTTGTCGTTCTGGCCGCCCTCGTCGTTGTGGAGGTACCAGACGTTCCACTCGTCGAACGAGATCATGATGCGCTTGTCGCTCTTCTTCGCGGCGGCGACCGAGTCGGCGATCGCGACCACCGACTCGATGAAGCGGGCCATGTCGACGCCCGACGCGAGGAACTCCTGCGCATCGCCGCCCTGCTCCTGGTAGTAGGAGTGGCACGAGATGAAGTCGACGTCGTCGAACGTGTGCTCGAGGACGATCCGCTCCCACGATCCGAACGTCGGCATGCCGCTGCCCGACGAGCCGCAGACGACGAGCTCGAGCTCGGGGTCGAGCATCCGCATCGCCTTCGCGGTGCGCGAGGCGAGCTTGCCGTAGTCGTCGGCGTTCCGGTGCCCGAGCTGCCAGGGACCGTCCATCTCGTTGCCGAGGCACCACATCTTCACCCCGAAGGGGCGGTCCCGGCCGTTGTCGGCGCGCTGGTGCGTCCACTCCGTCTCGGCGGAGCTGTTGGCGTACTCGAGCAGATCGAGCGCCTCCTGCGTCCCCCGCGTGCCGAGGTTCACCGCGAGCATGAGGTCACTGCCCACCCGCTCGAGCCAGTCGGCGAACTCGTGCAGGCCGATCTGGTTCGTCTCGGTCGAGTGCCAGGCCAGGTCGAGGCGGCGGGGGCGCTTCTCGCGGGGGCCGACGCCGTCCTCCCACCGGTAGCCCGAGACGAAGTTGCCGCCCGGGTACCGGATCGTGCTCACCCCGAGCTCGTCGACGAGGTCGACCACGTCGCGCCGGAACCCGTCGGCATCCGCCGTCGGATGCGAGGGCTCATGGATGCCGTCGTAGATGTGACGCCCGAGGTGTTCGACGAACCCGCCGAACAGTCGCCGATCGAGATCGGTGAAGGCGGAACGCGGGTCGAGGGAGCCGTGAGTGGGCACGGAGGTCCTTCCGGATGAGGCGCGAGCCGGATCAGGCGCGGCGGGAGATGCGGCGTTCGGGGACGGCGACGACGGCGAGGGCCGCACAGCCGATCGCAGCGGGGAACAGGGGCGGGAGCTGCCAGGTCAGGACGACCACGAGGGCTGCCGCCGCGACGAGGAAGAGCGCGCCGCGGCGGTCGGCGGCGACCGCGCGAGGGGTGCCGCGGACGGCCGCGCGCCAGCCGGCATCCGGAGTCCACCGTCCGGCGGCGCTCAGGAGGGCGACGGCCAACACGGCGAGGCCCGCCCAGCCGACCACCTCGACCACGCCGCCCCCGGGGAGGAACCCGGAGCGCGCGAGGTCGATGTCGAGCAGGAGCAGGGCCGTGATCACGAGGGTCGCCAGCCCGACGACGGCACCGGGGAGGATGCCCGCCCGGACGTCGGCCCAGAACAGCGCCAGCCGGGAGTCCTCCGCGGCGATGAAGCGGCGGAGATGACGGATGCCGGCGGCCAGCGCGATCGGCAGGGTCACGATGACGATGCCGACCAGGCTGATGAGGAGCCCCGTGAGCAGGACCTCGCCCAGGAGGGCGAACTTCGCCGCCGCCCCGGGGAACCGGGAGGTGGGCCCGTCGCCCAGGGTAGGTCCACTGCCGTTCCGCGCCTCGCGGACCGCCGCACGGCGGTCGCGCCGCTCCTGTCGCGGCGACGGCCCAGGCGTGGAAGTCGGCATGGAACTCATGATCAGCCCTTGAGGCCCTGCGTGGCCACCCCATCGACCAGGAAACGCTGGAAGACGAGGAAGAAGAGGAGCACCGGCAGCAGGGCGAGGAACGATGCGGTGACCGTCGCGCCGTAGTCACTCGTCGACGACTGGTCGTTGTACAGACGCAGTGCGATCGGAAGCGGGTAGTTGTCGGGGCTCGTCAGGTACAGCAGGGGTCCGAGGAAGTCGTTCCACGACCAGATGAAGGCGAAGATCGCGCAGGTGATGAGCGCGGGCTTCACGAGCGGCAGAATGATCGCCCAGAAGATGCGGACATGCCCGGCGCCGTCGATGCGTGCCGCTTCGTCCATGTCTCGCGGCATCTGGCGCATGAACTGCACCAGCAGGAAGACGAAGAACGCCTCGGTCGCGAGGAACTTGGGGAGGATGAGCGGCCAGAACGTGTCGACGAGCCCGAGGTTGTTGAAGAGGATGTACTGCGGAATGATCACGACGTGGAACGGCAGCAGGAGCGTGCCGATCATCGCGGCGAACAGGATGCCGAGCCCCTTGAACTGGATGCGCGCGAACGCGTAGGCGGCGAGGGCGCTCGAGAGCACCGTTCCGACGACGGCCGCGACGGCAAGCACGAGCGAGTTCCAGAAGAACTGCAGCAGCGGGACACCCGCGATGCCGTCGAAGACCTTCGTGTAGTTCTCGATCGTCGGGGAGTTCGGAATGAGACCGGAGTTCGACCCGAACTCGCCGTTGGGCTTGAAGGTCGAGAAGAGCAGCCAGACGAGCGGATACAGCACGATCGCTGTCAGCGCGAGGAGAGCCACGAGCCAGATGGCGGTCTGCCAGGTCTTGCGCGCGACCTTCCGCCGGCCGTCCGGCGGCGTCGGGGTCGTCTGCTGCAGTGCGAAGGTCAGGTCGCTCGCGTGCTGCGAGGTGATTCCGGAGGTAGAGCTCATCGGTTGTCTCCCGCGTAGTGCACCCACGACCGCTGCGTGCGGAAGAGGATGAAGGCGATGACGGCGACGACGAGGACCAGGACCCAGGCGATGGCCGAGGCGTAGCCCATCTGTCCGTCGGTGAAGCCGCGCTTGTAGAGGTAGATGGTGATGAAGTTCGTCATGCCTGCCGGGCCGCCCGAGCCGTTCGAGATGATGTACGCCGATGCGAACACCTGGAAGGCGCCGATCAGGCCGAGCAGCAGGTTGAAGAAGATGACTGGCGAGAGCATCGGCAGCGTCACCGCACGGAAGCGGTGCCACGAGCCGGCGCCGTCCATCTCGGCCGCCTCGTAGAGCTCCTTCGGAATCTGCTTGAGGCCGGCGAGGAAGATGACCATCGTCGCGCCGAACTGCCAGATCGAGAGGACGATCATGGCGGGCAGCACGAGATCGGGGTTGCCGATCCACCCGCCGAGTTCGAGCCCGAAGAAGCTGAGCGAGGAATCGACCGGGCCCTCACCGGCGAACATCGCACGCCACACGATGGCGACCGAGACCGATCCGCCGATGAGCGACGGGGCGTAGAACGCCGACCGGAAGAAGCCGGTGCCCTTGTCGCGGAAGTTGAGGAGCATGGCCACCACGAGCGCGGCGGCCAGGGTGATCGGGGTTCCGATCAGCACGTAGACCAGGGTGATCTGCGCGGACTGGATGAACTGCGGGTCGTTCGTGAACAGCCGGATGTAGTTGTCCAGCCCGACCCAGGAGGGTGGGCGGAAGATGTCGTACCGTGTGAACGACAGGTAGAGCGAGTACACCATCGGGATGATGGTGAGCCCGAAGAACCCGACCAGCCACGGGACGAGGAAGCCGTATCCGGCCAGGGTCTCGCGCCGTGAACGGGCGCGCTGACCGGGGCGGTCGACCTTCTCGGGCCGCCGGTTGCGCACCAGCGAGCGGCGGCTCTTGTCGCCGGTGACGATGACTCTCGTCGCGGTCGTGCTCACGAGGTACTCCTGACGTAGCGGGGGAGGATGCCGCGGGGCTCGGGCGTTGTACCCGAGCCCCGCGTGGTCATCATTAGCTGAGGGCGTTGTCCATCTCGGTGAAGAAGCGCGACACGGCCTCGTCAACGGTCAGCGTGCCGAAGTTCAGCTCCACACCCAGCTGGCGGAACTCCTCCTCGAGGGCGCCGTAGCCGACGATCGGGACGGGCGGTGCGTCGCCGATGCGGTCGGCGATCGCCTCTTCGTGATCCTTGACCTGCTGGCTCAGCGGGTCGAGCTCGGCGGCCGCGAGGGCGGTCTCCGACGCGGGCAGACCACGGTTGGTGCCGAAGATCTCACCCGACTCGGGCGAGTTGACGAGGAAGTCGACCAGCGTCGCCGCCGCCTCGGGGGCGTCGGTGTTCGCCGAGATCGTGTGCAGCATGGAGGGCTTCAGGTAGAGGTCCTTCGCGCCTTCCTCGGTGATGGGCGGGGCCATCAGGTTCAGCTCGGTGTAGCCCTCGCCGAGGTTGCCGAGGTAGCCGGCGCCGAAGTTGTCCCACGTGAGCTCGCTCGCGGTGGTCGCGGTGTCGAAGGGCCCGAGCGGCAGGGCCTCCTCGACCGTCTGCTGCGGAACGCCACTGCCGTCGCGGATGTCCTGACCCTCTTCCCAGAAGGCCTTCAGACGAGCCTCGTCGAATCCGGGTTCGCCCTCTTCGCTGAAGAGGTTGCCCCCTTCGGCGCGCAGCTGGAGCTCGAAGTTCTGGATGCGGCCGGTGTAGTCGCTGCCACCCCAGAATTCGCCGCCGGAGGCTTCGGTGACCTCGGCGATCCAGTCGCTGTAGTCGGCCCACGTGCCGCCGGCAAAGTCTTCGACGCCGGCCTGCTCGAGCAGGACCGGGTTGGTGAACAGGCCCCACGCGTTGGTCGAGGTCGCGATGCCGTAGGTGGTGCCGCCGACGACGCCGACATCGAGGATGTTCTGCGGGAGCGGGTCGGTCTTGATGATGCCGCCGAGGTAGGGCTCGAGATCGAGCAGCAGTCCGTTCTCGGAGTACTGGCGCAGGTACGAGTAGTCGAACTGCATGACGTCGGGGAGGTTCTTACCCGCGGCCTCGGTTTGACGCTTCTCCCAGAACTCGGGGAAGGTCAGGAAGGTCGGGTTGACCGTGATGTTCGGGTACTCCTCGTTGAAGGCGTCGATCGCCTTGTTGTAGAGGTCGGCACGAACGTCGTTGCCCCAGAAGGCGAGGTCGAGGGTGACCTTCTCGTCAGGGTCGTACGCATCAGTGGGCTCCGGCGAGCCAGCGCAGCCGGCAAGGGCGATGGCTGAACCCGTCGCTAGTGCAATGGCGGCAAGTGCGCGTTTGCTGAACATCTTTGTCCTCTCTCGAACGTCCCTGTTGCGAGTGCTGTAGGACGCCATGGTCCGTGTTCGGTCTTTCCTCGTGAATTGGACCGAAGCCCCTGGGAAAGCGCTTGCCGACGAGCATAGCCGTAGTTGAAACGTTTTTCAAGGCGTGCATGTGACCGGTCTCAGGATAAGCCCTGGCAGCGTTCCTATCCCTGGAGCCGCCGAACCAGAGCGGCGTCCACCCCCACGGCTCCACTCCCAAGACACCGAGGACGGTCACCAACCACGGGTCCGGTCAAGCATTGACCCGACGGCCCAGCTCCGTCAGACTGCACCGGACGACGTCGACACGGACGTTGTCCGCGAAACGATCGGAGCAGGTTCATGGCATCGACAAGCATCAAGTCCAAAACGGCGGCCCTCCTCTTAGCCTTAGGCCTCGCGGCAGGCGTTTCGATCGCTGCGGCCCCCGCAGCCTCTGCACTGCCGACCGGATGTAAGTTCGTGAACCACAAAGTTGCGAGCGCGCAGGGCAAAGTGTCGTACTGCTCTGGCGGGACGGGGTATCACCGGATCGCGCTCTTCTGCCGAGAGACGAAGAACGGCCCCACGTATTGGGTCTATGGTCCCTGGGCGAAGCCGGGAGATTACTCGATCGCAGGATGCCTGCTCGACGATGTAAACGGCTTCCTCAATAGCTACCACCGGAGCGTCATCGACCCCGCGTAGGGAGCGCTGAGGCATCCGACTGATTTTCCAATCGAGCCCCAGAACCGATAGCCAGCCCCTCCGGGATCGGGCGCCAATCGCCTCGGTAACCCCGTCGCGTCCAGTGTCATCCTGGAAGCGGCGGGGTTTTGGTACCGACTCGACGATTTTCGACCCAACGTGCGTGCACTGGGTCCGCGGTTCAATCACATTTATGCACCCCTCTCAGGCATCGAGCGCGACGCCCGGCGGGCCCACACTGTGAGCGCCGTTCACTGGATACACAGGGCCGACGTCGCACCGCCAAACTGCGTAGCCCTCATAGAGACCCTGCACCCAACGCATCTCGGTGAGATTGCGAGAACCCTCATCCGGCCGCGGCCGACACCCGCAGCTCGCCGCGTTCGACGCGGAGGCCCACCCGGTAGATCGCCGACCGCCGCGCGTCGACCGAGTCGGCATCCACATCCGGAATGTAGGCCCCGCGCGGATGCCCGAAGAAGTAGAACCAGGTGCGGTCTCCGTCGCGGACGGCGGCGCCGTGATGACCGAAGCCCGGCCCGGCGACCTCTCCGGCGCCCAGGATGACGGCATCCGGACCGCCCTGCCGCGCCCACGACACTCCGTCGCGCGAGCGGTGGACGGCCATGCCGCGCCACTCGTCGACGATCATCCACCACCAGCCGCCGAGCTCGAAGGCGCACGGCCCCTCGTGCGGCCGGCCACCCACGGCGGTGCTGCCCCACGTCCAGGTCTCGAGGTCGTCCGACACCGCGACCTTCGTGACGGAGTCCGCGGCCTCGTCCTTGTACCAGAGCCGCCACCGGCCGTCGCTCGTGCGGGCGACCCCCGCGTCGATGACCCGGTCGCTCTCGAGCTTCAGGGCTCCGACGCGCTGCCACTGCGAGAGATCGCTCGATCGGTACTCCACGATCTCGCGCTCATGCCCCGGCCACCGGTCGGGGACGCCGTCGATCTCGGTCAGGTACATGCGCCACCGGGCACCGTCGAAGACGACCTCGGGCGCCCAGTGCGTGCGGGAGGTGACGGATGCCGGCCCCTCGGCCGTCAGCCGGAGGTCTCCCGCGCGGCCGGGCTCCAGGGTGCGGGGCTCGAGGGTGCCCGCGTACTCCCAGGCGGCGCCGTCGACCGAGCGCGCGACGCCGATGCGGCTGCCGTGGACCCATGCGACGCCCGGCCCCGGATCGGGATGGGTGGCACGGCGCTGCGTGTAGAACATCCACCACTGCCCGTCCGCGATCACGACCACCGGGTCGGTCGCGCCGTCGTACACGGGGTCGCGGTACAGCTCGGCGAGGCTCACGCGCCGGTGGCTCCGACGCTCCGCATGTCGGTGACGGGACTGCGCAGCCCGCCCCGGTGCGTGGGATGGGTCGCGAGGACCTCGGGGGTGATGACGGCGCCGTCGGCCGCGGCCGAGGCGTAGATCGCCGTCACCAGCTCGAAGGAGCGCGCCGGCTCATCGGCCGTGGGCGGCAGGGGGGCGCCGGACAGCAGCGCATCGAACACGTCGCGCAGAAGAGGCGCGTGATCGCTGCGCTCCTCCTCATCGGGGAAGCGCCAGCCCTCCGCCTCGTCCTCGAACCCCGGAGCGGGGGTGATCGACCAGTTCTCGTGGCCGTGACCGTAGAGGTGGTCGACCGTGATCGTGGCCTTCTGCGTGTCGATGCGGATCGAACTCGTCTGCCGCGGCGACACGGCGCTCGTGAGCACCTGCGCGACGACGCCGTTCGCGAAGGTGACGGTGGCCGTCGAGGCATCCTCGGTCTGGGTGTCGCGGTCGAGGCGCCAGAGCCGGCCCTGCACGCTGGTCCACTCCCCCAGCAGGTAGCCGAGCAGGTCGAGCTGATGGATGCCGTGACCGAGGGTGGTGCCGCCGCCTTCGGTCTCCCACGTGCCGCGCCAGTCGACGGCGAAGTAGTCGTCACCCCGGTACCAGAGCGTGTGGCAGGCGGCGATCAGGGGCCGGCCGAGCTCCCCCGCCTGCAGGAGTCTGCGCACGTGCGCGGCGGCGGTGCCGGTGCGCTGCTGGAAGACGACGGCGAGCTGCCGGTCGGCGTCGGCCGCGGCCGCACGCATCTGGTCGAGCTCGGCGAGCGAGGGTGCCGGCGGCTTCTCGACGATGACGTGCGCACCGGCTGTCACGCTCGCGATGGCCTGTGCGGCGTGCGCGCCGGGCGGGGTGCAGACGAGGACGACGTCGGGGCGCTCTGCCGCCAGCAGCGCCTCGAGGTCGTCGTACACGGCGGCGCCGCCCCACTGCGCGGCGAACGCCTCGGCACGGTCGCGCGCGACATCGGTGACGGCGACGAGCTCGGCATGGGGGTGGGCGGCGACGGCGCGGGCGTGCAGCTGCGCCACACCGCCGGTGCCGACGAGCGCGCAGCGGAGGGGAGGTGTCATGGGGGTGCCTTTCGTGGCCGAGGTCATGCCAGACCTGCCTGCGTGAGATGGAGGTGGGCGTAGCGCCCGCCGAGTGCCACGAGCTCCTCGTGCGACCCGCGCTCGACGATGCGGCCGCGCTCGAGCACGACGATCGTGTCGGCCTGCCGCACGGTCGACAGACGGTGGGCGACGACGAGCGTCGTGCGCCCGGTCATCAGTCGGCCGAGAGCCTCTTTGACGAGCTCCTCCGACTCGGGGTCGAGCGCGCTCGTGGCCTCGTCGAGGAGGAGGATGCGGGGGTCGCGGACGAGCGCACGGGCGATCGCGAGCCGCTGACGCTGTCCGCCCGACAGGGTCGCCCCCCGCTCGCCGACGATCGTGTCCCATCCGTGCGGCAGGGTCTCGACGAACTCCCACGCGTTGGCGTCGCGGAGCGCGCGCTCGATGCGGGCGTCGTCGATGTCGCCGAGGCCGTAGGCCACGTTCTCGCGGATGCTGCCCTCGAAGAGCACCGATTCCTGCGGCACCACCGAGACGAACCGGCGCACCGTCCGCAGATCGACGGTCTGCATGTCGTGGCCGTCGACGAGGATCCGGCCTTCGGTGGGGCGGAGGAAGCCGAGCACGAGGTTGAGGAGCGTCGACTTGCCCGACCCCGACGAGCCGACGAACGCGTACGTCGCCCCCGCGGGGATGTCGAGGTCGATGCGTTCGAGAGCGTCGTCGTCGGCGCCGGCGTAGCGGTACGACGCGGCCGACAGCGACAACGCCCCGTCCACATCGTCGACGAGCGCCTTGCCCTCGTTCTGCTCGAGGTCGGGCTCCTGCAGCACCTCGGCGATCGACCGCACCGACTCGAGCCCGCGGGCGCCGACCGGGATCAGCATGAGCAGCTGGGTGAGTCCCTGCGTCAGGAGCGTGAAGTACGTCGAGAGCAGCACGACCTCGCCGGGCGTGATGGGGAGCACGCCGGTGAGCGAGAAGATCGCGGCGAGGACGAGGCATCCCACCCCCAGCAGCTGCATGGCGACCCACGAGACCGAGGCGACGTGCCCGTTGAGCATGTCGAGGTGGAGCCCGGCCCGCCGCACGCCGTCGGCGCCGGTCGCGACGCGCGTGACGGCCGTCTCCTCGAGGCCGTGCGCGCGCGTGACCGGAATAAGGGAGGCCATCTCGCCGACGCGGGCCGACAGCACCTCGACCTCGCGGCGGAAGAGCTCGTTGCGCTCGCGAGAGCGGCGCCGCATGCCGTAGCGGATGCCGATCGCAATGGGGACGGCGAGGGCGTAGACCGGGAGGAACTGCGGCACCGCGATCGCCGTCATCGAGATGGCGCCGGCCATGACCATGATCGCCGAGAGCAGCGGGTGCGTGACCTGCTGCAGCATGAGCTCGACGTTCTCGACGTCGCGCACGACCTTGGTCTGCACGATCGAGGAGCTGGTGCGGGTGTGGTAGCCGATCGACAGGCTCTGCAGCCGCGCGGCGAGCGCGTTGCGCAGGTCGGCGCCGGTGTCGCGGACGACGGTCATGAAGTTGCGGGTGTAGACGATGTGGTTCGGGTAGTTCTGGAGGAGCAGCACGGCCGCGAGCGCGAACCACCAGAGCACGGCGTCGACCTCGCCGTCGCCGGCGACGATGTCGATGATCGCCGCGGTGACGACCGGGAGGAACCAGAGCGGGATCTCCTTGAGGGCGAAGGCGCTGATCGCGACGGTCAGCCGACCGGGGCGCCGAGCGAGCAGACGGAGGATCGAGCGGGCGGGCCGCGACCCGTCGATCAGGTCCCCCACACGGGAAAGCGTTTTCCTAGCCACGGATTCCATCGTAGGGTCGGCGACCGCGGGAGGGAACCGTCTGGCGCACCCGATTCACCCGAACGGACGCGCGGCGGGGCGGCTCAGGCCTGCGTGCCGAACGGCCGGCCACGCCGGGTCGGCGGTCAGCACCTCGACACCGGCATCCGTCACGAGCACCGTGTCCTCCACCTTCGCCCCGGGGGCGCTCGGGTTCCACGCGAAGGCATGACGGGATGCCACGACGTCGGTCGTCTGCGCCGTCGCCCGAGGATCACGGCCCGCGTACCCCGTAGGGCCGCCCTGGTGGTGCTGCTCCCACTCGCGCGGGTCGAACCCCGCTGCGCCATACCCCGCGATGCCCGCGGCGAACGCCTCGTCGAGCCGGACGCCGGGGCGCGTCGCGGCGAAGAACGACGCCTCGACGTCGAGGATGCGGGTGTCGTCCGCGCCGGACTCTCCCACCCAGCGCGTCGCATTCGCGATGAGGCCGTGACGACGCCCGCAGACGACGAGCATCGCCCGGCGTCCGAGGGCGGCGGCGGTGGGCAGCGGATGCCGGTGGGGCACCCGCTCCTCCCCCGCGACCAGCACGACGAGGGGGTCGATGCCGCGCGCCACGAGCCGCGCGGAGAGGTCGGCCGCGGCCATCCGCTCGGAGGTCGACGGCGAGAGCACGGATGCCACCTCGGTCAGCGCCGCGGCGACCTCGGCCCCGAGTTCCCGGTAGCGCGCCGTCTCGGCGGGCAGCAGCTCGGCGCGCGCGGCGCGCAGCTCGGCCGCCGCGTCGGCTTCGGCGAGGTGCGGCCCGGCCTCGGCCGCCGCCGCGGCGACGGGCTGCTGCCACGGCACGCGGACGATGCGGTCGGCATCCGTGGGCAGAAGCTCCTCCGCGATGAGCCGGTCGGCCTCGTTCGCGCTCACGAAGAGCCGGTCGCCGTCGTCACCGGCTCGCACCGCCAGGACGGGCGGGCCGGCCAGCGAGACGTGGGTGCGCGGACCGTCGAGGTACCAGGCGATCGCCTCGTGGGAGGTGAGGAGCAGCGGGTCCGCGCCGAGGCTCTCCCGCAGGGTCTGCAGCCGCAGCTGCTTCGCGCGGCGATCCGCGGCGGAGGGGGTCATGGGTTCTCCCGGTGATGAAACGCTTTCTCGGTAGTATGGCCGACGCCTCCCGCAGCGGCGGAGCGGCATCCGCGTCGGATCGGAGGACACCGTGGCCGGGAGCCCCCGCGCGACCATCACCCAGGTCGCCCGCGACGCCGGAGTCTCGCTCTCCACCGTGTCGCGGGTCATGAACGGAAATCCGACCGTCGATCCCGTCCTGGCCGAGCGGGTGCGCGCCGTCGCGGTCGCCCTCGGCTACACGGCGAACCCGCTCGCTCGTTCGCTCGTGCTCGGCAGGACGCAGACGATCGCCGTCGTCGTCCCCGATCTCGCGAACCCCACCTTCCAGTCGATCCTCCGCGGGCTCAGCCGCGCCGCCGCCGAAGACGGCTTCCACGTGCTCATCGCCGACTCGGCCGAGCAGGTCGCCGAAGAGGCATCCCTCGCCACCGCGACCCGGCGGCGCACCGACGGAGTCGTGCTCTGCGCACCACGGATGCCGCAGGCCGAGCTCTCGGCGCTGCTGCCGTCGCTGTCGCCTGCCGTCGTCGTCAACCGTCCACCGCAGGAGCATGCACCGACCGTCGCCGCCGACTACCGGCGGGGCATGGCCGAGCTGATCGCCCACCTCTACGGCCACGGCCACCGCCGGATCGCGTTCCTCTCGGGCGTGGCGGGGAGTGCCTCGGGCGCCGCCCGCCGCCAGGCCATCGCCGAGGCGCAGGCGCAGCACACCGACCTCGAGGTCGCCGAGATCCCCTCGGGCGTCGACTTCGACAGCGGCGCCGCCGCCGCCGATGCCGTCGTCGCCGCCGAGGTGACCGCGGTGCTGGCGTTCAACGACCTGGTGGCGATGGGGCTCCTCTCGGCGGTGACCGAGCGCGGCATCCGGGTTCCGGCCGATCTGTCGATCACGGGCTTCGACGACATCCCGTTCGCGCGCTACACCTCGCCGCCGCTGACGACGGCCGCCGTTCCCGCCGTCGATCTGGGCAAGGAGGCCTGGCAGGCGATGAGCGCGCTCATGACGGGGACGGATGCCGCGGCGTCGACCGTCCGCGCACCGGTCGTGATCGTGCGCGGCAGCACAGGACCCCGACGAGGCTGAGCCCGGCGCCTGCGGCTCACGCCCTGGCGGCGACCGCGTCTCCCATCCGCTGCAGAGCGACGCCGAGGATGTCGGGAGTCGTCGCGAAGTTCAGACGGACGTGTCCGTCGCCGCCCGACCCGAAGATGTGTCCCGAGCTCAGGGCGACGCCCGCCTGGTCGAGGAAGAACCGTGCCGGTCCCTCCAGATCGCTCACGACCGCCCGCCGGGACGCCGGTCCTGCGCCGCCGAGGCCCAGGGGCGTGCAGTCGAGCCACGCCAAGTAAGTGCCCTCGGGGCGGCGCAGCACCGACTCCGGAAGGTGCTGATCGACGAGGTTCTGAAGATGCTGGCGATTCTCGGAGAGTCCCGCGAGCAGCCCGTCGAGCCAGTCGCCTCCGTCGCCGAAGGCGGCCGCATGGCCGATGACGGCCAAATGGCTGACGCCGTGGCTCACCTCTTCGGGCAGCCGCGCCAGATCGTCCACGCTCTCGGGCCCCGCGATGAGGAGCGCCGCCTTGAGACCCGCGAGGTTCCACGCCTTCGACGCGGACATGAGCGAGAAGGCGTTCTCCGAGCCGGGAACGGTCAGATAGGGGGTCACGTCAGCGCCGGCCAGCGCGAGCGGTGCATGGATCTCGTCGGCGACGACGCGCACTCCGTAGCGGCGGGCGAGGCTCGCCACCGCTGTGAGCTCCTCGCGGGTGTGCACGGTCCCGGTGGGGTTGTGCGGGTTGCACAGCAGGAACACCGGCGACGCGGAAAGGCGGGCGGCCTCTGCGAACGCCGTCTCGAGTGACGTCGGGTCGAGGCGGCCTGCGGTAGACAGCGGAGCTTCGAGGATCGCCCTGCCCTCGTGTTCGACGAAGGCGTAGAACGGCGCGTAAACGGGCGGCGTCACGACCACCGGGTCGCCGGGCCGGGTGATCAGCCGGAGTACTTCGACGATGCCGAGCATCACGTCGGGAACCATCGCGGTGCGGTCGGGGTCGACATCCGTCCATGCCCACCGATCGGCGGCGAAGTCGCGCAGCGAGGATGCATAGCCCTCGCCGGTCGCGTAGCCGGTGTCGCCGCGGTCGAGCGCGCGGCCGACGGCGTCGCGGACCACCGGCGAGACGGGGACATCCATCTCCGCGACCCAGAGCGGGAGCACGTCGGCGGGGTACGTCCGCCATTTCATGCTCGTGCGCGTCTGCAGCTCCGCCAAGGACACGTCTCGGAAGGGATTTCGTGGTTCTGACACTCTCGTCACCTCATGCCGGTCATCGCGTGCGGGCGCACACGTCACTCTCGCCGTTAGTTCTACGAAGTGTAGAGTTAGCGAACGATCTCAGAGGAGTCTCATCATGCCCCCATTCAGAACCAGATCCGCAGCTGTCCTGGCAACCGCCGTGGCGATCACCGTGCTCGCCGGCTGCACGTCGACCGCGGCCCCGGAGCGGGCGGCCGTCGACGGCACCTCCGGCAGCGGCGATGCGACGTCGTACCCGCTGACGATCACGAACTGCGGGTACGAGCAGACGTTCGACGAGGCGCCTTCCCGCGTGGTCCTGATGAACGGAGCGTCGGTCGCAGAGGTCGAATCGCTTCTGCTGCTCGACCTCGGTGACGCCGTCCTCGCGAACACCCAGAACTACGGCATGTCCGACCAGCCCGAGCTCGTCGCACAGATCGATGCCCTCCCGACCGGCGACGTCGACATGGCGGGAAGCTTCGAGATCCCCGCCGAGAAGCTCTTGGCCCTGAAGCCCGATCTCGTCATCGCGACGACGTCCGGCGGCTTCGACAAGAGCGCCGGCCTCGCGTCGCGTGACGAACTGGCCGACGCCGGCATCGCGTCGCTCGTCAACCCCGCCAACTGCGCGATGGGCAAGGAAGACGCCACAGAGGAGGAGATGGCAGCGTTCGACGACGCGACCGTCGAGTCGTCCTTCGACCTCCTCCACCTCATCGGCAACGTCTTCGACCGCGGGGCCGAGGCCGAGGCCCTGGTCACCGACCTCCGCACGGAGATCGACGACGTGTCGGCTGCCGTGGCGGGCCGCGAGCAGCCGAACGGGCTGATCGTCTTCCCCGGCATGTCGATGATGACCCCCAACGGCATGCCCGCGGTCTTCATGGGCGGCATCTTCGATGACGTCCTCGAACGGGCGGGAGTGAAGGGGTCCTTCGCCGACAGCGGCCTGGACTTCACCTCTGCGATCAACGCCGAACAGCTCGCTCAGGCAGATGTCGATGTCCTCGTGGTCGGCGGTTTCATGCGCGACGAGGATCTCGATGCCGAAGCGGCCGCCCTGTTCGCGGAATACCCGCAGTGGGATGCCGCGAAGACCAACACCTATGTCACGGTCTCGGACGGCGTCTACGTGGGGCCCACGAACGCCGCCGCCATCTCCAAGATCGCGCGGGTCGCTCATCCTGACGCATTCTGAGCACCGCCGGGGGGTTCCGACGCATCCCGAAACACGGATGCTGCGGAGCCCCCTCACGCTGTGGCTCCTCGGGCTCACGGCGCTCACGGCTCTCGCGATGGTGATCGCCGTCGGAATCGGGAGCGTCACGATCGACCCCGCGCGCGTCATCGCCACCGTCGCCGCCAATCTCCGCGGGGATGTCAGCGCGATCGATCCTCTCGATCAGAAGATCGTGTGGGAGCTGCGGGCTCCGCGGGTGCTCCTCGCCGGCATCGTCGGCGCCGGCCTGGCCTTGGCCGGCGCCGCGCTGCAAGGACTCCTCCGGAACCCGCTCGCCGACCCGTACATCATCGGAGTCTCCTCCGGGGCGTCGTTCGGGGCGGTCCTCGTCATGACGTTCGGCTCGGCGACCGTGCTCGGACTCACGACATCGGCGGCCGCCTTCGTCGGTGCGCTCGGACTGCTGGCACTGGTCTTCGCGTTCGCGCAGAGGTCGGGGGCCTTCACCGACATGAGACTCGTCCTGTCGGGCGTCGCCCTGGGATACGTCGCCATGGCCGGCACGAGCTTCGCCCAACTCCATGCGGAGCCGGGTGAGATCCGCGGCATCCTCTTCTGGATGATGGGCAGCGTCGCGGGGGCCCGCTGGGATTCGCAGCTCCTCCCCGCCGCGACGCTCCTCCTCACCGGGGCATGGCTGATCACCAACGCCCGAGGGCTGAACGCCCTCGCGCTCGGCGACGACGACGCGATCGCCGTCGGAGTCGATCTGCGCCGCTTCCGCCTCGGGCTGCTCGTCACGTCCGCCGTCCTCACGGCCGTGTCCGTCAGCGTGGCGGGCGGGGTCGGATTCGTCGGGCTGATCGTGCCCCACGCGATGCGGATGCTGGTCGGCGCCGACTACCGGAGGCTGCTGCCCGTCACGGCGCTCGCCGGCGCCCTCTTCCTCATCGTCGTCGATCTGGTGGCTCGCACGATCGGGAACCCGAACGAATACCCCCTCACGGTCTTCACCGCCCTGGTCGGCGGCCCGTTCTTCCTCTGGCTCATGCGCGCCTCGGAGGCACGGCCGTGAAGATCGAGCTCGACCGCCTCACCATCACGATGTCGGGCCGCCCGTTCATCGCGGACCTCAGCCTCGACATCCGCGACGGCTCGTTCGTCGCCGTCGTCGGCCCGAACGGGTCGGGCAAATCGACGCTCCTCCGCGCGATGTACCGCGCCATCCGGCCCGACAGCGGTCGGGTGCTGATCGGCGGCACCGATGTGGCCGCGCTCCGCCCTCGTGATGCGGCGCTGCTGCGAGCCGTGGTCACGCAGCACCAGACCGGGAACGAGAGCCTCGTGGTGCGCGATGTCGTCGCCACGGGACGACACGCGCATCAGCGATGGCTCAGTGCCGAGTCGAGTGTCGATCGCGAGTGGATCCGGGCGTCGCTGGAGCGGTGCGGGGCCGGTCACCTGCACGACCGCCGGTACGCCACGCTGTCGGGGGGCGAGCGTCAGCGCGTGCTGCTGGCCCGCGCCCTCTCGCAGGATGCCCAGGTCCTCCTCTTGGACGAGCCGACGAATCACCTCGACGTCGCGGCGCAGCACGACCTCCTGGGCCTCCTCGACGCGGTGCCCCTGACGAGGGTGGTCGTGCTGCACGACCTGACGCACGCGATCGCACACGCAGACGCGATCGTCGTCGTCGAGGGCGGAAGGATCCGCGCCGTGGGCGATCCGGTCGCCGTGCTCACCGACGATCTGACGCGGGACGTCTTCGGATGCCGCTCCACGGTCATCGCGAACCCGCTGACAGGCCGCCCGCACCTGATCACGGCTCCCGGTCGCTGATCGCGGGGCGGGGTCAGAGCGCCGCCAGCAGGTCGTCGAGGAAGGTCACCACGAGGGCCGCGAGAACGGCGAGATACCAGACCGCGATGATGCTCGGTCGGTAGCGGAGGAGTCCGCGTCCGACGGTGGCTCCGCGCCTGCCGAGGACATCAGCGCGGGCGAGCGCGACTCCGACGATGGTGACGACGAGAGGGATGGTCGCCGCCCACACGAGCATGCACCAGATGCAGAGCGCGCCGATCACGGTCATGCTCTGGTACTGCAACCAGCTGATCAGGATGCCGGCGAGTACCGCGCCGACCGCGAGGGCTCCCCAGTACCACCGCGGCAAGCCGATGCCGGAGATGAGCACGACTCCGGTCGTGACGATGACCGTGAAGCACACGAGCCCGAAGATCGGATTCGGGAACCCGAAGATCGACGCGGCCGGCGACGTCATGACGGGCGCACAGGCGACGAACGGATTGATGTCGCAGGCCAGGGTCGACCCGGGCTCCTCGAGGAGTCGTATGCGCTCGATGAGCAGGATGGCCGATGCTGCGGCGCCCAGGACCCCGCTGATGACGAAGAGCCACCCTTGGGCGGCTGACGCCCGCACCCGTCGTCTCATTCCGCGCGCAGGCGATCGACCGTGCTGCGCAACTCCTCCGGGCCGAGGGTGTCCACGATCTCCCCATTGATCATGAGTGTCGGCGTACCCTCCACCCCCGCGTCGCGCGCGACATCGGTGTTCGCGTCGATCCACTTCTCGTAGCGACCGTCTGCCACGCACTCGAGGACGCCCGGATCACTCACGCCTAACCCCGCGAGATGGTCGCGGAGCTGATCGTTCCCCCACCCATCGGTGGCGCTGTCGTGGATCGCGAAGAGCGAGGCATGGACGTCGGGCCACCGCTCCGGATCGCCCTCCGCGACGCAGGTGGCCGCGCTGCCCGCTCGAATGCCGTAGTTGGTCACGAACTGGATCGGGTGGTATTCGACGGCGACGTCACCCGCGGCGACGAGTTCGTCCAGAACCGGACCCACCGCGCTCTCGTACTCCTTGCAGTGCGGGCAGGAGAAGTCCTCGTAGAGCGACAGCGTCACGGGCGCATCCGCCGCACCGAGGCGGACGGAGGCGTCGCCGATCGTCAGCGGGGCGTCGCCGAGGGAGGCGACGGTGGCGCCCGGCGTTCCCTTCGGCTGAGCGACCTCACCCGCGGCTTGCGCACCCAGCACGACCGAGACCACGATGCCGGCCACCGCGAGTCCGGCGGCGCCGACGATCGACGTCTGGATGAGCGCGCGCCTGCGGCGATGACGCCGGGCTTCCCGCTCGTGGAGCTCGCGGGCCTGCGCCTGCGCCGCTCGCGCTGCCGCACTGTTCCTCTTTGCCATCGTGACGCCCTCTCTGAGACTTTTACTCTACGAGTTGTCGTTTTGCGCCCGCTGATGAAATTCGTATGAGACGAGCGGGGCGAGCGGGCATGGCCCCGCTTACTTCTACGACTCGTAGAATTACAAGGGAGAACCCCCGTCACCATCGGACCACCATGCCGCCCCTCACTCCCCTGTCGCCCTCACGGCTCAGGCTGCTCCGGCATCTCCAGGAGGCGCGCATCGCCACCGCGGAAGATCTGTCCGCTCGCACAGGGCTGCATGCGAACACGGTTCGCGACCACCTGCGGAAGATGGCGTCCTGGGGGTGGGTCGTCATCTCCCGGGACGATCACCGACGGCGAGGACGACCGCGCTACCTCTATGCCTTCGCCGACGGCGCCGCTCGCACGAGCACGGCTCTGACCGACCGGGTCGCCCGCGCCGCCCACCGAGGCGACCTGATCCGGCGGATGTGGCCTCCGCTCGACTCGCTGCTCCCCGAGCAGGAGACCCATCAACTCGACGCGCTCTCCGACCACCTCGAAGAGTGCGGGATCGATCTCGACGGCAGCCCGGAGCGCGACCTGGTCATCCACCTGTCACCGTGCATCCACGACAGCGCGGAGAGCCTGACCGTCCACCTCCGCCTGATGCAGGCGATCCTGCGCACGGTCGGCGGCCGACTGCAGATCGACTCCGATCGCTCGAGGTGCACCTCGTGGGGGTGCATCGTCGCGCTGACCCTCGACGACCCGGCAGCGCGCGATTCGGCGGTTCTCGTGCGCGAATCGCCTTCCGTCGCGTGAGGTGCGCGTGGTCGACTGAACGCGCAGCCCGCACACCGGGTGCGGCGCGGAAGGGCGACCCCATGACGTACAACACTCGCATGCAGAAGGCGACGTTCGCCGAGATCACCCCTGACGACCACGGGCTCATCTCGAAGCGGACCGCCGACCTCGATGGCGTGCAGGTCACGCAGGTCACCTTCGGTGCCGGGGCGAAATGGTCGAGCGATCTGAAGGATTACGCCGGCACGGACGACTGCGAGCTCCCCCATGTCGCGCTCGTCATCGACGGCACGCTCGCCGTCGAGATGGCGGACGGGTCGTACGAGGAATTCTCCGCCGGCGACGTCATGCTCCTGCCCCCCGGCCATGACGCCTGGAGCGTCGGGGACGCCCCCTGCACCTTCGTCGAGTTCTCCCGCGGCAACGACTACTACGCGGCGGCCTGACCGGCGGGGTCGGCGCGCTGACGTCGACCTCGCGCGTGCCCGCGGAACCCCGGCATCCCGTTCGCAGGCTCCGATATCCTGGAGCCATGCCGTTCCCTGCCTCGACCGTCTCGCGGGCGCGCCTGCGCGCGAGCGAGGCGTTCCGCACGCGGCTGGTCGTCGTCGAGCGTCACTGCGGCACGAACGGGTGGCTGAGCTCGTGGGGGACGAACGCGCACGGCGAGATCGCCGGCTGCCCGCCGCCACGCGCCTAGGCCGCGTCCGCCCTCTCCCTTCGAGACCTCGGCCGCGTGATCCGTGCCGCCTCGACCGAGAGAACTCCGTGACCGACCACTCGCCGTCTCCCCTGCCCGCCCGTCAGCGCCCGCACGCCATCTGGCGCGGCGTCCGCCAAACCCTCCAGAAGGATGCCGTCGGCGGCGCCCTCCTGCTGGGAGCGACCATCCTGGCCCTCATCCTCGCCAACGGTCCGCTCGCCGATGAGTACTTCGCTGTCCGGAACTTCCGTTTCGGACCCGAGTCCCTGCACCTGAACCTGAGCGTCGGGGCCTGGGCGGCCGACGGCCTGCTCGCGATCTTCTTCTTCGTCGTGGGTCTGGAGCTGAAAGAGGAGTTCGTCGCGGGCAAGCTCCGCGATCCGAAGAGCGCCGTCGTCCCCATCGTCGCGGCGATCGGTGGAGTCGCGGTGCCCGCACTGATCTTCACCCTGATCAACCTGCCGCGCGGTGGCGAGGCCCTGGGCGGGTGGGCCATTCCGGCCGCGACCGACATCGCCTTCGCGATCGCGGTGATCGCGGTCGTGGGGCGCTTCCTGCCGCCGGCTCTGCGCACCTTCCTGCTCACCCTCGCCGTCGTCGACGACCTCCTCGCGATCACGATCATCGCCCTCTTCTACAGCAGCGGCATCGAGCTGCTGCCGCTCCTGTTCTCGCTCCTCCCGCTCGCCGTGTTCGCGGTCGCCGTGCGGCGCGGGGTGCGGTCATGGTGGATCCTGCTGCCTCTCGCCGTCACGACGTGGGCCCTCATGCACGCCTCCGGGGTGCATGCCACGGTCGCCGGGGTGCTGCTCGGCTTCGTCGTCCCCGTGGTCGCGAAGGGGCGAGCGCGGGTGCCCTACGGAGCCGACGAGACGGGACAGCCCGTCTACGAGGGCATGGCCGCGCACTTCGCCGACCGATGGGGAATCGTCTCGACCGCGCTGGCCGTGCCGGTGTTCGCGTTCTTCTCCGCCGGCGTCGCGGTCGGCGGGCTCAGCGGGCTCGCCGCATCGTTCACCGACACGATCGCCCTCGGCATCATCGCGGGCCTGGTCGTGGGCAAGGTCATCGGCATCACCGGCACCACGTTCCTACTCACCCGGCTCCCCGGCATCCGGATCGATCCGACGCTCAGGTGGGTCGACATGATCGGAATGGCCTTCGTCGCCGGAATCGGCTTCACGGTCTCGCTCCTCGTCGGCGAGCTCTCGTACGCCGAGGGGAGCCCGGCCGCCGACCACGTGAAGGTCGGGGTTCTCGCGGGGTCGCTGATCGCCGCGACGATCGGCGCGGTGATCCTCGGCATCCGCAACCGGCACTACCGGTCGCTGGTCGAACCCGTCCGCTGACGCGGCCCGGGGCGCGCGGCCGATGGGCCGGGTCCTCCGGCCGCGGCCGCGTGCGTGCTACCCTCCCAGAAAACGTTTCCCCATATCGGGGCAGCCGGGAAGGTCGGAACACCACATGACGCTCACGCGCTACGCGCTCGTCGGAGCCGGGCACCGCGCCCAGATGTACGTCGATGCCATCTCATCGACCTACCGCGACCGGGCCGAGCTCGTCGCGATCTGCGAACCGAACCCGGTCCGCGCCGCCGTCTACACCGACCTCGTCGTCTCGCGCGGCCTCACGGCGCCGAGCGTCTGGGGACCCGACGACCTCGAGCGCCTCATCGCCGACGAGAAGATCGACCGGGTGATCGTGTGCTCGCGCGACGACACCCACGCCGAGATGATCGTCCGCTCGCTCCGCGCCGGCGCCGACGTCGTCGTCGAGAAGCCCCTCACGATCGACGCCGACCGCGCCGCCGCCATCGAGGCCGCGGTCGCGGAGACCGGACGCGAGGTCGTCCTCACCTTCAACTACCGCTACGCCCCGCGCAACAGCACCCTCCGTCAGGTCATCCGCGACGGGCTGATCGGCAAGGTCACCTCCGTCGAGTTCACCTGGCTTCTCGACACGCACCACGGCGCCGACTACTTCCGCCGCTGGCACCGCGAGAAGGAGCACTCGGGCGGGCTGCTCGTCCACAAATCGAGCCACCACTTCGACCTCGTGAACTGGTGGATCGGACAGCAGCCCCGGCGCGTCTACGCCTCGGGCGGGCTGCGTTTCTACGGCGCAGAGAACGCCGATGCCCGCGGCCTCGGTGAGCGCCCCGAGCGCGGCACGCACGACGGTGAGCGCGATCCGTTCGAGCTCGACCTGCGCGGCGACGAGCGCCTGCGGAGCCTCTACCTCGAGGCCGAGCAGCACGACGGCTACCTGCGCGACCGCGACGTCTTCGGCCCCGGCATCACGATCGAGGACAACCTCGCCCTGGTCGTCGACTACTCCGGTGGGGCGACGCTGTCGTACTCGCTGAACGCGCACGCCCCCTGGGAGGGCTACCGGGTCGCGGTGAACGGCACCGAGGGCCGGGTCGAGCTCGACGTCGTCGAACGCGGCGCCGTGCTGGTGGGCGACGGCCTGCATCCGATCGTCGACCCCAGCGCGATCGACGCGGGGGATGCCTCGTCGCTCCGCCCCGTCGGCGATCGCCTGCTGCTGCAGCGGCACTGGCACGAGGCGGTCGAACTGCCGATCGAGGGCGGCGGCGAGGCCCACGGCGGTGGCGACGTGCTGCTCCTCGAAGACGTCTTCGCCGGCCCGGTCGACGACCCGCTGGGTCGCCCCGCCGACTGGACCGACGGCGTCCGCTCGATCGCCGTCGGCATCGCCGGCAACCGGTCTCTCGAGACGGGTCTGCCCGTGGACGTCGCCGAGCTCGGCGTGCAGCTGCTGAGCGCGCCGTGACCCGCATCGTCGTGACCGGCGGGTCGGGGCGCCTCGGGCGGAGCCTCGTCGCCGGTCTCGCCGGCCGCGGTCACGAGGTGGTCTCTCTCGACCGGGCACCTGCCGACGGCCCTCTGGCCGACGGTGTGAGGGAGGTCACCCTCGACCTGCTCGACGGCGCCGCGACCGCCGCGGCTCTCGCCGACGCCCGCGCGGACGCGCTGATCCATCTCGCGGCGATCGCGGTGCCGTTCAGCGCGCCCGAAGACGTCATCATGCGGACGAACACCGGCCTGGCGATCTCGGTCCTCGGCGGCGCGGTCGACGCCGGGATCGGGCGCATCGTCGCGGCATCCAGCCCCACCGTGCTCGGCTACGGCAACCCCGCCGGCTGGTTGCCGGAGCGACTGCCGCTCGACGAGGAGTCGACCCCGCGGCCGTGGAACGCGTACGCGCTGTCGAAGCTCATGATCGAGCAGACGCTCGCCATGCTGCAGCGGCGTACCGGCGACGCCGTGCGCTACGCCGCGTTCCGCCCCTGCTACGTGATCGCCCCTGACGAGTGGGCCGGCGCGCCCACCCAGCAGGGCCACACCGTCCGTGAGCGACTCGACGACCCGGCGCTGTCGGCGCCCGCGCTGTTCAACTACGTCGACGCGCGCGACGTCGCCGGCTTCGCCGACAGCCTCCTCGCCGCGCTCCCCGAGATCCCGAACGGCGAGACCTTCTTCGTCGGCGCCGGCGACGCACTGGCCCGGCGCCCGCTCGCCGAGCTGCTGCCCCGGTTCGTGCCCGGCAGCGACGCCCTGGCCGCGGGTCTCACCGGCACCTCCCCCGCCTTCTCCACCGCGAAGGCGGAGCGGATGCTGGGATGGCGGCCGGCCCATCGGTGGCAGGACGAGCTCGCCCCGGCCCCCCTGGTCGAGACCGCCCTGCCGTGACCACGATCGCCGCCTTCGACGCCACCCTCGTGCGCGTGCCGCTGACTCGCCCGTGGGCGGCCGACGTGACCTCCGTGGGCGTCATCGCGACGCACGTCGTCCGCTCCGACGGCGCGGAGGGATGGGGGTTCTCCTGGACACCCCAGATCGGCGCCTCCGCAGTCCTGGCCCTGCTGCAGCACGACATCCGAGATCGCGCGATCGGCGCCTCCGCCGACGCTGCCGAGCTCTGGCCGGCCCTCTGGCGGCACCTGCACGAGGCGGGCGGGGGCGGGATCACCACGATCGCCCTGGCCGGGCTCGATCTCGCGCTGTGGGATGCCGCGGCGCGCGCCGCCGACACCTCGATCAGCGGGCTGCTCGGCCGGCGCCGGGAGTCGGTCACCGCCTACGGCAGCGGCATCAACCTGCACTACGACCTCGACGACCTGCTCGCGCAGGCCCGCCGCTGGGTGGATGCGAGCTTCGACGCGGTGAAGATGAAGGTCGGAAGCCCCGACCTTCGTCGCGACCTGGAACGGGTGGCCGCCGTCCGCGAGATCATCGGCCCCGACCGGGCACTGATGGTCGACGCGAATCAGCGGTGGGACCTCGAGACGGCGACGACGGCGGTCGAGGCGCTCGCGGCATCCACCATCGCGTGGATCGAGGAGCCGCTGCGCGCCGACGACCTCGCCGGGCACACCGAGCTCGGCCGTCGCCTGCGTTCGTCGTCGGCGGTTCCGATCGCCCTGGGTGAGAACCTCCACACCCGCTTCCGGTTCGCCGACTTCGTCTCGGCGGGAGCCGCCCAGATCGTGCAGCCGAACATCGTGCGCGTCGGCGGCATCACGCCGTTCCTGCAGATCGCGGGTGACGCCCGGGCGGCCGGCGCGCCCCTCCACCCGCACCTGCTGCCGGAGCTGTCGGCGCAGCTCGCCATGACGACGCCGCAGGACGTGCTCGTCGAAGACATCGAGGATGCCGGCTTCGGCGACCTCGGGGCCCTGACCACCCCGTCGCCCGTCTCGATCATCCGCGGTCGCGCCGTCGAGGCCGCGCACCTCGGCCTGGGGCTGCGCTTCGCCGGCGCGTGAGCCGGAAAGCGCTTCCCGAACGGGCCGTGGTCTGGCTAGGGTGGAGCAGGTGACTTCCCGCTTCGCCATCGGCGAGACCGACTTCCTGCTCGACGGATCGCCCCACCGCATCATCTCGGGGGCCATCCACTACGCCCGCGTGCACCCCGATCAGTGGCGCGACCGCATCCGCACCGCGCGGCTCATGGGCCTCAATGCGATCGAGACGTACGTCATGTGGAACGCCCACGAGCCCGTCAAGGGGCAGTGGGATACCACGGGCGCCCTCGACCTCGGCCGCTTCCTCGACATCGTCGCCGAAGAAGGGCTGCACGCGATCGTCCGGCCGGGCCCCTACGTCTGCGCCGAATGGCACAACGGAGGCCTGCCCACGTGGCTGACCGCCGACCCCACGATGCGACTGCGGAGCTCCGATCCCCGCTTCCTGGCCGAGGTGCTGCCGTTCCTCGAACGGGTCAACGCGATCGTCGCGCCGAGGCAGATCGACCGGGCCGGGTCGGTCATCCTCGTGCAGATCGAGAACGAGTACGGCGCCTACGGCTCCGACAAGGCGTATCTGGCCGAGCTGATCCGCGTCACCCGCGAGGGGGGAATCACGGTGCCGCTGACGCAGGTCGATCAGCCGATCCCCGCGATGCTCACCGCCGGAGCGCACGACGGCCTCCACATCACCGGGTCGTTCGGCAGCCGCATCGACGAGCGGCTGGCGGTGCTCCGCGAGCACCAGCCCACCGGGCCGCTCATGTGCATGGAGTTCTGGTGCGGCTGGTTCGATCACTGGGGCGAGAAGCACCACACCACGACCTTCGCGGAGTCGGCGGCCGACCTCGATCGGCTGCTCGCGGCAGGAGCATCCGTCAACATCTACATGGTGCACGGCGGTACGAACTTCGGGCTGACGGCGGGAGCCAACGATTCGGGCCGCTACCTGCCGATGGTCACGAGTTACGACTACGACTCCCCGATCACCGAATCCGGTGACATCACCGCGAAGTTCCTCGCCTTCCGCGAGGTCATCGCCCGGCACGCCCCCGTTCCCGACGAGCCGCTCCCCGAGCCCGTCGACGCCCCGACGCCGAGCGCACCCTTCACCGCCGTCGGCGATGCGGTCGCGCTCACGACGACAGACCGGGGCGCCTTCGCGGCCGCGCCCACGATGGACGAGCTCGGGTCGGACGTCGTGCTCGTCGAGTACACGGTGGCGGCGCCGAGCGACCGCCCCGCCGTGCTGCAGGCGGAGATCCGCGATTACGCCTGGGTCTCGCGCGACGGCGTCGCCGTCGGGCGCCTGCAGCGGACCATCGGCGATGACACGCTCGTGGTGCCCGCCGGCGAACAGCTGACCTTTCTCGTCGAGGAGACCGGCCGCGTGAACTACGACAGCAAGATCGGCGAGGCCAAGGGGCTCATCGGCGACGTGCTGCTCGACGGCCACCCGATCGCCGGGCCCTGGCAGGTGCGGACGATCGACGTGCCCGCCCTCGGCCCCGCCGTGAGCGGTGCCGCCGCGAGCGAGGCCGCCGTGCAGGGCGCTGCGGCCGGCGCCGTCGTGGCGGGGCCGATCGGCCTCCGCGCTGAGTTCGATCTGCCGGGCGCCGCAGACCTCTTCCTCGACACCCGCGGCTGGGGCAAGGGCTACGCCTGGGTCAATGGCTTCTTCCTCGGGCGCTACTGGCGGCGCGGGCCACAGCGTACGCTCTACGTGCCCGGGCCGGTGACACGCTCCGGCACGAACGAGGTGGTCATCATCGAGCTCGAGGAAGCCACCGACACCACGGCGCGGTTCCTGCCCCGACCCGATCTCGGACACGAGGTGGAGTGATGACGCACGCAGCCGCATTCGAGCTGGTCCGCCGGCACGTCGACGAGGGGCGCCTGCCCTCCGCCGTCCTCGGCATCGCGACCGCCGAGGGAACGATCGCGCTAGACGCGTTCGGCGCCGCCGCCCACGACCGGTATCCCCTGTTCTCGATCACGAAGCCGCTCGTCGGAATCGCGGCGGCGCGCGCGGTCGAGCGGGGACTCCTGTCGAGCGAGACGCCGCTGTCCGCCGCCGTGCCCGGGTTCGGCGCGAGCCGTGACGACATCGTGCGCCTGCGCCACCTCGTCTCGCACACCTCGGGCATCAGCGAGCCCGCGCTCGACACCCCGCGCCCGCTCCGCACCGAGCTGCTCGCGCAGGGCCGAGACTTCACGGCCGGGTCGGCGTCGCGCTATTCGACCCTCGCCTTCGACGGCGTCGCCGCGCTGATCGAGTGGGCGACAGGACGAAGCTGGGATGCCGAGGTGGCCGACTGGGCGCGCGAGATCGGCGCCGACGGGCTCAGCCTCGACCACAGCGGAACGGCTCCGGTCGCCGACGCGGCGGCCGCCGGGCTCGACATGGAACGGTTCGTCGCGCACCGGCATCCCGGAGCCGGACTCGCGGCCGGTGCCACGGATCTGCTGCGCCTGGGCACGGCTCTCCTTCGGATCGGCGCCGGCGAGGAGGGCGGCATCCTGCAGCCCTCGACCCTCGCGATGATGCGTCGACCGCTGACCGGTGACATCCCCCGCCTCGAGCCCTACATCGCCGAGCGCGGTCAGGACTGGGGCTTCACCTGGAACCTCCGCACCCGCGCACCCGGACTCATCGACCAGGACGTCTACGGCCACGGCGGATGGGCCGGCACCGAGTTCTGGGTGCACCCGACCGCCGGCGTCGCCTGGGTGCTGCTCACCAACCGGGCCGTCCGCACCCACGTCGACCTCGACCAGATCGACAACGCGGTGATCGCCGGGCGCTGACGCGGCGGGGCGGACGCCGCGTCAGACCACGGCGATCGTTGCGCGCGGCTCGAGCTCCGCGTGCGTGATCGCCGCGCCGACGGGCGGGTCGGCCGGGAACCGCGTGCGCTCGGCGGGCGGGGCGGGAAGGATCTCGATTCGGAGTTCGCTCGCACCGCCGCGCGCTTCGGCCGGGATGCGCCAGGGCCGCCCCGTCCAGACGGCGTCAGCGACGAGTCGGTCGCCGACCCACGCGCGAGCGACGTCGCCGACCCAGTCCAGGCGCAGGGTGCGATCGTCGGCCGGGCCCACGGGAACGGCGACCACCGCCGCCGCGTTCCAGTCCGTAGGGATCGACGCTCGACCACCGTGCGCGGATCCGGCAGGAGGTGCACCGGCCGAGCGCTCGACCCTCACCTCGACCGGGGTCGGCCGCCCGAGCTCGACGCCGACCGCCGACCACCCGTCCTCGCCGAGCACCTCGACGCACGGCGTCACCGCGGCATCCCCCGTGAAGGTCACCTCCCCGCCTGCTGTCACGACCGCGCCCGGAGCCCACACGAGCCGCCCGTCGGCGACGGCGATCGCGTCGGCATCCGCCTCGTCGAGCACGAGCACCCGCGCGGCGACACCGCCATCGCGCCACAACTCCCACACCCGCCCGCGCCGCGCCGGAACCTCGACCACGTCCGCATCGGCCGAGAGCTGGGGCGGGATGCCGCCCGTCGCCGCCGCGACGAGCAGCGGCGCCCCGCGCCACACCACCTCGGTCACCGGTTGCGCGGTGAGCCAGTGCACGGTCGCGTCGCCCAGCGGCATCCCGAACGGCCACATGAACACGGCGCCGGTCGGAATGTCGACCTCGGGGAACACGACGTCGCCGACCTCGAATCGCACACCGTCATGGGCGGGCAGGTCGACCCCCGGATGCCGGTTCACGACGAACACGAAACCGCTCGCCCCGTCGGAGCGCACCGACCACCGGAGCCCTGTCATGTCTGGGGCGTCGACCGCATCGTCGGGGAACGAGGCCGGCATCGCGGCGAGCGCCGATCCCCAGCCCGCGAGCATGAGGTGCTGCCGGCGGAGCGCCGCCCAGCTCGCCCGCGGCACACCGTCGACCTGCACGGGCGCCCCGAAGTCGTACGCCAGCTCGACGAAGTCATTGGGCGCGCCCGCCGCGTGCGACTCCTGCAGGCCGCGGCGCGGGTTCCGCCCGTCCGCGTACATGTAGTACCCCTGCCAGACGCTGCCCGACGCGAGCTTCGCCATCGCGAGCGCGGCGACCTCGGCCGCCGGCACGTCGAGCCGTCGGTGGTAGGCCGAGGTCATGCCCGACCCGAGCTCGCAGGTCGTGAACGGATGCGGCGCCCGCACCGCCTCGGCGACCGCCGCGTCATCGCGGTGGTCGGCGCCGATCGAGTCGTCGTCGCGCCGTGGTGACGGGTAGAAGTTGGCGTGACTGCGGAGGTCGGGCTCGGTCTCCGCGTCGACCCAGAACGACTCGGGGTATCCGCCGTAGACCGGGAGGAACCCGTCGGGCACCGCCGCGCCGCCCCACCCGGTGGCCGTCCAGATCGGCGCGGCGAAACCCAGCCCCTCGGCGATGTCGCGCAGGCGGGCCAGATGGGCGGCCCCGTCGTAGAGCTCGTTGTCGACCTGGATCGAGAACAGCGGGATGCCGCCCACCTCGCGCGCGAGCCGGGCGTACCAGGTCTCGACCTCCGCCAGGTAGGCGGGGTCGTTCGTCCGGAGCGGCAAGCCGGAGTCGACGAGCCAATCGGGGAGGCCGCCGTGGCGCGCCTCGGCGTGGGCGTACGGGCCGATGCGGAGGATGACCCCGAGCCCGACCTCCCGAGCGGTCTCGAGGAAGGCGCGCAGGTCGAGTCCGCAGCCGAAGTCGACCTGCCCCCGCACCGGCTCGTGATGGTTCCAGAGGACGTACGACGACACGTGGGTGAGGCCACCGGCGCGAGCAGCGGTGAGCACCGACATCCACCTCTCACGAGGGATGCGGGAGTAATGGATTTCGCCCGAGATCGGGAAGACCGGAATCCCGTCCTGCCGGACGGACTGCGCCGTGACCTCGACTCCGGAGTCGTCACCCGCCGAGGGGCGGATGGCCGCGCGCTCGGTCAGGACGGGCGGGCGGACGGTGGGGGAGTGGACGCGCGACATCGGGGCTCCAACGGGGGTGGGGACGGGTCCGAGCCTAGGAGCGGGTTGCGTCGAGATCCGCAGAGGCAATCGGATCGTCCAGGGTTGCCGTCGGCGACTGCGCCCTCGTCCCGCACCATGGACAGAACTCCGTTGCGGTGGGGAGCAACACGCGCCGTGGCAGGGATAGCGTTGCGTGAGTGATGCTGAACCATATTCGACGCGGCGACGGCAGCCCACTGCTGCTCGTACACGGCCTGGGCGCAGGGTGGCGGTCTTGGGCCCCGATCCTCGACCAACTGGCGGAGCACCGTGAGGTCATCGCTGTCGACCTACCCGGGTTCGGTGAGACACCGCCCTTGGCCGGCGAGGTCTCGATCGCCACGCTGACCGACTCTGTCGCGGACTTCATCCGCGAGCAGGGGCTGGACGGGGTCTCGACCGTCGGCCAGTCGATGGGCGGCCGAATCGTGCTCGAGCTCGCGCGACGGGGGGTCGGCGGCGACACTGTGGCGTTGGACCCGGGTGGCTTTTGGAGCCACCGCGAGCTCGTCGTCTTCGGCGCCACGTTGCGACCCTCGATCGCGCTGGTCCGAGCGCTGCGAGGCATGCTGCCGGCCCTGCTGAGCAACCCTGTCGGAAGGACTCTGCTGCTGGCGCAGTTGTCGGCGCGGCCCTGGGCGCTCTCACCCGCGACCGTGCTGCCGGACGTGCGCGGACTGGCCGATTCGCCGGCGACCGGTGCCGCCATGGACGCCCTCACCAGAGGACCCAAGCAACTGGGCGCACCGGCAGGGACGGTGCCCGGCCGGATCACGATCGGGTGGGGGCGGCGCGATCTGGTGACGGTGCCCCGTCAGGCCGCTCGCGCCACAGAACTGTTCCCGGACGCTGTGCTGCACTGGTTCGAGCGCTGCGGCCACTTTCCGCAATGGGACGCCGCGCATGAAGCAACCCGACTCATTCTCGACGGCACCCACTAGCATCCGCGGCCTGCTCTGCCGGCGACTGCGCTCGTCACCGTAGACCGATCAGCCTTTCCCTTGCCCCCGGTACGCCGTCGGCGACACCCCGTGGGCGACGCGGAATCTGCGCGAGAAGTAGAACGCATCGTCCATGCCGACCCGCCGACCGACCTCGGCCACGGGCAGGTCCGTCGTATCCAGCAGATCTCGGGCATGCGCCATCTTCAGCGCCAGATGGTGCGCGATGACCCCGCCTCCCGTGGCCTTGCGGAACAGCGACGCGAGGTGTGACGGCGACACCCCGACCATCGCGGCGAGCTCGCCGACGTGCACACTGCCGTCGATGCGCTCCTCGAGGTAACGAAGTGCACGCTCCACGGGCGTGCCGTGCTCGGGCAGCAACCGGTCGACGGCGAGCTGCGTGAACAGCCGCCACGCCATCCCCGCCGTCGCGACCATGCGACCCGGGGTGGTGTCGCGAGCGAGCGACGTCGAGATCTCGTCGAGCAGCGCGGTCACGCGCTCCACGCCGCGCAGCGGCAGCGTCACGCGTGCGGGCGACACCCCGGCGGTGTCGAGCAGCTCGGGCACGTCCGAACCGCGCACGTGACACCACCAGATCGTCCAGGGGTCGTTGGAGTCGGCGCCGTAGGAATGCGGCACGCCGCCCGGGACGACGATCGCCGTCGCCGAGCCGACGCGCGTCCGCTGACCGGCCACCTCGACCCACCCCGCTCCCGAGACGCACACGATCACGATCGTCTCGGGCGCTCCCGCCGGCCGATGCCGGCCGTGATCCGCCGCGCGCGGGAAGTAGCCGGCATCCGTCACCACCATCCGCCGCGTCACCGGACGGGCAAGAGCCGCCTCGACGACGGGGCGCGGCACGACGCTCAGCCGCTGCCGCTCGAACCCCTCTGCCCGCTGCATCCCCCCATCCTGCCGCACCGCACCAGCGGATCATCCAGGCAGGCGATCCTCCGACCCATGTCCGAACGCACCCGCCGCCCGTAGATTCGCCCCATGCCCGACGCCGAGCCCAGCCGCATCCACCTGCCCGACGCCCCCGCCGACCAGCGGCAGATCCTGGACGCGGGAGACGTCGCCTGCTGGGCCGAGGACGTCCTGATCGACACGTACGAGCCCGGCGATCCCGACCCGTATCCCGCGTTCCTCGACCGCCGCGTCTACCAGGGCTCGAGCGGCCGGGTGTATCCGCTGCCGATGATCGAGTCGATCTCGCACGAGAAGCAGCCGCGAGCATGGCGCGCGATCCACCTCGAGAACGCGTACGTCCGGCTCATGCTGCTCCCCGAACTCGGCGGCCGCATCCACATCGGGTACGACAAGGTCGCGGGCTACGACTTCTTCTACCGGAACAACGTCATCAAGCCCGCCCTCGTCGGCCTCGCCGGCCCGTGGATCTCGGGCGGCGTCGAGTTCAACTGGCCCCAGCACCATCGCCCCGCCACGTTCCTCCCCGTCGACAGCCGCATCGAGCGCGAGGACGACGGCAGCGCGATCGTCTGGCACAGCGACCTCGATCCCCTGCAGCGGATGCGGGGCGTCCACGGCGTGCGGCTGCGCCCCGGATCCTCACTCATCGAGCTCGACGTGCGCCTGCACAACTGCACCGACGTGCCGCAGACCTTCCTGTGGTGGGCGAACGTCGCCGCGCGTTCACACGGGCGGTACCAGTCGTTCTTCCCCGACGACGTCCGCTTCGTCGCCGACCACGCCCGCCGCGCGATCACCGCGTTCCCGCACGCCGACCGGGCGTACTACGGCGTCGACTATCCCGCCCTCGCCGCCGAGCGCCCCGGCGCCGACCGCATCGACGTGTACAGCAACATCCCCGTACCGACCTCGTACATGATCACCGACACCGAGGACGGCTTCTTCGGCGGGTACGACCACACCGCCGATGCCGGCTTCGTGCACTGGGCCGACCCCGGAATCTCACCCGGCAAGAAGCAGTGGACGTGGGGAAACGGCCCCATCGGGCGGGCATGGGACGACCAGCTCACCGACACCGACGGCCCCTACGTCGAACTCATGGCGGGCGTGTACACCGACAACCAGCCCGACTTCGCCTGGCTGGTGCCGGGCGAGACCAAGACGTTCCAGCAGTACTGGTACCCGTTGCACGCGATCGGCCCGGCGCGCCAGGCGACGACGGATGCCGCGGTGTCGGTGACCGCCGAGGGCGGCGCCTCGCGCGTCGGCGTCATCGCGACGCGTCGACACGAGAGCGCCCGCGTGACGGTCACCTTCGCCGACGGCCGGCACCACGCGGAGGACGTGCTCCTCGGCCCCGAGTCCCCCTGGACCGCGCACCTCGACGGCGACGCGGCGGAGGTGACGGTCGTGGCGGGCGACGCGCTCCTCGTCCGCTGGGCGTCGCGCAACGACGACGCCGGCGAGCCGTGGGCGGCGACCGCGCCTCCGCTGCCCGACGACATCTCGGGCAGCGACGAGCTCTACCTGACCGCGACGCACCTGATCCAGTACCGGCATCCGACCCGGTCGCCCCTCCCGTACCTGCACGAGATGATCCGGCGCGATCCGGGCGATGCCCGTGCGGCGACGTCGCTGGGGGCGTGGCATCTGGCGCGGGGCGACGACGCGGCGGCCGTCGCCCACCTCGAGGCGGCCGTCTCGCGTGAGACCCGCCGCAACCTGAATCCGCGGGACGGTGAGGCCCACTACCTGCTCGGGCTCGCGCTCGAGCGCAGCTGCGACGACGACCGCGCCGATGCCCGGCTCGCGCGGGCCGCCTGGAACGCCGTGTGGACGGCGCCCGCCGCGCTCGCACGGGCCCGCATCGCCCTGCGGCACGGGCGGGCGGCAGCCGCGCTCGACCTGGCGGGCATGGCGCCCGGGATCCCGGAGGCTCGTCGTCTGCGGGTGCTCGCGCTGCGCGCCCTCGGCCGCGTGGACGAGGCGGGAGCGGCGCTGCGCGCACTGGTGAACGGCGACCCGCTCGACCCCGTCACGTCGCTGCTCGCCGGCACCGCGGCGGGCGTCGACCCGCGGGCGGCCCTCGACGCGGGTGCGGAGTTCGCCCGCGCCGGCGCGTTCGCCGAGGCTCTCGCCGCCACGGCGCAGGCCGCCTCGGGCACGGCGGGGTTCGGCAACCTCGAGCCGATCCGCCGCATCGTGCGGGCGGCATGGGCGGATGCCGCGGGACAGGCCGATGTCGCGTCCGCCGAGCGAGCGGCCGCCGATCGCCTCGATCTCGGCGGTGCGTTTCCCGCGGGGCTCGCCCAGTACGACGCCCTCCGCGCGGGCGCCGCGAACGGATCGTCCGCCGCCGCGAGCATGCTCGGCGCGTGGCTGCTGGATGCCGGGCGCGACGCCGACGCGTTCGACACGCTGACCGACGCGCGGCGCCTCGGCGCCGACGACCGGGTGACCCTTCGCAACCTCGCGCTCGCGACCGTCCGGACCGGCAGACCCGCCGCCGAGGCCGCCGCGCTCTACGACAGGGCCCTCGAGCGCCGAGCCGACGCCCGGCTGGTGCTCGAACGCGACCTGGTCGCCCAGCTCGCCGGAGACGACGCCGGCGCGCGGCTCGCCCTCCTCGAGCGGCACCCGGCGACGCTCGCCCGGCGCGACGACCTCGCCGTCGTGCACATCGGCCTGCTGCTCGACGCCGGACATGTCGACGAGGCGTGGCGCCTCCTGAGCGCCCGGACGTTCCGCGCCTTCGAGGGCGGCGAAGGCACCGTCCTCGCGGTCTACGACCGGGCGGCGTGCCTTCTCGCGCGCCGGCTCTGCGCCGAAGGCCGCCCTGCCGACGCCGTCACCCTCCTGACCAGCGGTGTCGACGCGCCCGCCCACCTGGGCGAGGGCCGGCATCCCGCCGATGCGCAGGCCGAGCGGTTCGTCGCGCTCGGCGACGCCCTCGCCGCAGCGGGAGACCCGGCGGCGGCGACCCGCGCGTGGGAACGCGCACGGGCGTCCACGCCTCTCGCCGTCGACGCACGGCCGGCCGACACCGCGACCTTCTGGATCGGAGTCGCGCATACCCGGCTCGGCGACGACGAGGCCGCGGATGCGACCTGGCGGGCGCTCGATGAGCGCGCCGCCGAGATCGCGGCGGCGCCCGACACCGTCGACTACTTCGCGACCTCGCTGCCCGAACTGCTCGTGTTCGACCTCGACACCGACGCGCGCCGACAGGCCGATGCCACTCGGCTGCGGGAGCTCGCGGCATCCGGTCGTGAGATCGCCACCGCACCCGGAAGGATGAACGCATGACCGAGCGCTATCTGGGGTCCGGCACTGTGCCGGTCGACGAGACCGGACTCACCGGCCCCGTGCCGGGTCACCTGCCCGCCCGGCTGGCGATCACCCTGTGGGACTTCTCCTGGTACACCCGCGCCGGCGACGGCGACGTGTACGCCGACATCGACGCGGCCTGCGCCGACGCGGCCGCGCTCGGCTACAACGCGATCCGCATCTGCGCCGCCCCGCTGCTGCTGTTCGGCGACCTCGGTCTCGACGACCTCGCCCGTGCTCTACAGATCGAGGGACTCGGCGCCGCTCCCGGCGGCGGCTTCTACGGGCAGCGGACCCGCTGGTACGACACTCCCGGCGGCTACTCGCTCGACCTGTTCGCGCATCTCGACGCTCTCTTCGCGGCGGCGCGGCGGCACGGACTCGTGGTGATCCTGGCGAGCTGGGAGTACCAGCAGTCGCCGTCGTTCGCGGCGTCCTCCCGCTGGTTCGACGCGATCGACGCCGTGCCGCTGGGCGAGCGCTACCGGGTGCTCGCCGAGGCGTGGGAACGGATGCTGACCTGGCTGAGCGATCGCGGTCACCGCGACCTCGTCGCGCTCGTCGAACTGCACAACGAGGTCGACTTCTCGATCCTCCCGGCGCTGGCAGACGGAGGCGCCGCCGCCGTGCAGTGGCTGCGGCACCGGCATCCCGATCTCCTCGCCACGGCCAGCTACGGCAAGCCGCCGCACCTGGCGATGCATCAGGTTCCCGCAGGTCTCGGCGCGGCGCAGTTCCACGTCTACAGCTACGGTGTGCTCGACGCCCTCCAGCAGCGGATCGACATCCGGTCCGAGGGCAGCGAGGACTTCCCCAACCCCGAGCTCCGGGCGCTCCTGCAACAGGGCGCCCCGACGGCCGCCCAGTACGGGCGACCCGCCGCGTGGAAGCTCCGCGCCACGGTCATCACCGACCAGATGATCTACGGCTACGACTGGGTCGACACCGCCGCGTGGGACGCCTGGCTCGACGCGGCGTACCCGCCGTACGCCGAGGTCATGCGGCGCGAGATCGAGTCGCGGGTGATCGCGATCGCCGCGTGGGCGAGGTGGCAGGGCGTGCCGGCTCTGGTCGGCGAGGGCTGGGTCGGCTACACGCCCCTGCACGGGACCTTCGAAGAATCGGAGACCGGGCGCGAACTCGCCGAGCACGGCATCCGCACCGCGCTGCGCCACGGGGTGTGGGGCGTCGTGCCCAGCTCCAACGCGGCTCCGCATCATCCGATGTGGCAGCTCCGCGACTGGCAGCAGCGCGTGAACGCGCTCGTCCGCAGCGCCCGCTGAGCGGATCTCGCACCGCGCGGGCAAAGAGTTCGCACCACCCGGGCAAAAGAGAAGGGACGGATGCCGGTTGCCCCGGCATCCGCCCCCTCTCGGTGTTCAGCTCAGCGCTTCTTCTTCAGGAGCGGCACGTCCTCGAAGGACATGTCGGATGCCAGGTAGAAGTCGGTGTAGGCCGGCTGGTTGTACGTCGTCTGCTGACGCGCGATCTCGGCCCGGTACTGGGTGTCGTGCATCAGGGTGTACAGCTTGTGCTCGGTCACCTCGGTCGAGACGAAGATGCGCAGCGCCGACGAGTCGGCCGTCCGCACCAGCAGCTCCTCGCGCCAGTCGCCGAGGACGTCCGCGACGAGCGACGGGTTGCCCTTCGTGCCGTTGTTGGTGAGGGTGCCCGACGCCGTGAGCACGGTTCCGCGCGTCCAGTCGTCGATCGTCGGCGTGACCGTTCCGGCGCCGTTCACGAGCTGGGTGGTCAGGTCGCCCGCCCACCGGATCGACATGTTGGTGCCGGGGTTCGTCGGCTGCAGGGTCTCCCCCGTCGCGGAGAGCAGGCCCGACGCCTCGGTGCCGGCGGGCATGCTCGACCAGACCTCGACGCCGTCGACGTCGGAGCGGACGTCGCCGACCATTCCTCGCCCGGTGTCACGGCCCGAGTAGGCACCGAAGAGCACCTCGCCGGTCGCGGCATCCCGCATCGCCGTGCCGTACGGGGCGTAGGCGCCGCCCTCGTGCACGGTGAAGATCTCCTTGCCCGCACGCTTCGGGTCGAAGTCGCCGACGTGCATGGCGTCACCGTGACCGAGTCGCACGTTCTCGCCGGGAGTGGCACTGCCTTCGGGCATGGTGTCGAACGACGAGTAGAGCAGGCTGCCGTCGTCGTCGAGCGTCGCGGAGCCGTAGACGATCTCCTGCTTGCCGTCGCCGTCGACGTCGGCTGCGCTCAGGCTGTGGAAGCCCTGGGTCGTGAGGGTGCCGTACTCGGGGTCGGTGCCGTCGCGCCCGTGCGGACCGTCGTTGAACGGGTTCGTCATCGGCACATGACCGCTGTCGACGAGCCAGCGCTTCTTCAGGTGCTTGCCGTTCCAGTCGTACGTCGCGACGGTCGAGCGCGTGTAGTAGCCGCGGGCGAACACCGCCGACGGGCGCGTGCCGTCGAGGTACGCGACACCCGAGAGGAAGCGGTCGACGCGGTTGCCCGGCTCGATGCGCGACATCGCGTAGTCGCCCCAGAGCAGACCGTCGTCACCGCGACCCGGCTCGTAGCGGACCGTCTCGAGCTCCTTGCCGGTCTTGCCCTCGAACACCGAGAGGTATTCGGGGCCGTCGACGATGAAGCCCTCGAAGTTCCGCAGCACGTTGCGGGCCGAGCGCGAGGGCGCGTACACATCGATGAAGTAGTCGACGAGCTCCTCCGCGTCGGCGCGGGAGAGCGGGTAGTCGTGCGTCGGCTCGGTGCCGAGCGCCTCTTCGATCGTGGCGGGCCACTGACCCGAGACGACCTCCTCGCGCTCCGACCAGCCCTGGAAGACATCGGCCAGGTGCGCGGCGTAGTCGTCGGCGCTCATCCGGTAGTCGTCGGAGTGCGAATAGCCGGCCTTGCGGTCGGCCTTCGGCATCGTGACGAACTCGGCCTTCTTGGCCTTGCCCTTCTTGAACTCCGTGCTCTTCGTGCCCGGGGCCGTCTTCATCATGATCTCGGCCTTGCCGTTGCCGTCGAAGTCGTAGACGAGGAACTGCGTGTAGTGCGCACCCGCGCGGATGTTCACGCCCAGGTCGATGCGGTTCAGGAGTGTGCCGTCCTGCTCGTAGGTGTCGATGAAGACGGGGCCGGTGTAGCCGACCTGCGAGACGTCCTTCGCGTTCGAGGGGTCCCACTTGACGACGTACTCGTACGAGCCGTCGCCGTCCATGTCACCGACCGACACGTCGTTCGCCGCGTAGGTGTAGGCCTCACCGGCGGGAGTGACGCCGTCGGCGGGCTTCTGCAGCGGGATGTCGAGGAACGGCGATGCCTCGACGCTCGCCCGGTCGGAGGCCTTGCCCTCGCGCTTTCCCTGCAGCGGCGACACGGTGTAGCGCGAGCGCTCGGTGCCCTTCTCATCGACGAAGTTCGTCGAATCGGTGACGGTCGCGATGCGCGTGCCGTCACGGCGCACGACGAAGTCGGTGCCGGTCAGGCCGGTCGCGTTCGCGCCGGTGGCCTCGTTCTTGAGCAGTCGCCACGACAGGTACACCCCGTCGTCGGTGGGCAGCGCGACCAGCCCGCGATCGAGCTTCTCGATCTGAGCGGATGCCGGTGGCTTCGGCCCGTGGCCGCCTCCGTGTGCCACCGCGGCCTGGGCCGGGATGACGAGAGCGGCCGCGGCGAGCACGGCGATGGCGGACGTGCGGACAGGTTTTCTCATCTTTGTTCACCTTCGAACGTCGTGGATGGAATGCGCTTTCCCCAGTCGCGCTCCGAGCCTATGTCTGGCTGTGAATCGTGTCAATGGAGGTGGTGGAGACGGCATCCGTCGCTCGGAACGCCACAATGGTGCACAGCGTCCGCGGCCGCGCGGCACCGACGATGGGATGTGCCATGCCCCGACCCAGCGACCTCGCCGACTACCTGGATGGGCTCCGCCCGAGCCGCCGGGAGCTGTTCTCCCGCCTCATGATCGAGGTCTCCGCGATCGCGACCCCGCCCGAGATCAGCCGCCTCGTGTTCCGCGCCGGCCAGAGCGATCACCCGGAGTACGACGACGCCGAGATGGTGTTCTGGAAGGCCGCCGAGCAGATGTACCTGCGCGAGGCGGTGTCCGATGGGGATCTGCCGCTGATGTTCTGGGGCTTCCACCTGGTCGATCTGCTGGGGCGGCGCCACTCCAAGGGCGTGCTCGTGACCGATCGCACCGTCTATGTCGAGGGTGTCGACGAGGAGGCGACGCCGCTCGACCTCGGGACGCTCGACGCAGCGGCGGTGCGCATCGACGCCGACGCCCTCCACGTCGGTACGGCGCACGTGGGCCTCGCCCGAATCGAGGAGCAGCTCGCGCCCGCTGACCGGCCCGCCGTCGCACGCTACCTTTCGGCCGTCATCGACACCGTCCGGCGGACGGTCGCCGCCGCGGGCGCCGCGGCGCCCGACGAGTCGCCCGCCACCGTGGAGGAGCTCGTGCTCGCCAGCCGGCTGAGTGCCGACTTCCTCCTGCCCTCGCGCCCGAAGAACGCCAAGGGCCTCGCCAAGCTCGCCGCGAAGTGGAAGCTGCCGAGCGGCGAACGGCTGCTCGCCTCGCTGTCGAGCGCCACGTTCGCCGGGGTCTACGGTGTCGCCGTCACCGATCAGGCGCTCTACTCACGCGACCTGATGGAAGACGTCCACCGCACTCCCCTCGCCGAGGTGGGCGCCATCGGGTGGGATGCCGAGGCGAAGGGCTTCCGCATCGCCGCCGACCATCTGGCCCCCGCCATCCCCACGATCGACGAGGGCAACCGCGACTACGCGGCAGCGCTCCTGACGTCCGTCGCGCGCTCGGCGGCGCAGACCGGCTGAGTCTCAGCCGACGGTCGAGGCCCGCACGACGAGCTCGGGGCGGAACCGCACGCGTTGCGGCGCCGCCTCGGGGTCGGCGAGGGCGGCGAACAGCGCGTCGACCGCGGCGGCGCCGATCTCGCGCGCGGGCTGACGCACCGAGGTCAGCGGGACCACGGTCGACTGCGCGAACGCGATGTCGTCGTAGCCGATGAGGGCGATGTCGCCCGGAACGCGGAGCCCGCCGAGGATCGCGGCGCCCTGCAGCACGCCGACGGCGAGCAGGTCGTTGGCGCAGAAGACGGCGTCGGGACGTGCCGGTGCCTCTCGCCGGGCGAGGGCGTCGCCCACCTCCCGACCGCTGAGGACGGTGAGGGCCGTGGTCTCGATCACCTCGAGCGTCGCCTCGGGCGCCTCGGCCAGAGCCCGGCGTGCGCCTTCGAGACGGTCGGCGACCTGACGGACGGATGCCGGACCCCCGGCGAACGCGATGCGGCGGCGTCCCTGGTCGAGCAGGTGCCGGACGGCGAGGTAGCCGCCCTCGACGTCGTCGACGGCGACCGAGGGCAGTGACCCGCTGCCGGCCTCGGCATCGACGAGGACGACGGGCACACCGGCATCCGTCAACGCCGCGACACGGGCGTCGTCGAGCGCCTGCGGTGTGAGAAGGACGCCGTTGACCCGCTGTTCGCGGAACAGGTCGAGGTAGGCGTTCTCCCGGACGGCGTTCTGGTCGCTGTTGCCGAGCAGCACCGAGACGCCGTGTTCGGCGGCGCGCTCCTCGGCGCCGCGCGCAACCTCGGCGAAGAACGGGTTGGCGCTGTCGAGCACGATCAGCCCGAGGCTCCGGCTGCGGCCGGCCCGCAGCTGTCGGGCTGCATCGTTGCGCACGAAGCCGAGCTCGGCGATGACGGCGCTGACCCGCTCGACTGTGGCTGCGGCGACCTTCTCGGGCCGGTTCATGACGTTCGACACGGTTCCCACCGAGACGCCCGCCGCACGGGCGACGTCTTTCACACTGATGGCCACGGGTGTCCTGTCTTGACGGATGATTCGGTCCAGGTTACTGTTTGAATCGTTTCACCGATCGCATTGCCGATCGGATCCTCGAGAACCACCCGACACCGCCTCGCGGTGTCCCACAAAGGAGTGACATGACCCGCGTGGCTTTCCAGCTGCAGGTCGATCCCGCACTCATCGACGAGTACGTGGCCCGCCACACCCCGGTCTGGCCCGAGATGCTCGCCGAGATCGCGGCATCCGGTCGGCGCAACTACTCGCTCTTCCTCGCCGACGGCGGCCGCCTGTTCGGCTACTACGAGACCGACGACGACGCCGCAGCCCAGGCCTACCTCGCCGCATCGCCCGTCGCCGCGCGCTGGGAGGCCGAGATGGCCCGCTTCTTCGTCGGCCTCGAAGGCCGACCCGACCAGGCAGCGACCCCGCTCGCCGAGGTCTTCCACCTTCACGACCAGCTGGCGGCCTCCGCCGGCGCACACGCAGAAAGCGACCCCTCATGACGACGCTGTCCCCCGAGATCCTGACCCAGCTCGAAGGCCAGGGCATCGAGCTGCCCAGCTGGGCGTTCGGCAACTCCGGCACCCGCTTCCGCGTGTTCGCCACCGCGGGCACGCCGCGCGACCCGTTCGAGAAGATCTCGGATGCCGCCCAGGTCAACGCCTACACGGCGCTCGCCCCCTCGGTCGCGCTGCACATCCCATGGGACAAGGTCGACGACTACGACGCGCTGCGCCGGCACGCCGAGGACAACGGCGTCGAGCTGGGCACGATCAACTCGAACACCTTCCAGGACGAGGACTACAAGTTCGGCGCCCTGACCCACCACGACGAGCGCATCCGCCGCAAGGCGATCGACCACCACATCGAGTGCATCGACGTCATGCACGCGACCGGTTCGCGCGACCTGAAGATCTGGCTCGCCGAAGGCTCGAACTACCCCGGCCAGAACGACATGCGCGGTCGCCAGGATCGCCTGCAGGACTCGCTGCAGCAGATCTACGCCCGCCTCGGCGACGAGCAGCGCCTGGTGCTCGAGTACAAGTTCTTCGAGCCGTCGTTCTACCACACCGACGTTCCCGACTGGGGTACGTCGTACGCTCAGGTCGCCGCGCTCGGCGACAAGGCGATGGTCTGCCTCGACACCGGTCACCACGCCCCCGGCACGAACATCGAGTTCATCGTCATGCAGCTGCTGCGCCTCGGCAAGCTCGGCTCATTCGACTTCAACTCGCGGTTCTACGCCGACGACGACCTGATCGTCGGATCGGCCGACCCGTTCCAGCTGTTCCGCATCCTGACCGAGGTCGTGCGCGGCGGCGGCCTGAACAACCCCGATGTGGCCTTCATGCTCGACCAGTGCCACAACATCGAGGACAAGATTCCCGGGCAGATCCGCTCGGTGCTCAACGTCCAGGAGATGACGGCGCGCGCGCTCCTCGTCGACCGCGCCGCGCTCGACGCGGCGCAGCAGGCGAACGACGTCCTCGGCGCCAACGCCGTGCTCATGGACGCCTTCTACACCGACGTCCGTCCGGCCCTGGCCGAGTGGCGCGAGTCGCGCGGCCTGGCCGCCGACCCGATGGCCGCGTACGCGGCATCCGGGTACCAGGAGCGCATCGCCGCCGACCGCGTCGGCGGCACCCAGGCCGGCTGGGGCGCCTGAGCCTCGCTCACGCCATCCCGCCACGACCCTTTCGACTCTGGAGAATCACCGCATGACCAACCCGACCGCCGCTGAGCTCATCGCTCGCAGCAACCGCCTGGGCGCCGACCCGAAGAACACCAACTACGCCGGCGGCAACACGTCGGCCAAGGGCACCGACACCGACCCCGTCACGGGCGAGCCGGTGGAGCTGCTCTGGGTCAAGGGGTCGGGGGGCGACCTCGGCACGTTGAAGCCCGAAGGGCTCGCGGTGCTCCGACTCGACCGCATGCGTGCGCTCGTGAATGTCTACCCCGGTCTCGACCGGGAGGACGAGATGGTCGCGGCGTTCGACTACTGCCTGCACGGCAAGGGCGGGGCAGCGCCGTCGATCGACACCGCGATGCACGGCCTGGTGGATGCCGCGCACGTCGACCACCTGCATCCCGATGCCGGTATCGCCATCGCGACGGCGGCCGACGGCGAGGCGCTCACCTCGACGATCTTCGGCGACAAGGTCGTCTGGGTGCCGTGGCGTCGTCCCGGCTTCCAGCTCGGGCTCGACATCGCCGAGATCAAGGCGAAGAACCCCCAGGCGATCGGGACGATCCTCGGCGGCCACGGCATCACAGCGTGGGGCGACACGTCGGAGGAGTCGGAGCGCAACAGCCTCTGGATCATCGAGACCGCCGCCGCGTACATCGCCGAGCACGGCGCCCCGCAGCCCTTCGGCGGCGTGCGCGACGGGTTCGCCGCACTGGCCGAAACGGAGCGCCGCGCGAAGGCGGCCGCCCTCGCGCCGACCATCCGCGGCCTCGCCTCCACCGACAAGCCCATGGTCGGCCACTTCACCGACGCCGACGTGGTGCTCGACTTCCTGGCATCCGAGAAGGCTCCGGCTCTCGCCGAGCTGGGCACCAGCTGCCCCGACCACTTCCTCCGCACCAAGGTCAAGCCGCTGATCCTCGATCTTCCGGCAGACGCGTCGATCGACGAGTCCCTGACGCGGCTGAAGGAGCTGCACAAGACGTACCGCGCCGACTACCAGGCGTACTACGACGCGCACGCAACAGACGACTCCCCCGCGATCCGCGGCGCCGATCCGCTGATCGTGCTCATCCCCGGCGTCGGCATGTTCAGCTTCGGCGCGAACAAGCAGACCGCCCGCGTCGCGGGCGAGTTCTACGTCAACGCCATCAACGTCATGCGCGGCGCCGAGTCGCTGTCGACCTACGCGCCCATCTCGGACGCCGAGAAGTTCCGCATCGAGTACTGGGCTCTCGAAGAGGCCAAGTTGCAGCGCATGCCGAAGCCGAAGACCCACCAGGGGCGCATCGCCTTCGTGACGGGCGCCGCGTCGGGCATCGGCAAGGCCATCGCGACCCGTCTGGCCGCCGAGGGCGCGTGCGTCGTCGTCGCCGACCTCGATCTCGAGAAGGCGCAGGCCGCAGCCGCCGAGCTCGGCGGCACCGACGTCGCGATCGGTGTGGCCGCGAACGTGGCGGATGCCGCGGGCGTGCAGGCCGCCATCGACGCCACCGTCCTCGCCTTCGGCGGCATCGACCTCGTCGTCAACAACGCCGGTCTGTCGCTCTCGAAGCCGCTGCTCGAGACCAGCGAGAAGGACTGGGACCTGCAGCACGACGTCATGGCGAAGGGCTCGTTCCTCGTCGCGAAGGCCGCCGCGAAGGCGCTCATCGAGCAGAAGATGGGCGGCGACGTCATCTACATCTCCTCGAAGAACTCCGTCTTCGCCGGCCCGAACAACATCGCGTACTCCGCCACGAAGGCCGACCAGGCCCACCAGGTGCGCCTGCTGGCCGTCGAGCTCGGCGAGCACGGCGTGCGCGTCAACGGCATCAACCCTGACGGCGTCGTGCGCGGCTCGGGCATCTTCGCCGCCGGCTGGGGCGCGAACCGCGCCGCGACCTACGGGGTCGAGGAGAAGGACCTCGGTCAGTTCTACGCGAACCGCACGATCCTCAAGCGCGAGGTCGTGCCCGAGAACGTCGCCGACGCCGTGTACGTGCTCACCGGTCCCGAGCTGACCCGCACCACGGGCCTGCACATCCCGGTCGACTCCGGCGTCGCCGCGGCCTTCCTGCGATGACGGCGCCCGGCTCGGGCTCCGGAGCGGTCGCCGCGGTCGATCTCGGGGCCACGAGCGGCCGCGTGATCGTCGGGCAGGTCGGCCCCGACCGGCTCGACACCATCACGGTCGCCCGCTTCACGAACGACCCGGTGGCGCTGCCCGACGGGCTGCACTGGAACCTCGTCGGCATGTACGGCTCGGTGCTCTCGGGGCTGCGGGAGGCCTTCCGGGGCGACCCCGACATCGCCAGCATCGGGGTCGACTCGTGGGCGGTCGACTACGGTCTCGTCTCGAAGGGGCGCCTGCTCGGCGAACCGTTCCACTACCGCGACGAGCGCACCGCGCGCGGCGTCGAGGCAGTGCACGAGCGGATGCCGCACCGCGAGCTGTTCGCACGCAACGGCCTGCAGTTCCTCCCCTTCAACACGCTCTACCAGTTCGCCGCCGAGGAAGGCGACCTCCTCCAGCTCGCCGACCACGCCCTCCTGATCCCCGACCTCATCGGGTTCTGGCTGACGGGGCAGGCGCGTACCGAGCGCACGAACGCCTCGACCACGGGACTGCTCCGCGCCGACACCGGCGAGTGGGATGCCGAGGTGATCGAGGCGCTGGGCCTGCGCGCCGGCATCCTGGCGCCGCTGATCGCACCGGGCGACACCCTCGGGCAGGTCGGCGCCGACGTGGCGGCGACGCTCGGACTCCGCTCGCGCACCGCGGTGACGGCCGTCGGGTCGCACGACACGGCATCCGCCGTGGTCGCGGTGCCGATGGCGTCGCGCGATGCCGCGTACATCTCTTGCGGCACGTGGGGGCTCGTGGGCGTCGAGGTCGAGCGGCCCGTGCTCACCGATGCAGCGCGCGAGGCGAAGTTCACCAACGAGGGCGGGGTCGACGGGCGCATCCGTCTGCTGCGCAACGTCATGGGCCTGTGGATCCTCAGCGAAGCCGTCCGCGGATGGCAGCGCGAGGGCCACCCCATCGATCTGCCGACACTCCTCGACGCGGCCGAAGAGGTTCAGGCGCCCGTCCCCGTGTTCGACGTCGACGACGCGCGATTCCTCCCCCCGGGGGATATGCCGAGCCGGATCGCCGCCTGGTGCGACGAGCACGGCGTGGCCGCCCCGCGCACGCGCGCGGAGTTCGCCCGCAGCATCATCGAGTCGCTCGCCCAGGCCTTCGCCGACGCTGCGCTCGAGGCGGGTCGTGTCGGCGGTGTCGACGTCGACGTCATCCACGTCGTCGGCGGTGGCGCGCTCAACGAGCTCCTCTGCCAGCGCACCGCCGACCGCGCCGGCGTCCCCGTCCTGGCCGGACCTGTGGAAGCCACGGCTTTGGGGAATATCCTCGTGCAGGCACGTGCCGCCGGTCTCGTCACCGGCTCCCTCGAATCCCTCCGCGACCTCGTCGCCCTCACCCACCGTCCCCGCCGGCACGAACCGCGGGCCTGAGCACGGAACCCCAAGGACGGAAAATCTCATGGTGCAGCGCCAGTTCCCCAAGCCGCTCGAACTCCTCGAGCTCATGCAGTTCAAAAAGCCCGAGCTCAACGGCACGAAGCGCCGGCTCGACGCCGCGTACACGATCAACGACCTCCGGACCATCGCCAAGCGCCGCACGCCGAAGGCCGCCTTCGACTACACCGACGGCGCCGCCGAGGGCGAGACCTCGCTCGCCCGCGCCCGTCAGGCGTTCGAGGACGTCGAGTTCCACCCCGACGTGCTGCGCCCCGCCGCCGACGTCGACACGTCGGTCGAGATCCTCGGCGGTCCGTCGGCGCTGCCGTTCGGCATCGCCCCGACCGGGTTCACGCGTCTGATGCAGACCGAGGGCGAGATCGCCGGCGCGGGTGCGGCGGGGGCCGCCGGCATCCCGTTCACACTGTCGACGCTCGGCACGACCTCGATCGAGGGCGTGAAGGCCGCGAACCCGAACGGGCGCAACTGGTTCCAGCTCTACGTCATGCGCGACCGCGAGATCTCGTACGAGCTCGCCCGCAGGGCCGGCGCCGCCGGCTTCGACACCCTGCAGTTCACGGTCGACACCCCGGTCGCAGGCGCCCGCCTGCGTGACAAGCGCAACGGCTTCTCGATCCCGCCGCAGCTGACCCTCGGCACCATCATCAACGCGATCCCGCGCCCGTGGTGGTGGATCGACTTCCTCACGACCCCGAAGCTCGAGTTCGCGTCGCTGTCGGCCACCGGCGGAACGGTCGGCGATTTGCTGAACTCGGCGATGGACCCGACGATCAGCTACGAGGACCTCAAGGTCATCCGCGAGATCTGGCCCGGCAAGATCGTCATCAAGGGCGTGCAGAACGTCGACGACTCGAAGCGGCTCATCGACCACGGCGTCGACGGCATCATCTTGTCGAACCACGGCGGCCGTCAGCTCGACCGGGCACCGATCCCGTTCCACCTGCTGCCGACGGTCGTCCGCGAGGTCGGCAAGGACGCGACCGTCATGGTCGACACCGGCATCATGAACGGCGCCGACATCGTCTCGTCGATCGCGCTCGGTGCGAAGTTCACCCTGATCGGCCGCGCCTACCTCTACGGCCTCATGGCCGGTGGCCGCGCGGGCGTCGACAAGACGATCGAGATCCTCCGGAGCGAGATCGAGCGCACGATGAAGCTCCTCGGCGTCTCGACCCTCGCCGAACTCGAGCCGAGGCACGTCACCCAGCTGACGCGCCTCGCCCCCATGCCCCGCGGCACCGACTGAGCGCCGCGGACCACGCCGACCCGCGCCACCGAATGCCGATCCGGTGGCGCGGGTCTCTTCTTCCGCTCGCCATCGGCGGGCACCCCTAGGCTGAAAATCGTGCCCGCGCAGACCCTCAACCGTGACATCCTGCGCCTCGCCGTCCCCGCATTGGGCGCGCTCGTCGCGGAGCCGCTGTTCCTGATCGTGGATGCCGCGATGATCGGGCACCTGGGCGTCGTGCCGCTCGCGGGGCTCGGCATCGCCGGCGCCGTGCTCCAGACGATCGTCGGGCTGATGGTGTTCCTCGCCTACTCGACGACGCCGGCCGTGGCTCGCAGGTTCGGCGCGGGCGACAAGAGCAGCGCGGTCAGCGTCGGCATCGACGGGCTCTGGCTCGCGCTCGGCCTCGGGGCGGTGCTGGCCGTCGCGGGCTCTCTCGCCACGCCCGTGCTCATCGGGCTCTTCTCCCCCGCATCCGACGTGGCCGAGCAGGCCGAGGCGTACCTCGGCCTGTCGATGTGGGGCCTCCCGGCCATGCTCATCGTCTTCGCCGCGACCGGCCTGCTCCGCGGCATGCAGGACACCGTCACGCCGCTCTGGATCGCCGGCCTCGGCTTCGCGGCGAACGCGCTCCTCAACTGGCTGTTCATCTACGGGTTCGGGTGGGGTATCGCGGGATCCGCCGCCGGCACCGTCGTCGCGCAGTGGGGCATGGTGGCCGCCTACGTGGTCGTCATCGGCCGTCTGGCGCGGCGCCACGCGGCATCCGTCCTCCCCCACCGCGAGGGCGTCCGCGGATCGGCGCGCTCGGGAGGATGGCTGTTCCTCCGCACCGTGTCGCTCCGGGTGGCCTTCCTCGCGACGGTCGCCGTCGCGACGAACCTCGGCACTCCGGAGCTCGCCGGGTGGCAGGTCGCCTTCACGATCTTCTCGACGGCGGCGTTCGCGCTCGATGCGCTCGCGATCGCCGCGCAGGCGCTCATCGGCCGCGGCCTCGGCGAGGGCGACGAGCCGTTCGTGCGCAGGGTGCTCGGTCGCACGGTCGCCTGGGGCGCCTGGTTCGGGGTCATCGTCGGCGGCGTGATCGCGGCATTGTCCGGCGTCATCGGGCTCGCCTTCACGGGAGAGCCCGCGCTCGCGGCGCTGATCCAGCCCGCCCTGCTGGTGCTCGCCCTGGCCCAGCCGATCTGCGGCGTCGTCTTCGTGCTCGATGGGGTACTCATGGGCGCGGGCGACGCGAAGTACCTCGCGATCGTCGGCGCGCTGACCCTCGTGCCGTACGTTCCCGCCCTCGCGGTGGTGGCGGCGCTTCAGCCGGCCGGGGCGGCGGGCCTCGCCTGGCTGGCCGCCTGCTTCTTCGGGGTGTTCATGCTCGCGCGTCTCGGCACGCTCGGCTGGCGCGTCCGCCGGTCGGAGTGGCTCCGCGTCGCGGTCTGAGCGGCACGGTGCGGCATCCATTCTGCCGCTGACGGCGCTTCGCGCGGAGATCCGCCTTTCCGCGGACGAATGCCGGCCCCACAGTCCGCCCGAATGCACCATCTCCGCGGCTCGGGTCAGCCGAAACCGACCAGGTATGCCGCGTTCTGCTCGATCCAGGCGTTGGCCAGCGGAAAGGGCGGCGTGACGCTCAGGATCCCCCCGGCGTGCGCGTCCGGGCTCACGGTGACCAGCCACATGCGTGTGGCGACGGTGGCGAGGACGGCGGACACTGTGACCCAGACGCCCGTCCGGCGCAGGATGCGGGTCGCGTCGGCGAGCGACGCCGCTCGTCGGGGAACGCGGCGGAGCCCCACGAGAAGGATCGCGACGAGCGCGAGCGGCACGAACGGCAACGGCGACAGGACGACAGTTCCGCAGCCATCGAGGTGGACCTGCGAGAAGTCCGTCGAGTTGCCCGACGCCCCGATCGGAGAGCACACCTCACGCGAACCGGTCGCGCCGGCGACCGCGAGCCCGACGGCGACGACCGTGACCACGACCAGGCGCCAGACCTCGCCCACCACCTGCACGCCGGTCAGCTCCGACCGCTCCTCCGGTGTCATGCCCGTCCCCTCGCGCGCGCCCCCTGCGCGCCGACGTCAGCGTATCGGCACGACCCTGCGTGACGATGTCACCCCGCTCCCCTAGAGTGCGGGCATGGATTCCCGTGACGACGATTTCCTCCGCGACTTCCACCGGTTGATCCAGCGGGTGAACCGGATGCCGGAGGTCGAGAGCGCTCCGTTGACGCCGCTCGGCGAGCGCGTCCGCGATCACCTCGGCACCGACCCGACGGCGCTGCCGATGGTGACGGAGTCGGTGCCGCCGCACCGACTCGTCGACCTGGACCTGGCGATCGATGCGATCGGCGGGACGGATGCCGAGTCGATCGGCATCCGCGGCGGTCAGCACCTGCAGCACGAGGAGTTCGCCGGGCTCCTCGCATCGCAATACGCCCGCATCCAGCCCGGTCCCGTCGAGTACGTCACGGTCGCCACGGGGCCGTCGACGACGCGGCAGACCCGGTCGACCGCGGTGCACCTCTTCCACTTCGAGGGGGTGGCTGTCGCCGCGCTGCAGCGGGCCGCCGACCCGCGGGCGGGGCGCGGCGCGGCGACCCTCGACGTCATCGTCACGACGCCGGGGGCGGCTCCCGCACTCCTCGCGGAGATCCGGCGCCTGATGAACGAGCTGAGCGTCGTGCGGGGCAACGTCGTCAGCTTCGCCCGGGACGAGTACGGTGCACCCGGCGTCGGGGGCATGACCTTCCTCGAACGGCCCGAGGTGACGGCCGAGCAGGTGATCCTGCCCGAGGGACTGCTGGAGCGCATCCGCTCCCATGTGGTCGACATCGGCGAGCGGGCCGACGAGCTGCGGTCGCGCGGGCAGCACCTGAAGCGCGGCGTGCTGCTGTACGGCCCTCCCGGCACGGGCAAGACCCTCACGATCCGCCATCTCATCCGCGAGACCCCCGGGACCACGGTCGTGCTGCTGCAGGGGGCGGCCCTCGGACTGATCGGCGAGGCCGCGGCGCTCGCGCGCGCGATGAGCCCGGCACTCGTCGTGCTCGAAGACGTCGACCTCGTCGCCGCCGACCGCGGTGACTTCGGGTTGCAGCCGCTGCTCTTCGAAGTCCTCGATGCGCTCGACGGACTCGACGGCGACGCCGACGTCGCGTTCGTCCTCACGACCAACCGGGCCGAGATCCTCGAGCCCGCGCTCGCGGCGCGCCCCGGCCGGGTCGATCTCGCGCTCGAGATCCCGCTGCCCGACCTCCCCGCTCGGCAGCGGCTGTTCCAGGTCTACGGCGACGACCTCGCGTTCTCGGCCGCGGCGCTCGCGGGCGCTGCCGACCGTTCCGAGGGGGTCACGGCATCCTTCGTGAAGGAGGTGATCCGTCGTGCGGTCCTTCGGGCCGTGACCGACGACCGCGACGTGACGGATGACGACCTCGCCACCGCCCTCGGCGCCATGCTCGACGACAGCCGGGGCATCTCGCGGGTGCTGTTCGGCGGCGATGCTGCCGCAGACGCGGTGGCTGCGGAGGAGGGGAGCACCAGCATCCACGTCGGAGGGCACTTCTGATGCGCGAGTCGCGAAGGGCCACGGCGACGGTCGTGCTGCTGTCTGCCTTCGCGCTCTCGGGGTGCGGGATGACCCCGGGATCCGGTGGTGGCCAGGCCGCTGGTCAGTGCGCCGCACCGGTCGTGACCGTGACTCCCGCGGCGGCGGCCCCAGGCGACACGGTTACCGTGACGAGCGACGGGTGGTCCGTCTGCGAGGACACCCCGAACGATCCCTCGGGCGAGGCACCCTGGACCGAGGTCCGGATCGAGTGGGCTCAGGGCGACACGTCGCGCGAGCTACGTACCGCCGACATCACCGATACGGCGATCTCCGCCGAGGTGACAGTGCCCGACGATGCGACGGCGGGGCCCGCCCGCATCCGCGTCCTCCACGGAGATCTCGCGATCGACGGTGACCTGACGGTCACCGGCTGACCCGGCCTCAGGCCATCAGCGGGACCGACCCGACGAGCACACCCACCGCGAGCATCACCAACGAGATGACGACGGCACGCCACAGCACCTTCTTGTGGTGATCGCCGAGGTTCACGCCGGCCAGCGAGACGAGCAGCAGGATCGCGGGCACGAGAGGGCTCTGCAGGTGCACCGGCTGACCGGTGATCGACGCACGGGCCATCTCGACCGGCTCGATCCCGTAGGTCGCAGCACTCTCGGCGAGGATCGGCAGAATGCCGAAGTAGAACGCGTCGTTCGACATGAAGAACGTGAACGGGATCGACAGGATGCCGGTGATCACGGCCATGAACGGACCGAGGGACGGCGGGATCACCTCGGTGACCCAGCTCGCCATCGCGTCGACCATGCCGGTGCCGTTGAGCACGCCGACGAGCACACCCGCGGCGAGCACCATCGAGACGACACCGACGATGCTGGGGGCATGAGCGACGATCTCATCGGCCTGGTTCTTCAGCCGGGGGAAGTTGACGATGAGCGCGACGGCGGCGCCGACCATGAAGACATAGGCCAGCGGGTAGATGTCGATCACGAGCAGCACCATGACGGCGACCGTCAGCGCGAGGTTAAACCAGATGAGCTTGGGCCGGAGAGTAGCTCGGTTCGGGTCGAGCAGCGTGTCGGCCATCGCGGTGTCGGCGGTGTCGACCAGCTTGGCGGCGTCGACGGCGGCTCGGGCGCCGCGCACCGTCACGATGTTGCCGGTGCGGAGGTGCGCGCGGGCACCCGGCTTGCTCTCGGCGCCGCGGAACAGTCGCGGTGCACCGAGACGTCCGTCACCGGGAGCCGCGAGGCGCGAGGTGTCGACCGATCCGGCGAGGCGGCGGCGCTCCGAGAGGCCGAGGAACCAGGCGAACAGCAGCGAGACGACGAGTCCGGTGGCCAGCGAGGGCAGCATCGGGACGAAGATGTCGGTCGGCTGCAGGCCGAGCGCCGACGCGGCGCGCACCGTCGGACCGCCCCACGGGACGATGTTGAGCGTGCCGTTCATGAGGCCGGCGACACAGGTCAGCACGACCGGGCTCATGCCGAGGCGGAGGTAGATCGGCAGCATCGCCGAGGTGGTGATGATGAACGTGGTCGATCCGTCGCCGTCGAGCGAGACGGCCCCGGCGAGGATCGCGGTGCCGAGCACGACCTTGGCGGGATCGTCCTTCAGAAGGCGGGTGATCAGGCGGATGAGCGGATCGAAGAGGCCGACGTCGATCATGATGCCGAAGTACATGATCGCGAACATCAGGAGCGCCGCAGTGGGGGCGAGATCGCCGATCGCGTCGATGACCATGTCGCCGAGGCCGAGGCCCGCACCGGCGAACAGGCCGAAGATCGTGGGCACCGTGATGAGCGCGACCATGGGGGTCAGTCGCCGCGTCATGATCAGCGCCATGAAGGTCAGCACCATCACGAACCCGAGGATGACGAGGACGGTATCGGGCGGAGTGAACGCCACGGGGTATTCGACTGCCTCGGTATGCACGATGCTCATCGCGACTCCTTCGTCGTGAAGCGGTGCCGGAGGGGATGCGGCGCCTGGTCCCGCGAGCGTACGGACTGCACCCCCGGACGCGCGCGGTAAGGCGCATTCCCCGACGTTGTGCGCGTAACCTGGGTTTCGCTCATTGTGCGCAGGGAGGTGACGCGGTGCGATTCGGAAGCAGGATGCTGGTCCTCCAGCTCGTGACGCAGGTCTGCGTCGTCGCTGCCTGCGCGGCGGTGTTCCTCTTGTTGGGCGTGCAGCAGTTGCGCGCTGAAGCCGAGTCCTCGGCGCTGAACATCGCTCGGAGCGTCGCCGCCGCGCCCGACGTGCGCGAGCTCGCCGCCGGCTACTCCGCAGACCCGGGCACGCCCGACGCCGCATCCCTCCGCGACGGTCCGCTCCAGGCCTACGCCGCAGGCGTGACCAGCCGCACCGACGTCCTCTTCGTCGTCATCACCGACGACCACGGCATCCGCCTCGCGCACCCCGACCCTGATCGGCTGGGACAGGTGGTCAGCACGAGCTTCGCCGATGCCCTGGCCGGCCGTGAGGTGGTGACGTGGGAGTCGGGCACGCTCGGGGAGTCCGCTCGCGCCAAGGTGCCGGTGTACGGGCCCGCGAGCGACGACCGGCCCGTCGGTGAGGTGAGCGTCGGTTTCGAACGCGCCAGCGTCTTCGATGACCTGCCTGCCCTGATCACCGGGATCACGGCGGCCGTCCTCGTCGCGCTCGCCCTGGGCGTGGTCGCCGCGCTGCTGCTGCGCCGCCGGCTCGAGAGGGTCACCCTCGGCGTGCAGCCCGAGGAGCTCGCCGCGCTCGTGCAGACCCAGACCGCGGTCCTCGAGAGCTCGGACGACGGCCTCGTCGCCGTCGACGCGGACGGCGTCGTGCGCGTGTGGAGCGATGCAGCGACCCGGATGCTGGGTGCCGCCGCCCAGCCGGGCACATCCCTCCGCGACGCCGCCGTCGACGACGCGGTTCGTGAGGCTCTCACCGGTGGCGCAACCGCGGGGCTCCCCGTCGGCGACCGCATCCTCTATGTCGACGTCCGTCCGGTGCGCCGAGGGCAGCGCGCCCTCGGGACCGCGGCGGTCCTCCGCGACCGCACCGACCTGCTCGCCCTGACCGAACGCCTCGACGGTGTCCGCACGCTGACCGACGCCCTCCGCGCGCAGCGCCACGAGTTCGCCAATCGCCTGCACGCGGCCTCGGGGCTGCTCGATGCCGGTCGCACCGACGAGGCGCGGGACTTCCTCCGCGACGTGTCCGGTCGCGGCGCCGTCGACCTGCGCGTCGCAGGGCTCGATGCCGTGAGCGACCCTGTCCTGCAGTCGTTCCTGGGCGCGATGGCTGAGACCGCCCAAGAGCGCGGGGTCGAGCTGCGCGTCGACGAAGACACGCTGCTGCGCAGCACCCTGAACGACGTCGAGGACGCACTCGCCGTGCTCGGGAACCTGGTGGGGAACGCGGTGACCGCGGCGCAGGCCGGGGCCGCGGCATCCGCCGCTTCTCCGTGGGTCGAGGTGACGCTTCTCGACGAACTCGACGGGTCGGGCGCGGGTGAGCTGGTCATGACCGTGGTCGATTCCGGCGCCGGAGTGGCGGACCCGAGCGCCGTGTTCGCGGCGCGCGCGAGCTCCGACACCGACGCGTCGGTGCACGGGCACGGCATCGGGTTGCCGCTGTCGCGCGAGATCGCGCGACGACGCGGCGGCGAGGTGTGGATCATCGACGCGGGCGGGGCGGGGTCGGGCGCTGTGTTCGGCGCGCGCCTGCCCGGAGTGATGGGCCGCGAGTCAAGAAACGAGGAGACGGACGATGAGTGACATCCGCGTGCTGATCATGGACGACGACTTCCGCGTCGCCGGTGTGCACCGCGACATCGTGGCCGGGACCCGCGGGTTCGTCGCGCTCGACCCCGTCCGCACCGCAGCCGAGGCGCTGAGCGCCGCCCGGGCGGACGCTCCCGATCTGATCCTCGCCGACGTCTACCTTCCCGACGGCGACGGCATCGAAGTGGTGCGCTCGTGCGGCGTCGACGCCTTCGTGCTCAGCGCGGCGACCGATGCCCGAACGGTGCGCCGCGCATTCCGCGCCGGAGCGCTCGCCTACCTCGTGAAGCCCTTCGAGGCGCGGACGCTCGCCGACCGGCTCGACCGTTACGCGCGCTATCGCAACCTCCTCTCCGATGCCGCTCCGCTCACGCAGGATCAGATCGACCGCGCCGCGACGGCCCTTCGCGGCGCACCCGAGCAGGCGTCGTTGTCGCGCTCGGCCACCGAGCGGACGATCCTCGCCGCTCTCGCCGACGGAGAGGCGTCGGCGAGTGAGGTCGCCGAGCGGGGCGGCATCTCCCGCGCCACCGCGCAGCGTCACCTCACCGCCCTCGCATCGCGCGGGCTCGTGGAGATCAGCCTGCGCTACGGCACGACTGGCCGCCCCGAGCACCGCTTCCGTCTCGCGACGGACGACGCCCGCTGACGCGTCAGGCGTAGCGGCGGCACCACTCATACATCACGACGGCGGCTGCGGCCGACGCGTTGATCGAGCGAGTCGATCCGTACTGGGTGATCTCGATGACCCCGGATGCCGCGGCGAGCGCCTCCTCGGAGAGGCCCGGCCCCTCCTGTCCGAACAGCAGCACGCAGCGCTCGGGGAGGTCGGCGCGGTCGACGGGCACCGATCCGTCGACGTTGTCGATTGCGAGAACCGGGAGGCGGGCCTCCGCCGCCCAGGCGGCGAACCCGGCGACGTCCTCGTGGTGGCGGACGTGCTGATAGCGGTCGGTGACCATCGCGCCGCGGCGGTTCCAGCGCCGCTTCCCGATGATGTGCACCTCGGCGGCGCCGAACGCGTTGGCGCTGCGCACGATCGAGCCGATGTTCATGTCGTGCTGCCAGTTCTCGATCGCGACGTGGAACGGATGCCGCCTCTCGTCGAGGTCGGCCACGATCGCCGCCATCGTCCAGTACCGGTACTCGTCGATGACGTTCCGCCGGTCGCCGTGTTCGAGCAGGTCGCGATCGAACCGCGCATCGTCGGGCCAGGCCTCCGGGCCGCCCGGCCAGGGGCCGACACCGACGGGCAGCTGCGGCTCTGCCGCCACCTCGACGGCCTCCGCGCCGACGTCGTCGGGAGCGAGGGGCGGGGTCTCGTCGGGCATCCCTCCAGGCTAGCCGCGCCGTCGCCGACGGAGGATCGCGCGCTGCCGCCTCCACTGATAGGTTTTCGGTGTGCCGAAATATGCCACTCCCGTCACCGCTCCGCGCCGCGTCCGCGTCGCCTGGCTGCTGGGTCCCGCACTCGTCGCGGGAGTCGCCTACCTCGACCCGGGGAACGTCGCCAGCAACATGACCGCAGGCGCGCGGTACGGCTACCTGCTGGTGTGGGTCGTCGTGATCGGCAACATCATGGCCTGGCTGATCCAGTACCTGTCGGCGAAGCTCGGCATCGTCACAGGGCAGAGCCTGCCCGAGGCGCTGGGGCACCGCATCCGGAGCAACACCGCTCGCCGCGCCTACTGGCTGCAGGCCGAGCTCGTCGCGATGGCGACCGACGTCGCCGAGATCATCGGCGGAGCCGTGGCGCTCTGGCTCCTGTTCGGCGTGCCGCTGCTGTGGGGAGGCGTCATCACCGGGGCCGTCTCGATCGTGCTGCTGATGATCCAGTCGCGCCGCGGGGCACGGAGCTTCGAGTACGTGATCATCGGGCTGATGGCGATCATCGCGCTCGGCTTCACCTACGGCGCCTTCATCGGCCCGCCCGAGGCGGCCGGGGTCGTCGCGGGCCTCGTTCCCCGCTTCGAGGGCGCCGACTCGGTTCTGCTGGCGGCGTCGATCCTCGGCGCCACGATCATGCCGCACGCGATCTACGCCCACAGCGCGCTGGCCCGCGACCGGTTCCATCCGGCGCCGACGCCGACGCCGCCGGCCATGGGCTCCGCACCGGCACCCGCCCTCGACGTTCCGCGCCTCCTGCGCGCCACCCGCTGGGACGTGACCATCGCCCTCGCGATCGCCGGCACGGTGAATCTCTGCATCCTGCTCCTCGCCGCCGCGAACCTGGCCGGAGTGCCCGGGACCGACAGCCTCGAGGGCGCCTACGCGGCACTCCGTGACGGCATCGGCCCCGTCGTCGCGACCCTCTTCGCCGTCGGGCTGCTCGCGAGCGGCCTGGCGAGCAGCGCGGTCGGCGCCTACGCGGGCGCCGAGATCATGCAGGGGCTCCTCCGCGTGCGCATCCCCCTGCTGGCCCGGCGCCTCATCACCCTCGTGCCCGCGCTCGCGATCCTGGCCGCCGGTGTCGATCCGACGCTCGCGCTGATCCTCAGCCAGGTGGTCCTGAGCTTCGGCATCCCGTTCGCGCTGGTCCCGCTGATCTCGCTCACCGCCGATCGCCGGCTGCTGGGAGCCTTCCGCAACCGCGCCTGGACCACGGCCGCGGGAGTCGTGGCATCCGTCTTCCTCATCGGACTGAACTGCCTGCTCCTCTGGCTGACCGTCACCGGCGGCTAGCCTGGGGTCGTGCCCGCCTCGCCGTCCACCGTCGACGACTACCTGAAGACGATCTACCACTACACCGAGTGGCAGCCGCAGCCGGTGACGCCGTCGATCCTCGCATCGGAGCTCGGGCTGGCCCCGTCGAGCGTCACCGAGATGGTGAAGAAGCTCGCGGCGCAGGATCTCGTCTCCCATCGCCCGTACGGGCCGATCTCGCTGACGGATGCCGGTCGGGCGCGCGCCACCTCGGTGATCCGCCGGCACCGCCTCATCGAGACGTGGCTCGTCCGCGAGTTCGGCTACTCGTGGGACGAGGTCCACGACGAGGCCGAGGTGCTCGAGCACACGATCAGCGACCGCCTGCTCGCCGGCATCGACGCCCGACTCGGGCATCCCCGCTTCGACCCGCACGGAGATGCGATCCCCGCCCCCGACGGATCGGTCGTGCGCGAGCCGTTCATCCGGCTCGCCGAGGCGAGAGCCGGTCACACCGGCCGCGTGCTGCGCATCTCCGACCGCGACCCGGCGCTCCTGCGCGCGCTCAGCGAGCTCGGCATCGACGTCGGGCACACGCTCACCGCGACGGGCCGCGACGCGGTGCAGGTCGACGGCGGTGCGCCGATCGATCTGCCTGCCGCGGCGGCATCCGCCGTCTGGCTCAGCGCGTAGCGGCGAGTCCGCCCGCGCCTCAACGCAGACGGACCTTGCGGGCTTTGAGATAGGGCCACTCGGTGCGGGTGGCGTGCTCGGCGTAGTGCCACATGCGGGCGCCGACGTCGGGGTCCATGATCACGCGCGACGGCCGGCCCTCGGTCGGGGCGCCGGTGACCGTGCGCGACGGCCCCCAGTACTGGCCACCGACCGCGTCCGGGTCGGTCAGCGCCCGGATCGGCGCCCAGGCGCCGCGCTCCTTCGACTGCGCGATCGGAGCCTGAATCCCACTCATTAACCGTTTGCGGCGCGTGGGCGCATTGACCCCGACGATGTGGCGGGTGCGTCCGCCGAGCGAGTATCCGGGGTGGGCGACGAGGCTGTCGACGGGAACGGATGCCGCGCGCAGCCGCCGGTCGGCTTCGATGCCGAGCGCCGATGTGGCGACCTTCGACTGCACGTACGCACGCCAGGGCGTGTAGCCGTGCACCAGTTCGGGGTCGATCGGATCCCAGGGGAAGAGCGTGGTCGACACCGACCCGAGCCACACCATCCGGCCGCGGGCGGCCGCCAGCGCGGGGAGCAGGGCTCCGGCGAGCGCGTAGTGGCCGAGGGCGTTCGTCGCGATCACCAGTTCGTGCCCGTCGAGGGTCACCTGGCGGGTCTTCGGAGGGTGCACGATCCCCGCGTTCAGCAGCACGCCGTGCAGCCCCACCCGGCCACGGACCGTCGCGGCAGCGGCGCGCACCGACCCCAGGTTGCTGGTGTCGAGCGCGAGCGTCTCGATATCGGCATCCGGCACCTGCGCGAGCAGCGCGGCGCGTGCGCGGGACAGTCGGGACGGGTTCCGAGCGCTCATGATCACGTGTGCGCCGGCCCCCGCGAGCTGCAGGCAGGAGAAGAATCCGAGGCCGGCATTCGATCCGGTGACGAGGTAGCGGCGTCCGCTCAGGTCGGGAAGTCGATCGGGGTCCCACACGTCACGCGCCACGCTTCGACCCTACGCGCGACGACCTGTCAGGTCACCCCACGCACGGCCGCGATTCGGGCGGAATCCGGGGCGCGGATGGGCCGCCGCCCCCGCACCGAGGCCGAAAGGTGTCAGAGTGGGAGAACCGACCGGAAGGAGCCTCGATGAACGAGCTGGAGCAGAACCTGCTGTTCGCCGTCGTCGGCCTGACGATGGTGACGTCGCTCGTGATCGTGGTGGTGCAGATGGTCCGTCGCCGCAAAGACGACGACACGGGCGGCAACCCGTGGGACGACCTCGAGTCGTAACCGGGTCTTACTGGGGCGCCAGGCCGAGGTCGTCGAGATCGATCGCGGCGAGCCACGCGAGACCGGCAGCTTCGACGGCCGCCTGCGCGCCCGTCTTGCGATCGACGATCACGGCGACGGCGACCGGCTCCGCGCCTTCGCGGCGCAGCGCCTCGACGGCCTTGAGGGCCGACTGGCCCGTGGTCGAGGTGTCTTCCACGACCACGACCCGCTTGCCGACGACGTCGGCTCCCTCGACCTGACGGCCGCGGCCGTGATCCTTCGGCTCCTTGCGGACGACGAACGCGTCGAGCGGGGCATCGGTGCGCGCCGACTCGTGCATGACGGAGTTGGCGATCGGGTCGGCGCCGAGGGTCAGACCGCCGACCGCGACGATGCCGTCGATGTCGCGGATGAGGTCGAGCATGATGCGACCGATGGCCGGCGCCGCGCGGTGGTCGAGCGTCAGCTTGCGCATGTCGACGTAGTAGGTGGCCTTCTTGCCGCTCGACAGGGTGAAGTCGCCGTGGAAGACGGCTTCGTCCTGGATCAGCGCGATGAGGCTCTGGCGGTCGGCTTCGAGTGCGGGCGTGGAGGCGACGGTCACGACCCGAGTCTAGGGCGAGCGGATGCCGGGCCCCCGCGTCACGGCATCCCACCCGCCGAAATAGGCTGGACCCATGCGTCTTGCCACTTGGAACGTCAACTCGATCCGCGCGCGCGTGGTCCGCACCGTCGACTTCGCCGTGCGCGAGAACATCGACGTGCTCGCGATGCAGGAGATCAAGTGCAAGCCCGAGCAGTTCCCCTACGAGGCGTTCGAAGCGGCCGGATACCACGTCGAGACGCACGGCCTCAATCAGTGGAACGGCGTCGCGATCGCGAGCCGCACGCCCATCGAAGACGTCGAGTACGCCTTCCCCGACATGCCGGGCTTCCTGAAGGGACACGAGGGCCCCGACGCCCCGCAGGAGGCGCGCGCGATCGGCGCGACGATCGACGGCGTCAAGGTCTGGAGCCTGTACGTTCCGAACGGCCGCGGCCTGGGCGACCCCCACTTCGCCTACAAGCTGCACTGGCTCGACGCGCTGCGCGCCTACACGCAGAAGACCCTCGAGACGAGCCCGTCGCTGCCGCTGGCCCTCGTGGGCGATTTCAACGTGGCGCCGACGGATGCCGACAACGGCGACCCCACGGTCGTCGAAGGCGTGACGACCCACGTCTCGCCCGAAGAGCGCGCGGCGTTCCAGGCGCTCCTCGACGCCGGCCTCAGCGACACCGTCCGCCCGCTCGTGCCGACCGGCTACACGTACTGGGATTACAAGCAGCTGCGATTCCCCCGCAACGAGGGGCTGCGCATCGACTTCATCCTCGGGTCGCCGGCGCTCGCCGACGCCGTGGTCGCCGCCGAGATCCACCGGGCTGAGCGCAAGGGCGAGATCCCCAGCGACCACGTGCCGGTGGTCATCGACATCGACCTGGGCGACGGAGACGACGACGACCGCCCGATGATCTTCTGACCGGCGCCCGCCCGTCGCATGATCTTCTGACCGGCGCCCTCCCCCGCGCGACGGATGCCGCGAGGCCGCCGTCCCCGTAGCGTGGAGGGATGTCCGCATCGCTCCTGCGCCGCCAGGTCACGTCGACCGAGGTGCGTCACGACACCTGGCTGGCCGTCGGCCTGTTCGCGGCCGGCATCCTCAGCGTCTCGCTCGGCACCGTCTCGGGCATCTACGGCGGCGAGCACCCCGACATCGTCTGGGGTCTGCTGTACGCCGCCGCCCTCACCCTGCCGCTCGCGCTTCGCCGCCGCTATCCGAGCATCGCTCTCGTCGTGGTGTCGGTGACCTACTTCACGGGCGTCTCGGTGCGCATCCCCGAGGTGTACGTCGGCAACGTGGCGCTGTTCATCGGGATCTACACGGTCGGCGCGTGGGTCGCCGACCGTCGCCGCGCAGCCACGGTGCGCATCGCCGTCATCATCGGCATGTTCATCTGGTTGCTGGTCACGATGTTCCAGACGGCGACGAGCGAAGGACCCCTCTCGCAGGAGGGCCCGTTCTCCCCGTTCGCCGCGTTCTCGATGCTGCAGTTCCTCATCAACATCGCGTTCTTCGGCGGCGCCTACCTCTTCGGCGAGCGCGCCTACGCGAGCGCGATCGAGCACGCCGCGCTCGAGGAGCGCACGGCCGAGCTCGAGGTCGAACGCGAGCGGACGGCCGCTCAGGCGGTCGCGCTCGACCGGGTGCGCATCGCCCGCGAGCTCCACGACGTCGTCGCCCACCACGTCTCGGCGATGGGCGTGCAGGCCGGGGCGGCTCGCACCGTGCTCGACCGCGATCCGGATGCCGCACGGCGCACCCTCACGGGCATCGAGACGTCGGCGCGCAGCGCGATCACCGAGCTCCGCCACCTGCTCGAGACCCTGCGGACGCCCGACGCCGACGCCCCGGGCGGGTCGACCGTGCGGCTCTCGGGCCTTCCCGACCTCGTCGCCCACGCGAACGCGAACGGGCTGCCCACGACGCTGTCCGTGGTCGGCGAGCCCGTCGCGGCATCCGATCTCGTGCAGCTCAACCTGTTCCGCATCGCGCAGGAGGCGCTCACCAACGCGCGCCGGCACGGTGGCCCCGCCGCGACCGCCGACATGCGTGTGCGCTACGGAGCCGAGACGATCGAGCTCGAGGTCGCCAACACCGGCCGCATCGCCCTCGGCGGGCGCGCGGGCCTCGGGCTCGTCGGCATGCGGGAGCGCGCGACCGCGTCGGGCGGCACGCTCGAGGCGCGCTCGCGTGACCGCGGCGGCTTCCTCGTGCGGGCGGTCGTGCCGATCCGGGCCGGCGCTTCCGACACCGCCACGGCGACCACGGATGCCGCCACGGAGGTGCCCGCATGATCCGGGTGCTGCTCGTCGACGATCACGCCGTGATGCGGGCCGGCTTCCGGATGATCCTCGAAGCGGCGGGCGACATCGAGGTCGTCGGAGAAGCCGGCGACGGGGCGGCGGCGATCGCCGCGGCATCCGATCTGCGTCCCGACGTCATCTGCATGGACGTGCAGATGCCCGACATGGACGGCCTCGAGGCGACCCGCCGCATCGTCGCAGACCCCGACAACACGGCATCCGTCGTCGTCGTGACCACGTTCGACCGCGACGACTATCTGTTCCAGGCGCTCGCGGCCGGCGCGAGCGGATTCTTGCTCAAGAACGCGGGCCCCGAAGAGCTCACCCATGCGGTGCGCGTGGCGTACGACGGCGAGGCGCTGCTCGCACCGGCCGTGACCAAGCGGGTGATCGAGCGCTTCGCCTCCTCAGGCGGGGCGAGCCCCGCACGCCAGACGGATGCCGACGCTCCCGCGCTCGCCGTCGACCTCACCGACCGCGAAGCCGAAGTGCTGCGCCTGCTCGCTCAGGCCATGAGCAACGGCGAGATCGCCCGTCGGCTGTTCATCGGTGAGGCCACCGTGAAGACGCACGTGTCGAACGTGCTGCAGAAGCTCGGCGCCCGCGACCGGGTCGCCGCCGTGGTCTACGCGCACCGTCACGGCCTCGCCTGATCGGTGGGGGCGTCACCCGGGGGTGGGTTCTTCGTCGTCGCACCCTCCGTACAGGCGTGAGCGCGACCGCGCGGGATCACCCCTGGAGCGTCTGCGAGATGTGCGCGTCGAGGATGCGGGGCAGGTCGAAGGGGGTGAACTCCTCGTCGAGCATGGATTGGTACTGCAGGCCATCCCACATGGCGATCAGCCAGATCGCTTCGAACCGAGCGTCGAGGTCGAGTCCGCGGTCCGATGCCGTCCGGGCGAAGAGGTTCTCGAAGTACGCGATCGTGCGGACGAATCGCTCCTGAAAGTACCCGTGGACCGGATGCGTGCCCGAGACCGCCTCCGTGGACAGCACGGCGTACAAGCCGATCAGACCGCTCTCCACCTCGGCGTCCCGGGCAGCCTCGGCGCCGATTGCGAGCAGTTCTTCCGCGGGGTCCAGGAGGATTCCTGCGCGCCTGGCGACCAGCGCACTGTCGCGCTGCCGCATCACTTCGGCGAAGAGCTCGGTCTTGCTGGAGAAGTGGTGTCGCAATGTCGACGGCGCCACATCGACCCGCTCCGAGATCTCCTTCATCGTGGTGCCCCCGAACCCGTTCTCGGCGAACACCGCGATAGCGTCGGACACGATCCCCTCACGCCGGCGGTGCCCGGGCTCGTATCCCGCGCGATTCACCAAGAGCGTGTCCAGCGACAGGACCGGCGGTCGGATGCTCGGCGTCACCGACCCGGCCTCGTCGCCCCTGTTGATCCCGCGCGCGAAGAGCGCCGGAGGATCCACCTCGGGGAGATAGCTGCCGATCACCGAGAGCCCCTCCCACGCGGCCACCCGGCGTCGCACATCGTCGGAGATCACACCGTCATCGCCCGCAGACGTCGACTCCCGCGTGGGATCAGCATCCCTCGATGGGGCCGACAGAAGCCGTCGGTGATGCGCCATTGCGGCGGCGCGTTCAGGACCGGTCATCGCGCGCGAGAGGAGGACGGCCGAAAGCGGCGCGTAACCATCGACGTCGCTCCACAACCGGTCGGCGACCGCGGCAGACAGAGCCTCCGATCCCATCGCCAGGTGAGTCTCCTCGGCGAAGAGGTGAGCGACGGCGTCCAGTAAGGCGTCCTTCGAGGCGAAGTGCTTCAACAGCCCAGGGCGCGATATCCCTATCCGGTCTGCAACGTTCTGAAGCGATACCGCGAGCACATCGTCCTCCGCGAAGGCGCGGCGGCCTTCCTCCAGGATGCGCTGCCTCGTCCGCCAAGCAGCGTCGGCTCGGGTCTCTTGCGAGCTACTCACGTTGACCATCCTGTCACGAGCGCGAAATCCAATAGTTACATTCGCGTCGACTTTCAGTTACAACGAAGGCCGTATTCAGTTACAGTGAGCACGAACGTCCATCTGATGATTCCAAGGAGCACGTCGTGACAGAGCAGTCCACTCCATCCCCTACCCGTTCCGTACCTGCGGGACCCGTATCCGCCGCGTATCTGCCCACACTGGGCCTCGCGAACTTCGGCATCTATCTCGCGGTTCTGACGCCGGTCTTCGTCTCGCTGGCGTTCAAGCTGGATCACGTCACGTCGAGCCGTGAGGAATCACTCGGAGCGCTCAGCCTCGTCATGGGCGTCGGGAGTCTCTTCGCGATCATCTTCAATCCGCTCGTCGGCCGGCTCTCTGACCGAACGATGTCGAGGCTCGGGATGCGCCGACCATGGCTCATCGGAGGAACCGCCGTCGGATTCGGCGCCCTCGTGATGATCGGTCTCGCCCCGAACGTGTGGGTGGTGCTCGCCGGATGGTGCCTCGTCCAGGCGTCACTCAACGGCGCGCTCTCCGCACTCAACGCGACCATCGCCGACAAGGTGCCGGTCTGGCGTCGCGGCCTGGCCTCCGGGATCATCGGCATAACGACATCGCTGGGAATTCTCGGCGGGACGTTCGCGGTCAACTTCCTCGATTCCGACGTCGCTCGCTTCGCGGTGCCCGGCGCGATCGGATTGGCGTTCACCGTCCTCTTCGCTCTCCTTCTCAAAGACAGCGTCCGCCTGGTCCGCCCTGCGGACCGATACGGCGTCAAAGAGTTCCTGGGCTCGTTCGCGTTCAACCCCCGCAAGAACGCCGACTTCGGCTGGACGTGGCTCACCACGTTCCTCGTGATGTTCGGATACGCCGGCGTAGCGACCTTCCTCCCGCTGTATCTCACCGACGACTTCGGGCTCTCCGAGGCCGAAGCGATCGGAGTCATCGTCATCGCGAACCTCGCCGCTGTCGGAGCGCAAGCGATCTCAGGGCCCCTCGCGGGCTACCTGTCGGACCGGTTCAACCGCCGGAAGCCGTTCGTGCTCGCCGCTGGCGTCATCATGGTCGCGGGCCTCGTCGTCCTCGCTTTCGCGCCCGACGTGAGCATGGTCATCCTCGGTCAGGGCCTGATCGGATTCGGCATCGGATCCTTCCTCTCCGTGTCCCTCGCCCTGGCGACACAGGTGCTGCCCGATGTCGAGGACACGGCGAAAGACCTCGGCGTGATCAACATCGCCAACGCTTTGCCGCAGTCCATCGCGCCCGCCATCGCCCCCGCGGTGATCGGATTCGGCGCCACCACCGCGATCGGCGGGTACTCACTCTTCTACCTGCTGGGTGCCGCGGCCGCTCTCGCCGGCGCCGTCGTCGTTTACCGCGTGAAAGGAACCAAGTGATGCATCGTCTGTCGAATGAGGAGCACAGCGAGGTCGACAGGAGCTACTTCGACACCGACCGGACAGTGTCGGAACGCGTCGAGATCATCCTGGGGCAGATGACCCTCGAGGAGAAGGCGGGCCTGTTCTTCCACACCATGATCACCATGGGCCCCGACGGAGAACTCTCCGAGGGCGACCGGGAGTTCGATCTGCCCTCCAACCGCGAGTACGTCGTCGCTCGCCACATGAATCACTTCAATCTGCTCACCGGTGGCACTCCCGAGGCCATGGCGGCGTGGAACAACAACATCCAACGGTTGGCGGCGCGAACGCGTCTCGGCATTCCTGTGACGATCTCAACCGATCCGCGCAACTCCTACAGTGACAACCCTCTGGCGGGGCTCCTCGCCGGCTCGTTCTCGGTCTGGCCCGAGGCACTTGGTCTCGCCGCGACGCAGGATCACGAGCTGGTGGAGAAGTTCGCCGACATCGCGCGCCAGGAGTACACGGCCGTCGGCATCCGAGTAGCCCTCCACCCGCAGGTCGATCTCGCGACCGAGCCGCGATGGGCGCGGCAATTGGACACGTTCGGTGAGGATGCCGAGCTGACCAGCCAGCTCGTAACCGCCTACATCCGCGGTTTCCAGGGCACCGAACTCGGCCCGACCTCCGTCGCCACCATGACGAAGCACTTTCCCGGCGGCGGGCCCCAGAAAGACGGGGAGGACCCGCATTTCGCCTACGGCCGTGAACAGGTCTATCCCGGCGGAATGTTCGACCACCACCTCACGCCGTTCATCGCTGCCATCGCCGCGGGAACGACCCAGATGATGCCGTACTACGGCATGCCCGTGGGAACCGACTACGAAGAAGTCGGCTTCGGCTTCAACAAATCCGTCATCACCACGTTGCTCCGCGAGAAGCTCGGGTTCGACGGCATCGTCTGCACAGACTGGGGCCTTCTCACCGATGCCGTCGTCGATGGCGAGCCGTTCCCCGCCCGCGCCTGGGGCGTAGAGCACTTGACTCCGCGCGAACGGATGCGCAAAGCCATCGATGCCGGCGTCGACCAACTGGGCGGCGAAGCACGTCCAGACATGCTCGTGCAGCTGGTCGAAGCCGGAGAGATCACCGAGGAGCGGCTCGACGAATCGGCCCGCAGGCTTCTGCGCGAGAAGTTCACCCTCGGGCTCTTCGACAACCCCTACGTCGACGAAGCTCGCGCTGCCCAGATCGTCGGGGCGCCCGAGTTCCGGGAGGCGGGCCTCAGCGCGCAACGCGCATCGCTGACGCTGCTCACCAATCACGAGACATCGGGCCGCCCCCTCCTTCCTCTGACCTCAGGACTGCGGCTCTACGTCGAGGGAATCGAGGCGACTGTCGCGTCGCAGTACGGCGTCGTCGTTCACGATCCCTCCGAGGCAGACGTCGCGATCCTGCGCATCCACGCCCCTTTCGAGAAGCGCGTGACGTCGTTCGAGAACTACTTCCACGCTGGATCTCTCGAGTTCTCCGCCGACCTGATCGATCACATCGAGCGCGTGGCGACCCATGTCCCGACCATCGTGGACGTCTTCCTCGATCGGCCCGCGATCCTCGGTCCGATCGTCGACTCCGCAACTGCGGTCATCGCGAACTTCGGAGCCGACCCCCACGCGCTCCTCGATGTCCTCACCGGCCGCGACAGCCCTCGGGGCAAGCTTCCGTTCGACGTCCCCTCGAGCATGGAGGCGGTTCTGTCATCTCGTTCCGACGTGCCCTTCGACACTGCGGATCCGCTCTTCACGTTCGGCCACGGACTCACCTTCCCCGCGCACTGAACCACCCCCGCTTGATCAGGCCACGCACAACCCCGCCACCGGGACCGACCAGGGAGAACACATTGCTCACGCTCGAATCCGCTGCTCGCCGCTTCAGCGAGAAGTTTGCGACCTCTGCCCAGCTCACGACCGAAGGCCGGGCGGTGATCCCCGGCGGATACAGTCGCACCTCCTTCAACTTCGGCCCGCACGCGGTGTTCGTCGAGGGCGGCGAGGGTGCGTACATCGACACGGCCGACGGTCACCGTCTTCTGGATCTGAACAATAACTTCACCGTCAACATCCTCGGCCACGGCAACCGGACGATCAGCGATGCGCTCATCGCAGCCATCCCTTCCGGAACGTCATTCGGCAACCCGGTCGCAGAAGAGGCGGAACTCGCCCGCATCCTGATCGATCGCGTCGCGTCGATCGAGATGGTGCAGTTCTCCTGCTCCGCGTCGGAGTCCGTGATGAGTGCAGTACGCGTTGCGCGCGCGTTCACCGGAAGAACCCTGATCGCCAAGTTCGAGGGCGGCTACCACGGCTTCACTGATCCGGTGAGCGTGTCCGCTCATCCCCACGGGGGGAGCGAGTACGGGTCCGACAGCGACCCTCGCCCGGTCGCCGACAGCGAAGGCATCCCCGCGGCCATTGTCGAGCATGTCGTCATGCTCACGCAGAACGACGAAGAAGGAACCGAACGCATCCTCCGCGATCACGCCGACGAGCTCGCCTGCGTGATCGTCGAACTCGAGAGCGGCGCTGGGGGCCACGTCGTCCTGCGGCAGGACTTCGTGCGGATGCTGCGCCGCGTCACCGCCGAACTCGGCATCCTGCTCGTCATCGACGAGACGATGACCCTGCGCGCCGCGTTCCACGGCATGCAGAACTCGTACGGTATCGATGCGGACATCACCGTGATGGGGAAGATCATCGGCGGGGGACTGCCGCTCGGCGCGATCGGTGGACGAGCAGACATCATGGGTGTGCTCGCCGACGGTCGTGTGCCGATCTCGGGGACTCACCACGGGCACCGGCTCGCGCTGATCGCCGGCATCGCATGCATGAGCGCACTCGACGAGGCGGCGTACGACCGTCTGAACACGATGGCCCGACGCATCCTGTCCGAAGTGGGCGAATGGACTGCGAGCAGGAGGAGCCCGTTCACGATCTTCGGGAGCGGCTACTCCTCTCTCGCGTACGCGTACTGCCTGGAATCGGGGATGACCGTGCAGACCCAACGCGACCACTGGCGGAACGTGGATGCCGACAAGACGCAGACGTTCTCGCTCGAACTCGCCAACCGGGGATTCTTCCCCGTTGCCCGCGGCGAATTCTCACTGTCCTTGGCGATGACCGACGACGACATCACGTCCTACATCGAGGTGGTGAAGGAGATCGTCACCGACATCGAGGCCTGACCTCCACCGCGCCCGAGGGTTGCGAACGGCGGCAGCGACGGGACTGTCGACCTGAACGCCCGAACACGCGCGAGGATAGGGACGTGGTGTGTTGGAACTTGCAGATCAGAGTGGTTCACCGGCTCAGTGCGGTCGGTGAACCGGGTAACGACATCGGCTGGACAGTCTTCCGCGGCATCGAAACCGATGTCCTGCCTCGCATCGACGAGGCGGTGAGTCTTTCGGAATCTCAGCATCCGGTCGCGTACGAGCTTCTCTGGAACGGGTTCGGGTCGACGAGCCGAGTCGCCTGCGTGGAGCACTTCCTGTCGACTCCGGCCCCGGGGGCGCAGGTCGTCGTCACTGCGCATTCGATGGCGCGTCTGCCCGACGACCCCCGACTGGCCGACCTGCCGGAATGGAGCCCCGCGGGGAGCCACCGTGCCGCACGCCCGCGCGATAGTGGCACGCAGCCGACCCGTCCATCGTCGCCCTGAGGCGACCGCGAGGGAGCGCACCTCTTTCGGTCTGCTGGCACCGCTGTCGCTCGTCGTCCCTCTGGTATCGGGGTGCGGGCCTTCGACCCCGGGCGAGGTGCGGATGCTGACAGGCGAAGGCCTCGCTGCTCTTCCCTCTGAGTCGCTGACCGACTGGGTCACCTACGTCGACGCTGTCGTGGTCGCCGAAGTGACCGATAAAGCGCAATCTCGGGAAGCGGTCTCGCCCGACGAGGAAGAATGCGGCGAAGGGTACGCCGTCCAACTCGTGACGTTCGACGTGCTCGAAACGCTGTGGCACCCCGAGAACTACGTGGCCCCGCCCGAATCCTTCACCACGTCCTATAACGCGTACGTCTGGACTGGCGGCGACCGAGATGAGGCGATCACTCTCGTCGAACCTGATGCAGTCCGGTTCGATGTCGGAGGGACGTACCTCATGCCACTCGTGGATTTTGCGACGTTCGATGAGTGGGCGCCGATCCTGCCGTCGTCGGTCCTGCGCCTTCGAGGACGGGGTTGCGGGGCGGGGCGAGACGATCCTCGGCCGCGACAACAGGCCATCGCCGCGTTTCGCCCTGTCCGCTCCCGCACAGCAGCTGTGGGGCCTCGACCGGCGGGAGATCATCGACACGCTCGACGCCACACCTCCCGACCCGTACGCGACACCGTTCACCCACCTGCCCGCAGAAGAGCAGTATCAGGAGGCCATCCGGGCGGCGCGCGCAGATGACGCCGGGGCCGTCGAGGATCCCGACACACAGTTCACCGACTGAGCGAGCACGATCCGCGGGCCGCTGCCGGGCCGCTCGGCGAGCGCAGAACGGCCCCGCATCCGAGCAGGATGCGGGGCCGTTCTGCGGGGCGCGGTCAGACCGACGCGGGAACCTTGGCGTAGCGGTCGACGAGCGCGTTGAACGCTTCGAGGTAGCCGAGGAGGAAGCCGGCGGTCTCGTCGTTCGTGACCTCGCCGTCATCCGAGAACAGGCCGGGCGTGCTCTGCACGTAGCCTTCGGGCTGTCCGAGGGTGGGGGCGTTGTAGTGGCTCAGCACAGCCTTGAGGTGCTGCTGCGCGGCGGCGGTGCCGATGCCACTGGGCGAGGTGCCGATGACAGCGGTGGGCTTGCCGTCGAAGACGCCCTGACCGTAGGGGCGCGACGCCCAGTCGAGCGCGTTCTTGAGCACACCCGGAACCGAGCGGCTGTACTCGGGCGTGACGATGATCACGCCGTCGACATCGGCGATGGCCTGCTTGAAGTCCACGGCGACCTGCGGGAACGCGCCGTCGTGGTCGACCGAGTAGAACGGCAGATCCTTGATCGGGATCTCGACGAGCGTCGTGCCCTCGGGGGCGAGGCGCTCAAGGGCCTTGGCGAGCTTGCGGTTCATCGAGGTCGACGAGATGCTGCCGACGATGTAGCCGATGGTGCGGTCGGTCATGGGTCCTCCAGGGTCGAACGGAAAAGGGGCCGCAGTCGCGGCATCCGGTGGTCCCAACGCGCCCCGCAACGACCTCATTCCCGCGCATAGAGTTCTCTCAGCCGGCAGTGGCTCCCCGGCCACGCCGGGCGAGGGACTCGCGAGCCACCCGGGCACCGACGACATAGCCGCCGAGCACCATCAACAGCACCAGTGCGACGACCGTCACCGCGAAGGCCCCGAGCCATGGGTCCCACATCGCCGACCGCGCGACGAGCAGCAATGCAAACACTCCGGCGAGCGCGCACAGATGCAGGGCGACTCGCCACGCTTTCGCCACGGCGGTCAGCGCAGCGCTGACGACGACCATGCCGGTCAGCCACGCCCAGGCCTCGGGTGTCAGCGAAAGCCAGAACCCTCGGTCTGTTCCGGCTCCGGCGGAGCGTCCGTAGATCCAGGGGCCACCGCCGATCACGATGATGACCCCGAGCGACGTCGCCGCGAGACCGATGCGCGACCGCACCGTCCCGATGGTTCCGACGACCCCGAGCAGGGCGAGCGTCACGACCGTCATCGTCGCGACCGAGCCCCACCCCGGAAGCAGAGCGGTCGTCGCGGGGACGGCGAGAGCTGCCGCGGTCGCCAGCCCGAGGGCGACCCGAGCGGCGCGCCCCGCCCCGATGAGCGTCAGCGAGAAGGCGACCACCCACAGCGCGACGGTGACGACCATCGGGCTCACCCACGGGCCCGTGGCCATGGCGGCCCCGAGTACGAACGGGATGCCGTCGGGCCCGGTCCCGTAGCCGACGAAGATCACGAGCGCCAGGGCGAACCCGACGCCAAGCGCGGCCTGAGCGGCAGCATCCCGCAGGCGCGCCGGAACCCAGCCCACGAATCGCTCGCCGAGCCCGGAAACAGCCAGAGCCCACGCGTCGCCGTGTGTCGGGGCGCGTCGGCCCCGGTGCTCGGCTTCGTCCAGCATCGTCCCGACCATGGCCTCGCCGTGTCGGCGGCGCCATCGCGCGGGATACGCCCATAGCGCGCGCTCGAATGCGCCGCGGTCGACGCCGCTCACGCGACTCCTCCCCCGAAGGACGGGCGAAGCGCGAGGCGGCGCTTCGCTTCGCGCGCGGTCACCTCGAGCCGCTCGACCTCCGCGGCGAGACGGCTCTCGCCGGCATCCGTGAGGTCGAAGTACCGGCGCAGCCGTCCATTCACGGTCTCCTCCCGCACGATATGGACGAGCCCCTCCTGCTCGAGGCGATCGAGAACGGCGTACAAGGTCCCCACCTTGAGTCGCACGCGCCCCTCCGAGATCCGCTCGGTCTCCTCGATGAGCGCGTAGCCGTGCTTCGCGCCGTCCGCCAGCGACGCCAAGACCATGACGGTCGGCTCGCGCATCTCCGTTGCCATGGACATCATGATACTCAGATCATCTGACTATTATCGATCGCCGGCTGAATCTTCTTGCTCACCGGGCGCACTCCTGTTTGAGTGGCCAAGGTGACCGACCGACAAGCACGCCCGCTCTGGCTTCTCCCGACCCTGATCCTGCTGGCAGGAGCCGCGATCATCGTGGTCGCGACGATCTGGGCGGCCGCCGATTACAACGCGTACGAGGATCGGTTCGGCGAGGGCGCGACAGGCCCCGTCCCCGCCGCGATCCCCCTCATGGGTGCGGTCGGGCATGCTCTGCTCGTCATCGGTGCCGCCTGGCTCGTCTTCCTCGCATGCCGCCGGCTCTTCGTGCGCTCGAAAGAAGAACGTCCGCCGCGGCGATGAACGTCCGCCCGCCGGCGGCGCCCCTCCCCCTCACGGCGGGTACAACCGGCTCCCCCGTGCGGGGGAGGTCACCGCTCACGCCGATCCCTAGCGTGGAACACAGGGACGCCGCACACAGCGCGACCGCACAACGAGGAGGAACGGATGCTGCATCTTCGCGGGATCACGAAGAGCTACGGCACGCGCCGCGTGCTCGACGACGTCGGGTTCGACGTCGCACCCGGCCGCCTGACGGGCTTCGTCGGCGGCAACGGCGCGGGCAAGACGACGACGATGCGGATCGTCCTCGGAGTCCTCGCCCGCGACGCCGGCGAGGTCACCCTCGACGGCGCGCCGGTCACATCGGCCGACCGTCGCCGGTTCGGGTACATGCCCGAGGAGCGCGGCCTGTACCCGAAGATGAAGGTCCTCGAGCACATCGTCTACCTCGCCCGGTTGCACGGCTTCTCGAAGACGGATGCCACGACCCGCGCGACCGCCCTGCTCGAAGAGCTCGGGCTCGGCGAGCGCCTCACCGACAACGTCGAAACGCTCTCGCTCGGCAACCAGCAGCGTGCTCAGATCGCCGCGGCGCTCGTGCACGACCCGCAGGTGCTCATCCTCGACGAGCCGTTCTCGGGACTCGACCCGCTCGCCGTCGACGTCGTCGCCCGCGTTCTGCAGACGCGCGCCGCGCAGGGCACGTCGGTGCTCTTCTCGTCTCACCAGCTCGACGTCGTCGAGCGCCTCTGCGACGACCTCGTCATCATCGCCGGTGGCACGATCCGCGCCGCCGGCACCCGCGAGGCGCTGCGTGACGCGCACGCCAACCGCCGCTTCGAACTCGTCGCCGCGTCCGACGCCGGCTGGCTGCGCGACGAGCCCGGCATCGAGGTCGTCGACTTCGACGGCGGCTACGCCCTGTTCGATGCCGAGTCCGATGAGGCCGCGCAGCGCGTGCTGCAGCGCGCCGTCGCCGCCGGCGACGTCGCCAGCTTCGCGCCCCGGCGCCCCACCCTCGCCCAGATCTTCACGGAGGTCATCCAGTGAACACCACGACATCCCCCTCGTTCGCACAGAGCGTCTGGCTCGTCACCGAGCGCGAGCTCGGCTCGAAGCTGCGCAGCAAGTCGTTCATCATCTCGACCGCGATCCTCTTCGCGCTCGTCCTCGCCGGCGTGCTGTGGGCGGGGTTCGCCTCGCAGAGCGAGAGCCGCACGCCCCTCGCGGTGACGCCCGAGACCTCCTCGGCGGTCGAAGGGAACGACGGGTTCGAGCTCACCGAGGCGGCCACGCCCGACGAGGCCCGCGACCTGGTCGCCGCCGGCGACGTCGACGCCGCCCTCGTGCCCGGCGGCGCCGAGCCGTTCGGGTACACCCTCGTCGGCGACGAGTCGGTCTCGTCGAGCATCATCCAGCAGCTCAGCATCTCGCCCGAGGTCGAGCTGCTCACCACCGACGCCGTCAACGGCGGCCTGCGCTACATCGTGGCGATCGGCTTCGGCGCGATCTTCTTCGCCGCCGCCCTCACCTTCGGGTCGACGATCTCCACGAGCGTCGTCGAAGAGAAGCAGACCCGCGTCGTCGAGCTGCTCATCTCGGCCATCCCCACCCGCGCCCTCCTGGCGGGCAAGGTCCTCGGCAACACCCTCCTCGCGATGGGCCAGATCGTGGGCATCGCGGCGATCGCGACGATCGGCCTGACCGTGAGCGGGCAAGACGTCGTCCTCGCCGGCCTCGGCGGCCCCATCGCCTGGTTTGCCGTCTTCTTCCTCTTCGGCTTCGTGCTCCTGGCGGCGCTGTTCGCCGCCGCCGGGGCGATGGTCTCCCGCCAGGAGGACATCGGCGCGACGATCACGCCGCTGACCTACCTCGTGATGGCGCCGTACTTCCTCGTCATCTTCTTCAACGACAACCCGCTCGTCCTCGGCATCATGTCGTACGTGCCGTTCTCGGCTCCGGTCGGAATGCCGGTCCGCATCTTCACCGGCGAGGCCCTCTGGTGGGAGCCGCTGCTCTCGCTCGTGGTCATGCTGCTCGCGTGCGTCGGCGCGATCCTCGTCGGCGCGAAGATCTACGAGAACTCGCTCCTGCGGATGGGTGCCCGCGTCAAGCTGCGCGAGGCACTGCGGAGCTGATCGACCTCGGGAATGCCCCGCCTCTCCGACTCGGAGGGCGGGGCGTTTCGTCGTTCCGGCCGGAGTCGCACCATGAACGCACCGGAGCCGGGCACCACCGCGGTGGGGTTGGATGGAAGGATGCCTGCTGCCACGACCGACACCCCGATCATCGACGTCCTCGCCGAGCGCTGGAGCACACGCGTGTTCGATCCGGCGACACCCATCGACGAAGACGCCCTCGCGTCCGCGCTCGAAGCGGCGCGCTGGTCTCCCTCGGCCTCGAACACGCAGCCGTGGCGCTTCATCGTGGCCCGCCGCGGGTCGGCATCCCACGCGAAGATCGTCGACACGCTCGCCGGATTCAACAAGAGCTGGGCGCCCGACGCGGCAGCGCTCGTCGTGGTCTCAGCCGTCACCGAGAGCGACGGAAAGCCGCTCCGGTGGTCGGTCTACGACGCCGGCCAGGCCGCCGCGCACCTCACGATCCAGGCGCATGCCGCCGGCCTCCTCACCCACCAGCTGGGCGGGTTCGATGTCGACCGGCTCGCGGCGGCATTCTCGCTCCCGGCCGACATCCGGCCCGTGACCGTCATCGCCATCGGGTCGTACGGCGACCCCGACGCCGTCTCGGAGCAGATGCGCGAGCGCGAGGCGACGCCCCGCACGCGGCGCCCCGTCGCGGAGTCCGTCCTCGTCGACGACTGACGCCCGCACCATAGACGACGGGCCGACGAGACGACAGGGTGCGCCCGACCCTGCGCAGCGCCGGTTACGGTGAGGCATGACCTCGCGCATCCTGTCGATCGGCACCGCCGTGCCCCCGGCGCGCCTGCACCAGAACGCGGTGCGAGACCTGTTCACCGGCCAGCCCGGAGTCGACCGCCTTTCGCGCCGCCTGATCGGCGCCGCTTTCGACGCGTCCGCGATCGAGACCCGCCACACCGTGCTCGACGATCTCGCGGCAGCGGCCGACGGCGACAGCGCCGGGGCGGGCCCGAGCGACGCGAGCGGCGAAGAGCGGATGCCGGTCGTCTCGGCCGACGGAGAGCTCCTGGTCCCGACGACCCAGGCGCGCAACGACGCCTACATCCGGCTCGCTCCCCCGCTGTTCGCCGAAGCGGCCCGAGCGGCGCTCGCGGCGGCATCCCTCGATCCGGCCGACGTGACGCACGTGGTCACGGTGTCGTGCACCGGCCTGTTCGCCCCCGGGCCCGACTACCGGCTCGTCCGCGACCTGGGTCTCGCCCGCACCGTCGAACGCTCCCACCTCGGGTTCATGGGCTGCGCGGCGGCAGTGCCCGGCCTTCGCACCGCGGCCCGCATCACCGACTCCGACCCGCACGCCGTCGTGCTCGTCGTCTGCGCGGAGCTGTGCTCGCTGCACGTCCGCCGCCCCGCCAACACCGACGACATCGTGGCGGCGTCGCTGTTCGCCGACGGTGCCGCGGCCGCGATCGTGAGCGCGGACCCGGGCCGCCGGGGCGCCGCGTGGTTCGACCTCGACCGGTTCGGCACGGCGCTGATGAGCGAAGGCGAGCAGGAGATGGCGTGGACCGTGGGGGACAGCGGCTTCGACATGGTCCTCACCGGAGAGGTGCCGCGCATCATCGGGCGCGAGATCCAGGAAGCCGTGACCGGGTTCCTCGGCGACGACGCCGTCGACGCCTGGGCGGTGCACCCCGGTGGACGCAGCGTGCTCGACCGGGTCGAGTCGGGTCTCGGCCTCACCGGCGACGCGCTCGACGCATCGCGCGCGGTGCTCCGCGACTACGGCAACATGTCGAGCGCCACGATCCTGTTCATCCTCGAAGCCCTGCTCACCGGCGACCGTCTCGCCGACGGTGACGCACTCGCCACGCTGGCGTTCGGCCCCGGGCTCACGCTCGAGGCCGCGCTGCTGTCGTACGGCCGAAGCGACGCCGCATGATGCTCGCCGAGCGCGCCCGCGACCTGCAGGAGCTCATGGACGACCCGGGCTGCGACCCCGATCGGCTCGCCGCCACCCTGCGCAGGTTCGACCTGGTCAACCGCGCCGTCGGCGCGTGGGGCACCGTGTGGCGACGACACATGGCCCCCGCTCTCCGCGGCCTCGGCCGCCCGGCCCGCGTGCTCGACGTCGGCAGCGGCGGCGGCGACGTCGTGGCCCGCCTCGCCGACCTCGCGAGCCGGGATGGACTGACGGTCGACTGGACGGGCATCGACCCCGACGCTCGGGCCCTCGCCGTGGCGCGGGAGCGGGCGCGCCCGAACGTGCGATTCGAGAGCATGGATGCCGCGCAGCTCCGGGCGACCGGTGCCACGTTCGACATGGTCCTCTCGAATCACGTCCTCCATCACCTGGGCGACGACGAGCTGACGGGCTTCGCCGACGACACGCTGGCCCTCTCGACGGGCGCCGTCCTGCACGCCGACATCGCGCGCGGGCCTCTCGCGTACGGTCTTTACGCCGTCGGCATCACTCCCCTGCAGCGCGGCACGTTCCTCCGCACCGACGGCCTCCGCTCGATCCAGCGCAGCTACCGGGCGCCGGAGCTGACGGCAGCGCTCGGAGCGCCGTGGCGTGTCCTCACCCCGGCGCCGTTCCGCCTGCTCGCCGTGGGAGCCGGTCGTGCCTGACGTCATCGTCGTCGGCGCCGGCCCCGTCGGCACCCTGCTCGCGGCGGAACTGACGCGGCAGGGCGTCGACACGACCATCGTCGAACGCCGCGCCGCAGCCGGGCAGGGCTCCCGCGCGATCGGGCTGCACGCGCCGACCCTCCGCGCCCTCGAAGCCGGCGGCACGACCGAGCGCATCCTCGCCGGCGCCGTCCGCGTCCGGCGCGGCGAGGCCCGCAGCGCCGGTCGACTGCTCGGCACGGTGCGCTTCGACCGCCTCGACACCCGGCATCCGTATGTCGCGACGCTGCCCCAGGCCTCGACGCAGGCCGCTCTCGCGGTCGGCGCACCCGCGCCGCTGCGCGGAGAACGCGTGCGCGACATCACCCCCGAGGGCGACACCCTGCGGGTCGGGCTCACGGGTCGCGACCTCACCGCTCCCCTCGTGGTCGTCGCCGGCGGGGTCGGCGCACGTGACCTGGTGTTCCGGCCCGGGGCTCTCCGCCGCACCGCCTACCCCGACCGCTACCTCATGACCGATGCGGCCCTGCCGCCGCGCGCCGACGCCGAGGTGGCGGTCGTCCACCTCTCGCCCCACGGTGTGCTCGAGTCGTTCCCCCTGCCGAACGGTGCGCGTCGATTCGTCGCCTGGGACGCACCCGGCGACGACGCCGGCGACGACGACGACGCGAAGCTCGGCCGGTTGCGCACGGCGCTCCGGGAGCGGGGCGAGGGCGACGCGGCCGACGCGATCACCGGAGCGTCCGACTTCGCGGTGCGGCGTGTGCTCGCCCCGGCGATGCGACGCGATCGCCTCTTCGTGATCGGCGACGCGGCGCACGAGATCAGCCCCATCGGCGGACAGGGCCTCAACCTCGGGCTCCTCGACGCCGTGACCCTCGCCCCACTCCTCACGGAGTGGGTGCACTCGGGGTGGCCGCCCGAGACCGGCCTCGACCGGTGGGAGCAGAACCGACTGCGGTCAGCGCGCACCGCCGGCCGGATGGCGGCCGTCAACATGCGGCTGGGGCGCCCCCTCCCGCCCGCGGCGTATCGCGCCGTGACCGGGTCGCTCGGCGCGCTCCTCGCAGCGACGGGGTCGCTCGTCCCCCACGCGTACGCGATGGGCTTCGACGCCGCCGCGCAGCGCGGAAGCGCCTAAGCGGGCGAGGTCAGACCGGCCGACGCGACGACCAGCTGAGCGGCCAGGACCAGCGCAGCCGTCATGACCAGGCGGAATCCGACCCGGTCGGGGCCGCCCATGCGCATGCGGACGAGCACGCCGGCGCCGAGACCGAGCACCGCGACGAAGAACACCCAGGCGAGCGGTCCGGGGGTGCCGCTGCCGACGAGCACCGCGACGGCCGCCGCGTCGATGCCGAGCACGGCGATCAGCACCGAGATGTGGGGCCCGAGTCGGTGCGGAAGACCCCGGATGCCGGTGCGCCGGTCGTCTTCGAGGTCGGGCAGGACGTTCGTGAGGTGCACGGCCGCGCCGAGCGCGGCGCCGGCGACGCTCGCCCACGGCGCCGCGAGCACGGGTTCAGCCGCCGACAGCGAGGCGAGCGACGGGAAGATGCCGAAGCTCACGAGGAAGGGGACGATCGACAGCGGCGTCGCCTTGAGCAGCACGTTGTACGACCAGGCCGACGCCAGCGCGATCGCGTGCGCGAGCAGCATCCCGCCTCCGAGCACCGCCGAGAGGACGAGGGCCACGACGACCGAGGAGAAGGCGACCACCCAGGCCGTGCGGCGCGACACCTCGCCGCGGACGAGCGGCTTGTCGGCACGGCCGACGGCGGCATCCCGGAAGAGGTCGAGCGCATCGTTCGAGAGTCCGACCGACAGCTGTCCCGCGAAGACGGCGGCGACGAGCACGGCGATGCGCCCGGGCTCCAGCCCTCCCGCGAGTCCGAGCGCGAGAGCGAGTACGGTGACCACGACCGCCGGACCGGGATGGGTGGCACCCCACAGGGCCCGAGCGGTTCGCATGCTCGATCTTTTCACGTCGCAGCGACGCGTTCGCGGAGTCGCGGACCCCCGCACCGGCTCGGTACGACATGGGTGAGACGATTCTCATCTTCTGAGGTGCCCACGCTCTGCGCGTGCCCGGTTTTCGGGCTCTGAATGTCGGAGGTAGGTGAGAGAGTGCAGGTATGCGCGAAGCGATCGAAACCCCTGGCAGTGGCGAGTATCTCGCCACTCTGGCGGGCATCGTCGCGGGTGTCGGAGACGTCGCGGCCGAGATCGCACGCGCTCAGGTTCGGGAGCTCCGGATCCTCGCGGCAGCCGGTCGCTTGGCGGAGGAACAAGCCACCGCGGCGAAGGCGAATGTGCGGCTGCACGACATGGCCCTCCGATCGATCGCGGCCGAAGTGAGCGGGGTCATGCGGACGACCGACCGCACCGCACAGCGGCGCATCGGAGAAGCCCGCACGATCGTCGAAGGATTTCCTGCGGCTGCCGCGGCATGGGAGTCGGGGCGCATCGCGCGGGAGCACGTGCGGGCCATCGTCGATGCCGGCACGACGCTGCCCCCGGAGATGTGGTCGGAGTTCGAAGCGGTCGCGATCGAGCGTTGCGAGCGTGACACCCCCAACCGGGTCCGCGGCGAGCTCGAGATCCTTGCGCACCGGATGCATCCCCGATCGTTCGCAGAACGGCATGAGGAGGCCGCCGCGTCGAGATGCGTGCGACTGATGCCGGGGCGGGAGGGGATGTCGGATCTCGTCGCCACGCTGCCGACCGTCATCGCCGAAGGCATCCATGACCGGTTGACGCAGCAGGCGCGGGCGATCATCGGCACCCGTGACGAGCGCGCATCGGGTGACGATGCGGAGGTCATTGCGACCGACCGGCGCACCACCGATCAGGTGCGTGCCGACGTGTTCGCCGACCTGCTTCTCGCGGGCACGCCGGCGCTCGATGACACCCACGACACGAGCGCCGGCCCGCTCGGCGCGATCCGAGCACGCGTGCAAGTACTCATTCCCGCCCCGGCGCTCACCGGCAACGACGACGGGCCGTGCGACCTCACCGGTCGCGGGCCGATCGACGCCACATCAGCACGCGCCCTCGCCGGCGCAACCCACATCTGGGAACGCCTGTTCCACGACCCGACCACCGGAGTCACCACCCTCACCGACTCCTACCGCGTCCCCTCCGGCATGCGCCGGTTCCTGCAAGCCCGCGACCAGCACTGCCGATTCCCCGGATGCCGCGTCGCCGCCATCCGCTGCGAAATCGACCACACCCACGATCACGCCCTCGGCGGCACCACCGAACTGAAGAACCTGGCCCACCTCTGCCAACGACACCACTCCATGAAACAGTTCACCGCCTGGGGGGTCCGACAACACCCGGGTGGCGTCCTCGAATGGACCTCACCCCTCGGCAAGACCTACCGCGAAGACGCCCCCACCCCAGCCGTCGCCTTCACGCTTGCCGCAACGCCCCCGCCGCGAGACACCGCCCCGTTCTGACGCCCCGTCGACTTCCCGCCGGCCTCGCATGACCCGTGATCACGCTGCCGGCGGCTGCTTCGCGGGTCCGCCCCGCGGAGCAGCCGGTCAGTCGAGCAACTCGCCCTCGACGACGTCGTCGCCGGTGGGGTCTGGCGGGGTGGCGCCGGCGCTCGTGAGCGCGAGCTCCGAACCGTCGAGAGCCACGTCGACCCGCACGATGTCACCGTCGCGCACGCCACCCGACAGGAGCGCCATCGCGAGACGGTCCTGGATCTGCGACTGGATCAGCCGGCGGAGCGGGCGCGCCCCGAAGAGCGGGTCGTATCCGCGCTCGGCGAGCCATGCGCGCGCGTCGGGCGTGACCGCGAGGGTCAGCCGCCGATCCTTCAGGCGGCGCTGCAGCGCATAGACCGCGAGCTCGACGATCTGGGCGAGGTCCGACTCGCTGAGCGGGTCGAACACGACGATGTCGTCGAGTCGGTTGAGGAACTCGGGACGGAAGGCCTGGCGCACGAGCGCCATCACCTGATCGCGCTTCGACTCGGGCGACAGGGTCGGATCGATCAGCACGGGCGAGCCGATGTTGCTCGTCATGATCAGGATCGCGTTGGTGAAGTCGACGGTCCGCCCCTGGCCGTCGGTCAGCCGGCCGTCGTCGAACACCTGCAGCAGGATGTCGAACACTTCGGGGTGGGCCTTCTCGACCTCGTCGAGCAGCACCACCGAGTACGGGCGTCGCCGCACCGCCTCGGTCAGCTGGCCGCCCTGCTCGTAGCCGACGTAGCCGGGAGGGGCGCCCACGAGGCGTGCGACGGCGTGCTTCTCGCCGTACTCGCTCATGTCGATGCGCACCATCGCCCGCTCGTCGTCGAAGAGGAACTCGGCGAGCGCCTTCGCGAGCTCGGTCTTGCCGACACCGGTCGGCCCGAGGAACAGGAACGATCCGGTCGGACGGTTCGGGTCGCTGATCCCGGCTCGCGAGCGGCGCACGGCATCCGCCACCGTCTTCACCGCGGGCTTCTGCCCGATGAGCCGCTTGCCCAGCTCGGACTCGAGGTGCACGAGGCGCGAGGTCTCGCTCTGCAGGAGCTTTCCGACCGGGATGCCGGTCCACGCCGCGATGACATCGGCGATGTCCTCTTCGGTCACCCGATCGCCGACCATGCGCTCAGTGTCACCGGTCGCGGCTTTCTCGGCACTCTCGGCCTCGACGAGCTTGCGCTCGAGGGCGGGGATCTCGGCGTACAGCAGCCGCGACGCGCGCTCGAGGTCGCCCTCACGCTGGGCACGTTCGGCCTCGACGCGGAGGGCGTCGAGGCGGGTCTTGTAGTCGCCGACCGCGTTCAGCGAGGCGCGTTCGCGCTCCCATCGCTTCTGCAGCTCCTCGAGGTTCTGCTGGGCGGTCTCGAGCTGGTCGCGAAGGGTAGCGAGGCGCTCCTTCGAGGCGTCGTCCTTCTCCTTCTTGAGGGCGAGCTCCTCGAGGCGCAGCCGGTCGACGTGCCGGCGCAGCTCATCGATCTCGAGGGGCGCGGAGTCGATCTCCATGCGCAGCCGCGATGCGGCCTCGTCGATGAGGTCGATGGCCTTGTCGGGCAGCTGGCGCGCCGGGATGTAGCGATGCGACAGGGCGGCGGCGGCGATGAGCGCGCCGTCGGAGATCGCGACCTTGTGGTGGGCCTCGTACCGCTCCTTCAGCCCGCGGAGGATCGCGACGGTGTCCTCGACGCTCGGCTCGCCGACGTAGACCTGCTGGAAGCGGCGCTCGAGCGCGGCATCCTTCTCGATGAACTCTCGGTACTCGTCGAGCGTGGTGGCGCCGATGAGCCGCAGCTCGCCGCGCGCCAGCATGGGCTTGAGCATGTTCGACGCGGCGACGGAGCCTTCGCCGCCGCCCGCGCCCATGAGCGTGTGAAGCTCGTCGATGAACGTGATGACACGCCCCTCCGACTCGGTGATCTCCTTCAGCACGCTCTTGAGCCGCTCCTCGAACTGGCCGCGGTACATCGCGCCTGCGACGAGGGCCGAGATGTCGAGGGCGATGAGCTCCTTGTCCTTCAGCGACTCGGCGACGTCTCCGGCGACGATGCGCTGCGCGAGCCCTTCGACGACCGCCGTCTTGCCGACGCCCGGCGCACCGATGAGCACGGGGTTGTTCTTGGTGCGTCGGGTGAGCACCTGACTCACGCGACGGATCTCGCTGTCGCGGCCGATGACGGGATCGAGCCGACCCTGCCGGGCACGGTCGGTGAGGTTGATCCCGAACTGCTCGAGGGCGCTGGCCTGCTCCTCCTGCCCGGGTGCGGGTTGTGCGTTCATCGCGTCTCCTGACATCTCGCTAAAACTTGAGTCCTGCTGGCTCAAGTTTACCATTCGGCGACACCGGGCGGTGCGGCGATTCCGATCAGAGGATGCCGCTACGAGGCGACCTCGTCGACGCAGGCGAACCGCGAGCGGTAGGCCGTGGGCGTCGTTCCCAGGGTGCGCGCGAAGTTCTGGCGAAGCACCGCCGCCGATCCGAACCCGCACTCGTGCGCGATCGCATCGAGACCGAGCGAGGTCTGCTCGAGCAGTCGCTGCGCGTGGATGATGCGCTGCCGCCCCAGCCAGGCCGCGGGAGTCGTGCCGTAATCGGCCTTGAACCGCCGGGCGAACGTGCGCGGCGACATGTGCGCGCGGGCGGCGAGCTGCTCGATCGGCAGATCGAGCCGGAGGTTCTCGAGCATCCAGTCGGCGACCGGCGTGAGCGAGAGCGAGGTGGTCACCGGCAGCGGCGCCACGATGAACTGCGCCTGGCCTCCGTCACGCTGGGGCGGCACGACCATGCGGCGGGCGATGATGTTGGCGGCCTCGGCGCCGAGCTCGAGGCGGAGCAGGTGGAGGCACGCGTCGAGGCCGGCCGCCGTGCCGGCGCTCGTGATGATCCGGCCGTCCTGCACGTAGAGGACCGACGGGTCGACGTCGATGTCGGGGTACATCTCCGACAGCGTCTCTGCGTAGCGCCAGTGGGTCGTGGCGCGTCGCCCGCCGAGCACTCCCGCCGCGGCGACGACGAAGGCTCCGCTGCACACGGTGAGCAGCCAGGCGTCGCGCGCGACCGCCCCGCGGACCACATCCTGCACCCGCGGGTCGACGTCACCCCAGGCCTCGCGCGGGATCGGGGTGACCACGACGAGGTCGGCGGTCTCGGCGAATGACAGGTCGTCGTCGACATTGATCGAGAACCCGAGATTGCTCGGAACGACCCCGGGATCGGGAGTGACGATCCGGAAGTCGAAGTTGCGGATGCCGTCGTCGCTCCGATCGAGCCCGAACGCCTCGCACGCAAGACCGAACTCGAAGGGCGCGAACCCCGGCTGGACGATGCAGGCGACGGTCGTGAGCATGGCGATCTCCTTGGCAGGATTCCTGCGGACGGTGGCGTGACTGCCACTCGTGGCAGGATCAACGCAAGCATAGCGTTTCTGCCATGATCACTCTCCTGCTTTTCCTGCTCCTGTCCGCCGTCACCATCGCTGCCGTGGCCGGCACCGTCGTCGTCGTCCGGCGCGACGGCTACCGCCCGGCGAGGACGTGCGACGCGCCGTGCCGAACCGCGTGAGAGCGCCCCGGGCAGCTCACCGGCTGCGCGCGAGGTCGCGGGCGGCCGCGAGCAGGATGCCGGCGGAGCGCCCCCAGTCGAACGTCGCGATGTGCGCAGTCCCCGCCGCAACGAGGGCGTTCCGCACACCCGGGTCGTCGAGCGAACGCACGGCCGTCGCGACCGCCGCAGGGTCGAGCGGGTCGACGTACAGCGCACCGCCGCCCGCCACCTCGCGGAAGATCTCCATGTCGGTGATGACCGCCGGCACCCCCAGTGCGAGCGCTTCGGCGACGGGCAGACCGTAGCCCTCGTCGAGGCTCATCGTCACCAGGGCGGCGTGATCGGCGAGGAGCGCCGCGTACTCGGCATCCGTCACCCCGTCGTGGAAGACGATGTTGCCGCCCCCGGCGCCGAGCTGAGCCCGCCGTTCGGGGGTGATCCGCGAGAGCAGGTGAAGGGTGTGATCGGGCAGCCGGCGCATCGCCGCGACCAGCGTCTCGACGTTCTTGTACGGCATGAACGACCCCATGTAGACGAGGTTCCGCACCGGCTCGCCCTCGACCTGCGCCCCTGCGGGCAGGAGCTCCGCCAGTCGCTGCGGCGCGTTCGGGACGACCACGACCGGACGCCTGGTCAGCCGCACCCGCGCGAACTGGCGTGCGCTCGTCTCGCTGACGGTCGCCACGAGGTCGGCCGCGTTGAGCGTGAACCGCTGCGGCCAGTACGACAGGTGGAAGATCCGCCAGCCCACCCGCACCGGCCAGGGCAGCGCGCGCGGCGGCGTGCGGTGCCGGTAGTAGATCGTGTCGTGGAGCGTGAGGATCAATCCGAACCGGCGGCCCGCCGATCCGATCGTCTGCATCGGCGAGAAGACGACATCGGGGCGGTGGCGGTTCAGGATCCGGGCGGTGAACGGCTCGCGCACCGACGTCGGCGCGTGCAGCATCAGCGTCACGGCATCCGCCGGCAGCAGATCGCGCTGGGCGGGGTCGTGGATCAGGAACGTCACCTCGACGTCGCCCGCGGGTGCGGCGTCCGCGACCGCAGCGGCGAGTTCGGCCGAGTACCGGCTGATGCCGTCGTGGAAGTCGGTCCGGATGTACCGCGCGTCGAAGAACAGCCGCATGTCAGCTGGTGAGCGGCTCGCCGCGGTAGAGCTTCTCGAAGGTGTCGAGGGTGCGATCGATGTCGTGGATCTCGATGCCGGCGAGCGAGGCCTGCTGCATGCGCGAGTACTCCTCGGGCGACGCGGTCAGCACGGTGCGGAGCTTCGCGGCGAGGTCGTCGGCGTCGCCCGGCTCGAACAGGTAGCCGTTCTCGCCGTCGTGCACGAGGTGCGGCAGGGCCACGGCGTTGGCCGCGACGACCGGAAGACCCGACGCCATCGCTTCCATCGTCGCGATCGACTGCAGCTCGGCGATCGAGGCGATCGCGAACACGTCGGCGCGCGTGTACGTAACGCGCAGCTCCTCCTCGGACACCCGGCCGAGGAAGGTGACCCGGTCCTGCAGACCGAGGCGCTGCGTGGTGAGCTCGAGGTTCTTGCGCTGATCTCCGCCGCCGACGATGTCGAACACGACGTCGATTTCGGGCACGAGCTTCGCGATGGCCTCGAGGGTGACCTCGACGTGCTTCTCCGTCGTGAGCCGGCCGACGAAGAGCACCCGGCGACGCTGCGCGCGCGGCGTCAGGTCGGGCGTGTAGTTCGACTTGCGGATGCCGCAGCTGATCGGCACGACCCCCGAGATGTCGATCGTCTTCTCGAGGAACTCGGCGGCGTTGCGGGTCGGCGTCGTGACCGCGCGCGACATGGCGAACGTGCGCGCCGCATCTGCCCATGCCAGCTTGAGGAAGATGTTGTAGAGCCGCTGCGGCAGCAGCGTGAAGTCGAGGATGTTCTCGGGCATGATGTGGTTCGTCGCCACGACCGGGATGCCGCGCTGGTGAGCGATGCGGGTGAGACCTCGCCCGATCACGATGTGCGACTGGCTGTGCACGACGTCGGCGTCGACCGTGTCGAGGATGCGCCGCGAATAGTGCTTCGCCATCCACGGCAGCGCGAACCGGAGCCAGTCGTGCGGGTGCCAGCGCCAGCCGGGGAGGCGGTGCATGGTCAGCGGCTGACCCTCGATGACCTCGGTGAACACGCCGTGGTTGCGGTGGCCGACGCTGGGCGTCACGACGTGCACCTTGTGCCCGCGCTCGGCGAGGCCGGCCGCGAGACGCTCGGTGAAGCGCGCTCCGCCGTTCACGTCGGGCGAGAAGGTGTCCGCCGCGATGATCACGGTGAGGGGTCGGCGCTCGGCGACGGGCTCGCGCACGGGCTCGTCAGGGGGCGTCACGGTCACGGGTGGGCCAATCTGTGCGTCGGTGGCGCTGTGGGTGCGTCGCGATGCGAGACGGGTTCGCAGGTGCGCCGGTGAGCGAGTCTACCGGCGGGCCCCTGCCCAGCCTGAGAACAGCCGCCCCCGGGCGGGTCGTTCTGTCAGCGCACCGACAGAACGACCTGCACCGGGTGGTGGTCCGAGCCGAGCGGCGCGACGAACCGGCCCTTCGCCATCTTGCCGATGTTCGCCCAGCCGTAGACGACCGACCGCGACGGGCGCACGAGCACCTTGTCGACGTGGTCGCCCCACGTGACGCCGATGACGGGCTTCGTGCCCCGGGTCGGGTTCGCGCTGTTGTAGTGCTGACGCGTGAGCTTGCGCGACTCGTCGTAGGCGTCGTACCAGCCCGCCTTCTCGAGGATCTTCATCGACTTCTCGCTCGTCCGGGACTTGTGCGTGTTGAAGTCGCCGCTGATGACGACGCGCGCCTTCTTCCAGTCGGTGAGCGACCCGTGGCTCTTCGCGAGCTTGGCCAGCACGTTGTTCACGTACGGCCCGAGGCGGCTGGCCTCGTACTCGCGCTGCGCGACGGCCTTCGCACTGCCACCCACGACGAGGTGCGCGTTGAAGGCGACCACGTACTCGCCGGACCGGTTCTTCAACGCAGCCCAGGCGACGCCCTTGCCCGAGGTCGCGGCCTTCGAAGCGAAGCGGCTGAGGCCGGAGGTCGGCTTTCCCTTGGCGGCGGCGACCTTGCTGAACTCGCCGGCCCGGTAGAGGATGTCGGCCTGTCCGTCGTAGCCGAAGCGGTAGCCCGCGGGGGCCTTCTTGTACTTCGACGCCTCCTGCATCATCACTATGCCGGGCTTCATCTCGGCGATCCGGCGGTTGATGACGCCGGCGCGCGTGCCGAAACCGCTGCACGCGTTCGAGCAGATGTTCCACGTCACGACGGAGAACTTCGACGCGGATGCCGGGAGGGTCGCCTGCGCGGAGATCGTGCTGTGGCCGACGCGTCCGGCGGACGGACCGTAGACGACCTTGCCCTTGGCATCTTTCCACCACGCGCGCACCGCGACGTAGTGGTCGGTGCCGGGCTTGAGGCCCGAGATGGTCGCGCGCGTGCCGGTGACCGACGCGTTGGGGCTGCCGTCGGGAACGGCCTTCGCGTAGCTGGTCGACGCATGGACTTCATAGCCTTGGGCTTTGGGGACCGCGGGCCACGTCATCGTGAGGGTGGCGCCGGACGCCGTGAGGGAGGCGCCGGTGAAGCTGACGAGCCCGACACGGGCAGGACGAGCAGCCGCGGCTGCCGTCTCGACACCACTGGAAGACGGGGCCGCGACGGCGCTGAGGGTGGGGGTGGACAGGACGAGCACTGCCGCCAAAAGAATGGCTGACGCGCTGCGGATTACTGGGGGTTGCCGCATAGGCGGATGATAGCAACCTACGCTGGAGATCATGAGGCTTTTGTCAGACGCTGATCCGGCGCGGTGGGTTCCGATCGGTGGATCGTTCGGATTCCGCGGTCGACGGGCCCGCAAGAAGGCCATCGGGATGCTGCTCAGCCAGGCCGGCGCCGCCCTCGGCCGGGAGGCTCCCGGCAGCCGCGTCGCCGCGTGGGCGATGAGTCAGGCCATCCCCGCGCTCATGCGTCGCGCCGACGGCCGCGTGCTCGTGTGGGTGTGGAAGGACGACCCCGAGCTGATGGTCGTCATGGCGCAGTGCCAGGAGCTCACCCCACAGCTCCGCGTTGCGCGCGCGTCGATGCCGATCGAGTACGACGACACCCAGTCCTTCACGGGCTCGCCCCTCGGCGTCGGCGAGAAGCTCGAGATGTCGATGCCCGCCGATGCCCGCCAGACGCCGTTCGCGACGTACACCTGGGACACCAGTTCGCACCTCGTGACCGTCACCGCCGTGATCTCCGACCGCGAGCGCTTCGGCACCGTCATCGGCGAGGTCGACCGCCTCGCGCGCACCCTGCGCCTCGCGGGCGACGTCACCCTGGGCGGCGAATCGCAGACCCTGCGGATCGACCCGGCCTGAGCCTCCCGAAGGTTCCCGCTGGTTCAGGCGCCGGGGTTCTCAGTCGTCGAGCGGAAGCTGCGGGCGCCAGAGGACGACATCCGTCGCGCGGCGCACCCGGGTTCCCTGTCGCAGTGTGACGACCGACCCGGTCGCTCCGGCCGCGAACACGCGGGCCCCACGGCGCTGGGCCACCTCGGCGCGCAGCCGGTGATCGAGCTCGGTGACCTCGCGGCGCAGCACCCGCACCTCGTTCTCGAGGGCGATGATGCGCGAGATGGCCGGAAGGCTGACCCCGTCGGCCGACATCTGGGCGACTTCCCGCAGCTGCCCGACGTGGCGGAGGGAGTACCGGCGCGACCCGCCACGGGTGCGCGCCGGAACCACCAGCCCCAGCCGGTCGTACTGACGGAGAGTCTGAGGGTGCATGCCCGCGAGCTCGGCGGCCATCGCGATCGCGAGGATCGGCGCGTCTTCATCGAGGGTCTCGTCGGACATGGGTCTCACCTCATTCCCTCGCCTTGGCCATCAGGTCGGCGCGCGGGTTCTCCTTGGGCTCGAGGTCGGCGAACTGCTGCAGGGCTTCCCGCGCCCGCTCGTCGAGATGGGTCGGAACCGCGACCTGGACCTCGGCGAGCAGATCGCCGGTGCCCTTCGCGTTCTGCACCCCGCGCCCCTTGACGCGGAGCACCCGGCCCGACGGCGTTCCCGGGGCGACCCGGAGCTTCACCGTGTCGCCGCCGAGGGTCGGCACCTCGATCGTCGCGCCCAGAGTTGCCTCCGTGAACGTGATCGGCACGGTGACCCGCAGGTTCAGCCCGTCCCGCGTGAACACCGGATGCGGGCGGACCGTGACCGAGAGCACGATGTCACCGGTCTCGCCGCCGTCCGGAGACGGACGGCCGCGGCCTCGGAGCCGGATCTTCTGACCGTCCGAGACCCCTGCGGGGACCTTGACCTTGATCGGCTTGCCGTCTTCGCCCTTGAGCGTGATGGTGTCGCCCTTGACCGCGGTCGTGAAATCGAGCGTGGTCCGCGCCGTGACGTCAGAGCCGCGCTGCGGACCTCCGAAGCCGCGGAATCCGCCGCTCGGCTGGCCGAACCGGCCCGAGCCGAAGCCGCCGCCCTGCTGGCCGAACATCGCGAACAGGTCGTCGAAGTCGGCCGACTGGGCACCGCTGTTCGGGGTCGAGAACCTGCTGAAGACATCCTCGAACCCGCCGCCGCTCGCTCCCGGCTGGAAGCGAGCACCCGTGCCCATGGCGCGGAGCTGGTCGTACTCGGCGCGCTGCTCTTTGTCGCTGAGCACCGAGTACGCCTCGCTGACCTCTTTGAACTTCGCCTCGGCGGCGGGATCGCCCGCGTTCGAGTCGGGGTGGTAGGTGCGCGCCAGCTTGCGGTACGTCTTCTTCAGATCGGCATCCGTGACGTCCTTGGATACTCCGAGGACCTTGTAGAAATCCTTGTCGAACCAGTCCTGACTGGCCATTGCGCCTCCTCTCCCTTACTCGGCCGGAACCGCGACCACGACCTTCGCCGGGCGAAGCTCGATGTCGCCGAGGCGGTAGCCGGTTTCGACGACCTCGAGGATCGTCGACTCGGTCGCGCCGGGCGTCGGCGCCTGGAAGATCGCCTCGTGCTGCTGCGGGTCGAAGACCTCGCCGGCCTCGCCGTAGCGCTCGACGCCCAGGCGGGCGACGACGACGCGGAGCTTCTCGGCGATCGCGGTGAGAGCCGTGCCCTCACCGAGGTCGCCGTGCTTCTCGGCGCGGTCGAGGTCGTCGAGCACCGGGAGCAGGCCCTTGGCGACCGAGCCCTTGGCCCGGGCGATCTCGACCTCGCGCTGCTCTTCGGTGCGACGCCGATAGTTGGCGTACTCCGCCTGCAGGCGCTTGAGGTCGAGCAGCAGGTCCTGATCGCCTTCGGCATCCGCGACGGCAGCCTCATCGGACTGTGCCGCCCCGAGGATGTCGTCGACGGTCAACTCGTCGGGCTGCGTGTCGGTCGACTCTGCAGCGGTGTCATCCGATGCGGCCTGGGCCCCCTGCGGGGCGGGGCCGGAAGCGTTCGCCTCCGGCCCCTCCTCGCCGAGGACCTCGTCGCCGTCATCGGGCTGTTCGAAGTCCTTGTCGGCCATGATTACTTCTTCTCGTCCTCGTCGTCCACGACCTCGGCGTCGACGACGTCCTCGTCGGAGGCACCCTGGGCGGGCTGCTCACCTTCGGGGGCGTCGGTCGGCGCCTGAGCGGCATCCGCCTGGCCGGAGTTGTAGATGGCTTCGCCGATCTTCGACTGCGACGCGTTGAGCTTGTCGAACGCATCCTTCACCGCGTCGTCGTTGTCACCGGCGAGCGCCGTCTTGAGGGCGTCGACGTCGGCCTGGACCTCGGTCTTCACATCCTCGGGCAGCTTGTCGGCGTTCTCGGAGATGAGCTTCTCGATCGAGTACGAGAGCGTCTCGGCCTGGTTGCGGATCTCCGCGGCCTCGCGACGCTTCTTGTCCTCGGCCGCGTGCTCCTCGGCCTCGCGCACCATGCGCTCGATGTCGTCCTTCGGCAGCGACGAGCCGCCGGTGATCGTCATCGACTGCTCCTTGCCGGTGCCCTTGTCCTTCGCGGACACGTGCACGATGCCGTTGGCGTCGATGTCGAAGGTGACCTCGATCTGCGGGATGCCACGGGGAGCCGGGGCGATTCCGGTGAGCTCGAAGGTGCCGAGCGGCTTGTTGTCGCGCGTGAAGTCGCGCTCACCCTGGAAGACCTGGATCGCGACCGACGGCTGGTTGTCGTCGGCGGTCGTGAAGGTCTCGCTGCGCTTGGTCGGGATGGCCGTGTTGCGCTCGATGAGCTTCGTCATGATGCCGCCCTTGGTCTCGATGCCGAGGCTGAGGGGGGTCACGTCGATGAGCAGCACGTCCTTGCGCTCACCCTTGAGGACACCGGCCTGAAGGGCGGCGCCCACGGCGACGACCTCATCGGGGTTCACGCTCTTGTTCGGCTCCTGGCCGCCGGTGAGCTTCTTGACGAGCTCGGTGACCTGGGGCATGCGGGTCGATCCACCGACGAGCACGACGTGGTCGATGTCGCCGACCTTGATGCCCGCTTCGCGGATGACGTCGTCGAACGGCTTCTTGGTGCGGTCGAGGAGGTCCTTGGTGAGGTCCTCGAACTTCGCCCGCGAGAGCGTCTCGGACAGCGACACGGGGCCGGAGTCGGTCAGCGACAGGTACGGCAGGTTGATGGAGGTCGAGGTCGAGCCCGACAGCTCCTTCTTGGCCTGCTCGGCCGCTTCCTTCAGACGCTGCAGCGCGATCTTGTCGCCCGAGACGTCGACACCGGTCGTGTCCTTGAACTGCTTGATCAGGTAGTCGACGACGCGCTGGTCCCAGTCGTCACCGCCGAGACGGTTGTCACCGGAGGTCGAGCGCACCTGGATCGTGGAGAAGTCGTCGTCCTTGCCCACTTCGAGCAGCGAGACGTCGAACGTTCCGCCACCGAGGTCGAAGACGAGGATGAGCTCGTCCTCCTTGCCCTTGTCGAGGCCGTAGGCGAGCGCCGCGGCGGTGGGCTCGTTGATGATGCGCAGAACGTTGAGTCCCGAGATCTCACCGGCCTCCTTGGTGGCCTGGCGCTCCGCGTCGTTGAAGTACGCGGGCACCGTGATGACGGCATCCGTCACCGTGTCGCCCAGGTACTGCTCGGCGTCGCGCTTGAGCTTCTGGAGGATGCGGGCCGAGATCTCCTGCGGCGTGTAGTTCTTGCCGTCGATCGCCTGGGTCTTCCAGTCGGTGCCCATGTGACGCTTGACCGAGGTCAGCGTGCGGTCGACGTTGGTGACGGCCTGGCGCTTGGCGGTCTCGCCGACGAGCACCTCGCCGTCCTTCGTGAATGCGACCACCGAGGGGGTGGTGCGGAAGCCCTCGGCGTTGGCGATGACCTTCGGCTCGCCGCCTTCGAGGACACTGACGACCGAGTTGGTCGTTCCGAGGTCGATTCCCACTGCACGTGCCATGTGTGTCTCCTTCGTATGGATCTACGTCGATGAAAAGTCTTCTCGCAGCCCCGACGTGAACCTGAGTCGCGATGGCTCAAGGCTACTCCGGCGCTCTCGGAGAGTCAAACCAACTTGAGCCGATACATATCAACTTTGCAGGATGCCGATCCCGAACCCGTCCGCGAACGCCGAAACGCGCCGTCTGGGGACGGCGCGTTTCGGGTGCGGGAGTCGGGCGTCAGGCGGGCGTGGCCCCCCGGCGCCGGACGTGATGCCCTTGCCCCGGGATGGCCGCGATCAGGGCCTGCGTGTAGGGATCGGTGGGCGCGGTGAGGATCCGCTCCGCGGTGCCCATCTCGACCACGCGTCCCTGGCGCATCACGGCGACGCGGTCAGCGATCTCGGCGACGACGCCGAGATCGTGGGTGATGAACAGGTAGCTGAGCCCGCGCTCGTGCTGCAGCTGGGCGAGCAGGTCGAGGATCTGCGCCTGCACCGACACGTCGAGCGCCGAGACCGCCTCGTCGAGCACGAGGAACTCGGGGTCGAGCGCGAGGGCACGCGCGATCGCGACGCGCTGGCGCTGACCGCCGGAGAGCTCGTCGGGGTAGCGCGCGAGGATCGCCTGCGGCAGCGCCGTCTGCTCCACGAGCTGACGGACCTTCATGAGGTGGGATGCCGCGTCGCCCTCACCCAGCGAGCGGAGCGGCTCGCCGATGAGCTGAGCCACGGTCAACCGCGGGTTCAGCGAGTCGTACGGGCTCTGGTAGACGAGCTGGAAGCGTCGCCGCAGCTGCCGGAGCGCGCTTGCGCCGAGGTTCGTGATGTCCTCACCGTCGAACTCGACGGTTCCCGAGGTCGGCTCCTCGAGCCGCAGCACGACGCGGGCCAGGGTGCTCTTGCCGCTCCCCGACTCCCCCACGACGGCGAGCGTCTCGCCGCGCCGGATGTGGAGAGACACGTCGTCGACCGCGATGACCTCCTTCTCGCCTCCGCGACGCCCGGACGGCGGGAGCGGGAAGGCCTTCACGAGGTTCGAGACGGTGACGATGCGGTCGTCGTCGCGCAGCCCGCGCTTCGCGGTCGCAACCGAGCGGCGGGCATGGCTGCCGAGATCGGGCGACGCCGCGATCAGCTGGCGGGTGTACTCGGCTGTCGGCGACGAGATCACCTGCGCGGTGGGGCCGGCGTCGACGATCGAGCCGTCTTTCATGACGATGATGCGGTCGGCCCGGTCGGCCGCCACTCCGAGGTCGTGCGTGATGAGGAGGATCGAGGTGCCGAACTCGTCGGCGAGGTGGTCGAGGTGGTCGAGCACCTGCTTCTGGACGGTGACGTCGAGCGCGCTCGTGGGCTCGTCGGCGATGACCAGCTGGGGCCGCGCAGCGAGCGCGGTCGCGATGAGCGCACGCTGTCGCATGCCGCCCGAGAACTGGTACGGGTACTGCCGGGCGCGCTCGTGAGGGTGCGTGATGCCGGCCATCTCGAGCAGTTCGATCGCGCGGGCACTCGCCTCTGCGCGCGTCGCCAGCCGGTGGATGCGGAGCGGCTCGGCGACCTGCGGGCCGACGCGGCGCACCGGGTTGAGCGAGAGCGACGGGTCCTGGGGGACGAGCCCGATGCGGCGCCCGCGCACGCTCCGCCAGTGCTTCTCGGGCCGCCCCGAGAGCTGCTCCCCCTCGAGGTGGATCGACCCCGAGGTCACCCGCGCGTTCGGCGGCAGCAGGTTGATGATCGCGTGGGCGATCGTGCTCTTGCCGGAGCCCGACTCTCCGACGACGGCGACGACCTCGCCCGCGCCGATCTCGAAGTCGATGCCGTGGACGGCCTCGACCTCGCGGTCGCCCATGCGGTAGGCGACGGTCAGGTCGCGCACGGCGAGCAGCGTGCTGCGCGGCGAGCCGGGCGCGGCATCCGCTGCGGGAAGGTCGGACGTCGTCATCGACACGGGAGTCTCCTCGGAGGGCGGGGGCGGGGCGGAGCTCATGCGGTGCGCTCCAGAGCAGGGCGGCGGGGGTGGAACTCCCACCCCGGAACGAGGTAGCGCATCGCGGTCGCGTCGTCACGGCCGCCCAGCCCCTCCCGTAGGTAGAGCTCGTGGGCGGCGGCGACCCGCTCGGGGTCGAGCACGACGCCGAGGCCCGGGGCGGTGGGCACGGTGATCGTGCCGCCGCGGATGACGGGCGGATCGACCGTGAGCTCCTGACCGTCCTGCCAGATCCAGTGGGTGTCGACGGCGGTCGGCGTGCCGGGCGCGGCCGCGGCGACATGCGTGAACATCGCCAGGCTGACGTCGAAGTGGTTGTTCGAGTGCGAACCCCACTGCAGCCCGAAGTCATCGCACAGCTGAGCGACGCGCACCGATCCGGCCATGGTCCAGAAGTGCGGGTCGGCGAGCGGGATGTCGACGGCCTGCGTCCGGACGGCGTGGGCCATCTCGCGCCAGTCCGTCGCGATCATGTTGGTCGCGGTCCGCAGGCCCGTGGCGCGGCGGAACTCCGCCATCGTCTCGCGCCCCGAGAAGCGCCCCTCCGGCCCGACGGGGTCTTCGGCGTACGCGAGGATGCCGTTCAGGCGTCGCCCGATCCGGATCGCCTCCTCGAGCGGCCAGCTGCCGTTCGGGTCGAGCGTCACGCGGGCGCCCGGGAACGACTCGGCGAGGGCCATGACGATGTCGGCCTCGGTGCCGGGTCGCAGGACGCCGCCCTTGAGCTTGAAATCGCGGAACCCGTACTTCTCCTGCGCCGCACGGGCGAGCGTGACGACGCCCTCGGCGTCGAGCGCCGGGCGCCGGCAAGCGTCCTCCCAGGAGCCGGGCGCTCCGCCGCCGGCGAGGTAGGGCAGATCCGTCGCGGCCGAGTCGCCGATGAAGAAGAGGTAGCCGAGCACGTCGACCTCGTCGCGCTGGCGCCCGTCGCCGAGCAGCGCGCTGACGGGCAGCTCGAGCTGCTGACCGAGGAGGTCGAGCAGCGCGCTCTCCCACGCGGTCACGACGTGCACGGCGATGCGCTGGTCGAAGGTCTGGTCGCCCCGGCCGCCGACGTCGAGATGGGCGAGCGCGTCGCCGACCGTGCGGAGCGTCTCGCGGTAGGCGGCGACCGCCGTGCCGATGACCAGAGATCCGGATGCCTCGAGCGCGGTGCGGATGGGCTCGCCGCCCGGCACCTCGCCGATGCCGACGCGGCCGTCGACGTCGGTCAGCCGCACCAGATTGCGCGTGAAGAACGGGCCGTGTGCACCGCTGAGGTTCAGCAGCATGCTGTCGTGACCCGCAACCGGGATCACGTCATAGGAGACCACGATGGGTGTGCTCATCCGATCCTCGCCTTCGACGTCGAATGACCTCACGATAGGCACAGGGGACCAGTGCCATCAAAGGCTTCTATCGCATGGAGTCATGCACCATCGGCATCGATGGCCGGAACCGGGAGCGAATCCTCGAGGCACGCGTCGAGGATTCGGAGCGCTTCGGGGAGGAGTGCGTTGCCCGACTCCGCACTCCACGCCACGTCGAGCCGCACCCGGTTGACGTCGTCCGACCGGTCGTCGGGAGAGAGCCGGCGGAAGGTGACCCCGGCGATGGGGAGGCCGCGCGCGGATTCGGGAACGAGGGCGAAGCCGAGCCCGGCGCTGACGAGGGCGAGGAGCGCGGGGACCTGGCCGGCGTACTGCACGATGCGGGGGTGCACACCGGCGCGGACGAACATCGACAGCAGCAGGTCGTGGAAGTAGCGCGCGCCGCCCGGTGAGTACATGAGAAGCGGCTGGTCGCTGGTGTCGGACAGGAAGAGCGGGTCGGCGAGCTCGGCCAGGCGGGAGTCGGCCGGTACCGCGAGGATCAGCTTCTCGTCGAGCACGTGCCGCGACCGCACCCCGGGCCGTTCGAGGATCGGGCGCAGGAGGCCGAGGTCGACCGTGCCCTTCTCGATCTCCTCCATCTGGTCGGCGGTGACGAGTTCGCGCAGCAGCAGGGTCACGCCCGGAAGCTCGCGCGTCGCCCGGCGGATGAACGCGGGGAGGATGCTCTGCCCGGCCATGGCCGTGTACGAGACGGTGAGCGTGCCCGATGCCCCCGTGCCCACCGATCGCACGTCGGCCGTGGCCTTGGCCGCGAGGTCGATGATGCGACGGGCGCTCGGGAGGAGCGTCCGTCCGGCTTCGGTGAGCTGCACCCGGCGACTGGTGCGCTCGAACAGGCGCGTCTCGAGCTCGCGCTCGAGCTGCTGGATCTGCCGGCTGAGCGGGGGCTGCGTCATCCGCAGGCGGGTCGCCGCCTGACCGAAGTGAAGCTCTTCCGCCACGGCGACGAAGCACTCGAGTTGAACCAGTGACAGCATCAATGCCCTCCCGACATCAATCGGTGCAAATTATGGTTTGCGAGAGTATTCATCGCAACCATAGCGTCGTCAGTGATCGGCCGTGGCATCGGTGCCCGCCGAGGACCCAGGGAGTTACCGATGCTCGACAGAATCCTCTTCTTCCCCGTCACGCCCTTCGACAAGGAGGATGCCGTCGACCGCGATGCGCTGACCGAGCACATCTCTCAGGGGCTCGATCACCGACCCGGTGGCGTGTTCGCCGCGTGCGGCACGGGCGAGTTCCACGCCCTCGGGCCCGACGACTACGCCACCGTCGTCCGCACCGCCGCCTCGGTCACGTCGGGCCGCGCCCCCCTCTTCGTCGGCGCCGGAGGTCCGCTGCCCATCGCGATCGCGCAGGTCACCGAGGCCGAACGCGCAGGAGCCGACGGCATCCTGCTCCTGCCGCCCTACCTGACGGCCGGACCCGACGCGGGCCTCATCGCTTACGTCCGCCGCGTCGCCGCCGCCACGTCGCTGCCGATCATCGCCTACCACCGGGGCACCGCCCGCTTCACGGAGCACTCCGCGCTCGAGATCGCCAAGATCCCGAACGTCATCGGCCTCAAGGACGGCGTCGGCGAGATCGACGTGATCACCCGGATCGTCCGAGCGGTGCGCGACAGCGACATCGCCGGCGCCGCGGACTTCCAGTTCTTCAACGGCCTGCCCACGGCGGAGATCGCGCAGACGGCGTACCGCGCGATCGGCGTCCCGCTGTACTCGTCCGCCTCCTTCGCGTTCGCCCCCGACATCGCGCTCGCGTACTTCGCGGCCCTCGAGGCGCAGGACCAGGCGACCGTCGCCCGACTCGACGGCGCGTTCTTCCACCCCCTCGTGCGGTTGCGCAACGAGGTGCCGGGCTACGCGGTCTCGCTCATCAAGACCGGCGTCGCGCGGTTCACGGGCGTCGCCTCGGGACACGTGCGTCCGCCGCTGGTCGACACGAGCCCCGAGCACGCCGAACGCCTCATCGACATCGTCGGCGCCGCGCGCCGGGTGCTGTCGGACTCGCTCGCCGGAACCCGCTGAGGACACCGCCGTGACCGGTCACGCCATCAGCGGCATCCGGATCGTCCCGGTCGCGTTCCGCGACCTGCCCCTGCTGAACACCGTGGGGGTGCACGAGCCGTTCGCGCTGCGGGCGATCGTCGAGATCCGGACCGACAGCGGCGTGACCGGTCTCGGCGAGACCTACGGCGACGCGGGGCACCTGCGGCGCCTCGACGCGGCTGCGGCTGCGCTCATCGGCTGCGACGTGTTCGCGACGAACGAGCTGCGCGCCCGCGTCAGCCGGTCACTCGTGAGCGATGCGGTCGTCGGCGGGCACGGGATGTCGGGCATGGTCACCGGCAGCAGCACGGCCGACCGCGTGCTGTCGGCGTTCGAGGTCGCCGCGCTCGATGTGCAGGGCAAGGTGCGCGAGGTTCCCGTGAGCGCGCTGCTCGGCGGCGCGGTGCGGAGCCGGGTGCCGTTCAGCGGCTACCTGTTCTACAAGTGGGCCGGTCACCCCGGCGAGCCCGAGGACGAGTGGGGCGCCGCGCTCGACCCCGAGGGGATCGTCGCGCAGGCGCGTCGCATCGTCGACGAGTACGGCTTCGGTGCCCTCAAGCTCAAGGGCGGCGTCTTCGCCCCCGAGGAGGAGGTCGAGGCCGTCCGGGCGCTCCGCCGGGAGTTCCCCGACCACCCGATCCGTATCGACCCGAACGGGGCGTGGACCGTCGACACGTCGGTGGCCGTCGCGGAGGCGCTGACCGGAGTGATCGAGTACCTCGAGGACCCGACGCCGACGATCGAGGGGATGGCTGCCGTGCGCAGACGTACCGGCATCCCGCTCGCGACCAACATGGCGGTCGTGAGCTTCGCCGATGTCGCGCCCGCCCTCCGCGCCGGCGCCGTCGACGTCGTCTTGTCCGATCACCACTTCTGGGGCGGTCTCGAGCGGTCGCGGCTGCTGGCGGGCATCGCGGAATCGGTCGGGTGGGGGCTGTCGATGCACTCGAACTCCCACCTCGGCATCAGCCTGGCGGCCATGGTCCACCTGGCCGCGTCGACCCCAGTGCTCGACTACGCGTGCGACACGCACTGGCCGTGGAAGCGCGCCGATGAGGACGTCATCACCGCCGGTGCGCTCACGTTCGACGGGGGCGCGGTCGCCGTTCCCGGCGGCCCCGGGCTCGGGGTGACGCTCGACGAAGATGCGCTGCAGCGCCTGCATCGGCAGTACCTCGATTCCGGCATCCGCGAGCGTGACGACACCGGGTATATGCGGCGCTTCGAGCCCGCGTTCGACCCGTCGCCGGCCCGATGGTGACGGCCGTGGCCGCGCCCACCGCGCCCCTCAAGGTCGTCGTGACCGACCCCGTCATCGCCGGATTCGCCGAGGCGTTCACCGCGCCCGGCCGACGGGTCGTCGTGATCCCGGGAGAGGGCGACGAAGCGATCGCGGACGAGCTGCGCGACGCCGACGCCGTGGTCTGCTCGCGCCTGACGCCCGCCTCGACGGCATCCGCGACCCGGCTCCGGCTCGTCCACGTGACGGGAGCGGGGCTCGACCGGCTCGCGCCCGGCTCCGTGCCGGCGGGCGCCGCCGTCTGCAACACCGGTCACCACGGCACCGCGATCGCCGAGCACGTCCTGATGGCCGCGCTGCTGCTCCGCCGGCGGGCGGCCGAGGCCGATGCCGCGCTTCGGGCGGGCCGGTGGGAGAGCGTCATGACCCGGCCGGACGTGCCGTTCCATCGGATGCTGGCGGGCGACACGATCGGGATCGCCGGCGCCGGCGAGATCGGCACCGCGGTCGCGCGACTCGCGCAGGCCTTCGGCATGCGCGTCGTCTTCCTCCGCCGCGACCCCACCCGGCCGGCACCGGACGACCTCGCCGCCGCGACGATCGTCGGCGAGGAGGGCAGAGACGCCTTCTTCGCGGCATCCGACGTCCTCGTGCTGACGGTGCCCCTCAGCGACGACACCCGCGGAATGGTCGGCGCGCACGAGCTGTCGCTCCTGCCTGCCGAGGCGATCGTCGTGAACGTCGCGCGCGGGCCCCTCATCGACCTCGACGCCCTCGCAGACGCCCTCGATGCCGGCCGGCTCGGCGGAGCCGCGATCGACGTGTGGTGGGATGCCCCGACGGATGCCACGGCTCCCCCGTCTGTCGACAGGCTCGCCGCCAGCCGCCGCACGCTGCTGACCCCGCACCACTCCGGACACGCGCGCGAGGTGTTCGCCGCACGGGCCGCCGACATCGCCGCCAACCTCGACCGGCTGGCCGCGGGCGCTCCGCTCGAGCGTCGCGTGCGCTGACTAGCGCCCGGCGGCGGCGGTGCTGAGCGGCAGCGCCTCGACGCCGTCGCACGACGCGGGCAGCGGAACGAACGCGTCGTCATCCCGTGCTTCCTGCACCGTCGAGGCCCAGGCGTTCATCGCGTCGAGCACGGGGCGAAGGCCCTGGCCGACCTCGGTGAGCTCGTACTCGACCCGGGGCGGCACTTCGGCGTACGCCGTCCGCGTGACGATGCCGTAGGCCTCGAACCGGCGGAGCCGATCGGTGAGGGTGTGCGCGCTGACGCCCGGCAGAGCGGCGCGCAGCTGCGTGAACCGCAACGGCCCGTTCAGCAGCTCCCGGACGATCAGGGTCGCCCACGGGCCGTCGAGCAGGGTGAGGAACCGGGCGATGCCGCACTCGGGCCAGGTGTCGGAGGAGAATGCCATGCCGCGCCTTCCTGTGCTGCAGCCACCCAGTCGGTGCACCGCATGCACCAATGATCGCACGCGCAGGGCGAGGGCGGCCGGCGGCGCTATCCCGCCAGCATGCCGGCCACCTGGGTCCCGATGAGGAGCACCGCCCCGACCGTCGAGACGGTGAGGGCCACGACCCGCACCCGGCGGCGGTCGAGGTGGCGGACGGCGAAGCGGGAGGCCACGATCCCCGCCGCGGCAGGGACGGCGAGGATGCCGGTGACCTGGAGGGTCGGAACGGTCACCTGACCGAGGGCGAACAGGGCGATCATCGACACGATCGACCCGACCAGGAAGAACGCCGACATCGTGCCGCGGAGGCGGGCCCCGTCGGAACCCTGCCAGATGAGCGCCATCGGAGCGCCGCCGATCGAGGTGCTCGTGCCCATGACCCCCGAGAGCCCGCCCGCGACGATCTGTGTCGCCGGGGTGACCCGTGGCATCCATCCGCGAAGCGACACCACCACGCCGAAGAGCACCGTCGCCGCCACCAGCCAGCCGAGCACGCGGGTGGAGACGATCGCGACGAGGCCCGCCCCGAGGATGCTGCCGGGGATGCGCCCGACGAGAGCCCATCCGGCGCCCCGGAGGTCGAGCGCGGCCCGTTCGACCACCGCGATCACGGCCGACACCATCACCGCCAGCATGATCACGACCGACGGCAGCAGCGAGGCGTCGATGATCGCGATGAACGGCGCCGCCAGCATGCCGAGGCCGAATCCGATCGACGCCTGCAGGCAGGCCGCGACGAAGACGATCAGCGCGAGCAGGATCAGCGATTCCCCGCTCACGCGCGCGGCCTCACAGGGCGTCGGTGCGAGGCGTCACGCGCGAGATCGTGCGCCGACGGGACCGGCCCGACGTGAGCCGCCAGCGCTGCCCCGGGTCGGTGGCGAGGCGCAGCCACGCGGCCAGTACGTTCGCCGCGACCGTCGTGATCACGATCGCGAGACCGGGGAGGACCGACAGCCACCAGGCCTGCGACAGGTAGTCGCGGCCCTGGGCGACCATGAGGCCCCAGCTGACGTCGGGCGGCTGGATGCCGATGCCGAGGAAGCTGAGCGACGACTCGGCGAGCATGACGTAGCAGAACTCGAGGGTCGCGAGGGTGACGAGCGTCGGCAGCACGTTGGGGACGATGTGCCGGCGCATGACCGCCCCCGGCGGCGTGCCGAAGTTGCGGGCGGCGTCGACGAACATGCGCGAGCGCAGCTCGGCAGCCTCGGCGCGCGCGGTACGGAGGTAGACCGGGATGCGGGTCACGGCGAGGACGAGCACGATGTTCGCTGCGCTCGGGTTGAAGATGTAGAGCACCACGACGGCGAGCAGCAGCGACGGGAAGCTCATGATCACGTCGGCGATGCGCATCGAGACCGCTTCGCGCCAGCCGCGGTGGAACCCGGCCCAGATGCCCCACGCGGAGCCGATGATCGCGGCGACGAGGACGGCGGGCACGGCCACGCCGAGCGTGGTGCCGGCGGCGACCATCATGCGCGCGATCATGCTGCGCCCGAGGGTGTCGCTGCCGAGGATGTACTGCCAGCCCTCGGCGACGCTGAACGGCGGCAGGTTGCGTGCGGCGAGATCCTGCGCCTGCGCCAGCTCGCCGAGCAGCGGCGGAGCGATGACCGCGGTCAGGCCGACCACGATGAGGATGACCGCGGAGATCGTGGCCACGGCATCGTTGAGGAGCATCCGGAGGAGGCTCGTGCGGCGCCCGGTGCGGGCGCGATCTTCGAGAGCGAGGACGCTCTGCGTCGCGGGCGTCTCAGACATGGGCCAGCTCCTTCGTCGGGTCGGCGTCGGGTCGCGCCCCGGACTTCTTGCGCTTGGCGGCGGGGCGCACACGGGGGTCGAGGACGGCGTAGAGCACGTCGATCACGATGTTGAGGGCGAAAATCGCGATGGCGGTGAGGAGCACCGCCGCCTGGAGCACGGGGAAGTCGCGCATCAGGATGGAGTCGATCATGAGCTTGCCGATGCCGGGCCAGCCGAAGATCGACTCGATCACGACCGCGCCGTTGATGAAGCCGACCGTCAGATCGCCCGCGACCGTCAGCGCCGGTGCGGCCGCATTGCGGAACGCGTGACGGGTGACGATGTAGAACTGTCCGGCGCCCTTGCTGCGCGCCACCTTCACATAGGGCTGCCCGAGCGCGGTCACCATCGAGCCGCGGACGACCTGGGTGAGCACGCCGAGCGGACGCATCATGAGCACCGCGACGGGCAGCACCCAGGCGGCGGCGCCCGTCGTGCCCGAGGTGGGCAGGATGCCGAGCCAGATGGCGAACACCCAGATGCCGAGGATGGCGAGCCAGAAGTCCGGCACGCTCGCCGCCGTCATCGACGAGAAGCTCGCGACGCGGTCGGCGACCCCGTTGGGCTTCAGCGCCGCCCAGCATCCGACGACCGCGGCGATGATGACGGCCAGCGCCATCGTCACGCCGGCGAGCTGAAGGGTGGCGGGGAAGGCCCGCAGCACCATGTCGGCCGCCGGTTCTCCGGTGCGCATCGACACCCCGAAGTCGAAGCGGGCGACGCCGGCGAGGTAGTCGCCGAGCTGCGCCCAGACGGGCTTGTCGAGTCCGTACCGCTCGCTGAAGTCGATCTTCATCTGCTCGGTCGCGTTGAGCGGCAGATAGAGGCTGGCCGGGTCACCCGTCAGCCGGGCCAGGAGGAACACCCCGAGCACCACCGCGATCAGCGGCAGGGCGCTCTGCAGGATGCGTCCGCGCAAGTAGCTCCACATGGTCAGATCTTCCGTTCGGCGAGCGGTACGGACAGGGACATCAGCCGGCCGTCGTGACCTGCGAGACGCGCAGCTCGTCGCCCGACGCGGAGTTGGGCTCGTAGCTGATGCGATCGGAGATGCCCATCATCCCGGTCTGGTGGGCGATGAAGGCGAACTGCACGACCTCGTCGTTCTGGTACTCGAAGATGTCGGCGTAGGCCTCCTGGCGGGCGTCGCCGGTCAGCTTCGAGGCGTCGTCGAGGAGCGCGTCGAACTCGGCGGTGCCGAACGTGCTCTGCGCACCCGTGGAGGACATGTACTGCTCGACGGTGAACTGTGCGTCACCGGCCTGGTTGCCGTGCTGCACGAGCAGCGCGATCGGGCCCTCGTTCGTGACGAACGGGCGCAGCTGGTACTGCAGGTGCTGCGTGGTGTCGACCATCTGCAGCTTGACCGACAGGCCGGCCTGCGCGAGCTGCTCGCGGAGCACCTCGGCCATCTCGCCGACCTTCGGGAACTGCGCGTTGCGAGCGACCAGCGTGATCGGGGTGTCGACCTCGACCCCGTCGGCGGCGGCCTCTGCGACGAGCTCCTTCGCCCGGTCGAGATCGAACTCCCACGGGTCGAGCTCTTCGTTGTGTCCGACGACGCCGACCGGCACGAGCTGCGCGGCGACCTGGTCGCCGTCGGGGTACAGCGAGGAGACGATGCCTTCGCGGTCGATCGAGTAGTTGATCGCCTGGCGGATGCGGATGTCGTCGAGCGGGGCGATGTCGCCGGTGAAGCGCAGCGCGACCGTCTCGTTGTTCGGGTAGGCGACGCCGAGGTCGCCGATGCCGTCTTCGACGCTCAGCCCGGTGGCGATGTCGGCCTCGTTGCTCGTGATCATCGCGGCACGGACGGTGCCCTCGTCGCGCCACTGGTACTCGACGTTCGCGAACTCGGGAGCGTCGCCCCAGTAGTCGTCGTAGCGAGCGAGCGTGAGCCGGGTGCCGGAGTCCCAGGTGTCGACCTGGTACGGACCGGTGCCGATGGGCTCGCGGACCTTCGCCTCTGTGTCGGTCGAGGTCGGGACGATCTCGATGAAGGAGAGCTTGAGCGGGAGGATCGGGTCGGGCTCGGGCGACGAGACGACGAGGGTCGTGTCGTCGACCGCCTCGACGCCGAGGTCGTCTTCACCGAAGACGTAGCCCTCGACGTTGCAGCCGAGCGACGAGTTGACCGCGCGCTCGATCGAGAAGGCGGCCGCTTCGGCGTTGAAGGGCGACCCGTCCTGGAAGGTGACGCCCTCGCGGAGCGTGAAGGTCCACTCGTTGTCGGCCGTCTGCTCCCACTCGGTGGCGAGGAGCGGATCGAGCTCGCCAGTGGTGGGGTCGCGCTCGACGAGCGGCTCGGTGATGTTGCTGCGGACGACCACACCGGTCGAGGTCAGGTTGGCCTCGCACGGCTCGAGCGTCGGCGGCTCCTGCGAGAGCACGATGCGCAGCGCCTCTCCGGCGGCGCCCGCGGGAGCCTCCGAGTTGGCGACCGAGCACCCTGCCAGCAGGGTCGCGGCGGCGGCAGCGGCGGCGACACCGAGGGTGCGGCGGCCGAGGGTTCGAGAAGAAGACATCTTTGTTCCTCCAAAATTCGAGTCTCCTGCGACATCGCATCCGAGAGCCTGCGGGGCACTCTCGAGTCGGAGACGATTTCAGGATGAGGACGTGGCGGTCGCGAGGTCAAGACGCCGTGCGCCGCGAGATTCCGCGGGAATCCGTGATGCGGCGGTCGGGCGGCCTCCGGCGGCCTCCGCTGCCGCGGGATCACGCGGATCGAAGCCATGAATACCCGGAGCGGATCGATCCATGCCTTTTCGATCTTGGACCGGCATCGTTCCGCGAACGTAGCATCGGCCGCATGACGGCGACCTCTCCCCTCCCTGCTTCCTCCCCTGTCCGTGCGGGCGAGGTCGTCCAGGTCGGCCCCCTGCTCCCCGATCTCGCCGCCACCCTCCGAGACGAGTTCGCCGCCGCCGTGCTGCCCGCCGACCCCGCCGACCCGGCGTTCGCCGAGGTCGCCGGACGCGCCCGCATCGCGGTGACCAGCGGTCGCACCGGCGTCGGCACCGATCTCATGGCGCGGATGCCGCAGCTCGCCGCCGTCGTGAACTTCGGCGTCGGCTACGACACCACCGACGTGACCACGGCCGCGGCGCGAGGCATCGTCGTCTCGCACACGCCCGATGTGCTCACCGACTGCGTCGCCGACACCGCGCTCGGGCTGCTGCTCGACGTGTTCCGCGGGTTCTCCGCCGCCGACCGGTTCGTCCGCGCGGGGCAGTGGGCAGGCGGCAACTTCCCGCTGACACGCCGCTTCTCAGGGTCGCGCATCGGCATCCTGGGTCTCGGTCGCATCGGCCGTGCGATCGCGCAGCGCGCCGAGGGCTTCGGGGCTCAGATCAGCTACTCGAGCCGGAATCCCGTCGAGGGCGTTCCGTACCGCTACGTCGAGAGCCCCGTCGAGCTCGCACGCACGAGCGACGCCCTCGTGATCGCGGTCGCGGGCGGGCCGAGCACGGTCGGCCTGGTAGACGCCGAGGTCATCGACGCGCTCGGGCCGGACGGATACCTGGTGAACATCGCCCGCGGCTCGGTCGTCGATGAGGACGCCCTCGTCGCCGCACTCGAGTCGGGGCGACTCGGAGGCGCGGGCCTCGACGTCTTCGCCGAGGAGCCGGCGGTGCCGAGCGCGCTCCTCGGCCGCGACGACGTCGTGCTGCTGCCGCACCTCGGCAGCGGCACCGTCGACACCCGCGCCGACATGGCCGCGCTCGTCCTCGACAACCTCCGCGCGTTCCTCCGGAGCGGCGCGCTCGTCACCCCGGTGCCCGAGACGCCCGCGCGACGGGCCGACTGACACCCATCGCGCGGGCCCCGTCCGTCAGGGGAGGACGACCTGCCCGTCGATGCGCTGCGGCACGCCCCACGGGTTCTCGTCCTGCAGCACCTCGGGCAGCAGGCCGGCCGGCAGGTTCTGGTAGGCGACCGGACGCAGAAAGCGCTCGATCGCGGCCGCGCCGACCGACGTGCTCCGCGAGTCCGACGTGGCGGGGAACGGCCCGCCGTGCACCATCGTCCAGGTGACCTCGACGCCCGTCGGCCATCCGTTGAACAGGATGCGGCCGACGCGACGCTCGAGCACCGGCAGCAGCCGCGCGGCGAGGTCGTGGTCGGCGGGCTCGGCGAACACCGTCGCCGTCAGCTGCCCCTCGAGTCCGCGGATCAGCGCGTCGAGCTCGTCGCCGTCGCCGTAGCGGAGCACGAGTCCCGCGGCGCCGAAGACCTCGTCGGCGAGCAGATCGTCGAAGCGCTCGGCATCCGCGGCGAAGACCACCGGGGCAGGCGCGTTCGGACCGTCGCCGGCCGACCCCTCCCCCACGATCGACACCTGATCCGCGGCGCGGCGCGCGTCGACGCCGCTCTGGAACGCCTCATGGATGCCGGGGGTCAGCATCGTCTGACCGGTGCGCTCCCGCACGAGCGCTCCGATGCGCCCGAGGAGGGCGTCGCCCGCGGCCGAGCGCGGCACCGCGAGGATGCCGGGGTTCGTGCAGAACTGGCCCGACCCGAGGGTGAGCGAGTCGACGTATCCCTGCGCGATCGCGTCGCCGGCGGACTCGAGCGAGGCGGGGAGGACGACGACGGGGTTCACGCTGCTCATCTCCGCATAGACCGGGATGGGCACGGGGCGGTTCTGCGCGGTGCGGACGAGCGCGAGCCCGCCCGCGCGTGATCCGGTGAAGCCGACGGCGGCGATGCGCGGATCGGCGACGAGGCGCTGGCCGATGTCGCGGCCCGACCCGAAGACCTGGGAGAAGACGCCGCCGGGCAGGCCCGCGGCCTCGACGGCTTCGGCGATCGCCTCGCCGACCAGCGACGCGACGCCGGGGTGGCCCTGGTGCGCCTTGACGATGACGGGGCAGCCGGCGGCGAGCGCCGAGGCGGTGTCGCCGCCGGCGGTCGAGAAGGCGAGGGGGAAGTTGCTCGCGCCGAACACGGCGACCGGCCCCAGGGCGACGAGCCGGCGGCGAAGGTCGGGGCGCGGCGCGGGCGTGCGATCGGGGAGCGCGTGATCGATGCGCGCGTCGACCCAGCTGCCCTCGCGGAGCACGGCGGCGAACAGGCGCAACTGGCCCGTCGTCCGGCCGCGCTCGTTCTCGAGGCGCGCGGGCGCGAGGCCCGTCTCGAGGTGGCCGCGTTCGGTGATGGCGGTGCCGCGCGCCTCGATCGCGTCGGCGATGGCCTCGAGGAGGTTCGCGCGGGTCTCGTGGTCGGTGGTGCGGAACACGTCGAACGCCTCGGATGCCGCGGCGACGGCGGCCTCGAACTGCTCGGCCGTCGTCGCGCGGTAGGCCGGGGCGAGCGGAGCGCCGTCGAAGGCGGCGGCGGCCGCGGTCTCTTCGCCCTCACCGGGGACGGGCCGTCCGGCGATGATCGAATGGATGGAGAGGGTCTGCTGCATGATGCTCCGTTCCGGCCGTCATCGGCCATCCTTTTCACCCTAGGAGCGGTGGTCGACGGGGCCGTGGCGAATGTTGCATCGGCCGATGCCGATGGCGCATTCGCCGGATGCCGGAGCGCGGCAGGCGAGCCGACCGTGACCGGTCACGTGCGCGCGATAGGGTGCGGCTCATGACGAGCACCACCGGCGGCGTCCCCGACGTCCCCGCCACGGCAGACAGCGGCGCCCTCCCCGTGATGTTCCAAGACCTCGAAGAGCGTCCGATCCCTCGCAAGAGCGTCTGGTCGTGGGCGATGTGGGACTGGGCGACGCAGCCGTTCAACTCGGTGATCCTGACCTTCGTCTTCGTGTCGCTCTTCCTCGTCTCCGACACGTTCCTACCGCCCGAGATCGCCGGTCTCCCCGACGGCGACCCCGTGAAGGAGTCGGCGCTCGCGCAGCTGTCGAGCGGCTACGGGCTCGTGTCGACGCTCGCGGGCCTCGCCATCCTGCTGATCGCCCCGATCCTCGGGCAGGTCGCCGACCGTCGCGGGCGCAAGAAGCGGTGGCTGCTCGTGGCGACCGTGCTGCTGGGCCTCGTGCAGTTCAGCCTCTTCTTCGTCCACGCCGACCCCGCCTACTTCTGGTACGGCGCGGTCATGGTCTCGGTGGGCGCCGTCGTCTCGGAGATCGCCGGCGTCAACTACAACGCCCTGCTGGTGAGCGTCTCGACGCCCCGCACGATCGGCAAGGTGTCGGGCCTCGGGTGGGGGCTCGGGTACATCGGCGGCATCCTCGCCCTCGTCGTCGTCGTGGTGCTCACGTTCGTCGAGTGGTTCGGGATGGACCTGTCGGACGGTCTCGCCTACCGGCTGATCGCGGTCGGGTGCGCGGTCTGGACCGTCGCCTTCGCGATCCCGCTCTTTCTCAACGTGCCCGAGCCGTCCGCGCCGGCCGGCCCGCAGCCGCTCGGCTTCTTCGCCTGGTTCCGCGAGTTCTTCCGGTCGATCCGGAACCTGTTCCGGTCGCACCGGTCGACGGCGTGGTTCCTGCTGGCGAGCGCCGTCTACCGCGACGGACTCGCGGGCGTGTTCGCCTTCGGCGGCGTCCTCGCCGCGGTGGCCTTCGGGTTCTCCCCGAACGAGGTCATGATCTTCGGCATCGCCGCGAACCTGGTCGCCGGCATCTCGACCATCATCGGCGGTCGCCTCGACGATCGCTTCGGCGCGCGCGCCGTGATCGTGACGTCCCTGTCGGGACTCGTGACGGTGGCGGTGGTCGTCTTCGCGCTCCACGACGCCGGCAAGCTGCCGTTCTGGATCTTCGGCCTCGCACTGTGCGCGTTCGTCGGCCCGACGCAGGCGTCGACGCGCTCCTTGCTCGCGCGGGTCACGCCCACGCACATGCAGGGCGAGGTCTTCGGCCTTTACGCCACGACCGGCCGCGTGGTGAGCTTCCTCGCCCCCGCCATGTGGACGATCTTCATCACGGCGTTCGGGGCCACCTACTGGGGCATCCTGGGCATCGCGATCGTGCTGGCGCTCGGGCTCGTGCTGCTGCTCTTCGTCAAGCTGCCGCGGCAGCCGCGGGTGGTGGCGGGCGCGTAACCTGCCCGCCGCCACCCGATCAGCTGCGACCGGTCAGCGTTCGGCGCGCGCGAGGTTGGCGCGCAGTTCGTCGGCCGTCTGCCGCACGACGTAGGCGGGGCGGTCGCGCTCGACCCGCCAGCTTTCTGCGAGCGGACCGACGTTGACCGTGTCGAACCCGAACTCGTCATAGAGCGCCGTGATGAACGCGACGGCGCCCTCGTCGTCGCTGGAGGTCGCGAGCGCACGGCGGCCGTCGGTGCCGGCGGGCGACCCGGTGGTGAGGATGTCGGCGGCGGGGATGTGGTTGAAACCCTTCACGACGGTGGAGCCCTGAAGGTGGTGCTGCGTCATCTCCGAGGTGGTGGTCTCACCGGCGTCGAGCGCGGGGATGTGGCCATCGCGCTCCCAGTAGTAGTTGTTCGTGTCGACGACGATCTTGCCCGCGAGGGGCGCGACGGGCACCTGATCGAGCGCCTTCAAGGGCACCGTGACGACGACCCACTCGCCGAACTCGCCCGCCTCGGCGGGCGTCGTGGCGTGCGCCTTCGGGCCCAGCTCGGCCACGAGCTCGCTGAGCGTCTCGGGCCCTCGCGAGTTGCTGATGGCCACCTCGTAGCCGCGAAGCACCAGGCCCCGAGCGAGCGCTGATCCGATGTGTCCTGCTCCGATGATTCCTACGCGTGTCATGCCGGGGTCAACGCCCTGCGGCGCCTCGAATTCCCGGCATCCGCGTCGTCACACCCCGGCGGGACGGGTCTCAGGCACCCGGCTCGCGGCGTCGAGGCCAGGGGAAGCGCACGCCCCGCTCGTTCTCGGATTCGACCTCCAGGCCGTAGTGCTCACCGACGTGGGCGAGCAGCTGGGCGCGCTGGGCCTTGTCATAGATGCGCCGCTCACGCTGGAACGCGACCACGGTCGACCAGCAGATGAGGAGCATCACGACGCTGAAGGGGAGAGCGATGATGATCGCCGCCGTCTGCAGCGCCGTGAGCCCACCGGCGATCAGCAGCGCGATCGCGAGCAGAGCGGTGATGAGCGTGAAGGCCGTGCGCACGACCCTGCTCGGCTGCGTGTTGCCGCCGGTCGCGATCATGCCCATGACGAGTGCGCCCGAATCGGCCGACGTGACGAAGAACAGCGCGATCAGGATGAGCGCCCCGATGGTGAGCAGGAGTGGCGCGGGCAGGTTCTCGAAAAGGGTGAAGAGCGCCCCCTCGACGTTGACGCTGCCGTCGGTCTGCGTCATCGTGCCCGGGTTGTCGAGCTCGAGCTTCACCGCGGATCCGCCGAGAACGGCGAACCACAGCACCCCGACGAGGGTCGGGACGACGAGGACGCCCATGACGAACTCGCGGACGGTGCGGCCCTTGCTCACCCGCGCGATGAAGATGCCCACGAAGGGGGCCCAGGAGATCCACCAGCCCCAGTAGAACGAGGTCCAGGTGGCCTGCCACGCCTGGCCCTCGGCTCCCTGGAAGGCGCTGACGCTGAAGCTCAGACCGATGAAATTCTGAAGGTACGAGCCGATCGACTGCACCCATTCGCGCAGCAGGTAGAAGGTGTCACCGGTGAAGAGCACGAACAGAAGCAGCAGTCCCGCGAGGATCAGGTTGAGGGACGAGAGCCACTTCATGCCGCGCGTGACACCCGACAGGACGGAGAAGAGCACGCCGGCCGTGATGACCGCGATGATGATGACCTGCGTGAGCAGGTCGGGGTCGGAGATGATGCCGGCGCTGTCGAGGCCCGAGCTGATCTGCAGCACGCCGAGGCCGAGGCTCGTGGCCACACCGAACAGCGTCCACGAGGGCGACGGCGTCGATCGCATTGCCCCATCCGCCGCGCACACGTCGCCCGAGAACGGGTTCGAGCGCCCAGCGGATCGACAGCGGGCGCCCGCGACGGTGGATCGCGTAGGCGAGGGCGATGCCCACGACGACGTACACCGCCCACGCCTGCACCCCCCAGTGCAGGTAGGTCTGGGTGAGAGACGACTGGGCGAGCTCCGCAGGAGTGCCGTCGACGCCGGGCTTCGGGTCGACGTAGTGGCTGAGCGGCTCGCTCACCCCGTAGAACACGAGGCCGATACCCATGCCTGCCGCGAACAGGAGCGAGAACCACGCGCCGGTGGAGAACTCGGGCTTGTCGTCGTCTTTGCCGAGCCGGATGTCGCCGAAGCGGCTGAATCCGAGGAACAGGCAGAACGCGACGAAGAAGGCCGTGATGAGGACGTAGTACCAGCTGAACCCGTCGATGATGGCGCCCTGGATCGTGCCGAAGAACGCCTCGGCCTGCGCCGGGAAGACGATCGCGAACACACTGAAGACGATGGCGACGAACGCCGCGGGCCCGATGACCCAGAGGCTGGGGCGGCTGACCGGTCCCGTCGATCGGGAGGCGGGTTCTGCGGGAGGGGCGGTATCCGTCATCCCGTCAGGCTAGGACGCCCCGCGGATGCGCGCATGTTCTTGCGGCGCGGGGGCCCGATGACGTAGCGGTCAGTTGCCCTTCGCACCGGCGACGCTCGTGCCGACGTCGGTGCGGTGGAAGTTCTGGAACGAACGGGATGCCGTCGGCCCCCGCTGACCCTGGTAGCGGTTCGCGTAGGCGCCGGTGCCGTAGGGGTTCTCGGCGGGTGAGGTGAGCCGGAAGAAGCAGAACTGCCCGATCTTCATGCCGGGCCACAGCTTGATCGGGAGGGTGGCGACGTTCGCGAGCTCGAGCGTCACGTGCCCGGAGAACCCGGGATCGATGAACCCGGCCGTCGAGTGGGTGATGAGCCCGAGTCGACCGAGCGAGCTCTTGCCCTCGAGCCGTGCGGCGACATCGTCGGGGAGGGTGATCTGCTCGAACGTGGCACCGAGGGCGAACTCCCCCGGATGCAGGATGAACGGCTCGTCGGGTGCGACCTCGATCAGGCGGGTGAGCTCGGGCTGATCCTCGGCCGGGTCGATGAAGGGGTACTTGTGGTTGTCGAACAGCCGGAAGTACCGGTCGAGGCGAACGTCGACGCTCGACGGCTGCACCATCGCGGCATCCCACGGGTCGAGGCCGATCCGGCCTGCGTCGATCTCGAGTCGGATGTCGCGGTCGCTGAGCAGCACGCGGCCAGCCTACTGTCCGCGCCGCCGCGCAGTACGTCACCGAACCGGGGAGCGCTACACCTTCCCGGCGGCTCGGCGTTCTCGCTAGGGTTCGGGGCATGAACTCCTACGACGACTTCGGCGGCGCTGCGGCGGGCCTCGGCATCGGTGTCCTGATCCTGTTCTTCGTCTTGTACCTGGCGGTGATCGCCCTCGCCATCTGGATCGGCTACCTCATCCAGCGGACGGCGGTGAAGAACGGCGTTCTTCTCGCGATGCGTGAGAGCGGTGTGCAGTTCCCGCCGATGTACCGGCCGGGCGCGCAGCCGCCCTACCCCGGCGCTCCCGGACCGCTCGGCGGGCCGAACAGCCCGGGTGGGCCGGGTGCCCCGGGCGGTCCTGGCACTCCCGGTGCACCAGGGAACCCGCCGACGGCACCGAACTCGCCTTCGGCCTGACGCGAAGGACCGCACCCTCGGGTGCGGTCCTTCTTCGTGACGGCGACGCGAACCGCGACCAGACAGTCGCGCGCATCGCACTCGGCGTGTCACGCCGAAAACGTTGTGCCGATGTTTCGGCGTGAATGAGTTTCGATGGGGTGTTTCGACTGGTAGCCAGTCGGCGCGTCGATCCTCCGTCGACGTCGGCGCAGGTCGCGCCGTAAACGATCGTTTTCGGTGGTAGCCCGGGCACGACATCAACAGCGAAGTCGAGGATGATTGAGTCGTGGAGATTGAGCTGCTTTATATCGCCGGTTGCCCCAGCTGGGTTGAGGCTGGCCGTCGTGTTTCTGAGGCGCTACGAGAAACAGGCCACGACGAATCGGAGGTTCACTACCGACTCATCCGGACGGAGGAGGACGCGGGCGCAGTCTCGTTCGCGGGCTCCCCCACGATCACCCTGGATGGCAACGATCTCTTTCCGGGGTCGGGGCGAAGCAATGATCTCGCCTGCCGTATTTACAGCACCCCTGCTGGGCTGGCCGGGATGCCAACGGTTGAACAGATTCGAGAGGCGCTCTCCGCTCATGGCGACTGACGAGGACGTTGCGTGCACGTGCTGCGGGCGACATCTGCCACGCAAGAAGCTGCACGCACTCGGAGACGATCGCGCTTTCATCTGTCGACGATGCGGCTGGTGGGTGGCTCTGCGCCTACATCGCGACCGCCCGCCTGCCTAAGCGTGAACTCACTCAACGGCTGCCCACGGCGATCGCGCCGATGTAGAGGGCGAGTTGATGGGTGTCCCACCACCGCACAACGGATCTCACTCGGTGCTCTCATCCCCGGCGCGGATCATGAAAACTGCTCCGGTGATCGCTGCGGCGAAGATTACGATGTCGGCGATGTTGCCGATGAACCAGTTTCCGTAGGCGAGGAAGTCCACGACGTGACCACGGGCGAATCCGGGGTCCCGGAAAAGGCGGTCGCCTGCGTGTGAGGCGGAAGCGCCGCCGAGCGCGCCGATGACGATCGCCCATCTCACGCGTTGCACTCGGAACGCGAACACGATCGCTGTGACCGTGGCGGCGACAGCGAGCAGCGCGAACACCCAGGTGAAGCCTTCCCCGAAGGAGAATGCCGCTCCGGGGTTATAGGCGAGCTGCAAACCCAGCAGGTCACCGATCAGCGGGATGCGCTCACGGTCGGTGAGGGTCGCTTCGGCCCACACCTTGGTCCCCTGATCGATCAGCACGACGACCACGGCGATCAAGAGCGCTCCACCAGTGAGCTGCCGCCGCCGGGTCGACGACAGCTTGCGCGCAGCGGGCGGATGAGCCTCTGACTGGGAGGGGGTCATGCGAGCACCTCGATCAGACGGACGATGACCCCAGATTCGATCAGGATGAACAGGCCCAGGCCGATGAACACGGCCGGTACGAGCCAGTGCTCGACGCGCTCCAGCCCCTCGGTAACAGCCTTGTTGGTGCCGATCAGCCGGCCGGCCGCGCACCAGACCGCGACGAGGATCAGGAATACGACGATCATGATCGCGACGTCGCTGGGGGCGCTGGTGCGGAAGATCGGCGTGTAGAGGGAGATGTTGTCGGCCCCGTTGGCGATCGTGATCCCTGCGACGCCCCATAGTCCGACCGCGGTGATCTTGGAGTCGTCATCATCGTCATCGCTGTTACGGCGCAGGCCGCGAATGAGCGTCCAGATGCCGATGCCGAGCGGGATCAGACCCAGGAAACCGACCCATTCGTCCGGAACGATGGTGAGACCGAGAGCGGCGATCACGCTGATCACGACGAGGGTGATGAACCCGAGATACTGGCCCGCGACGATCTGCCACGGCCGGGGCTTCCCTCGACTGGAAGCCAGGAACAGCACGGTGAGCACGACAATGTCGTCGATGTTGGTTGCCGCGAACAGGCCGATCGCTGAACCGATAGTTGCGAGCATCAGCTTTCCAGTCGTGGCGTGCGGGTGCGTGCGGCGCGCAGACCGTTGAGGATCACGATGACCTCCGCGACCTCGTGGACCAGGACGACGGCCGCGAGCCCCAGGACGCCGAAGAGCGCGAGCGGGAGCAGTGCAGTGATGATCAGCAGCGACAGGATGATGTTCTGGTTGATGATCCGTCGACCGCGGCGGGCGTGATCGAACGCTCGCGGGATGAGGCGCAGATCATGGCCGGTGAAGGCCACGTCGGCGGATTCGATTGCCGCGTCGGAGCCGGTGGCGCCCATCGCGATACCGATGTCTGCGCCAGCGAGGGCCGGTGCGTCGTTGATTCCGTCGCCGATCATCGCGACCGGCCCCGCCTTTGACAGCTCGCCGATCGCGGTTGCCTTATCCTCGGGACGCAGTTCCGCGCGCACGTTGCTGATCCCGGCCTGCGCGGCCAGTGCACGAGCGGTGCGGGCGTTGTCTCCGGTGAGCATCGTCACGCCGACGCCTTGGTTGGTGAGCGTCCGGACTACCTCGGGGACTTCAGGGCGCAGTTCGTCGCGGACGCCGATCGCGGCGACGGGGGTTCCGTCGCGGTGGACGATCACGACGGTCATGCCCTGCTCCTCCAACTCCGCGACCTGCTTCCCGAGGTCGCCCGCGTCCAGCCAGCGAGGACTGCCGACGGTAATTCTCGATCCGCCGACAGTGCCGTCGATGCCGTGCCCGGCCTGCTCGGTCACATCTGCAGCTGCCGGTGTGCCCGGGGCCGCGGCGGTGATCGCAGAGGCAAGGGGATGCGTGCTGTGCTGCTCCAGTGCGGCCGCCCAGGCCAGCGCCTGTGTCTCGGTCACGCCGTTCGCAGTGAGCACCGCGGTGACCGCAGGTTCGTTGCGGGTGAGGGTGCCGGTCTTGTCGACCGCGACGTGGCGGACCGTGCCGAAGCGCTCGAAGACGGCGCCGGACTTGATGATCACGCCGAACTTGCTTGCTGCGCCGATCGCGGCGACGACCGTCAGCGGCACCGAGATCGCCAGCGCACACGGAGAAGCGGCGACCAGCACGACAAGCGCGCGGGTGATCCACACCTCTGGATCGCCCAGCAGCGACCCGATGATCGCGACGAGCGCTGCGAGGATCAGAACGCCGGGTACGAGCGGGCGGGCGATCCTGTCCGCGAGACGTGCACGCTCGCCCTTCTCGGTCTGCGCCTTCTCGACCAGCTCCACGATCGTGGTGAGCGAGTTGTCGGTGCCCGCAGCGGTCGTTTCGACCTCCAGCGCGCCGGCGCTGTTGATCGCACCGGCCGACACCGCATCGCCGGGCTCGACCTCGACGGGGATCGACTCCCCGGTGATCGCCGAGGTGTCCAGGCTGGAGCGGCCAGAACGGACGATCCCGTCGGTTGCGATCCGCTCGCCGGGACGGACCACCATGACCTGGCCGACCGTCAGCTCTCTCGCGGGCACCTGCGCAGAGACGCCGTTCTGCAGCACGGTCGCTGTCTCCGGCACGAGCTTCAGCAGCGCCCTCAGCCCGCCCCGGGCACGGTCCATCGCCTTGTCCTCGAGCGCCTCAGCAATCGAGTACAAGAACGCCAGAGCCGCAGCCTCCTCCACGTAGCCGAGGATGACCGCGCCGATCGCGCTGATCGTCATCAGCAGCCCGATACCGAGCTTGCCCTTGAACAGTTTCCGGATCGCGCCGGGCGTGAACGTCGACGCACCGAGGAGCAGACCGGCCCAGAACAACACCAGCGCCGGGATCTCGAGGCCGGACCATTCAAGGATCAGACCGGCCAGGAATGCGACACCGGAGAAGACCGGTACCATGATCCCACGGTCCCTCCACCAGGGCCGCACAACCTCTTCGGTCTCATCCTCCGCCGCAGTGGCAGGCTGGGCAGGCTCGTGCTCGCAGCCACACGCCGCGCTCACGCGTCCGCCCCCGTCCCACAGCAGCCAGCCACCGTGCACGCAGAGTCCACGCACGGCGCGTGCTCATCGACCGCCAGCGTCACGTCCACGAGCGCGACGAGCGCAGCCGTAAGATGCGGGTCGGCGATCTCGTAACGAGTCTGGCGACCCTCCGGCTCGGCAACGACAATCCCGCAGTCACGCAGGCAGGTGAGATGGTTCGACACGTTCGAACGCGTCAGCTCCAGCTCACGAGAGAGCACAGCCGGGTAGCTCGGTCCACCGAGCAGAGACATTAGGATTCGGGAACGCGTGGGATCCGCCATGGCCCGGCCGAGCCGGTTCATGACATCGAGGCGTGAGGAAATAGTCAGCACACACTGAACTATACAGTGATTGATGACCTATTGGAACGGCTTCACCCCAGGCGACATCTCTGGGGCCTGGGTGTAAGTACATCCGGCTCACACCCCACCGAATACGCCTACCGAAACCCGCTTACGGCGCACGTTTCTGGCATTCGATCTGGTGTGCCTTCACTCACCGCGCCGCAAACGATCGTTATCGGTGCGACCGCAGCAGAAGGCTGCTCAGATGGATGAAATGAGGTCCGCGCAAGCCTTCGCCCCTCGGCTGGCGATGTCCACTCGCCGTGCGCAGGAAGCAGTTGCCTCCTTGTGTGGTCCGCAGATGTCGCCACACGACGAGATCGCGGGCAGGCACCGCCGCACCGTATTCCGTACCGCGGCCAGCTCGACGGTGGCCTGGCCGAGCATCACCGCAACTTCCCTGCAGGCGTCGGCGGCCTGAATGACCGTAGCGTCCCACGCGCACAGGTCAGGCGAGACACCCTCGGACTGCGCGTCGCGTGTATCAAGCTCTCGCGCCAGCTCAAGGTACACAGCAATATGGGCTGCCCTCTCCGGAACGGTCATCCGGCCATCGAAGGCACGCAGTTTCAACGCATGCTCCAGGGCAGATGTTCGCTCTTCGCCAGGTGCTGCCTCCGAGCGGCGGACGGTTGTGCCCGCGGGCAGTCCGGGCGTGGGGTGGTTCAAACTGCGACCCCTCGTGCTCGGAGGAAGGGGGCAGGGTCAACCCGGACGCCGCCGACGTATACCTCGAAGTGGAGGTGGCAGCCGCTGGAGGCGCCGGTGCTGCCGATGTACGCAATAACTTGACCGGCGCGCACTCGTTGCCCGTAGTTGACGTTGTAGCCACCGTTGATGATGTGCGCGTACCCAGTGACCGTGCCGTCTGCGTGCTGGATCTTGATGTAGTTGCCCCATGCGCCGCTGTATCCAGCAAAGATGACGGTGCCGGGGTACGCGGCGTAGATCGGGGATCCGCAGTTGCTCGCGAAGTCAATCCCCCGGTGGCCGGCGCGGGTGCAGTAGCCGTTGCGGCAGATGCTGCCGCGAGTTCCGAACCACGAGCTGATCCATCCGTGCGCCGGTCGAACCCACCCGGAGGACTGGACCTTCCCGCCGCCGCCCCCGCTACTGGAGCTTTCGCCTCCGGCTCCGACGTTGTTTGGGGCTTGTCGGCGCCGTTCTTCCTCGCGGCGGCGTCGTTCTTCTTCGCGAGCGCGGGCAGCCGCTGCTTCCCGCGCTCGGCGGATGCGCGCCTCGCGCTCCCTGCGTCGAACTTCCACACCGGCCTGGTACTGGCTGATCGTGCGGGATGTTGTGTCTTGAAGGGCTGCGAGTTGAGCGTCGAGCACGTCACGGTACTCGTTCTGACTAGCTAGCGCGGCCAGGGCTGCCTGCGCCGCTGCTTGCGCCGTCTGCATCTTCTGTTCGGCTTCCGCCTCCCGGCGGTTACGTTCGTCGCGAGCTACCTGAGCTTGATCGCTGAGGTGGCGTGCGCTGTCGCGGGCGCCAGCAGCGTCGGCGTAGACCTCCCGGTTCGCGTCGACGAGACGGTCCATCGTCCCCAACCGGGACAGCAGATCCTCTGCGGAACCGGCGGAGCCGGAAAAGAACAGGTCCAGGGTCGGATCGGTGTTCCCTGAGCGGTATTGCTCAGCCGCGAGGGCACCAAGCTTGGCCGCGGCAGCGTCGGCCCGGGCCGACTCGGCGTCGGCCTGTTGCTGGAGGGACTCGGCGCGCGCGACGGCGTCCTCGTAAGCCTCCAGAGCGAGGACATGTTCTTGGCCGAGCCGGTCGGCTTCGGCTTGCTTCGTGTCCACGTCCTGCTCGAGTGATCGGATCAGCCCTTGAATTCGGGTGACTTCGGCGCCCTTCGCGGCCTCGTTGTTCCGAGCCTTTTCGACGTCATCCCAGGTGGGGTATTCCGCGGCGAATGCTGACGGAGCGAGGCTGGCTCCGGTCGCGGCGAGGAAGACCCCGATCGCGCCGGCGCTGAGCGCGCACCTCCGAGTGATTCCCCCACGTAGCGTGCGGGCCTCTTCCGCAGTGGGGCCGCAACCGCATGGGACGTCGTCAGTGACGCTCTGGATGTCCGTCATGGTCGGTCAGTTCGGTGAAGTCAACTGCTTGGAGACGGGTAGCGCGGTGAGCCCCGATTCCCCGGCGATAAGGATGTCGCCAGTGTCGGTAATCGCAACGGCCTGCGGGGTGGCTGGGGCAACGCCCACTTGCTCCCACGCCTGTGATCCTGCCTGCGCGACCCAGAGGGTGTTGCCGCTGCCAATCCCGACAATGCGTTGCCGGTCGGGGGACGTGTTGAGAAGTGCGATGAGTGGGGCACCGTCCCACGGGACGAAGCGGCCCCCGCCGTCGAGGCTCACCTGTAGTCCGTCGGGAGTGGATGCGATGAGGCGTTCATCTGCGTCGACGGTCAGGTTGAACGCCGGCAGGGCGCTGCCGGTGGGTGCCCATGTCTGGCCCTGGTCGGTGCTGGTGAGGATATCGGGGTTGTCGGTCGTGATGCCGTACAGGGTGCCGCTAGGGCCGGCGGCGAGGACGTGGAAGTCCTTCTCGCCGATGTAGGCGACGGGTTGCCAGGACTGCGCGGTGTCGGTGCTGCGGATGATGCCCAGGTGCGGGGCGCCGAGTTCGGGAGGAGTGTCGGGCCCGGGGTGACCGGAGGCGATCAGGGTGCCGTCGATCGAGGTCAGACCCATCGCATCGAACACGGGGCCGGCGACCGGGTCACCGAGCTGGCCGTCCTCGGTGGCGGTGTAGATGCCTTCGTGGGTGCCGATGAGGAACCCGTTTCCGTCCGGGGCAGGCACGATGCTGTGCACGTGGGTGGTGGCTACAGGCTCTGGTGATGTCACTTCCGGTTCGGATGAGGCGCATCCGGCGAGGGTGAGAGCTCCGACCGCAATCGCGGTGACGGCGGCGAGGGAACGGCAACGGGTGAGCGTGCGGGATGAGGGCAGGGCGGAGTGAAGAGGGAGGTGTGTCATGGTGTTGACCTTGCGCAGCGGGAATCGAGGAGTGGGACGGCGCGGGCGCCGTCCCACTCCTGCCGGTCACAGGCTGGCGAGGATGTCCTCCATCGCAGCGATCTCGGCGGTCTGGTCGTCGACGATCTTCTGCGCGAGGGCGGTCGCGTTCGGGTTCTGCCCGTTGCTGACTTCTTCCTGAGCCATCTCGATTGCACCGTTGTGGTGCTCGATCATCTGCTCCAGGAACAGCTTGGCCGCCTCGGTGCCGGTCGCCGCGTCGAGGGCTTGCATGTCCTCTTCGCTCATCATCCCTCCGCCGTGATCCATGCCATCCATGTCCGTGCCGGAGGTGTCGGCGCCCCACTCCTGCAGCCAGCCGTTGAGCGTGTCGATTTCGGGCTGCTGGGCGGCTTTGATGCCATCGGCGAGGTCAACAACCCGTGGGTCGATGTCGTCCTTGCTCAGCAACACGTCGGACATCTCGATGGCCTGCTGGTGGTGCGGGATCATCATCGTCGCGAACATGATGTCCGCGTCGCTCGCGTTCGCAGACGCGTCAGCGGAGGGGGCGGCGCTGCTGCTGGAGCCGCCGTGGTCCATCCCAGACATGCCACCCCCGGCGTTCCCGGTGTCGGAGCACCCGGCGAGGATAAGGGCGGTGGTCAGGGCGAGCGCGGCAGTCGCCGCAGTACGGATCTTCATGAGGTTCTCCAAAAGTCGTCAACGAGGTTCCCGCCCGGCGGGCAGGGTGAGCCGTGCCTGCGCGGGGGCAGGCAGCGGCATCCTCAGGTGCGACTAATGCAGAGAACGATCAATGAGGGTGGAGGCACCGGTGCGAGGCAACCCGGCCACGACGAGACGGTCTGGGATCCGCGTTCGGGGTCGGTGGTCCGCCAATTCCCGGTAATGCGGGCGAGGATCAGCACGGTCACGAGCAGGGCGAGCACGCACGCCAACCACATCATGGTGTCGTGCCCACCGGCACAGTCATCGCACTCCCCCGCCGCCGGTTCCCCGACCGGAGCGGCGTCCTGAGCGTGGTGCGAGGCGGCAGGCGCAGTCGTAACGGTGTCGAGGTGACCGGTGCTGGTGGCGTGGCTGTTCAGGGAGTGCATCGCAAGCAGCCCCGCGACGATCCCCGCAGTGATCGCGATCGTCACGAGGAAGGTGCGGGTGAGCGTGCGCGTGCGTCCCATGGCATCCGCGAGCGTGATTAGCGACATGCTCCCCTCCTTCCTTCCCTACCGTCCAACGTAGTCCGCCTCTTTATTGGCGGCTGCTACAGGCGGCTGACCGTGTCGGGGGTGAGGTCCAGTCGGCGTAGAAGCTGCGCGTTCAGCGCGACAACGATCGTCGACAGAGACATCAGGATCGCCCCGATCGACATCGGCAGCACGAACCCGATCGGCGCGAGGATGCCCGCGGCAAGCGGCACGGACAGCAGGTTGTATCCCGCCGCCCACCACAAGTTCTGCTTCATCTTCCGGTAGCTCGCTCGTGACAGCTCAATCACCGACAGCACCGAACGGGGGTCGTCGCTGGCGAGGATGACCCCCGCCGACGCGATCGCGACATCGGTGCCCGCGCCGATGGCGATACCGACGTCGGCTTGGGCGAGAGCGGGCGCATCGTTCACACCGTCGCCGACCATCGCGACCTTCCGGCCCTCGTCCTGCAGCTCCTTCACCTTCGACGCCTTGTCCTCCGGCCGCACCCCGGCGAAGTACCGGTCAATGCCCAGGTCCGCGGCAACAGACGCAGCAACCGCGTCCGCGTCGCCGGTGATCATCACTACCTGCACGTCCTGGTCGTGGAGCGCCGTCACTGCGGCGCGAGACTCGGCGCGGATCTCGTCTGCAAGGCGCAGCGCACCGGCGACCTTCCCATCGAGGAGGACGTGAAGGATGATCGCGCCCTCCCTGCGCCACTCGTCCGCGACGGGCAGCTCTACAGCGTGCTCCTGCTCGAGCATGTAAGGGCCACCGACGTGTACGGTGCGACCATCCACGCGGGCGCGGACGCCCACGGCAGGAGAGGACTCGAAGTCGGTGGCGACGGGGACAGTGAGCTGCTTGTCTTTCGCGGCGTTCACGATCGCGCGGGCCAGAGGGTGCTCCGAATCGGATTCCGCGCCAGCAGCCAGAGCCAACAGCTCATCCTCGGATGCGTCGCCGGACGGTTCGATAGCCGTGACCGCGGGGGCGCCCTTGGTGAGGGTGCCGGTCTTATCGAACAAGACCGTGTTCACGGTGCGCATGCTCTCCAACGCGAGACGGTCCTTCACGAGCACACCACCGCGGGCAGCGCGCTCGGTCGCGATCGACACGACCAGCGGGATTGCGAGGCCCAACGCGTGCGGACACGCGATCACCAGAACGGTGATCGTGCGGACCACCGCATCATCAGGCAACCCCACGAGCGTCCACACGATCGCGGTGATCACCGCGGCCCCCAGCGCGAACCAGAACAGCCACGCCGCGGCACGATCCGCGAGCCGCTGCGCCCGCGACGATGAGCTCTGCGCGTCGGCCACCAGCTTCTGGATCCCCGCGAGAGCGGTGTCGTCCCCGACGGCGGTGATCTGCACCCGAACCCCGGAGTCGGTGGCGACGGTGCCGGCGACGACCTGGTCGCCCTCACTACGCCGCACCGGGCGGGACTCGCCGGTGATCATCGACTCGTCCATGCTGGCTGAGCCCTGCACGATCCGCCCATCTGCGGGCACCCGCCCGCCGGGACGCACCACCACGACGTCGTCGACGACCAGGTCAGACGGTGCGACGGTGACAACCTCATCACCCTGCACCTTCTCGGCCTCATCGGGCAGAAGGGCGGCGAGGGAATCGAGTGCGGAGGTTGTCTGGGCCAGAGAGCGCATCTCGATCCAGTGACCGAGCAGCATGATCACGATCAGCAGCGCGAGCTCCCACCAGAAATCGAGCTCATGGTGCAGCAGCCCGAGGCTGGCACCCCAGGATGCGAGGAACGCGACGGTAATCGCCAACGCGATCAGCAGCATCATCCCGGGCTTACGGGCGCGGAGTTCACTGACCGCGCCCGTCAGGAACGGGGCGCCACCCCACACGTACATCACCGTGCCCAGCACCGGGGAAACCCATCCCACCCAGGCCGCATCTGGCAGTGGGTAGCCGATGAGCATCGCGAACATCATTGAGAAGCCCGCGACCGGCACCGCCAGGATCAGCATGATCCAAAACAGTCGGCGGAACTGCCCCACGTGATCCCCGTGCCCAGCGTGACCGCCATGGTCCGCGTGCCCGTGTGCGGACTTCCCCGCGGCGGGTGCCTGCTCGTGATGAGCGTGCCCGGTGTGCCCATGCTCGGCCGTGGCGGTGTGCCCGTCGTGGTCGGTGTGGCCTCCGTGGGAGGCGTGATTGTGGTGATCGTGCTGGCTCATGAGAGCTCCCCTCGAAAGAACCGGCGGGTCAGGCGGGCGTGCTTGCGACGGTGTAACCGACCTCTTCGATAGCTGCCTTCACCATCTCGGAATCGACCGGAGTTGCACTGTGGATCGTGACGCGCGACGCGCCGCCCGCAACCAGATCCACCGAGACACTGTCCACACTCTCGACGGCCGACAGTTCCTCCGTGACGCTCGACACGCAGTGAGAACACGTCATCCCCGACACCAACACGTCCTGCGCGATCGCGCTGCTCGCGGCGACCGCGGGCTCAGCGCTCGAAGCTGTCGAACAGCACGCGCACCCTGAGTTCTTATCCGTCAGGCCCAGCTCAATACGGTCCACCATCTGAATCTCCCCTCAACACGGCCCCTGTTCGGGCGGCCGACTGGATGCCAATACCAAAGATACCATACCCCCCTAGGGTATGGTCGTCCAGGCTCCAACATGCTTCCGCGGAGCCAACCGAAAACGCCCGCCGAAACCAGGATTCGGACTACGTTTCCGGTGCACACCTAGTGCGCCTCGGCGGGATAGACCCGAAGACGATCGTTTTCGGCCGCGGCGCTGGAGCCATGACGTTGCTCAACTTTTTTCGCAAACGGCGAGGGGAAGTTCGCGATGTCGGACATATGAGGGATTGTGGTGACTATGAGCTGACCAGGATCGCGAGGGAACGCCATGACCGGTAACGACGAGCCCGAAGAGCATTCGTCCTCCGATGGCGTTCCTACTCTCAGCGCGTGGGCAACCGATCAGGCCTGGCTGGCCGACGCGGACCGCGACCGCGCTGAGGAACGATTCGAGCGGCTCGCTGGAGACCGCGAACTCGCCGCCGCACTCCAGGCCAGCGGATACCGTGGCCGCAACTACGAGCTGTTCGCGAACGAGATCGCGAAGTACGGGTGGGCTGTCATCCGCGGGTGGATCTACAAGGGGCAGATTCGTGGCGAGGTGAGGCGGAAGGGTTTTGGTGCGCTGGAGCCGGAGCCTCGCCCCGGCTCGATGGTCGAAGACGCCGAGAGCCTGGCGGATGAGACGGTTGTCCTGGCCCTCAGCGCGTTTCGAGACAAGGTGCTCGTTCCGGGCAAGTGGGATCCCGCCAAGGGGGCGTCCTTGCGCACATTCTTTGTGGGCCAGTGCCTGTTGCAGTTCAGCAACGTCTACAAGCGCTGGCGTCGAGAAGAACTGCGTTCTTACGCGGAGCCGCAGACCCCGCCGCCCGCCGCCTGGGCTGACGACTTCGAGGAGGGCCCGTCGACGCCGGTAGCTCCCGATGCGAGCGAGGCAGCGCACATCAAGGACGAGCTACGCCGTGCATTCGGGAGTATTAAGGATGAGCGTGTTCGCTCAGCGTTCTACCTGAGCGTGACGCATGGGTTCACGCACGCCGAGATTGGCGAGAAGCTCGGCATGACCGCGAAAGCGGTGGAGTCGGCGATCGCGCGAGCACGTCAGCAAGCACGAGAGAACCGGGAGTCCGCATGAGCAGTGAATTTCGGGGCAAGATCGAGCGCTCGTCCTTCGGCACCCAGAGCGCAAAGGCAGCACGCCGAACCGTTCCCGCCAGCAAAGCTCAATCGCTCGTCTCACGATCCATGACGAGCAACGCTCAGCCAAGAAAGTTGAGAGGCCGCGAGGGGAAGTGACCACCGGCGGACATATACCGAGATGTCGGGATAACAACTGAAAAGAGCCGCCCCGCGGTAACGGGACGGCTCACAAGCCCTGAGAAGGTCAGGTCTCATCCAGAGCACTGACTGTACCGGAGTTGGCAGCCGCAGCCTAGCGGCGCTCCGTCTCACGGCACCCGGCACCAATCAGTGAAGGAGTTCCTATGGGAACCGTTCGTCGCTCCGCATCCACCGGTCGTTTCGTCTCCAAGGCCGCTGCGGCCCGCTGGCCCGGAAAGACCACCACCGAACGTGTCGGCTCCGGCTCGAGCAACTCGACGACCGTGCACCGCTCCGCGTCGACGGGCCGGTTCGTGACCGAATCGACCGCCAACCGCAACCCGAGCGGCACGATCAGCCAGCGCGTCTGACCGGACCGGAGGGCCTGCACGCGCATACGTGCAGGCCCTCGTCGTGTACGGCGAAGGGGTCGTAGCGGCTAGATCGCGGCCGTCAACGAGCGCGCATCGCGCTCCCATGCCTGGGTTGCCATCTGCACGGCATCCCACGGGGAGCCGAGCGGGGGCGTGTAGGAGAGGTCGAGGTCGCTCATTCCGGCCACCGTCATGCCGTGGTGCAGGGCGGTGGCGTAAGTGTCGACACGCTTGGAGATTTCGGCGCCGCGGGTGCCGACGAGTTGTGCACCGAGGAGGCGGCCGTCGCGGGTGTCTCCGGTGATGCGGATGCTGATGGGGGTGGCTCCGGGGTAGTAGCGCTTGTGGTCGTCAGCGATGGCGGTGTAGCTGTGGGGGGCGTAGTCGGCGGCGGCGGCTTCGTGGTTGCGGAGGCCGGTGCGGGCGGCTACGACGTCGAAGACCTTCACGACCTGTGTGCCGAGGCTGCCGGCGAAGCGGGCGTTGCCGCCGATGGCGTTTTCTCCGGCGACGCGGCCCTGCTTGTGGGACGTGGTGCCGAGGGGCAGGTAGGTGACGCCGAGGAGGCGGTGGTGGGTGACCACGCCGTCTCCGGCGGCCCACACGTTCGGCAGGCCGGTGCGCATGTGCTCGTCGACGACGACCGCACCACCGGCGCCCGTGGCCGCGCCCGCGGCGGTGAGCAGGCTGGTGTTGGGGCGCACGCCCACGACCACGAGCACGAGGTCGGCGCTGCGGGAGAAAGTGTCACCGTCGCGGATGCCGGTCACTGTGAGGCGGCCCGCGTCGCGGGTGACAGCTTCGACGCGGGTTCCGGTAAGCACGTCGACGCCGTGGCGGGTGAGTTCCTCACGGACGAGGGAGCCCAGTTCGGAGTCGAGGGTGGAGAGCACTTCGGGGCCGCGTTGGAGCTGGGTGACGTGCAGGCCGCGGACGGTGAGGGCTTCGGCCATTTCGAGGCCGACGTAGCCGGCGCCGACGATGATCGCGGTTTTGGGCTGGTGCTCGTCGAGGTAGCGCTCGAGGGCGAAGGTGTCGCCCATCGAGTGCAGCAGGTGGACACCGTCATCGGGGCCGAGCTGGTCGAGGCCAGCGATCCCGGCGGTTGACGGGGATGCTCCGGTGCCGACCATGAGCTCGTCGTACGCGATCGTCGATTCGGTGCCGGCGGCGTCGCGGACGGTGAGCGTGCGGCCGTCGACGTTGATGCTGGTGGCGAGAGTGTCTAGGCGCAGGTTCATGCCGGTTGCTTCGAGGTCGGCGTGCGTGCGGTGGGCGAGGGACTGCCAGGGCTGCACTTCGCGGGAGAAGTAGTAGGGGATGCCGCAGATGGAGAAGTTCGGGTAGGCGTCCGCGACCACGACGGTGACGTCGACGGAGGGGTCGAGTTCGCGGGCGCGCAGGGCGGTGGAGATGCCGGCGTCGCTTCCGCCGATCGCTACGAGGTGCATGGGGGTGCCTTTCAGGACGTGGTTTCGGGTTGCGTGGGCACCACGACGTCGCCCGCGGTGCGCGCGGCGGTCGGGTAGAAAACGAGCAGCAGCGCGAGCCCAAGGGCCGCGCCGACGAGCTGGGCAAGGATGAACGGGACCACCGATGCGGGGGCGATGCCGGCGAACGTGTCGGTGAACATGCGGGCGATGGTCACGGCGGGGTTGGCGAACGATGTGGAGCTGGTGAACCAGTACGCGGCGCCGATGTAGGCACCGACCGCTGCCGCGGTCACTGAGCCTTTCCCGGTGCGGGCGAGCGCGAAGATCAGCAGCACGAGCCCGGCGGTGGCGACCACTTCCCCGACCAGGTGCCCGCCGGTCGCACGGTCGTTGCCGGAGAGCGCGGGCGCGGTGTCGAACATCACTCCTGCCAGGAGGGTGCCGGCGATGCCGCCGAGAATCTGCGCGGCGAGGTACGGGGCGAGATCGCGCGGCAGCAGGCCGGTCCCCGCGCGACGGCCAAGCAACCAGTCGGCCAGCGACACCACGGGGTTGAAGTGCGCTCCTGACACGGGGCCGAGCATGAGGATCAGCACCGTCAGGCCGAGCGCCGTGGTCAGGCTGTTCTCGAGAAGCTGCAACCCCACATCATTTGGGGAGAGACGCTGCGCGGCGATCCCCGACCCGACCACGACGGTGACGAGCAGCCCCGTCCCGACGAACTCGGCAGCGGCACGGCGCAGCACGTGCGGCCGCGTCACGGCCGGGTAGGAGCGAGTGGTGGTTTTCATGTCGGCTCATCTTGACCCGAACAGGGTAGATCAGTCAACATTGAATCAATGAACATCGAACGAATGGACACGTTGGAGGCACGCGCAGCTCGGCACGCGGCGTTGAGCGACCCGTCGCGCCTGCGGATCGTGGACCTCCTGACGCTGGGTGACCTGTCGCCGTCGGAGATTCGGACGGCTCTGGGCATGCCGGGAAACCTCGTTGCTCACCACCTGAACGTCTTGGAGGCGGCGGGCATGGTGGCCCGGTCGCGGTCGGAAGCGGACAAGCGACGCAGCTACGTCCACCTGACCGATACCGCGTTGCAGGGCCTCACTCCCGGTCGAGTAGAGCGGGCGAGCCGGGTGGTGTTCGTGTGCACGGCGAACTCGGCCAGATCGCAGTTGGCCGCAGCGTTGTGGTCGACCCGCAGCAGCATCCCTGCCGCGTCCGGCGGCACTCACCCCGCAGACCGGATCGACCCCGGCGCGATCGCGACGGCGGATCGTCACGCGCTCGACCTTTCCGACGAGTCGCCTCGGGCTTTGGAGACGGTGCTGACCGGTTCGGATTTCGTGGTCACCGTGTGCGACAACGCGCACGAAGAACTCGGTGTGAACGCGCATCTGCACTGGTCAATCCCTGACCCGGTGCGCGTCGGCACCGACGACGCCTTCGACTCCGCTTACGACGAGCTGGAGCGCCGCATCACGGAACTCGCGCCCCGGCTCGCCGCCACCTAACCCCTCCCAGAAAGAGAACCCGTGACTGACACCACTCCGACCGTCCTGTTCATCTGCCAGCACAACGCCGGCCGCTCCCAGCTCGGCGCCGCGCTCCTGGAGCACTTGGCCGGCGACCGGTTCACCGCAACGTCGGCGGGACTGTCGCCCGCCGGCGAAGTTAACCCCGCCGTGGCCGCCACGGTCGCTGAGCTAGGCATGGACATCGCCGACCGGGTGCCCCGTGCCGTGACCGCGGACGACCTCGATCAGGCGGACGTCGTGATTCTGATGAAGCCCGGCCTCGCCCTGCCGTCCACGCCCCGCGGTGAGGTCCTGGAGTGGTCCTTCCCCAACCCGGAGACCTGGGACGCCGAGGCCGTGCGGCCGCTGCGCGAAGCCGTCTCCGAGAAGATTCAGACCACCCTCCTCGCACGCTGAGCACCGAGCAAGGGGGCGGATCGCTGATGCGACTCGCCCCCTCTCGTGCGTCTTGTCAGACGGTGGCCGGGGCGCGCCCGATCTGGAGCACCTGAGCCGGCGGGGCACAGCACGCGCCGCCGAGGGATGCACCGGAAGCGTCGAACAGGCCGGCGCCGCCGCAGACGCCCGTGTCGGGGAGCACCAGCTCCACCCGGCGGGCGGCATCGTGGTCGCCCGCGAGCTCCGCGACGACGCTACGCACTTGTTCGTACCCGGTGAGGGCGAGGAAGGTCGGTGCCCGCCCGTAGGACTTTGCGCCCACGAGGTAGAAGTCAGGCTCCGGCTGGGCGAGGTCGGCAGCGCCGGTCGCCGCGACCGAACCACAGGAATGCACGTTCGGGTCGACCTCCGCAGCGATACGCACAGGGGCCTGCAACGTGGGGTCCAGCTCCAACCGCAGCTCCGACAGGAACGACAGGTCGGGACGGAACCCGGTGAGCACGACGACGCGATCGCCGGTGAGCGTGCGGCCGTCTTCTGCCACCAGGACCGGCCGGTCCCCGTCCGTGGTGACGCGCTCGACACGGAACCCCGCCACGAGCGACACCAGGCCGGCATCGACGAACTCCTTCGCCTTGATCCCCAGCGCCCCACGTGCCGGCAGCTCGTCAGCCTCGCCGCCGCCGAAGGCGTTACCGGCGGTGGCGCGGCGCAGCGCCCACGTAACCGTCGTGTCCGGGTCACGGCGCGCCATGCGCGCCAGCGCGAGGACCGCGGTCACTGCCGAATGCCCGGAGCCGATGACGACCGTGTGCTTCCCCTCGAAACCTTCCCGGTCGCGGAAGTCGGGGATGCGGTACGACAGCAACTCGGCGGCGGCCCGCTCGCCCAGTGCGGGCAGACCATCCGCGCCCGCGGGGTTGGGTGAGGACCACGTACCGGAGGCATCGATCACAGCGCGCGCCTGCAACCGGTACTCCTCCCCATCGCTCTGCTGCACGTGCACGGTGAACGGCTGATCGCCGCGGCCGGCATCAACGAGACGGTCACGGCCCAGGCGGGACACCCCCACGACCCGAGCGTCGTACCGCACGCGCTCGCCCAGCTCGGTGGCAAGCGGCGCGAGATAGCCGCTGATCCACTGCGCGCCCGTGGGATACCCCGTCGTCGGAGCGGCCCAGCCGGTGGGCTCGAGAATCCGCGCACCCGCCGCGTCGATCAGCTCCGGCCACTCCGAGAACAGGCGCACATGACCCCACTCGGCAACTGCCGACGCCGGGCCGGTTCCAGCCTCCAGCACAACGACCGGCACGTCTCGCTCGACCAGGTGGGCGGCGGCTGCGAGCCCCTGCGGGCCGGCACCGATCACAACCACGGGCAACGCGCTCTCCATTACACTCACTCCTCACGCATCGACAGAACTCGATGGATCGAGAATCCTCGATGTATCGACGAATGTCAATGTGACGTGCCAGAATCGTTCCATGCCCACGACGCTTCCCCTCCTCCCGACCGACGCGGCGGCGTGCTGCTCGCCGGTCACCGGCGGGGTGCTGACGCCCGACGAGGCCGAGCGGATCGCGCGCACGTTCAAGGCTCTAGGCGACCCCACACGGGTGCGACTTCTCTCGCTGATCGCCGCATCCGGCGATGGTGAAGCATGCATCTGCGACCTCACCGAGCCCGTCGGGCTATCCCAGCCGACCGTCTCCCATCACATGAAACTGCTCGTCGACGCGGGCCTCGCCACCCGCGAACAACGGGGCCGGTGGGCCTACTACCGCGTTGTCACCGACGCCCTCGAACAGGCCTCCCGCACGCTGCGCCCATGAGCGACGTTCTCATCCGCGCGATGACCGCCACCGACTGGACGGCGGTGGAATCCATCTACCGAGAAGGCATCGCCACCGGCAACGCGACGTTCGAGGCGGAGCCGCCGACGTGGACGGCCTTCGACTCGGGGAAACTCGCCCTGGGGCGGCTCATTGCCGAGGACGCCGCCGGGGTCGTCATCGGATGGGTCGCCGCCTCACCGGTGTCGTCTCGTGAGGTCTACCGGGGCGTGGTCGAGCACTCGGTCTATGTCGCGAACAAGGCTCGCGGGCGCGGTGCCGGCGCCGCACTCCTCGACGCCTTCCTCCGAACTGCCGACAACGCCGGAGTCTGGACGGTGCAGTCGAGCATCTTCCTCGAGAACCCCGCCAGCCTCGCCCTCCACGACAGAGCAGGCTTCCGCCGCGTGGGCCACCGAGAACGCATCGCCCTCATGACCTACGGCCCCTGGGCCGGACAGTGGCGCGACACGATCCTCGTCGAGCGACGCCACCCTCGCTGATCGCGTCCAAAAACTCCGGGCAGAAACAACTTCTCCCGCAACCTGGTTTCGATACGGGAGCCGTTTACGGCACGCCGCGATGAGGAGCCGCGTGCACGTCCCGCAAACGATCGTTTTCGGCAGGTTCCTCGCGAGCCTGCCGGGATTCCGCGGTTACTGTTTTGACATGTCTCCCGCATCTCAGGCGTTAGCTCGAATGGTGCGGGCTATCGGAGCCGAGAGCCTGAATGCGTACGGGGTGGTTGTTCGAGTTGGCGACGACGAGGTGGAACATCGGTGGCGAAGCGATGATCGCGTCAATCTCTACTCCGTCTCGAAGGGCGTCTCTGCGTTGGCCGCGGGGATCGCGATCGACGAAGGCGTCCTCGAAGAGGACTCACGTGTAGCTGACCACTTCCCCAGCTTCACCTTCGGAAGCGGCGCAGGAGCGACCTCGTTCCGTCAGCTACTGACCATGACCAGCGGGATTGACTTCGAATGGTTCGGACACGAGCCGATCCCTTGGGCCGACCTCGCGCAGGAGATGCTTCGCAGGCCGGCTCGGGACGCCGGCCTTGCTTTTCAATACTCCGACGCCAGCTACTACACCGCGATGCGGATGCTTGCCACTCGAGTGGGCGATGTCCGTGACTGGCTCATGCCGAGACTGTTTGAACCCCTCGGCATCCACAACCCGCAATGGCACCGATGCCCGCGCGGCGCCATCGTCAGCGGCAGCGGCCTCGAACTTCGCACTCACGAACTCGCACGAATAGGTCGGCTCCTTCGCGACGGCGGTGTCTGGGGCGATCAACGACTCATCAGCGAGAACTGGATCCGCTCGATGCACGGTCGATGGACCAACACCGGCGGCCCATCCTTCTGGGCAAGGTACGGACTCGGAGCGTGGGACGGTCCCCACGACGGTTGGCGACTCGACGGTCTGTACGGGCAATACGTCTACATCTCGGAGGTCCATTCCGCCGTCGTCACCATCACTGCGCACGAAGAGGCCCGCGACTACCGCCTTGCTGAGATCGCCGCAGAAGGCGTTGCCCAGATCTCTTAGCTGTGACGTCCAACTCGCTGCCCCCGGCACTGCGTCGCGGGGCGCGCGATCGTTCACCGAACCGGTCACCGCACCATCGGTATCGACCCACGTTTCAGGCGGTGCACACGAGCGAGCCACAGCGATGGGTCGAAAACGATCGTTTTCGGGTCAATCACAGTCTGTGGAAACCGCACACTAGCCTTGTCGCATGACGACACGGGACGATCAAGGGCGCTCCATCGACCAAGCCCAGGATGCCCTTCACCAAGCCATGCGCGGTGGCGACGTGAGCCATCTTCGCGAGTTGCTATACGAGGGCCTGGCCTTCGAACTGCCGGTCGAGTCAGTGATGGGCCGTGCAGCCGATCTCGATGCTCATGCCTCGGGTGCAACACGATTCGACAAGCTGTCGGAGCTTCATCGGTCAACTCTGGAACATGATGGTCATGGCCGGACATCGTCGCTCGTGGACATCGTCGTATTCGATGGAGGCCACCGCATCGAGGCTCGCATGATGTACCGCCGCTTTTGGTCGATCATCGAGGGTCGTTGGCAAGTAGTGGCGGGCAGCGTCGAACCGTCCGCGTAGAGCCCTCGGCGCGAGTTCTACGCCAGCACCCAACCGGCCCCGATCGCGACCGCGGTCAGCCTGACCGTGACGCCCGGTGGCGGCGCACGGCGGCGTAGTTTCCGCAGGTGGTCGAGCAGTAGGCCCGGGTGCCGTTCCGGCTCGTGTCCACGAAAGCGACCGGGCAGCCCTCACGCGCGCACACCCCGAGCCGGGACGCCCCCGACTCCACGACGAACAGCGCCAGACCGCCGGCAGTCACCGCTTTGACGCGGGCGACGACGTCGTCCGTGTCGGCGGCGAAGTGAAGGTGGGGCCGCAGCGCATCGTGGGTCGTCAGATACGCCCGCGTCGCGCCACCGTCGAGCAGTCCGTTGACCGCCGTGCACCGGCGATCGACATCGGCGTCGGCGAAGACCGGATGCAGGAGCCCCGCCCATTCGGCGAGCGCGTCCGCCGCCCGAGCGGTGAGGCCCGGCCGCCGGATCCGGTGCGAGACGAGCGCCTCCTCCGCCGCGGACGCACTCCATCCCCGCCCCGCGAGGGTGACCAGATCTGCCGCGAGGAAGGGACCGGTCATGTTGTCATGGTTGAACTGCACAGACCCATTGCACCACTGTCGAGTTGTGGATACTGTGACGACCGCGATCGTGCCCATTCTGGTGCTGCTGGCTGCCGGCGCGCTTCTGCGTCGCAGGTTCCTCGTCGACGAGCGGTTCTGGGCGGGGCTCTCGTGGATGAGCTACTGGGTGTTCACACCCGCGCTCTTCATCACGTCGATCGGCCGGGCCGATCTCGATGCCATCGCCCCCGGCCCTCTGCTTCTCAGCCTGGTCGCGCCGATCCTCGCGGTGGCCGGCGTGGCATGGGCGGCCGCGCGCCTCTCTCGCGCCGGCGGACCCCAGCTGACGTCGCTGGTGCAGGGCGCGGTCCGCATCAACACCTACGTGGGCCTCATCTTCGCCTCGTCTCTCAACGGCCGAGAGGGCGTCGCCACGTTCGCCCTCGCGAGCGCGATCGTCGTGCCCCTCGTGAACCTGATCAGCGTGAGCGCCCTGTCGAGATACGGTGCCACCCCGACCGGGGCGACCCGCACCCCGCTGTGGCGGAGCCTCGTGACCAACCCCTTGATCATCGGGTGCGCGATCGGACTGACCGTGAACCTGCTCGGCATCCCTCTTCCTCCGGTCGTGATCGCACCGCTCGAGATGCTCTCCGCACCCGCACTCGCCTGCGGCACGCTCATCGCCGGCGCGGCGCTGCACCTCACGTTCCGCCGGCGCGACCTCCTCGACGTGTCGCTCGCGGTGACGCTGAAGCTGATCGTGCTGCCGCTCGCCGCGATGGCGATCGCCCTGCCCCTGGGCGTCTCGGGGGCGATGCTGCAGAGCATCGTGCTCATCTGCGCCGTGCCCACAGCGCCGAGCGCCTACGTCCTGGCCACGCGGATGGGTGGCGACACCCGCCTGATGGCGACCATCACCGGCTTTCAGACCGTCATCGCCATCGTCACCATGCCGGCGATGATCGCCCTGGTCGGCGTGCTCTCCCCCTGACCGGGCTCACGGTCACACGTTCATGACGACGAGCATCACGGCCATTCCGGCTCCCATGAGCGAGAAGCAGCCGAGATGGATGCGGTGGCGCGCCGACCCGCGGAACATGCCGACCAACCACCATCCCGCCGCCGCGGCAGACAGGGCGACGAAGACGAGGTTCACTCCGTCGGCCCAGGCCGGAGTCGCGGTGAGCGCAGGGCCCGCCCCCGCTTCGGCGTGATGGTGGTGGCCGCCACCCTCACCCGACACCGGAGCGCCGGCCATGAGGAGGGGCATCGCGGCCAGCATCCAGATCATCGCGGCGTGGAAGACGACGTGCCCGATGAGATCCGTGCGCTGCGCCACCGACTCGCTGCGCGCGAAGGCCGGCGCCAGCGAGGCCGCCGCGATGGCGAAGATCGCGACCTGCGCCCAGGTGACGACATCGTCGACCATGACCCAGACCATGAGGATCATGGCGATGCTCATCACGAGATGACCGACGTGGATGAGCGCCTCGTCGGAGAGGGTGCCGTCCGCGCCGGTCGGCCGGTCCTGCACCAGACCGAGCACGCAGAGGAGCCCGGTCGCAGCGAAGGTCAGGGTGAGGATGAGGTCCCACGGAGCGGCGATCACGAGTTCACATTACTACTACGTGTTGTAGAGTCACTGACGTTGCGCGCCCGCATCCCGATTCGAGGAGTCCGCATGAACGTCGACGTCGCGGCGAAAGCCGACCCGGCTGCCGCCTCTGAACGACCCGCCCGTGCGCCGCGGCGGACGAACTGGTTCGCCGCGTTCTGGCGCTGGCACTTCTACGGGTCGCTCATCGTGATCCCGGTGCTGTTCGCCCTCTCCGTCTCGGGCATGACGTACATGTTCCGGGCGCAGGTCGACGCCTGGACACACCCGGGCGTCCTCACGGTGTCGGCTGCAGCGGATGCCGAGCGGCTGCCGTTGTCGGCCCAGGAAGCCGCTGTGCGGGAGGCCTTCCCCGATCGCGAGATCATCTCGGCGACCGACAACTCGGGCGACCGCGCGACGGTGTTCGTGACGGAGCTCGGCGACGTCAGCCGCAACATCTATGTCGACCCGTTCCGGGCGGCCGTCACCGGCGACCTCAGCGAGGACGACCTGGTCTCGACCTGGGCCGAGCGCGTGCACGGCGACCTCCTCCTCGGCGACGGCGAGGTGGGCGACCGCATCGTCGAGCTCGGTGCCTCGTGGGCGATCGTCCTCACCGTCACCGGGTTCCTCATCTTCTTCCTCGGCCGAAAGCCCCGCCGCGGAGCAGTCCGCAAGAAAACCCGCGGGGCGCGGCTGCGAAGCCTCCACGCTCTCGTCGGTCTGCCGGTGGGACTCGGCATCCTGATGCTCGTCGTCTCGGGTCTTCCCTGGACGGGCGTCTGGGGGTCGGCAGCCGAGAGCGTGGCAGGCACCTCGGGAGGCTCGCTGTGGGCCGACGATCCGGGCGGGGAGTCGACGGTCGAGGCGCAGATCGAGCGAGGCAACGGCTCGTCGAGCCCCGCGGGCTGGGAGGTGGCAGGGCTCCCTGCCGGCACCAGCACCGGATCGGGAACACCCGTGTCGATCGACGCCGCCGTGGCGGCGAGCCGCGGCGAAGGTGCTCCCGAGCCGTACTTCATCACGTATCCCGAGGGCGAGAGCGGCGTGTTCAGCGTCTACGGATACCAGTGGGCGAACAACGGCAATCCCGCAGAAGCAGACGTGACACTGCAGAAGACCGTCCATGTCGATCAGTACTCGGGCGCGCCGGTCGCCGTCTACGGCTACGACGACTACTCTGCCGTCGCCCAGGTCGTCGCGAACGGGATCGCCATCCACGAGGGCCGGCGCTTCGGCCCGGTCAACATGATCCTCACCACGCTGTTCTGCCTGGCGGTGCTGTTCATGTGCGTGTCCGCGCCGATCATGTGGTGGAAGCGACGCGGCACCGCGACCGGGATCGTCGCACCCCGCGCCCGACTGCCACTGCTGGCGAACCGACTGCTGCTGGTCGCCGTCATCGCGCTCGGCGTCTTCCTGCCGCTGTTCGGTCTGTCGGTGCTCGTGATCCTGGCCTTCGATCAGCTGATCGTCCGCCGGATTCCGCGGTTGCGGCGCGCCTTCGGCAGCGTCTGACCGGCGACCGCCCCGGCGGTGCGGCTACGGCGCGAGGCGCCCGTGGGCGGGCGCGGCGTCGCGTTCGCCGAGATGCCGCGCCGGCGCCCACCGCCGGAGGGTCAGCCGCTCCGCCCGGGCGATCATGCTCGCATCGCCGGTGACCTCGCCGACCTGGGCGAGCGCGTTCGCGAGATGCACGGCGCCGACGCGGCGCGCGCTCGCATCGTCGGCCATCAACTCGATGAGCAGGCGGGTCGTCCGCAGGAGCGATCGCGCCGTCCGGGTGCGCGGAAGGCATCCGGCGTAGAGACGCGCGATACCCATCGCGAGGTGGTGGCGGTAGGTCAGGTGGGCACGCTCGTGCTCGAGGACGGCCTCGAACCGCTCGTCGGAGAGCAGTGCGCGGAGACCGGCGGTGACGATGAGTGTGGGCGTACGGCCGGGCACGGCACATGCGAACGGCATCGACACGTCGAAGGTGAGGATCCGCGTGCCGTCGCTCGACCAGCTCTCCTCGTGGCTGACGGCGTGGAGCTCGTCGAGCACGGCGGAGGCATCGTCGAACGCCCCCTCCGACCCCACCGAGAGCGACACGATCGCGCCGCCGAGGCCGAGCAGCAGCACCCACCCGATGATCGCCACGGGTTCGGAGCCACCCTCACCGGGCGTCGCATCGAAGGCCGCAAGTCCGACGGCGACCGCCGTCGCGCCGAGCAGGAGGAGGAGGACCAGAAGAAGGGTGAGATGCCACAGAGCGAGGGCGAGCCGCGGGCGGCGCGGCTGCCAGCGTCCGGCGGTCAGGAATCTCGGCGCGAGCCAGGCGACGAGCACCGCCGCCACGAGAAGCCCGACGACAACGCTCATTACTTGCGGGCGCGGATCACGGACTGCAGAAGGGCCAGGTCTTCCTCGTCGAGGTCACCTGCGAACTTCAAAAGGGCGGCGCCGCGATCCTCGATCGAGTCGAGGGCGCCGCGCATGGTGGCTGTCGCATCTTCGACGGCCGATCGCGCGGCACGGAAGCGCATCTTGCGCGGCGAGAGCACCTCGCGCTCGACCTCGCCCTTCTCGACGAGACGATCGAGAGCGGTCAGGACCGTCGTGTACGCCGGCACGTTGGCGGTGAAGGCGGACTGCACGTCGCGAGCGCCGATGGCGTTCGCGGATGCGCGGAGGATGCGAAGCACCTCCGCCTCGAGCTCCCCCGGGGCGCGGGTTCGGGTTCCTGACATGGCCACCTCCACCTGGAGTGTACGGGACACAGAGTCCTACAACGAGTAGACCTCACCCTCGCTACACGATGTAGAGTTAATGCGTCATCACCCGTCCCGAGGAGCCGAATTGACCACCACCCTGATCCCCGTCACCGGCATGACCTGCGAGCACTGCGTGCGTTCGGTGACCGAGGCCCTCTCCGATCTTCCCGACGTGTCGTCCGTGGTCGTCTCCCTCGACAAGGCCCAGGCCGTCGTCGAGCACGCGGACGCGTTCGATGACGTCCGCGCGCGAGCGGCCATCCGCGAGGTCGGTTACGACGTCGGGCCGTGACACAGGTCGCCGCCCCCACGGAGCTGAAGGCGTACCGGCATCCGGTCGTCCGTCGTCATCGCGGCGTGATCGCCGCCCTGATCGCAGTCATCGCTGTGACGGCGCTCACCCTGCCGGTCGCCGTGGGGGTCTGGTACGGCGAAGAGGCCTACGTCTCGATCGCCCTCAGCTTTCCCGGCGCCGGCACGACCGTCGTCGCCGCCGTCGTCCAGACTCTCGCGGTCGCGTCGGCGTGGATCCTCCTCGGATGCCTCGTCTCGATGCTCTTCCTGCTGGCGACGCCCGGCCGCGACCGCGCGGTGATCGCACGTGAGCCCGAGCTGCGCTGGGCCCAAGCCGCCTCGGGGACGTGGATGGTCGCCTCGGGGGCGCTCGTCGTCATCGAGGCCGCCGACAAGAACGGTCAACCTCTGACGAGCATCGTGCGGCCGGGGACGCTCGCGTACCTCATCGATGCGTCGGACTTCCCGAAGGCGTGGGGCATCAGCGCCGTGCTCGCCGCGATCGCCTTCCTGATCCTGCTGCTGGGCGACCGCTGGACCTCCCTGCTCGTTCCGCTGTGGTGCGCGCTGATCGGCACCCTCGCTCCCGTCGTCGTGGGTCACATCCTCGTCGGCCACGGCCACGATTTCGGCTCGGATGCCGGTGCCCTCCAGACCGTGGCGATGGGCGTCATGTGCGGAACGCTGTGGGCGATGTCGGGGCGCGTGGCGACCGGGCGGCTGCTGCGCATCGCGACGCTTCGCCGCCTGGCGGGGATGCTCGGCGCCCTCTGGTTGGTGTCGGCCCTCGCCGACGCCGTGCTGATCCCCTTCAAACTCACGGGGCCGGCGGAGGGAAACCCGACCTGGCTGCTGCTGACCCTCCGCGCCGCGGTTCTTGCACTGCTGGGGCTGGTGCTTCTCGCCGGATGGATCCGGCGACGTCGCCTGCGCGACGCCTCCCTCCGCATCCTGCTGGGGGCCGGATCGGCGCTCGCCGGTCTCCTCCTCGGACTCACCCTGGCACTCGACCGGGTGCCGCCGCCGCAGTACTTCGCTCCGAGCACGATCATGTCGATCTTCTTCGGGTTCGACCTGACGGCGGAGCCCACCCTCGCCACGCTCGCCACGACGTGGCGCCCGAACATCCTCCTCGTCTCGGTCGGCATCGTCGCCGTCGGGGTCTATCTGCTCGCCGTCAATCGGCTGCGCCGCCGGGGAGACCACTGGCCCGTCGGGCGCACCGTGGCGTGGGTCGCGGGGTGGCTCACCGTCGCGGTCGCGACGAGTTCGGGGCTCGGGGTCTACTCGGGATCGGACTTCGCGATCCACATGATCGTGCACATGGCGCTCAACATGCTGGCGCCGGTGCTGCTCGTGATGGCCGGCGTCGTCACGCTCTTGCTCCGCGCGACGGCGCCGCACCGACCCGACGAGCCCGCCGGCCCCCACGAATGGCTGACCGCCCTGCTCAACTGGTCGGTGCTGCGGGTGCTCTACAGCCCGATCATCATCTTCGTCCTGTACGTCGGCTCGTATTACGCGCTCTACCTGACAGGGCTGTTCGAGACGATCATCCGGTTCCACTGGGCCCACCAGGCCATGAACATCCACTTCCTGATCGTCGGATACCTCTTCTACAGCCTGATCATCGGGATCGACCGTCCCCCGCGCCCCCTCCCCCCGGTCGGAAAGCTCGCATTCGTGCTGGCCGCCATGCCCTTCCATGCCTTCTTCGGCGTGATCCTCATGATGGCGTCCACCCCGATCGCGGAGAACTTCTACCTGACGCTGAAGGCCCAGTGGCAGCCCGACCTGATGCTCTCTCAGTACGTCGGAGGCGGAGTGGCCTGGGCGGGCAGCGAGGTACCCCTCGTCATCGTGATCGTGGCGCTCGGCATCCAGTGGGCCCGCCAGGATCAGCGCGAGGCGACCCGGAAAGACCGCCACCTCGACTCGGAGCTCGACGACGAGTTCAACGATTACAACCGCATGCTCGACCGGCTCACTCAGCGTGATCAGACGACCGGCCCGCGCGAAAGGACACCCTCATGACGCTCACCGAGCAGACCGATCGCACGACGACGCTCGAACTCAACGTCGGAGGCATGACCTGCGCGGCCTGCGCGGGCCGGGTCGAGCGGGCGCTCAACCGGATCGACGGCGTGACCGCGGTCGTCAACTACGCGACCGAGACCGCCGTCGTCGCCTCGAGCGGATCGCTCGAGGCCGACACCGCCGTGGCGGCCGTGCGCAAGGCCGGATACGACGCCGAGCTGCGCGTCGCCTCCGACGACGAGTGGACCCAGCGCGCCAACGCCACCCGCATCACGTCGCTTCGCCGGCGCCTGATCGTCTCGGCCGTGCTGACGGTGCCGCTCATGGACATCACGCTCGTGCTCGCGCTCGTGCCCGGGCTGCGCTTCCCATTCTGGGAGGCCCTGTGCGTGCTGCTCGCCCTGCCGATCGTGACGTGGGCGGCATGGCCCTTTCACCGGGCGACCCTCAGAAACCTCCGCCACGGCGGCACCAGCATGGACACGCTCGTCTCGCTCGGCATCGTGGTGTCGTTCGGATGGGCGGTGATCACGATCCTGCTCGGGACCGAATCGGCCGGGTACTGGATCGGATACGGGCCGACGCCTCCCGGGGCCAACGCGATCTACCTCGATGTCGCCGCCGGCCTCACGACGTTCCAGCTCGCGGGGCGCTACTTCGAGGCGCGCTCACGCCGCAAGGCGGGCGACGTGCTCACCGCTCTCGCCGCACTCGCTCCGACCACGGCACGCGTGCGCCGCGCGGAGAGCGAACTCGACATCGCCGTCGATGACCTGACCGTGGGCGAGACCGTGATCGTCCGCGCCGGCGAGATCGTCCCGGTCGACGGGCGGATCGTCGAGGGGTGGGCATCCGTCGACACGAGCGCCATGACCGGCGAGCCGGTGCCCCACGAACTCGGCGCGGGCGACGCGGTGATCGGCGGCTCCGTCAACCGAGATGGCCTGCTCGTCATCACCGCGACCGCCGTCGGGTCGCGGACGCAGCTCTCGCAGATGGCGGCACTCGCCGAACGCGCCCAGGAGACGAAAGCGCGCGTGCAGACCCTCGTCGACCGGATCGTGCGGGTCTTCGTCCCCACCGTCATCGCGGTCGCGATCCTCGTCACCGCCGGATGGCTCCTCAGCGGAGCGGATGCCGGTCACGCGATCAGTGCCGGCGTCGCCGTCCTGATCATCGCCTGCCCGTGTGCGCTCGGCCTCGCGACGCCGACCGCCCTGATGGTGGGCGTCGGACGAGGCGCGCAGCTCGGCATCCTGATCAAGAGCCAGGGAGCCCTCGAATCCTCCGGGTCGATCGACACCGTGGTGCTCGACAAGACGGGCACCCTGACGACCGGGACCATGCTGGTGAGCGCGATGACGGTCGCTTCAGGAAGCGATCGACGACGCGCTCTGGAGCTGGCCGCGGGCCTCGAGCAGAACTCCGAGCATCCGGTGGCCGCGGCGATCCGGTCGTACGCCGCCGCCGACATCGATGAGGCCGCCGCACTGCGGGGCGTGCGCATCGTGCCCGGGCGCGGTGTCGAAGCGTTCGACGGCGACACGTGGACGGCCATCGGCAATCCGGCATGGGCTGCGGAGGTGCTCGGATCGGCCGAGGTCGTCGAGGCGGCGACGGCCGCGGTCGTCGCGCGCGGTGCGTCGCCGGTCGTGCTGTTCACCGCGGAGGCGCCGGTCGCCGTGTTCGGGGTCGCCGACCAGCTGCGCGCCTCCGCCCGCGCCGCCGTCGAGGCACTCCGACGGGAGAAGCTCGACGTCGTGCTCCTCACGGGGGACAACGAGGCGGCCGCCCGCGAGATCGGCGAGGCGATCGGCATCACCGACGTCCGCGCCGGCGTGCTCCCGGCCGACAAAGCGCGCGTGATCGCCGAACTCCGCGCGGCCGGGCGGAAGGTCGCCATGGTCGGCGACGGCATCAACGACGCCGCCGCCCTCGCCGAGGCGAACCTCGGTCTCGCGGTAGTCAACGGCACCGATGTGGCCCTGAAGTCCGCCGACATCATCCTCGTCCGCCGCGACCTGCGCGTCATCGCCGAGGCCGTGCGCCTGTCGCGGGCGACGCTCCGCACCATCCGGGGCAATCTCTTCTGGGCGTTCGGGTACAACATCGCCGCGATCCCCCTGGCAGCCGCGGGCCTCCTCAACCCCCTGATCGCCGCGGCGGCCATGTCGCTGTCGTCGATCCTCGTGGTCGGCAACAGCCTCCGGCTGCGGAACTTCGGCGCGGGGCGGCGGTGACCCCGAGACCGGAGCTCGCGACGCGAACGGCTAAGGTAGAAGCTGATGGGCGCCCGTTTCGGCATCCGTCATGCGCGCGAAAGTGCGCACCGAGCCTTGATCGGGCCCCCTGGCCCCGATAGTTTCGAGGCTTCGGGGCTGTAGTTCAATGGCAGAACTTCTGCTTCCCAAGCAGATAGCGCGGGTTCGATTCCCGTCAGCCCCTCCACACGTCACTTCTCACGCAGGGTGACACCCTCTCGATCCGGGTGGCCCTCGTCGGCTCGGAAGTGAGTAGCGGCAGCAACCTCGCCCGGACGAGAAAAAGCCCCGACTGTTACCACGCAGCCGGGGCGAGACGAACGAGAAATCCGCCTATCACTGCCAGGGTACCGCGTGAACCTGAGAGCCGACCCGGCGCCGCAACGATGTCAACGAGAGGTGGGGAAGGCGCACGAGCGTTACGGTTGCCGAATGCTCCGACTCATCGCCCGGGTCTATTGGACCTTCAGCAGATGGACGCTCGCGACCGAGCCCGCGCCGACCCGGCCCACCGTTGTCCTGGGAGCGCCGCACACCTCCAACTGGGATTTCGTGCTCATGCTCGCCATCGCCTGGCGCCTCAACATGCGGTTCCGCTGGCTGGGCAAAGAGAGCCTCTTCCGCGGCTGGAGGGGCCCGCTGATGCGCTCGATCGGCGGTATTCCGGTCGACAGAGCGAACCCCGCCGGGGTGGTCGACGCCCTCGTCCGACGTATCCGCGGCGGCGAGGTCTTCGGCCTCGTGGTGACGCCGGAAGGCACACGGGGCGGCGAAGGCTACTGGAAGTCGGGCTTCTACCGCATTGCCCGCGAGGCCGGCCTCCCCGTCACGCTCGGTTACGTAGATCGCACCACCATGACCACAGGGCTGGGACCGACGCTCGCCCTCACCGGCGACGTCGGCGCCGACATGAACGCCATCCGCGCGTTCTACTCCGACAAGTCTGGACTCCGGCCCGCCTTGCGGAGGGAACCCCGCTTGCGCGAGGAAGGCGATTCGCCCTCGGCGGCCTCGGCATAGGCGAAAGTAACCTCGCAGATCTCCCGCAGGAAGTGGGGGGCGCTGCCGTCGACGGCGCAGAACGGGCTGTCGAGCGTCGGTAGGCCGGCGCCGCGGTGCACTACGGCTGGCGGCCGAGCATCCGTTGGACGCCGATCAGCACGAGCGCCCCCACCATGCTCACGAATCCCAGCGCCATCACCGCGGCACCGCAGATCACCTGCACGGAACGTCTGACCCCCTCGTCGGACGCGTCATCCCAGCCCGGAGACGAGTCCACCAGGCCCGCTAGCAAGACGACGAGCCCGACGGCGAATGCGACCCCCGTCAGGCCGAGCAACAGGGTCAACTCCGCGTTTCGTGCCGGGGCCTTCGGGGGTGTCATGCGGCGAGGCTATCGGACCATCCCCGGCGAGCTACACCGCTCGGCGGCTGACCGGGATCGCTCCGCCTCTCAAGGCGCAAGCTCTGTGCGGGGTGACGATCCGGGTCGCATCGTGGAGGATGAACCCCATGAGCAACCGAGTCGCACTCGCGGTCGTCGTCATCGTCGCCCTGCTCGTCGTGGCGTTCGTGGCGCTCTACGTCACGGGCAGCCTCGGCAACGCGGCGGTGCCGTGACACTAGCCATCACGCGGGTAGCGCCTCGCGCGGAGCGTCCGCGGGTTCCCCCTGACGTAGCGCATCCGGGCGACGGGCGGCGCGCACGCCGTTCACGATGACGACCAGCTCGGCCACCTCGTGGACGAGGACGACTCCCGCCAGCCCGAGCGCACCGAAGAGGGCGAGCGGGAAGAGGATGACGATGATGGCCAGCGCAAGACCGATGTTCGTCGCCATGATGCGCCGGCCGCGACGCGCATGCGCCAGCGCACCCGGGATCAGGCGAAGGTCATGCCCCGTGAACGCGACGTCGGCGGATTCGATGGCCGCGGCCGATCCCTTCGCTCCCATCGCGATACCCACCGTCGCCGTGGCGAGCGCCGGCGCATCGTTGATGCCGTCACCGACCATCGCCGCCGGCCCGTGAGCTCCGAGTTCCCTCATCGCGGCTGCTTTGTCTGCGGGCAGCTGCTCCGCACGGATGCGGGTGATCCCGGCATCCTTCGCCACGGCGTGCGCCGTGCGAGCGTTGTCGCCCGTCAGCATCACGACATCGATCCCCTGAGCGGCGAGCAGGCGCACCGTCTCCGCCGCTTCGGGGCGCAGTTCGTCGCGCACCCCGATGACCCCGGCGACCGTTCCGTCGACCTCGACGACGACGACGGTCATGCCCGCACCGGCCATGTCCGACGCGGCCGCGCCGAGCGCGCCGGGGTCGAGCCACCGCGTGTTGCCGAGCCTGACCGACCGTCCTTCGACGAGGCCGGTGATGCCGTGGCCCGCCTCCTCGATCACGCCGCTCGCGGCAGCGATCCGAGGCGCGGCGGCCGTGATGGCGGCGGCGAGGGGATGCGAGCTGGATGCCTCCACCGCGGCCGCCCACACCAGGATCGCCTCCCGGGTGAACCCCGGGCGCACCTGGACACCGACGACCGACGGCTCGTTGCGCGTGAGGGTTCCGGTCTTGTCGAGAGCCACCGTGCGGATGGTCCCGAGGCGCTCGAACGCCTCCCCCGACGTGATCACGACGCCGAACTTCGACGCCGAGCCGATCGCGCTGATGACCGTCACCGGGACGGCGATCGCGAGCGCGCACGGAGAGGCGGCGACCAAGACGACCAGCGCACGCTCGACCCACGTCACGGGGTCGCCCACGACGAGACCATAGAGCGCCACCAGGGCGGCGACGACGAGCACGGCCGGCACGAGGGGCCGCGCGATGCGGTCGGCCAGCCGGGCCCGCTCCCCCTTTCGCGCATGTGCCTGCTCGACCAAGGCGACGATCTGGGTGAGCGAGTTGTCGCGTCCGTCGGCCGTCGCCTCGATGCGCAGCGTCGCGGAGCCGTTGACCGACCCCGCGGCGACGGCGTCACCCGGGTGCACCTCGACCGGAATCGACTCGCCCGTGATCGCCGAGGTGTCGAGGTTCGAGCTCCCCGCGACGACGACACCATCGGTGGCGACCCGCTCGCCCGCGCCCACGACGAGCACATCCCGCTCGCGAACCTCCGCCGCGGGCAGGGTCATGTCGGTTCCACCCCGCGACACCGTGACGGTGACCGGGATCAGCGACAGCAGGGCGCGAAGACCTTCTTTGGCACGGTCCATCGCGCGATCCTCGAGCGCCTCGGCCAGCGAGAACAAGAATGCGAGCGTCGCCGCCTCGCCCACGTGTCCGAGGGCGACCGCCCCCACCGCGGCGATCGTCATCAGCAGGCCGATGCCCAGTCGCCCCGCGAGTAGGCGGCGGACGGCACCCGGGACGAACGTCGAGGCGCCGCTCACCAGCGCTGCCCACAGCAGCACCAGGGCGGGCCCCTCGGCGCCCGACCACTCCGCGCCGTAGCCGGCGATCACCAGCACTCCCGCGGCGGCCGCGGGCAGCAGTGCCCGGTCGTGCCACCACGGGCTGCGCGCAGCGACGCTCTTCTCCGGCAGGGCCGGGGCCGAGCGGGCGGGCTCATCGCCGGGCGAACGAGCAGGCCCGCAGCACTCCTCGCTCATACGCGCGCGGCGATCCCGTCGTCGGAATCGCCAGCGCAGCAGTCGCACCCGTCGTCGGCGCAGGCGACACCCTCGTCGACCGCGACGACGGCGTCGAGCAGCTGGCTGAGTCCCCGCACCAGATGGGCGTCGGCGACCTCGTACCGCGTGCGTCGCCCCTCGGGGGTGGCGACCACCAGTCCGCAGCCCCGAAGGCACGCGAGATGGTTCGACACGTTCGTCCGAGACAGGTTCAGATCACGGGCGAGCTCCGCCGGATACCCCGGAGCGTCCAGAAGGGACAGCAGCACCCGGGAGCGGGTCGGGTCGGCCATCGCCCGGCCCAGCCGGTTCATCACATCCAGGCGCGAAGCAAGAGTCAGCACACAGTGACTATACATCGACCACTGACCAATGCGGAGCCGTCTACGCGCCGCCCTGCGCGAACGTCGCGGGGTCGACGGGGCGCAGCCGACGGGGCGCAGCCGACGGGGCAGGCCCTCGACCACGAGGAGGTACGACTCCGTCACCAGCTCGTCGACCAACTCGCCGTCGAGCCCGCCTCCCCCGTGAAGCGAGATCCAGTGCTTCTTGTTCATGTGGTAACCGGGCGTGATCTCGGGATACTCGCTCCGGAGCGCCTCCGCATCACGAGGTGCGGACTTGAGCGTCACCAGAGGTTCACCGGTGGCATCCGTCTGCAGCATGAACACCTTGCCGCGCACCTTGAACACGTCCCACTCCGGTCCGAACGGATGCGTGAGCTCAGCGCCGGGAAGCTCCTGCGCCCGCGCGGCCGCGCGCTCCTGCAGCTCGGTGCCCTGAGAACGCGACATGACGACCTTCCTGACGGGGTGACGGGACGCATCCAGCCTGGCGGAGGCGACCGACATCCGGCTCAGCGGTCGCCGCGGTCGGCTGCGCCGTCGCCGGGCAAGTGCAGCGGATCAGCGGGGAGGCCGGGGCCGTACTGTGCGAGCGGCCGAGTGTCGATCGTCGGATGGGTGGGCGCTGACCGCCCCAGGTACGCATCGGAGTAGCCGTCAGAGGCGTAGAGCTCGGGCGCGCTCTCGGCTCGGCGCGTGCTCACGGGCCGGGATGCCGCCGAGGCCAGGCCGATCGAGGCGAGAAGCACGGCACCGACGACCCACGCCGGCGCCGACAGTGCGGTGGCCACCAGGATGCCGGCGAACCCCGAGAGGCCGATGAGCAGCGGAGCGAATCTGCGGAGGAAGACGATGGCCATGGCCGACGGTACCGCCGCCGGCGCGCCGGCGCGAGGGGTCAGGCGCTCCGCCCTCCCTCGCCCGAAGGAACGAGGCGCGGGACGACGCGCACCAGGATGACCATCGCGACGAGCTCGACGAGCGTCTGCGTGACGACCGCCAACGGCGCCAGGCGCAGCGAGTCGGGCAGCGCGAGCGCGAGCGGGAGGACCACGAGCGAGTTGCGGGTGGCCGCCGAGAAGACCACTGCCCGCGTCGCGGGGGCGTCGAGCCGGGCGACACGACCCGTGATCACCCCGATCGTCACGGCGAGCACGACGAACGCCGCGTACAGCGGCACGAGCCGGAGCAGCGCGACCGCCTCGGCGCCCACGACCGCGATCTGCGAGCCGACGACGACCGCGAGGGTCGCCATCATGAGCGGCACCATCGCCCCCGCCATGACGTTCTCTGCGACCACGCCACCCGGATGCCGCCGCGCGACCGCCTGGACGATCGCGGCGCCTGCGAGCGGGATCACGACGAGAAGCACGAACGCGCGGACGAAGGGCCCGGCATCGATCGCGCCGAGCGTGCCACCACCCGTGAACAGGAACAGGTAGGCGGGAAGTGCGACGATCTGCGCGAGCATCAGCAGTGGTGTGGCGGCGAGGAGCCGGGACTGCGCCCCTCCGGCGAGCCCGGTGAACACGATCACGTAATCGATGCAGGGTGCGAGCAGCACGAGGAGCACCCCGAAGAGCAGCCCGCGGTCGTCTGCGACGAACCTCGACAGGCCCCAGGCGATGACCGGGACGACCACGAAATTCGCCACGAGCACGGTGCCGACGAAGCGGAGGTCGCGAAACGCCCGCCCCACCTCGATGAGGGGTACGCCGAGAAAGGTCGCGAACAGAAGGAGCATCAGCAGTGGCTCGATCGCGTGCTCGAGCGCAGGAGCCGCTCCCGGGAGCGCGAGCCCGACAGCGGCGCCGGCGGCGAGCGCGAAGAGGTAGAGCGCGACCTGCCGCCGGTCCCACCATTCGACGACCGCGCGCATCAGCGGAGCGGGGCGGATGCGGCGCCCGGCGAACCCTCGTCGTAGGCGGCTCGCGCCACCTCCACCTCTTCGATGTGCGACTCGGCCCACTGGCCCAGGGCTGTCAGCGGCTCGCGGAGCGTCTCACCGAGCGGCGTCAGCGCATAGTCGACCCGAGGTGGCATCTGATCGAACGCGGTGCGCGAGACGATGCCGTCGCGCTCCAGTTCGCGGAGAGTGTCGGCCAGCACCTTGCCGCTGATCCCGCCGACCGCAGTGCGCACCTCACCGAAGCGGAGCGGACCGTCGCTGAGCGCGATGACGATCATCGCCGTCCACTTGTTGGCGATGCGCGCGAGCGACGTTCGCGACGGGCACGTGGCGAGCATCACGTTCCAGACGGGCTGAGTCATGACCGACTTTCCTTAGTTACGTTGAGGTAACAAGTTACCATCTGTAACCATCATCTCAGAACCCTCCCCCGAAGAGAAACGGACACCCTCATGACCACTCCCACCCCCGCCGCCGTCGCCAAGACCTACTTCGCCTCGCTCGCCTCGGGCGATGTCCCCGCCGCGATGGGCCTGCTCAGCCCCGAGGTCGTCTGGCACCAGCCGGGCCACAACCGCTTCTCGGGCGACCACGTGTCGATCGACGGCGTCGGCGCTCTCCTCGGCGGAATGATGGAGGTCTCCGAAGGCAGCTTCCAGATCGCCGTCACCGGCACCATGATGGTCAACGGCGACTTCGTCGCCGTTCCGGTGCGCTTCTCGGGTCGCCACACCGCGGCCTCGATGGACATGGCCGGCATCGACCTGCTCACGGTCCGGGACGGCAAGATCGTCGAGGTCCACCTGTTCTCCGAAGACGGCTCGGCAGAGGATGCCTTCTGGGGCACCGTCTGACACTCACCGTCCGAGTTCGGCGGGGAGGGGCTCCGGCCCATCCCCGCCTTTCCCGTCGCCGCACCCTCGAGGAGACCCCATGACCCCGGTCACCCCCACTCCCACATCGATCACGGTGCGCGGCGCTCGCGTCCACAACCTCAAAGACATCGACGTCGACGTGCCGCTCGGTCGCCTCGTGGCGATCGCGGGCGTCTCCGGCTCCGGCAAGTCGTCGCTCGCGATGGGGGTGCTCTACGCCGAGGGCTCACGCCGGTACATCGAGGCGCTGTCGACCTACACGCGCCGGCGAATGGCCCACGCAGCCCGGGCGAGCGTCGACACGGTGCAGCACGTGCCGGCCGCCCTCGCGCTCCGTCAGCGGCCTGGAGTACCGGGAGTCCGATCGACGTTCGGCACCTCGACAGAACTGCTAAACGTCCTGCGGGTGATGTTCTCCCGCCTCGGCACACACCTCTGCCCGAACGGGCACCGGCTGGCGCCCACGATCGACGTGGCCGCCGACATGGACCTCACGTGCCCCGAGTGCGGAGCCGTCTTCACCCCACCCGGGGCCGAGATGCTGGCCTTCAACTCCGACGGCGCGTGCGAGAACTGCGCGGGCACCGGCACGGTGCGCGACATCGACGACGCCACCCTCGTTCCCGATCCGGCCCGCACGATCTCGGAGGGCGCCGTCGCGCCCTGGGGTCTGTTCGGGCTCGCGGTCATGCCGCAGGTGGTCGCCGAGATGGGCGTGCGCATCGACGTGCCGTACCGCGACCTCACCGACGACGAACGGCGCATCGTCCTCGACGCTCCCGCCGAGAAACGTCACATCCAGGTGCCCTCGAAGACCGGCAAACTCTTCGATCTGAACTTCACCTACCGGAGCGCGCGCGCCGCGGTCCGCGAAGCGATGAACAACGCGACCACCGAAGCCGGGCTGACGCGGATCAACCGATTCGTCACGTCGCACACGTGCCCCGTCTGCCACGGCTCCCGCCTCTCGCGGGCAGCGCTCGGCACCCACGTCGCCGGGATCGATCTCGCCGAGGCGTCGGCGAAGAGTCTCGACGCCGCCCTCGCGTGGGTGTCGTCGATACCCGCGACACTGCCGCCCGACATGCGAGCCATGGCCGAACTGGTCGCCGGCCAGTTCGGCGAGATGGGCCGGAGACTCGTGCAGCTCGGGCTCGGCTACCTGACCCTCGACCGGGCGAGCGCGACGCTGTCGACCGGCGAGCGCCAGCGCGTGCAGCTCGCCCGTGCCGTGCGCAATCAGACGACAGGGGTGCTGTACGTGCTCGACGAGCCGTCGATCGGTCTGCACCCGGCGAACATCGACGGGCTCATCGGCGTGATGCGGGATCTGCTCGCCGACGGCAACTCCGTCGTGCTCGTCGACCACGACGTGCAGGTGCTGCGTGAGGCGGAGTGGATGATCGAGATCGGTCCGGGCTCGGGAGCGGCCGGCGGCACCGTCGTCGCCGAGGGCACGATCGCCGACATCGCCGAGCATCCCGCGTCGCTCATCGGCGGCTTCCTCAGCGGCACCGAGACGATCGTCACGCGGCCCCGGATCGACGCCGCCGATCTCTTCGCCGGCGGCGCCGTCACGATCGCGACGCGCCCGGTGCACACCGTCCACCCACTCCACGCGCGTGTGCCCGTCGGGCGTCTGACCACGGTGACCGGGATGTCGGGCTCGGGCAAGACCACCCTCATCCTCGAGAGCCTTCTTCCCGCCCTGCGCGCCGCCGCAGCCGGCGAGGCCCTTCCCGCGCACGTCGTCTCCGTCGACGGCCCGGGCATCTCCCGGGTCGACCTCGTCGACGCGACGCCCATCGGAACCAACATCCGCTCCACGGTGGCGACCTACAGCGGCATCCTCGATCACCTCCGCCGGGCGTACGCCGCGACCGACACCGCGCGGGAGCGCGGATGGAAGGCCGCCGACTTCTCGTACAACACCGGGTCTCTCCGGTGCCCTCGCTGCGAGGGCACCGGCCAGGTCGTCCTCGACGTGCAGTTCCTGCCCGACGTCACGATCGACTGCCCCGACTGCGCCGGCTCGCGCTACTCCCCCGACGCCCGGTCGGCGACCCGGCCCACCCCGTCCGGCGAGGCGATCTCCCTTCCGGCCCTCCTGGCGCTCACCGTCGCCGAAGCCGTGGTTCCGCTCGCCGATCTGGCGCCCGTCAGAAAGAAGCTCGACGCGCTCATCGACCTGGGGCTCGGCTACCTCACCCTGAACGAAGACACGCCCGCACTCTCGGGCGGTGAAGCTCAGCGACTCAAGCTGGCGAGCGAACTGGGGCGCAATCAGGCGGGCACCCTGTTCATCCTCGACGAGCCGAGCGTGGGGCTGCACCCGCTCGACACCAGGGTGCTCCTCCACACCCTCGAGCGCCTGCGTCAGCGCGGGGCGACGGTCGTCGTGATCGAGCACGATCTCGATCTCATCGCCAACGCCGACTTCGTCATCGACATGGGCCCGGGAGGCGGAGACGCCGGTGGACGCATCGTCGCGACGGGCACTCCGGCAGAGATCGCCGCGTCACCCGACAGCATCACCGGCCGTTACCTCGGCGACCTGCTCGGTCAGACGAGCCGTCGCTGACGTCAGCCCGCCGTCCAGCGGGTGAGGAGCGGCGCCAGGCGCGTGAGGGCGGCGTCGACGAAGGCGGGATGCCGCGAGTACCACTCCCGATGAGCGGCGGCGACCTCGTCGACGCCCACGCGCTCGCCTCCGACGAGCCAGTCGCGGTGCGGGGCGACGCCCGAGCCCCACGCGTCGATGACCCACTCCTCGCGCGGCGCCCGCACGGCGCTCAGGAGCGGGCGCCCGGGGTCGGTCGGCGAGCCCGAGCGTCCGAGCGCGCGCAGCACCCGCTCGCCGAGCGCGAGGAAGATCTCGTTTCCAGGATGGTTCACCGTCCGCATCGACGAGAACCGTGCCGGCTCGAAGAGGTCGGATGCCGCGACGTCGATGTCCTGCTCGCGGCGGCGCAGCTCGGCGAGCGAGTCCGCCGCGACCGCCCGCACGGCACCCGGCCGAAGGTGCGACGCGACCGTGAGCCCCGCTGCCTCGGCGAGCGTTCGGACGTCGTGGTAGGCCACGACGGGCGGTGCCTCCTCGACGCCCTCGACGTGCAGCACCGCCTGGAACGGATGCAGCCCGGTGAAACGCAGCACCGGGAACGTCACCATCGCTGCGGCCTGCGGCAGGGCGCGCCGCAGCTGGGCGGTGCCCACCGGCAGGCCGTGGTAGTCGTCGCGGACGGGCTGGGTGACGAGCGCGGCCGCTCCGGCGAGCAGCTCATGCAGCGCCGCCGCGTCCGCGGCATCCATCTCGTGCACCGGAGGCACGCGGATCAACCGGAGGTCGGGCGAGTCGAGCACGATCCGGAGCGACTCGGCCTGGCAGTTGCCGACGACGACGCCGTACTCGCCCTCCCCGCCCTCTCGGAGCGCCGACCCTCGGCCCGTCGACGGCGTCACGTCGCGGCGGCGATCATGCCCGGCCGAAGCCGTCGAGATCGGGATCCCACTGCATGTCGGGCCCGACCTCGACGTCGCTCGTCGAGGCGATGGAGGGCTGGTTCGGGAAGTGCGGGTGCGCGCGGAGCTCGGCTGCGGCAGCCGAGAAGTCGGGGTGGTCCTTCGGCCAGGCGACCGGCACCGAGAGGACGTCGTTGCCCACGCCGATGACGAGCTCGGCCTCGCCGACCTCGTCGTCGTCGCGGGTGACGATCGGGATCGAGACGGCGTCGGCGCGTCCGGAGCTCGCGATCGCCGCCGTGAGCTCGACGAGCGCCTCCGCGACGTCGTCGGTGGTGATCACTGTCTCGCCGGCGTAGGTGATGCGTCTCATGCCTCCACTATCGACCGAAGACGCGCAAACGACCTGCCGGTTGCGGAGCCGCTCTCCGCCAGCTAGGAGGAGTGCGGGGCGACCGGGTCGACCGCGTCGACGGCGTCGGACATGCGCTGCAAGAAGGCGACCACGTGCTCGGCCGCCTCGGGGGTCATACCGGCGACCGCGTTGTACATCCGGTCGTGCATCTGACCGAGGGTCTCGCGCACCTCGGTGTTCGCGTCGGCCGTGGCCCGGACATGGATGCTGCGCCGGTCCGCCTCGTTCGCGATGCGCTGCACGTGGCCGCTCTTCTCGAGCCGGTCGAGCATCGTCGTGACCGAGGCCGAGGTGATGCCGAGATACTTCACGAGATCGGCGGGGCGAGCGACGTGATCGGGCTGACGGAGCAGGTATCGCAGGGCGAGGAGCTCGTTCTCGCCCATCGCCATCGAGTCCCGCGTGCGGCGGCGCATCGCGGTCTCGGCGGCACGGTAGGTGCGGAGCGCTTCGAGCACCCGACGGGCCCGCTCACGCGCCCCCGGCGCCTCGTCGTACCAGTAGCCGCTCGGCGAGGCCTCAGCCGTCGATTCGTGCACGTCACCCTCACCCACGGGAACTCCTCGGAAATGACGCGGAATGCGCCGATCTCGTCGAGAATAGACGATGACCACCCGAGCGACGAGGTGGAGGCGACGTGTCCGTCCGGACGGTTGCGCACAACCCCTCACCGGAGGATTGGACATGCCCTTTCGCAGCAAGGCCACGTTGGAGCAGTGGGTCTCGGATTTCCACGACTCGCGTGGCGCGGGCCAGCTCATCAAGGTCATCGTCCAGGACGGTTCGGACGGCGCCGACACCGGGCTCGTCATCGTCCCGCTGACCCACACCACGATCTCGGTCTTCATGGAGCCGGCCGAGGTCGGCGACGCCGCGTGGCGCGTCACGATCGAGCCGCAGCCCGACACGAGCGTGCTCAACAGCCATCAGCTGAGCTCCCTCGCGGTCGAACTCGCCGTGGCCGCCGAGCTCTGCGCCTATCTCGAGGCACGCTCCGTCGGTCACGAAGAGGACCCCGTCGCCGAGTAGTCCCCGGCGCTCCGGCATCCGTTCTCACAATCGCCTCACCACGATTGAGAGGAAGCGGTAACCGAAGACACGATCCCCGTGACGTCGGGGGAAACACCCGCCCTTTAGCGTCGAGCCTCACACCCGGCTCCACGACTGAAAGGGATCTGCGATGTCCTACGTCAAGCCCACCGAGCTCGTCCAGACCGTCATCGACGCGGGCGCGTCGAAGGTCATGCTCTCCACCCGCGACACCATGATCCGCTCGATCATGGGCGGCGCGATCCTCACCCTCGCCGCCGCCTTCGCGGTGACCATCAGCGTCACGACCGGCAGTCCCCTCCTCGGCGCCGTCCTCTTCCCCATCGGCTTCGTGATGCTCTACCTGCTCGGCTACGACCTGCTGACGGGCGTCTTCGTCCTCGCCCCGCTGGCCTGGCTCGACAAGCGCCCGGGCGTCACGCTGGGCGGCATCCTGCGCAACTGGGGCCTCGTCTTCCTCGGCAACTTCATCGGCGCGTTCTCGATCGCCGTCCTCATGGCGATCGTCTTCACCAACGGCTTCTCGACGCCGCCGAACGAGGTCGGTCAGGCGATCGGCCACATCGGCGAGGGCCGCACGGTCGGATACGCCGAGCACGGCGCCGCCGGCATGCTGACCCTCTTCGTCCGCGCCGTGCTCTGCAACGCGATGGTGGCGACGGGCGTGGTGCTCGCGATGGTCTCGAAGGACGTCATCGGCAAGATCGTCGCGATGTGGATGCCGATCATGCTCTTCTTCTTCATGGGCTTCGAGCACTCGATCGTCAACATGTTCCTCTTCCCCTCGGGCCTGCTCCTGGGTGGCGACTTCACGATCGTCGACTACCTGATCTGGAACGAGATCCCCACCGTCGTCGGCAACCTCGTCGGCGGGCTCCTCTTCGTCGGCCTGCCCCTGTACTTCACCTACGGGCGCCCCGCCGCTCCCCGCCGCGTCCGCCCCTCGAAGCGCTCCGCCGCGGCCGCCGCGTCGACGGATGCCGCTGCCGAGGCCCCCGCGGCCGCTCCCCGCACGGCGACGCCCAGCTCGGTCTGACCATGGCCGACACCGTAAACAGCCCGAAACACGGCGCTGACTCGGAGGCAATGTCGCTGTCGTACCGTCGCGACATGAGCTCCACCGACGCCACCCCGCACGTCGTAGTGGTCGGAGCGGGCATGGTGGCCCACCGGTTCGTCGAGAGCCTGCTGAGCCGCGCCGACGAACCGTGGCGGGTGACGGTCATCGGCGAGGAGGACCGGCATCCCTACGACCGGGTCGCGCTCACCTCGTTCTTCGCCGGTGCGGCAGCCGACGACCTCGAGCTCGACCGGTCGCCGTTCGACGACCCGCGGGTGCGCTTCATCCGCGGCGGCGTCGTCACCCGAATCGAGCGGGAGGCCTCGGTCGTCGTCACCGGCGAGCGCGAGCGGATCGGCTACGACCGGCTCGTCCTCGCGACCGGCTCCTACGCCGCGCGGCTCGCGGTCGACGGCTACGACCATGACGGCTGCTTCGTCTACCGCACGCTCGACGACGTCGAGGCGCTCGAACGGTTCGTGCAGCGCCGTTCGGCCGAACTCGGCCGCCCCCTCGTGGGCACCGTGATCGGCGGCGGACTCCTCGGGCTCGAAGCCGCCGGCGCCCTCCAGGGCCTCGACGTCGACTGCACCGTCGTGCAGTCCTCCGACCGGCTCATGTCGGCCCAGCTCGACTCCCCCGCCGGCGACGCGCTCCGCCGCCTGATCGAGTCGCGCGGCATCCGTGTGCGCACCTCGGCCCTCACCACGCGTCTCGACGCCGACCGGTCGGGCAACGTCGTCGGGCTCGAGTTCCGCGACGGCGGCTGGGAGCGCACCGACGTCGTCGTCTTCACCGTCGGCGTGCGGCCCCGCGACGAGCTCGCCCGCGAGGCGGGCCTCGCCGTCGAAGCCCGCGGCGGCGTCGTCATCGACGACGGCTGCGGCACCTCCGACGACCGCATCCTCGCGATCGGCGAGGTCGCCAGCTTCGGCGGGCAGTGCGTCGGACTCGTCGCCCCCGGATACGCGATGGCCGAGGTCGCCGCGACCCGCCTCCGCGGCCAGGAGGCGACGTTCGCCGGATTCGACCTGTCGACCAAGCTCAAGCTCTCGGGCGTCGACGTGGCCAGCTTCGGCGACGCCTTCGCCGAGACCCCCGGCGCGCTCGACGTCGTCTACGCCGACCCGATCGCCGGCGTCTACAAGAAGCTCGTCGTCTCGGACGACGCGAAGACCCTGCTCGGCGGCATCCTCGTCGGCGACGCCTCGGCCTACGGATCGCTCCGGCCCCTCGTCGGCGGCGCGCTCGGCGGCGACCCGGTCGCCTACCTCATGCCCGAGAGCGGCGTCGCGGCGCCGACCGGCGACCTCTCCGACGACGCGCTCGTGTGCTCCTGCAACAGCGTCACCGCGGGCGGCATCCGCTCGGCCGTGCACGACGAGGGCTGCACGGACGTCGCCGGCGTGAAGGCGTGCACCAAGGCGGGGGCCGCCTGCGGCTCCTGCGTGATGATGATCAAGAAGATCGTCGGCACCGAGCTCGCGAAGACCGGCGCCGCCCTCAGCACCGCCCTGTGCGAGCACTTCGCGATGTCGCGCCGTCAGCTCTTCGACGCGGTCCGCGTGTCGGGGCTGCAGACCTTCAGTGCGGTGATCGAACGCTTCGGCGCCGGCCGCGGCTGCGACATCTGCAAGCCGGCACTCGCCAGCATCCTGTCGACCCTCACCGGGCGACACGTGCTCGACGGCGAGAACGCGACCCTGCAGGACACCAACGACCACGTCATGGCGAACCTGCAGAAGGACGGCAGCTACTCGGTCGTCCCGCGCATCCCGGGCGGCGAGATCACCCCCGAGGGCCTGCTCGTCATCGGCCAGGTCGCGCAGGACTTCGGGCTGTACACGAAGATCACCGGCGGGCAGCGCATCGACATGTTCGGCGCCCGACTCGAGCAGCTCCCCGACATCTGGCGCCGCCTCGTCGACGCGGGCTTCGAATCGGGCCACGCCTACGGCAAGTCGCTCCGCACCGTGAAGTCGTGCGTCGGATCGACCTGGTGCCGGTACGGCGTGCAGGACTCGGTCGGCATGGCAGTGCAGCTCGAGCTGCGCTACCGCGGGCTGCGCTCGCCCCACAAGTTCAAGCTCGGCGTCTCGGGCTGCGCGCGCGAGTGCGCGGAGGCCCGCGGCAAAGACGTGGGCGTGATCGCGACCGAGGCCGGCTGGAACATGTACGTCGGCGGCAACGGCGGCTTCACGCCGCGTCACGCCGTGCTCCTCGCCGAGGGACTCGACGACGCCGCACTCCTGCAGGCGACCGACCGCTTCCTGATGTACTACATCTTCACCGCCGACCGCCTCCAGCGGACCGCGCCCTGGTTCGAAGACCTCGAGGGCGGCATCGATGCGCTGCGGGAGGTCATCTTCGACGACTCCCTCGGCATCTGCGCCGACCTCGACGCCGCGATGTCCCGGCACGTCGCGAACTACGAGGACGAGTGGAAGGCGACGCTCGACGATCCCGCCAAGCTCCGCCGCTTCGCCTCCTTCGTCAACGCCCCGACGACGCCCGACCCGTCGCTCGCCTACACGGTCGAGCGCGGCCAGCCCCGCCCGGCGACCGAGGCCGAGCGGGCCGAGGGCGGCGTGCTCATCGCGGGCACCACCCTCGAGGTGCGCCGGTGACGCCCGTGCAGCTGACGCCGGCGGTCACGGCATCCGACTCCCCCGCGGATGCCGCCAGCGCACCGCTCGGCTGGACCCCGATCTGCCGGATCACCGACCTCGAGATGGAGCGGGGCCGCGCCGCGCTGCTGGGCGACGTGCAGGTCGCCGTGTTCCTCGTGCACGGCGGGCGCGTCCACGCCGTGCAGAACCTCGACCCGTACAGCGGTGCGCACGTGATGTCGCGCGGCATCGTCGGCACCCGCCAGGACGCCCCGACGGTCGCCTCGCCGATGTACAAGCAGGTGTTCGACCTGCGCACCGGAACCTGCCTCGACACCCAGGGCAAGGACTCCCACTCCCTCCGGGTGTGGCCCCCCGCCGTCTCGGACGGCATCATCTACCTCCGTCAGGAGAAGCCATGACCACCATGCTCGGACTCTCGCTCACGGGTCGCCGCGTCGTCTTCGTCGGCGGCGGCGCCGTCGCCGCGCGCCGCGTCGTCCGTTTCATCGAGGAGGGCGCCGCGATCACCGTCGTCTCTCCCGTCGTCGGCGAGGCGATGCGGGAGCTCATCGACGCCCACGACCTCGAATGGATCCCGCGCGCCGCAGAGCCCGGCGACATCGCGGAGGCCTGGGTCGTGCACTCCGCGACCGGAATCCCGAGGGTGGATGCCGATGTGTCGGGGTGGTGCGAGGCGGCGCGCGTGTTCTGCGTGAACACGTCGGACGGCGCGCACGGCTCGGCACGCCTGACCGCCGAGACCCGCTCGGGGGATGTGCTCGTCGCCGTGGCATCCGATGCCGGCGTCGACCCCCGGCGTTCGGCCCGTCTGCGTGACGCGATCGGCACCGCGCTGCGCGAAGGCACCCTGCCGCTGCGTCGTCGCCGTTCCGCCTCGGCGGGCCGGGTCGACCTCGTCGGCGGTGGCCCCGGTCCTGCCGACCTCATGACGGTGCGCGGGCGCCGCCTGCTCGCCGAGGCCGACGTCGTCGTCGCCGACCGCCTCGGCCCGACCGACGTCCTGAGCGACCTCGATCCCGACGTCGAGATCATCGACGTCGGCAAGCAGCCCGCCCATCACCCGGTGCCGCAGGAGGAGATCAACGCCCTGCTGGTGGCGCACGCGCAGGCCGGCAAGCGGGTGGTACGCCTCAAGGGCGGCGACCCGTTCGTCTACGGCCGCGGCGGCGAGGAGGTCGCCGCGTGCATCGCGGCCGGTGTTCCGGTCGAGGTCGTGCCCGGACTCACGAGCGTCGTCTCGGTGCCGCAGGCAGCCGGCATCCCCGTCACTCATCGCGGCGTCGCCGCCGGCGTGCACGTGGCCCACGGCCAGGGCGAGGTGTCGGGCGCGACGCGCGCCGCCCTCGCCGACGGCACCGTCACGACCGTCGTCCTGATGGGCGTCGCCGCCCTGCCGAAGATCGTGGCGGCGGCCCTCGCCGCGGGCGCTCCCGCCGACAGGCCCGTCGCGATCGTCGAACGCGGCCACACTCCGAGCCAGCGGACCACCCGCACGACCCTCGGCGCCGCGGTGACGGATGCCGCTGCCGCCGGCGTCAGCAATCCCGCCGTGATCGTCATCGGCGAGGTGGCGGCCGCCGGTCTGCTGCTGCCCGCACGCCTCGCCGAGCGAGTGGGGGACGCCCCTCGGTGAACAGCTCCGTCCGCCCCACACTGTCGGCCGCGCTCGGTGGCTGCACGATCGTCGTCGCCGTCGATCGTCGCTCGACCGAGCTCGCGACCGCGCTGGAGCGGCATGGCGCGACGGTCAGGCATGCGCCGGCGCTGACGATCATCCCCCACATCGACGACGAGGCGCTGATCGAGGCGACCCGGGCGCTGATCGCCTCGCCGCCTGACGTCGTCGTGGTCACGACGGGCGTCGGCTTCCGCGGCTGGATGGAGGCGGCCGACGAGGCCGGCCTCCTCGACGACCTGCAGGCGTCGATGGATGGCGCCCAGATCGTGGCGCGAGGCCCGAAGGCGCGAGGCGCGATCCAGCAGGCGGGGCTCACCGCCGACTGGGTGGCCGAATCGGAGACCTCGACCGAGCTCGGCGAGTTCCTGCTCGCCGAGGGCGTCGCCGGCCGCCGCGTGGCGGTGCAGCACCACGGATCGGGCGCCGACGGTCTCGATGAGCTGTTCGAGCACGCCGGCGCCGATGTCGTCAGCCTGACGGTGTACCGGTGGGGTCCGCCGCCCGATCCGGTGGTCGTCGCGAAGTCGGTGCTGGCGGCCGCGGCAGGCGAGGTCGACGGCGTGCTGTTCACCTCGGCGCCCGGTGCCGCCGAGTGGCTCGCCACCGCGCGGCGCGAACAGGCCCTGCCGGCGATCATCGAGCGAGCCCGGTCGGGCCGGCTGCTCCTCGCCGCGGTCGGACCGATCACCGCCGCTCCGCTCGTCGACGCGGGCGCCGAGCCCCTCATCGCGGAGCGCGGCCGACTCGGGTCGCTCGTGCGCTCGGTCGTCACCTACTTCGGCGGCGGACACGCCCCGGGCGTCGCCACCACGGCTGGGCGCCTCGAGCTCCGCAGTGGGGCTGCCGTGCTCGATGGCCGTGTGATCCCCCTCTCGCGCGCCTCGATCTCGATCCTCGCGACGCTCTTCGCCGCGGAGGGCGGCGTCGTCGCCCGTGCCGACCTCTTCGCCGCGCTGCCCCGGTCGGGGGCGTCGTCCGACAGTGCCCACGCCGTCGACGTCGCCATCGCCCGCACGCGCGAAGCGCTCGGCATCCCCACCCTCATCCGCACCGTCGTCAAACGCGGCTACCGCCTCGACGCCCTGACCGTGGAGGAATCCGCATGACCCCCGTCCTCATCGCCTGCTCGCACGGCACCAGCTCGATGGCCGGCCGCGCCGCCATCTCGGCCGTCGTCGACCGCGTCCGGATGCTGGTGCCCGGCGTCCGCGTCGCCGAAGCGTTCGTCGACGTGCAGCAGCCCGAGATCGACGACGTCATCGCCGAGGTGGCGCCCGACGAGACCGCGGTCGTCGTGCCCCTGCTCCTGTCGACGGGCTTCCACACCAAGGTCGACATCGCCCGCGCGGTGCGGAGCGCGGGCGGGCGCGCCGTCGCCTCACCCGCGCTCGGCCCGCATGATCTGCTCGCCGACCTCCTCGCGGTGCGCCTCGCCGAAGCCGGCCTCGTTCCCGGTGACGCCGTGGTGCTCGCCGCCGCCGGCTCGAGCGACCCCGCGGCATCCGTCGACGTCACCGCGATGGCGGAGCTCCTCGCGGCGCGCGTGCCGGTTCCGGTCACCGTCGGATTCGCCGCCGGCGCCGGCACCCGCATCGGGGCGGCCGTCGACGCCGCGCGGGCCGCCGGCGCGAGCCGGGTGGTCGCCGCGAGCTACGTGCTCGCGCCCGGCCACTTCGCCGACGTCATCTCGCGAGCCGGGGCCGACATCGCGACCGGGCCGCTCGCTCCCCACGACGCGGTCGCCGCGGTGGTCGTCAACCGCTACCTCGCCACCGCCCGCTCGCTCACGGTCGCCGTCTGATCAGACTGCGCGCCGTTCAGGCCTGCAGCACGCCGTCGACCCGCCGGGGGATGCCGAGCGGATTGGCCTCGCGGAGGGCCTCGGGCAGCAGGGCGTCGGGGACGTTCTGGTAGGCGACGGGCCGCAAGAACCGGCTGAGCGCGGCGGTGCCGACAGACGTCGAGCCGACCGAGGTGGTCGCCGGGTAGGGGCCGCCGTGCTGCTGCGCCCAGGTGACCGAGACGCCGGTGGGCCACTGGTTCCACAGCACCCGACCCGCCTTCGTGGCGAGCACCGACATCAGCCGGGGTGCGATGGCATCGTCGTCCGATCCGGCGATCGTCGCGGTCAGCTGACCCTCGAGGACGGCCGCGACCGCGACCAGCTCGCTCTCGTCGTCGTACTCGGCGATCAGCGCGGCGGGGCCGAACATCTCGCTGACGAACGCGTCGGGGTCGGCGAGGATCGCCGCGGCCGAGGTCCGGAGGAGCGCGGGGGCGGGCGCGTCACCGTCGCCGAGCGACCCGGCGAGCGCCTGCACGCCCTCGTGGCCCGACACCCGCTCGAACGAGGCACGGAAGCCCGCCGCGATGCCGCCGTTCAGCAACGGCGCGGCGCCGGGGAGCGTCGCCGCACCGAGCGCGTCGACGATCTCGCTTCCGCGGGGCACGAGGAGGACACCGGGCTTGGTGCACAGCTGGCCCGCGCTGCCGGTGACGGACGCGACGAACTGCTCGGCGATCTCCGCCGCGCGACCGGCGGCGGCGCTGCGGGTGACGAACGCCGGATTGACGCTGCCGAGCTCCCCATAGAAGGGGATCGGCTCGGGCCGTGCGGCGGCGATGTCGAACAGCGCCCGCCCGCCCGCGATCGAGCCGGTGAAGGAGGCGGCCTTCACCGCTGGTGCCTGGAGCGCCCGGACCCCCGCATCGGTGCCGTACACGAGGGAGAACAGCCCGGCCGGCGCGCCCGAGGCGTCGAGGGCGCCCGAGACGATCTCGCCGGTCAGCGCCGACAGCCGGGGATGCCCGTGATGGGCCTTGAGCACGACCGCGTTGCCGGCGGCGAGAGCGCTCGCGGTGTCGCCGCCGGCGACGGAGAACGCAAACGGGAAGTTGCTCGCGGCGAACACGACGACCGGCCCGATGGCCTCCAGCTGACGGCGGAGGTCGGGCCGCGGCGCGCCCATCGGATAGTCGGCGACGGCGTGGTCGATGCGCACGTCGAGCCACGATCCCTCCTGCAGGACCTCGCCGAACAGGCGCAGCTGGAACGTGGTGCGCGTCAGCTCGCCGCGGAGGCGGGCTTCGGCGAGGTGTGTCTCATCACCCGCGACGGCGACGAGGTCATCGGCGCGGGCATCGAGCGCGTTCGCGACGGCATCCAGGGCCCGCACGCGGTCGGCGATGCTCGACGACCGCCACGAGGCGGATGCCGCGGCGGCACGCTCCACGAGGCCGTCGACCTCGGCGGTCTCGGTGTCGGCGGGAACGGGGATGTCGAGGGGGGTCGTCATGTCAGTCCTTCCAGAGGGGCGGCGAGATCGGCGATGTCGGATACGCGGATGGGCGTGCCGATGGGTCGCTTCACGAGGTGCTCGAGATCGGTGGGGCTGGGCGGGCGGCCGGTGTCGGCGGCGACGAGGCACGACAGGGCGAATCCGCAGACGCGGCCCTGGCACATGCCCATGCCGGGGCGCGCCGTCACGCGGACGTCGCGGGCGTCGTCGGCGGCGAGATCGGTCACGGTGCTGCGCACGGCGCCCGCGGGCACCTCTTCGCACCGGCAGACGGTCGTGTCGTCGTGCAGCCAGGTGTGCCACTGCGCCGGCACGGGGCTGGCGCGGTGCATGCCGACGGCGAAGCGGCGGCCTCGGGCGATGCGGCGCCGGAGGCGATCCGCGCGGGCACGGGGCACCGCGCGCCCGGCGTCGACAGCGGCCGCGAGGGCGGCGAGCTCTCCCTCGGCGCACGACTGCACGGCGCCGCCGACACCGGTGACCTCACCCCCGGCGTAGACGCCCGGCACCGTGGCACGCTGGTCGCGGTCGACGACGGCGACCAGCGAGCCGTCGACGTCGATGCGGGTCTCCGCGCCGACCGCGACAGCGAGCTCGAGCTGCGGGGTGAAGCCCCAGCCGAACGCGACGAGGTCGACCTCGACCCGGCGTTCGGTGCCGGGCAGCACCCGCCCGTCGGCGTCGACCCGGGCGAGGGTCGCACCGGTCACCCGGTCGTCGCCGTGCACGCGGGTGACGACGGTGCGGGTGTGCAGGCCGATCCGGTGACGGGCGAAGGTGCCGGCGTAGCCGACGCCCTCGAGGAGCTTGCCCGGCTCCTGCACCGCGCGCAGTGGCGTGCGCGCCCAGCGCGAGAGGGCGTTCGCGTCGCAGACGGCCACGACCTCGACGCCCGCGCGGGCCAGTCCTGCGGCGACCGACAGGAGGAACGGCCCCGTCCCGGCGACGATCGCGCGCGTGCCGGCGGAGACCTGGTTGGCCTTGAGCATCGCCTGCACCCCGCCCGCCGCCATGACGCCGGGCAGGGTCCAGCCCGGCACGGGCAGCTGACGGTCGTAGGCGCCGGGCGCGAGCACGATCCTGGTGGCCGCGGTCTCGCGGTCGGGGGCGGCGACGGCGTCGACACCCGTCGTCGCGGTGGTGCGGAGGACGAACGGATCGGATGCCGTGGCGCGATCGATCCGCCACACCTGCCGCCCCGTGCGGTGCACGATGCGCCCGGCGGAGACCTGCGTGCGCAGTCGCGACCGCAGCGCTTCGTAGTGGTGCCAGTGATGGTGCCCAGTCGATTCGGGAAGAGCGAACCGGTCGAGGTGGCGCTCGTCGGGGTGGCGCCAGTACTGACCGCCGGTCTGCCCTCCCGCGTCGATCAGGGCGACGTGCAGCCCGGTCTCGGCGGCCACGACGGCGGCAGACAGGCCCGCCGGTCCCGCGCCGACGACGGCGAGGTCGAATGCTCCGCCGCTCATGCGCGCGGTCCGTCCGCGCCCGGCATCGGCAGCGGGGCGTGCGGGTCGTCGGAGCGGACGTCCTGCCCGTCCTGCGCCTCGGTCACGCAGGCGCGCTGGGAGCGCACGCCGTCGACGCTCAGGAGGCAGTCGTAGCAGACGCCGATGCCGCAGAACAGGCCGCGCGGTTCACCGGCGCCCCGCGTCGTGCGCCACGACGTCACGCCCACCGCGGTGAGCGCGGCGCCCACGCTCTGCCCGGGGAGGAAGGGGACGGGGCGGCCGTCGAACGAGAAGGAGAACTCGGCGCTCATGCGGCGGCCTGACGGTCGAAGCGCTCGGGACGGAAGGGATCTAGCGGGAGGTCGGTCGGCTCGCCCCGGAGCGCCTGCACAATGAGGGCCGCCGTCCCGACGGACAGGCCGATGCCGGCGCCCTCGTGGCCCGCGGCGTGCCAGAGGCCGGGGACGCGGCCGTCTTCGCCGATCACGGGGAGGTGGTCGGGGCAGTACGGGCGGAACCCCGAATAGGTGCGGAGGATCTGGACGCCTGCCAGCACCGGGAAGAGCTCGGTCGCCCCGCGCGCGACGCGGCCGACGGCATCCGCAGAGAAGGTGGTGTCGAAGCCGACGCGTTCGCGGCTCGCGCCCATCAGGATCGTTCCGCTGGGGGTGCCCTCGACCACCGACGACACCTGCAGCCCGGCATCCGACGACGCGACGTTCTGCACGTACTCGGCGGCGTAAACCTTGTGGTGGACGGTGATCGGCACCGGCTCGGTCACGAGCACGAAGCCGCGGCGCGGCAGCACGGGCACGCTCACGCCGGCGAGCGCGGCGATGTCACCGGCCCACGGCCCGGCGCAGTTGATGACGGCGCCCGCGTCGATGCGTCCGTCTCGGGTCTGGATGCCGACGGCGCGCCCGCGTTCGATGCGGATGCCGGTTACCTCGGTGTTCGTGACGAGCCGGGCGCCGCGGTCGCGGGCGAGCCGCAGCAGGTGGTGGGCGGCGAGCACGGGCTGCACCTGCGCATCGTCGGGGTAGAAGACGCCGCCGACGAGCTCGGGGTTGAGGTACGGCTCGATCCCGCGGAGGGCCTCGGAGTCGGGCACGTCGTCGGCGCGGATGCCGAGGCCGCGCTGATGCACGGCCAGGCTGTCGAGCGCCGCCTTGCCGGGGGCGGTCGCCGCCACGACCAGGCCGCCCTTCGACTCGAACTCCCACCGCGCCGCGTGCTCGGCGAGCTCGCCGCGCCAGATGCGCTGCGAGTGCAGGGCGAGTTCGAGCTCTGGGCCCACCTCCTTGTCGGAGACGAGCAGATTGCCCTCGCAGCGGCTGGTCGTGCCCGAGGCGATGGATCCGCGTTCGACGACGGTGACCGACAGGCCCGCCGACGCGGCGAAGAACGCCACCGCAGCACCGACGATGCCGGCGCCGATGATGACGACATCGGGCCGCGGCGACGCGGGCCGCGGCGACGCGGGCCGCAGAGAGTCGGGTCGCGGCGACGCGGACCGCAGGGGATCGGGCCGCGGCGAGAGGTCGCTCATGTGCCGACGTCCTCGCTCTCGATGACGTCGGCGACGGGGGCCTCGCCCGACCAATCGGTGAGCACATGCTCGATGTGCCGCTGCACCAGGTCGCGGGCGAGGGCGGCGTCGCCGGCCTCGATGGCGTCGAGCATGAGGTCGTGCTCGTGCGCCGACGCGCGGAGGCGCCCCTGCGCGAACAGGGCCGACAGACCGAACAGGCGGGTCTGCGAGCGCAGGCCCGCGACGAGCTCGACGAGCCGGGCGTTGCCGGCGTACTGGATGAGGGCCAGGTGGAAGTCGCTGTCGGCGGCCAGATACTCCACGAGGTCGCCCGACTCGGCGCCCGCGACGATGTCGGCGGCCTTCTGGCGGAGCCCGGGGAGGGCGGAGGCGGGGATCAGCGGCGTCGCACGTTCGACGGCGGGAGGCTCGAGCATGAGCCGCAGCTCCGTCACCTCGTGCAGGTCGCGCTCCGACACCTCGGTGATCTGGAAGCCGCGGTTCGGGATCGTGATGACGAGACCCTCGCGGGCGAGGTCGAGCATCGCCTCGCGGATCGGCGTCGCCGACACCCCGAACTGCTCGCCGAGGCTCGGCGCCGAGTAGACCCGGCCAGGCTGCAGTTCGCCGCTGATGACCGCTGCGCGCAGCGCGCGGGTGACGGTCGCCCGGATGCTCGGCTGCTTGTTGAGCCGTACGACGTTGCGGAACTCGGGAACACTCATGTCGACTCCATCTTCGGGGCGCTCTGGCGCGTGATCTCCATGATCCCCTCTACGACGGCCAGGTCCTCCCACGCCATCCCGACCCCGGTGTAGACGGCGGGGGCGCCGGGGCGGCGGCGGACCTCGCCGCGGAGCAGCTCCGCGAGATTCGACGGCCGCAGCGGCTCCTCGGTCTCGGCGGCGGCGAGGTTGCCGTTCTCGCGCCGGGCCGACGCGCGGGCTTCCACCACCAGGTCGGCGGCGCGCATGAGCGCGGCGCCGAGCTCGCGGTGATCCAGGCCGTGGGCGCCGATGCCGGCGACGACGACGCCGGGGCGCACGTCGGCGAGGTCGAGGACGGGTTCGGGCGACGAGGTCGCGGTGACGACGACGTCGGCGGAGCGGGCGTCGTCGAGTGAGCCGGATGCCGCGTCGACGCCGTGGCCCCGGAGCTCGGCGACCGCGGCGGCCACGCGCTCGCTCGTGCGTCCGACGAGCGCGACCGTGCCGAGCGGGAGCACGGCCTGGAGGGTGAGGACGTGCTCGACGGCCTGCGGGCCCGACCCCAGCACGACGAGCCGGCCCACGGCGGTGACGGGGCCGCCGGGGTCGGCCGCGAGCAGGGCGCGCACGGCGGCGACCGTGACGGCGGGGGTCCGCAGCGTGGTGAGCCGCGTGCCGTCGACGATCGCGGTCGGCTGCAGCGTCGCGCGGTCGAAGAGGAGGTACCAGGCGCTGATCTTGGGCAGCCCCAACCGGGTGTTGCCGGGGGCGATCGTGGCGACCTTGATGCCGGCCGCCGACGCCGACTCGGTCGGCATCAGCAGGAACTCCCCCGCCGACAGCGGCGCGAAGATCCGCTCGTGGTCGTGCTCGATGTCGACGCCGCGGGCGAGTGCCGACTCGATCGCCGCCACCGCGCCGGCGCGGGTCATCGTCTCGGCGATGACCTCGGCGCTGATGACCGGGACACCGGCATCCGCTGGTCGGGTCACAGGACGAACCCCTGCGGGAAGGGGTCGCTCGGGTCGAGCATGTACTGCGCGGTGCCCGTCACCCAGGCCCGCCCGGTGATGGTCGGGATGACGGCGGGGATGCCGGCGACGCTCGTCTCCTCGACGAGGCGGCCCGTGAACGACGTGCCGATGTACGACTCGTTCACGAAGTCGCTGTCGAGGGCGAGCTCGCCGCGGGCGTGCAGCTGCGCCATCCGGGCGCTCGTGCCCGTGCCGCAGGGCGAGCGGTCGAACCATCCGGGGTGGATCGCCATCGCGTGACGGGAGTGCGCCGCCGTCGACCCGGGAGCCTCGAGGTACACGTGGTGGCATCCGCGGATCGTCGGATCGAGCGGGTGCACCGGAGCATCGGCGCGCTCGACGGCATCCATGATCGCCAGTCCGGCGCGCAGGAGGTCGTCCTTGCGGGAGCGCTCGAAGGGCAGCCCGAGCGCGTCGAGCTTCACGATCGCGTAGAAGTTGCCGCCGAAAACCAGGTCGTAGGGCACGGCGCCGTATCCCGGCACCTCCACGATCCGGTCGAGGGCGACGACGAACGAGGGCACGTTGCGGATGGTGACCCGGTCGGCGTGTCCGTCCGTCACGGCGACGTCGGCGATCACGAGGCCCGCGGGGGTGTCGAGGCGGATCGTGGTCACGGGTTCGACCACCGGGACCATGCCGGTCTCGACCAGCACGGTCGCGACGCCGATGGTGCCGTGCCCGCACATCGGCAGGCACCCCGAGACCTCGATGTAGAGCACGCCGACGTCGGCGTCGGGCCGCGTCGGCGGCTGGAGGATCGCTCCGCTCATGGCGCTGTGGCCACGCGGTTCGTTCATCAGCAGCTGACGCAGGCCGTCGTTGTCGGCCATGAAGCGCTGCCGGCGCTCCTCCATCGTGGCGCCCGGCAGCGTGCCCACGCCGCCCACGATCACGCGGGTGGGCATGCCTTCGGTGTGGGAGTCGACGGCATGGAAGACACGCTGCGTGCGCATGGCAGACCTCTCGGAGTGGACGATCACCGGACCCGGCGGCGCCGGATCAGCGGTAGCCCTTGGACAGCACCGCTTCGGTGTCGGCGATGATACGCGCGGCCACGTCGCCGGGGAGCGGGAGCCGCGGCGGGCGCGTGGTGGTGTTGGTGAGCACGCCGGCCACCTGCTGCGACAGCTTGATCGCCTGCACGAACCAGGTCTTCGAGTCCCAGCGGAGCAGCGGATGCAGGTCGCGGTAGATCGCGCGCGCCTTCACCCAGTCCTGCGGGTCGCCTGACGTCGACAGCGTGTACAGCTCCACGGTCGCGGCGGGGATCGCGTTGGGGTAGCCGGCGACCCAGCCGACGGCGCCGTTGATGCCGAGCTCGAAGACGACGTCGTCGGAGCCGATCGAGATGTCGAGACCCGGAGCGAGCTCGCGGATCTCGAAGGCGTGACGGACGTCGCCCGAGAACTCCTTGACCGAGACGATGAGCCCCTCGTGGAAGAGACGGGCGAGCAGGTCGGGGCGGAGGTCGACCTTCGTGTCGATGGGGTTGTTGTAGGCGAGGATCGGCAGGCCCACGGCCGCGACGCGACGGTAGTGGTCGACGACTTCGTCGTCGCTCGCGCGGTAGGCGTTCGGGGGCAGCAGCATGACCGCCGGAGCGCCGTTCTCGGCCGCGTGCTCGGTGAACCGCACACTCTCGAGCGCACCGTAGGCGCCGACACCCGGGATCACCGCGGTGCCGGCCGGAGCGGCCTCGACCGCCGTCAGGAAGACCTGCTTGCGCTCGTCGTCGGTGAGTGTCTGGTACTCGCCGAGCGATCCGTTCGGGATGATGCCGGTGACGCCGTGGGACGTCGTGAAGCGCACGAGCTCGGCGTAGGCGTCGAAGTCGACCGACAGGTCGTCGTGGAACGGGAGGGTCGTGGCGAGGTTGACCCCGTGCCACGGCTTGCGTTCGGTCATGAGTCGTTCTCCGATCTGGCGGTCTCACTCGCCGATGTTGAGTGCAATTGCAATGGTAGTGCGGTTTCGGTTCGAGGCGGTAGGACCAATCGCTGCCGGTTCTCCTCATTGCCCGCGCGGTCGACGGCTGCGAACTCGATGATCTGCTCGTCATCGGTCAACGCGCGTACGAAGGCCTCTTGGAAGGTGGCCCAGAACGTGCCCTCCCCCTCCCAGCGGATGCTCTCGACCCCCGACACTTCGTCGGCGGCCGTGAGCGTGATCTCGACGCTCGCCCCCAGCCGCTTCACCCGTGCGCTGCTCACCGGCGGGCTCGTGTCGACCGAGATCTCCCGGGCGGAGGGGACGGCGCGCCCCGCGCCGTCGAAGGCGCGGGCCTCGACCCGGACGATCCCTTCGGCCTCGACGACCACCGGATGCCGGTACTCGGCCCACGGCCCGTCGCCGATGCGCCACTCGACGCGGGCGGCGCCGGGCGCGCGCACCTCGACCTGAGGGCGCTCGGTGAACCAGCCCGAGGCCGCCGGCGGTGGGGAGACGATCAGGTCGGCGCGCGGCGGCAGGGCGACATCCGGGATGGCCTCGGTTGCGGCGAGGAACGCAGCGGCGACCCGGTCGGCATCCGCACCACCTCTCAGCTCCTGCGCGGCGGTCATCACCCGTCGCGCCTCGGTGCCGGTCAGGAGCGCCTCGTCGATGCCGGCGGTGAGCACGTCGGCGAGTCGGCGGGTGAGCGCTGCGGAGTCGCCGGGCGAGGGATGCCGCCAGAGGTCGTCGAGCAGGGTCGAGCCGTCGTCCCTGCGACGAGCGGGCACGCCGGTGTCGAGGCCCGCGAAGCCGAGCGTGGGATCTTCGGCGCGGACGTAGAGGTGGTACCGCTCGGCCGAGCCGTTCCAGACCGGTTCGTACCGCAGACCGGCGAGGCCGACCTTCCCCGTGGCCCGCAGCGCGGCGCCGGGGTCGGGATCTTCGGCGACCAGCGACCCTCCCGGTCGCGTCTGCCGTCGCAGCGGCCGCGCGAGGGTCGTCGTGTCGGCGGCCCTCGCGACCAGGACGCTCGGCCCGAACGAGACGCTCTGCAGCGTGGGGTCGTCGAGCGCGCCGTCGGCACGCAGCACCGCCGGGAGCCGGAGCGTCAGAGTCTCACCCGAACGCCACTCGCGGTCGATCGTGAGGTACCCGGCCGCCGCGGCATCCGTGGTCACGGGCGCACCGTCGATCAGGGCGTCCATCGGGCCGGCGAGCCACGAGGGGGCGCGCAGGTGCACGGCGAGCCGCACCGGGCCGCCGTCGACCGTGACGATCGACAGCCGCACGCTCTCGCCGAAGGGCTGATCGGTCTCGAGGGTCACCCGCACGCCGCGGTCACGCCAGTCGAGCTCGGCGGGGGTGTACAGGTTCACCCACAGCTCGGCCGCGTCGCCGGCACCACGGAAGAACACGGCGTCGTGATGCTTCACGTGGTTCTCGAGCCCGGTGCCGCCGCAGCACGTGCCGATGTTGTCGAACTCAGGCAGCGCCCCCGCGTGCACGGGGAACATGTAGGTCACCTCGGGGCTGACGTCGGAGGTGATGTCGCGCCGCGACCCGAGGATGTGGTTGTGGAGCCCGCGCTCGACGTAGTCCATGAACCGCGGCTCGAGCGTGTGGCCGAACAGCAGTCGCGCGAGCTTCAGCAGGTTGTAGGTGGCGCACGTCTCGGCGTTCCGCTGGCCGATGTCTCCGGCGACGGTGCGCGCGGGCCCCCACAGCTCGCTCTCGCCGGTGCCGCCGTGCGCGTACATGCGACCGGGGACGACCTGGTCGAAGATGCCGACCGCGGCGTCAAGGTATCGCCGGTCACCGGTCAGCTCGTACTCGTGGACGTAGCCGATCAGCTGCGGCAGATGCTGGTTCGCGTGCATCCCGTCAAGGATGTCGCGGCCCGACGCCCCGGCATCCAGCACCGTCTCCTGATCGAACAGGCGCGCCGCCGCGAGCAGGCGCGGCTCGTCCGCGACGACGCTGAGGCGGGCGAGCGTCTCGTTCATCCCGCCGAACTCGCCCGCGATGTAGAGCGCCCACATCCGCTGGCGCCGGTCGTGGTCGAGGCGTTCGAGGCGAGAGGCGACCCAGTGGCCCATCGCCACGACGACCTCGAGCGCCTGCGCGCTGCCGGTGAGCTCGTGCGCGTCGAGCAGCCCGGCCATGATCTTGTGGCAGGTGTAATAGGGCGCCCAGATCTCGCCGTAGGGCGCGAAGTGCTCCAGGCGGAAGAACTGCCATTCGCCGTACGCGGCGAGGAACCCGGGATGCGAGTAGCGGCCCGTCGCGGCGAGCGCCGCCTGCACCTCGGCGAGACCGGCGACCATCTCGTCGACCTTGGCGTGGAGGGCGGCGTCTCGCTCGGACGCCGCCGCGAGGGCGAGCATCGAGAGGAAGTGGCCGGCGTAGTGCCCGCGCAGCAGGTTCGCCGTCTGCGCACCCTCGCGACCCGGGTAGTCGTGCTCGCCCCAAGGCTCCTCGGCCGGGTGGCCGAAGTCCTCCCACGAGCCGGGCGCCGCCGCGCCGCGCGTGTCGAGTCCGGCGTTGGCGCGGAAGACGGCGAGCAGCCGGTCGACGGGGTACACGCGGGCGAGGTGCAGCATCTGGTCCCGCGCCCGCACGAACACGCTGTCATCGCCGAGGCGCACGTCGCCGAGCGGGAAGGGGATCGCGCGGGGTTCGGCCGCCCTCATCGCGCGGTCGCCAGGTGGTGCTGCGTCCAGGCCTCGACCTCGGCGGCCGCGATCGGAAGCGCGTCCGAGAGCACCTCCGACCCCGACCCGGTCACGAGGATGTCGTCTTCGAGGCGCACGCCGATCCCGCGCAGCTCCGGCGGGAGGGTCAGGTCGTGGGCGTGGAAGTAGAGTCCCGGCTCGACCGTCATCACCACGCCCGGCTCGAGCGCGGCGCCCATGTAGTCCTCGTAGTGCGCCTGGCTGCAGTCGTGCACGTCGAGACCGAGGTGGTGCCCGATGCCGCACGCGAGGTAGCGGCGGTGCTGCTGCCCGGCGGGCGAGAGAGCTTCGTCGACCGACACCGGGAGGAGGCCCCAGTCGTGGAGGCCCTGGGCGACGACCTCCATCGCCGCGAAGTGGAAGTCGAGGTACTCGACTCCGGGCCGGACCCGGTCGAGCCCGGCACGGTGCGCCTTCTCAACGAGGTCGTGGACCTCGCGCTGAGCCGGCGAGAACGTCCCGCTCGCGGGGACCGTCCGCGTGACGTCGGCCGTGTAGAGCGAGCGGGCCTCGACCCCCATGTCGAGAAGCAGTGCGGCATCCGGCACGATGTCGCCATCGCAACGGACCCAGTGCAGGATCGGCGCGTGCGCTCCCGAGCCCACGATCGTCGAGTACCCCGGGCCGTTGCCGAACGTGCGGGCGTGACGGTCGAATGTGCCCTGCAGCCACCTTTCGCCGAGACCGTCGGCGATGGCACGGGGCACTTCGGCGACGACGGCGGCGAACCCGGCGACGGTCGCGTCGATCGCCTCACGGAGCTGACCGATCTCCCAGTCGTCCTTGATCATCCGCAGGCGCGAGAGCGTGCGCTCGAGCTCGGCGGAGACAGCGGCGCCCGTGCCGTCCACGACCGCGGCCGCAGACCGCGCCGCGGCGGCTCCGTGCAGGTCGGCGCGGCGGGCGTCGAGCGCGCTGAGCGGCTCGACGTCGATGCCGAGCGCCTCCGCCCATTCGGGGAGCCCGGCGGAGGGCCCCACCCACAGCTCGCCGTGGTTGGCGTCGGCGAAGAAGCCCGTGTCGCCGGGGCGGAACGGCGGCGACAGGTAGAGCACGGCGTCGTGGCCGCCGGGCGCGGCCCACAGGACGAGCACGGCGCCCTCCGCCTGGCATCCGGTCAGCCAGACGAAGCTGCTGTCGGCGCGGAAGCCGTAGTGGGCGTCGTCGTTGCGCACCGGGGCGTGCCCGGCGGCGGCGACGAGGGTCTGCCCCGGCAGCGCGTCGCTGAGTCGGCGCCGGTGAGCGGATGCCGCGCCGGCGGTGCCCGGCGGCAGCGACGGCTGCGTCGCGACGTCGTCCCAGCCCTCGGAGACGAAAGCGGTGAAGGCGGGCACCTGCGCGAGCCGCGGGTAGCGCGTTCCGGCGAACGGCGGACGGCCGGACGGGGTGGGGGTGGTCATCGCTTCTCTCCTCCTCGATCGCGCACCAGTTCGCGCAGACGCGTGAAGGTGCGTCCCGACCCGATGCCGTCGTGCTCGAACTCGTTCGTCACCCAGGACTGGGCGTTGCCGACCCGCGAGAGCGTGTCGAGCTGCAGGCCGGCGTCGACGTACATGTCGTCGAAGTACACCGCTGCCGCGAGCGGCACGTCGCTCGCGGCGAGCCGGTCGGCGTCGTACAGCGGGCCGGATTCGGCGCGGGCGGCGAGTGCGTGCACGGCGCCGCGGAACCCGCGGAGCAGTCGCACCTCGTCGAACATCCACGGGAACGCCATCTCGCCGGTGAACAGCAGCGGTCGCTGCGACTCGTCGAACGCGGGCCGTCGATCGCGTTCGACCTGCGCCGCCCACGCCGTGGCTCCGCTCGCCTGGTCGGCGTAGATGGATTCCTGCAGGGTCCAGAACAGGGGGTTGCCGGCGCTCGCGCTGAGGGCGAGCACATCGGCGAGGAAGCCCGCCGACAACCTGCCCGGCCTCGCGAACGCCTTCTCGATCAGCCAGTGCAGCCGCTCGTATCCGGGCTTCATGCCGAGGTCGATCCCGAGCGACTGGAACCGCCGCACCGTCAGCACGTCACCGTCGGGGAGCAGCACATCGCCCTCCGCAAGCCGGTCGGCGATGGCCGCGACGGCGACGGCGTCGCCGGGGTAGCGCCGGTAGAGCTCGGCGGTCTTCGCGGCGACCCGGTCGAACGTCCGCGCATAGACCTCGGCGGCGCGCGGCGGCGTGCCGGGGATCCCTCCGCAGACGTAGCAGGCGGTCAACGCCTCCGGCGACTGCGAGAGGTAGGTCAGCGTCAAGAAGCCGCCGTAGCTCTGACCGAGCGTCGCCCAGCGGCGCCCGGCGAAGACCGCCGTGCGCACATGCTCGAGATCGCGGACGATCGAGTCGGCGCGGTGGAGTGCGAGCAGGTCGGCGCCCGCCTCGGCATCCAGATCTGCCAGATCGACCGCCTCGAGCGGTGTGCTGCCGCCCGTCCCCCGCTGGTCGACGAGCACGACGCGGTAGTCGCGGAGCGCCTCGTCGATCCAGCCGTCGCGGCGCAGCGGGCGGGGATTGGCGCCGCCCGGACCGCCCTGCAGGTAGGCGAGCAGCGGGAGGTCGTCGTGCGCCCGGTCAGGGTCGACGAGCTCTCGGACGAGCAGCTCGATCGTGCCGGGCACGACGCCCGACCAGTCCAGCGGCACCTCGATGCGCTGCTCCGATACGCGGACGCCGGGCAGGTGGTACTCGGTGGTCATGATGCTTCCGCCTCGGTGTCGTCGGTGTGCGTCGCCCCGGATGCCGCCGGTGCGGCCGCCTGACGCCGGGCCTCCTCTGCGGCTCGACGCCGACGGTCCCACTCGGGGTTGATGCGGGGCACCGCCGCGAGCAGCGTACGGGTGTACTCGTGCTGCGGCGACTGGAAGACCTGGTCGCGGTCGCCGGTCTCGACGATCGACCCGCTGCTCATCACGGCGATGCGGGTCGCGATCTGCCGGACGACGGCGAGGTCGTGCGCGATGAAGAGGTAGGCGAAGCCCTCGTCGCGCTGCAGCGTGGTCAGCAGGTTGATCACCTGGGCCTGTACCGAGACGTCGAGCGCCGACACCGCCTCGTCGCAGATCACGAGCTTCGGGCCGACGGCGAGGGCGCGTGCGATCCCGATGCGCTGGGCCTGTCCACCCGAGAACTGCGCCGGGTACCGGTCGGAGTGGTCGGGGTTGAGCCCCACGCGGTCCATGAGCTGACGGGTGAATGCGCGAGCCCCGCCGGGCACCGTGCGCCCCTGATACCGCAGCGGGGCGGTGACGAGCCGCTCCACCGTGTGCTTGGGATTCAGCGAGGAGAACGGGTCCTGGAAGATGACCTGCACGTCGCTGCGGAAGGAGTGCAGGTCGCGGCCGTGGAGGGCGGTCACATCACGCCCCTCGAACTCGACGGTGCCCGCGGTCGCGTCCATCAGCCGGGCGACCAGGCGCGCCGCCGTCGACTTGCCCGAGCCCGACTCGCCGACGAGGGCGAGGGTCTCGCCGCGCTCGATCTCGAAGCTCACGTCGTCGACGGCGCGGAAGCGGCGTCCGCGGGCGAACATCGAGCCGCCCGAGCTGGTGAACTCCTTCACGAGTCCCGTCGCGCGCAGGATCGGGGTGGGCGTCGTCATGCGTTCTCCTCCTCGTCCGAGACGACCGGGATGGCGGTCGTCCGGAGTTCGCCGATCGTGTCGTCGATGCGTGGGACGGCGTCGAGCAGGCGTCGTGTGTACTCCTCCTGCGGGTCGCTGAAGACGTCCTCGACCGAGCCGCGCTCGACGAGGCGTCCGCCCCGCATGACGACGATCTGCTCGGTGACCTCGCTCACGACCGCGAGGTCGTGGGTGATCAGGATCAGGCCCGCGCCGGTATCGCGGCGGATCTCGGCGAGCAGATCGAGGATCTGCGCCTGCACCGTCACGTCGAGCGCGGTCGTCGGCTCGTCGGCGATGATCAGCTCCGGCTCCATGCTGAGGGCCATCGCGATCATGATGCGCTGACGCATCCCGCCCGAGAACTGGTGCGGATAGTGGTCGACGCGGTTCGCGGCGTCGCGGATGTGCACCCGCTCCATCGCCTCGATCGCCACCCGGCGGGCGGCCTTCTTCGAGACGCCGGAGCGGTGCGAGAGGTAGGCCTCCGCGATCTGCGTGCCCACCGTGTAGTACGGGTTGAGCGACGACAGCGGGTCCTGGAAGATCATCGCGATCCGGTCACCGCGCACCTGACGCATCTCGCGCCCGGGCAGCGTCAGCAGGTCACGACCGTCGAACGACACCGATCCCGTCGCCGCGCCGCCCTTGGGGAGGAGCCCCATGATCGCGAGGCTCGTCATCGACTTGCCCGATCCCGACTCGCCGACGATGCCGAGGGCACCGCCCCGCGGCACCGCGAACGAGAGGTCGTCTACGACCCGCGCGACGCCGCCCGCGGTGCGGAACTCCACCGAGAGGTCGTCGACGCGCAGGAGGTCGCCCGCGCCTGTCGGTGCCGCCACCGGCATCCGCTCGGTCATGCCGTGCCCCCCGCTCATACTCGTGCCGCCGTTCGGACGCGCGGATCGATCGCCGCGTAGAGGAGGTCGACCACGAGGTTGCCGACGATGACGAAGAAGGCCGACAGCAGCGTCACCGCCATGATCACGGGCTGGTCGTTCGCCGAGATCGAGTCGGCGGTCAGCTTTCCGACGCCGTTGAGGCCGAACACGGTCTCGGTGATCACCGCGCCGCCGAGGAGCCCCGCGACGTCCATGCCGAAGATGGTGACGATCGGCGTGAGAGCGGGCCGGAGCGCGTGACGTCGCCACACCAGGCCGGGGCGGAGCCCCTTGGCGTGGGCCGTGCGCACGAAGTTCTCCTGCAGGGTGTCGATCACGTTGGCGCGGGTGAGGCGCGTGTAGACCGCCGCGTAGCCGACCGCGAGGACGATCCACGGCATCAGGAAGTTCAGGAACCACTGCACCGGGTCGTCGCCGAACGGGACGGCCTGGGGGAACGGCAGCCAGCCGAGCGAGACGACGAGCACGAACTGCAGCGCCAGCGCGAGCACGTAGTTCGGGATCGACATCGACCCGAGGGTGAGGCCGGCGAACACCCGGTCGGTGAGCCTCCCCTCGCGGACCGCGCTGAGCACGCCGCCGAGAACGCCGCCGACGAGCCACAGCACCGCGGCGCCGATCGCGACGGTCGCCGAGATCGGCAGCCGCTGCACGATCATGTCGCCCACGAGCTGACCGGTCTGGAACGAGTAGCCGAGGCAGGGCGCCCCGCACGACACGGTCGCGCCGGCGATCTCGTACTCGCGACCGACGAACAGGCCCGAGAGATAGGTCCAGAACTGGGTCAGGAACGGCTGGTCGAGCCCGAGGTTCAGCCGGATCTGGTCGATGCGGTCGGGGCTGCAGTTCTTGCCGCAGATCTGCACCGCCGGGTCGGGCGAGAGGACGAAGAAGATCACGAAGGTGAAGAGGGTGACGAGGAACAGCACGATGACCATTCCCGTGATCCGGGCGATGAAGAAGCGCGTCATGCCCGCACCTCCGCGCTGCCCACGAGCGAGCGGATGCGGTCGCCCAGCGTCGTGAACGAGAGCACGAGGAGGAACAGGAACGCGCCCGGGATGATGAAGTACATCGGGTCGACCGCGTACCAGGATGCCGCGGCGGCGATCATCTGGCCCCAGCTGGGCGTCGGGGGGACGACGCCGACGCCCAGGAAGGAGAGCCCGGCTTCGGTGCCGACGTAGCCCGGCACGGCGAGCGTCGCCATGACGATGATCGTCGACGACAGGTTCGGGAGGATCTCGCGGAAGATGATCTGGATGCTCGAGGCGCCCGAGGCACGCGCCGACTCGACGAACTCGCGCTCTTTGAGCGACATGGTCTGGGAGCGCACGATGCGGGCGAGGTAGGGCCACCCGAAGAGCGAGATGACCATCACGAGCAGGAAGACGCGGTTGTCGGCCGGGAGGGCCGAGAGGATCGCGATCATGAAGATCAGGGCGGGGAAGGCCATGAGGAACTCCATGACCCGCGAGATGATCGTGTCGACCCAGCCGCCGAGGTAGCCGGCGAGCATGCCGAACACGACGCCGAGGACCGTGGTGAGCAGCGTGGCCGAGAGCGCGACCGTCATCGACACCCGCGCGCCGTAGACGATGCGGGCGAAGATGTCGCGTCCGCTGCCGGGCTCGACGCCGAACCAGTGCTGGGCGCTGATGCCGCCGAAGGGTCCGATCGGGATCGCGCCCATGTTCGGGTCGATCGCCGTCTGATCGAACGTGTACGGTCCCCAGCCGCTGATCAGGACGATCAGCGGCGCGAAGATCGCCATGAGCAGGACGAGCACGATGTAGCCGAGCGACAGCATCGCGGGGATGTCGGTGAGAAAGCCTCGGAGCAGCTTCCGGCCAGAGGCCGGGCGGGATTCCAGGGACTCATCGAGTGTGGAATCACCGCCCGGCGTGGCCTCGACCTGGATGGTGGTCGAGGTGAAGGTCATGTCAGCCCTTCGCGGGGTCCTTGAGACCGACGATCGTGAGATCGGTCATGGACGTGTTCGGGATGTATCCGGCGATGTTCGCGCCCGGCAGGAAGATGCCGTTCTCGAACACGAGCGGCGCGATCGGAGCGAGCTCCATGATCTGCTCGTCGAGCTCGCCCCAGGCCTCGTTGGCGGCGTCGATGTCGGTCATCGAGCGGATCTCCGCGATGCGCTCGTTGACGGCGGGATCATCGAGCTGGGCGAGGTTCTGGTTGCCCTTGTCGGTGATCATGGCCCCGTCGAACAGCGGCGGGATGAACGTGCTCGCGCTCGACGCCCAGTCGGGGCACCAGCCGGTGATGGCCGCGTCGTTCTGCTGCGACGGCGTCGCGATCGTCTCGTAGTAGATCGACGTGTCGATCACGTTGAGCTTCACGGTCGCCCCGATGCGCTCCAGCGCCTGCTGGATCGCCTCGGCCTGCGCCTGCGCGGTGGGCTGGGTGCGGATGTCGAGCGTGAACTCGAATCCGTCGCCGAGCCCGGCCTCGTCGAGGAGCGCCTTCGCGGCGTCGACGTCGCCCGTGTTGCCCTCGGAGGGGTACAGATCGAAGTCGGCGTGGCCGTTGACCGACGGCGGGATGATCGTCGTGGCGACGTCGGCGAGCTGGTTGCCGCCCGATGCGTTCTGCAGGCTCGAGCGGTCGATCGCGTAGTTCACGGCCTGACGGACGCGGACGTCGTCGAACGGCGCCTTCGAGGTGTTCATCGACATGTAGGTCGTGCAGTAGGCGGGAGCGGTGATCGCGCGGTCCTTGAGCTGCGGGGTCTGGATGCGCGGGAGGGTCGCTCCGCTGATCTTGCTGGCGATCGCGTTCTGGTCGTCGCCCTGACCGGCGATCATGCGCTCGTCGATCGTGGCCGGGTCGATGCCGATGTCGAACTGCCAGCCGTCGGGATAGGCCTTGCGGACGTCGTCCGACTCGGCCTCCCAGTGCTCGTTGCGCGCCAGCGTGATGGTGCTGCCGGGGGTGTAGGTGTCGAGGGTGTACGGCCCCGACGCGATGATGTCGTTGATGAACTCGTCGCCGCCGCCCGATCCGACGGGGAACGGGACGGCGTTGGGCTGAGCGAGGACGTTGTCGAACTCGGGGAACGGCGCCTTGAGGTGGAAGACGATGGTCTTCTCGTCGGGTGTCTCGATCGTCGGAAGGTCGCCGGAGGCGTAGGGGCCCTGGTAGTCGGCCGGAGCGTCGATGACGCTCTTGAGGTACGGGGAGCCGATGCCGATCTGCGGGTCCCACGCCCGGGAGATGCCGAACTCCATCTCGGCGGAGGTGATCGGGTCGCCGTTGTCGAAGAAGATGTCGTCCTTCAGCGTGTAGGTCCACGTGAGGCCGTCGTCGGAGGGGGTGCCGAGGTCGGTCGCGAGGTCGGGGACGATCGCGTTCGGGTCGGTCGCGTCACCAGCTGCCTGCATCGTGAGGCCGCGGTAGATCAGTCGGTAGAACGCGTTCACGCCGCCATCCCAGCCGCGGGCCGGGTCGAGGTACGAGAAGTCCGAGTTCTGCAGCATGTGGACCGTGCCGCCCTGCTGGGGGTCGCCACCGGATCCGCTTTCCTGCGACTGCGGGCCTCCGCCGCCGGCGCACGCGGTCATGGCCAGTGAGACAACGGCTCCTGCGGCGAGAGCGCCGGCGAGCCTTCTCCTCGTGGTGGTCATCGATGAACCTTCCTCTTCCTCCTGCGTCGTCGCACGAGTGACGTCCATGTAACAACATCACCGTGCAATGTGCAATGTGCAATTGCACCAATGGGTTGCATCTGTTCTACTCAATGCGTCGGCTCGGTGAGGTCGATGTGACCCGATCGTCACCGGAGGGCGGCAATTGTTCACACCCGCGAAACACTCGATGGCAGACGCCGGTGCCCTCGGCGCCTACCTGGCGAACTTCCCGGAGACGCCCGGATATCTCGACTTCGCGCGGTTCTCCCCTCCGTCGACCGCCGTCGCGTCCGCCGTGCAGAACGCCTGGCAGGCCTCGATGACGGCAGACGGCGTCGATGAGCGCGCCGCCGTGTCAGCCGCTGTCGCGTCGGCGAGCCGCGTGACCGGGGCGCCCGCCGAGCGCATCGCCCTGACCGGCAGCACCTCTCTCGGCCTCTTCCACATCGCGTTCGGCGTCCCCGGCGGCGAGGTGCTTCTCTCGGACGGCGAGTTCCCGGCGCACCTCTACGCATGGTGGCGAGCCGCCCAGAGCGGACGCGTGCACGTGCGCTCTCTCCCCGGCAGCCTCCTCGACCCCGTCACGCCCGACCGCGTCGCGGACGCGCTGCGACCCGAGACGCACGCGGTCGCGGTGAGCGCCGTCGACTTCCGAACCGGGTTCCGCGCCGACCTCGCCGGCATCCGGGAGGTCATCGGCGACCGCCTTCTGATCGTCGATGCGATCCAGGCCGCCGGAGCCGTCGATCTGTCCTGGCCGCACGCGGATGCCGTCGTCGCCGGCGGCCAGAAATGGCTCCGTGCCGGATGGGGCACCGGGATGATCGTGCTCTCCGAACGCGCGGTCGACCGGCTCGAACCCCGCCTGACCGGGTGGTCGGGCGTGCAGCATCCCGCCCGCTACGACGGGTCACCGCACCCCGTCTCGGGCGGCGCGGCTCCGATGTCGATGACGAACGACTCGGCCTATGCGGCGACGGCGTTCGCCGCAGCGCTCGACCTCATCGCGGGCACCGGGATCAGCGCGATCGAGGCGCGCATCGCGACGCTGGTCGGCGCGCTCGACGGCGCGCTGCGCTCCTCGGGCCGTGCAGTGCTCTCCCCGGAGCGTCCCGAGGACCGTGCGGGAATCGTGGTCGTCCGCGCGAAGGGCGCCCCCGACGTCGCGGCGCGGCTGCGCAAGGCGGGGATCCGCGTCACCGCCCACGACGACGACAGAATCCGGATCTCCGTGCACGCCACGACGCGGCCGGGCGACCTCGAACGGCTCATCGATCTGCTGTGATGCCGCCACCCCGCCGGGGCGGGCCGATCAGTCGCCGCAAATGGCCAGCGACTGCACCTGGTCGGCGAGGCTCTCGGCCGTCCAGGGCAGACCGATCTCGGGTGCGGTGCGCCCCTCTGCGGCCGGCGCCTTCGACGCGATCGCGGCGAGCTGCCATGCGAGCAGGCGGGAGACGGCGTTCGACGCGCGCGAGTTGTTGAGCACGACGACGACGGTCATCCCGGTCTCGCGGTCGGCATAGGCCGCCGTCATGTACCCGGGGAGATTGCCGTGCTGGCCGATGAGCGATCCGGCCTGGTACGTGCCGCCGTCGGAGGTGAACCACGTGGGCTGGTCCTCGCCGGTCGGGCGCGCATCGGCGAAGCGGGTGTCGGCGTCGTACGACCGCGCGCCGGTGGCGAGTGCCCGGACGTAGGTGGCCAGGTCGCCGACGGTCGAGACGACACCGGATGCCGCGCCTCCGGCGCTCGGTGAGAGCGACGTCAGGTCGCGCGGCGCGGCGCAGTTCGGCTTGCCGTCCTCGTTCGTGGAGTAGAAGCCGCCGAGCCAGTCGGCGCCGTCTCCGGCTGCCGAGGGGAACGAGCTGCCGGTCATGCCGAGCGGCTCGAACACGTACTCGCGGTACAGCTCGCTCATCGTGCGCCCGGACGCCCGCTCGAGCACGATGCCGAGCATGACGTAGCCGGTGTCCGAGTCGCGGAATCGCGCGCCCGGATCGCTCGTACGGTCCTGTGCGAGCCCGTAGGCCGCGATCTCACGAGGGTTCCAGACCCGCTCGGGGTTGGCGATCAGCCGAGACTGGATCTCGCCCATGTAGGCGTGGAGGCCGCTCGTGCTGTCGCACAGCTGCTCGAGCGTGATGTCGGCCACGTTCGGGTAGGTGTCGAGCCATTCCGTCACCGTGTCGTCGAGCTCGACCGTGCCGTTGTCGACGAGGGCATAGAGGACGTCGCAGGTCATCGACCGCGTGACTGCGGTCGCCTTGAAGGTGAGGCCCGCGTCGGTGGCGGCGCCACCCGGCGAGACGGTGCCGACCCCTGCGACCCACTGACCCGCCCACGGCGCGTAGACGCCGACGATCGCGCCGGTCGAGCCGGTCGCGGCGACGGCCGCATCGGTGGCGGCGGCCAGCTGCGACTGCACCTCGTCGCCGAACGGGGCGTCGATCTGGTCGATGCCGAGGTCGATGACCGCGGGTTCGGGCGAGCACGCCGCCAAACCGAGCGCGAGTCCGAATGCTGCCACCGCGGCGATCATTCGCCTTGCGCCTCGTCGACCCACGCGCCGATCACCCCCGTAGTAATGCTTGCTTCGATTACAGCACATCGGCCGCCTGCCGCCTGCGCAGCGCGACTTAGGCTGACGCCATGGCTCACGTTTTCGACGACGCCGTGGTCTCCGCGGTGCTCACGCACATGAACGACGACCATCGTGACGACAATCTGCTGATCGCCCGCGCCTTCTCGCCGTTCCCCGATGTGCTCATCTCCACCATGACGACGTTCGACGGCGACGCGGGCCAGTGGCACATCGTCACCGCCGAGGGCGTCGAAGAGGTGCTCCGTGTGCCGTGGCCGGGCGGCCCTATCGCCGAGCGCCCCGCCGTCCGGCGCGAGATCGTCGCCCTGTACGACGCCGCGTGCGCGCGTCTGGGCGTCGAGCCCCGACCCCACTGAGCCGCGCGCGGAACGCCCCGGCGAACTCAGCGATCCGGGTGATCTTCTGCACCGGAGACCTTCAGGTTAGCTGAGCCTTACTGTACGCTCGGCGACATGTCCGAGCCCACGCCGTTCTCCGTCGTCGTCAAAGAGCGCTCCTCGGGCGCCCACTCGTCGAGTGAGGGCGCCGGCTTCATGACCGACCTCATGAGGGGCAAGGGCTCCCGTGACGACTACGTGGCCCTCGTGGCCCAGCACTGGTTCATCTATGCGGCCCTCGAAGCGGCCGCGGAGCGGATGGCCGGCGACCCGGTCGCGGCCCCGTTCGTCAGTGCCAAGCTCACTCGCCTGCCCGCGCTGGAGGCCGATCTCGAGTTCCTCATCGGCGACCACTGGCGGGCCGCCATCGAACCACTCGCCACGACCGCCGCCTACACCGCCCGCATCGCCGAGGTCGGCGCAGACTGGCCCGGCGGGTTCGTCGCCCATCACTACACGCGGTACCTCGGCGATCTCTCGGGCGGGCAGTTCATCGGGAAGATCCTCGCCCGCCAGTTCGGCTTCGAGACCAATGGCATCGGCTTCTACATCTTCGAGGAGATCGCCGATCCCGCGGCGTTCAAGGACGTCTACCGCGAGCAGCTCGACGCCGCGCCGTGGGATGCCGCAGAGCGCGAGCGGGTGATCGACGAGGTGCTGCTGGCCTACCGGTTCAACACCGAGCTGTTCGTCGATCTCGCCGAGGCGAAGGCGCGCGCCGCCGCCTGACTCAGTCGCCGCGCGCGGCCCGGACGCCGGCCATGAACCGGCGCACGTCACGGTCGACCAGGATGTCGGCCGGTCGCAGTGGCCGCGACAGGTAGAGGCCTTCGAGCGAGGTCAGCCTCGATAGCGCGACATAGGTCTGACCCGGGGCGAACGCGCCCGTGCCGAGATCGACGATCGCCCGGTCGTAGGTCTTGCCCTGCGACTTGTGGATCGTGACCGCCCAGGCCAGCCGGAGCGGGAACTGCGTGTACTCCGCGACGATCTCGCGGGTGAGCTTGCGGGTGCCGGGGTCGTAGGCGTACCGGAACTTCTCCCACACCGCCGGCTCGACGTCGTGCTCCTCCCCGTCGAGTTCGACGCGCACGCTGGCGCCGGCGATGCGGGTCACGGTGCCGATCGAACCGTTGACCCATCGCGGCCCGTCTCCCCCGAAACCGCCGATGTCGTTGCGGAGGAACATGACCTGCGCGCCCACCTTGAGCTGCAGCTCGGGCTCCGCGGGGTATGAGGAGTCGCCGCGGCCGAAGTCGCCGCTGATCTCGGCGCGCGCCGTCTGGGCGGGCCCGGGCAGCGAGTCGAGGTGCCGCTGGTTGATGCGCGCGACGATGTCGTTGCGGGTGGCGAGGGTGATGATCGGCACCTCGCCCTCGAGGGCTTCGGGCGGCTTCCGCGAGCCCGCGGCGTTGAGCGCGTCGGCGATGTCGGCGGTCACGATCCCGTGCCGCACCGCGTTGAGCATCGCCTTGAAGGCGTCGTCGGACTGACGGTGGATGTCGCGCAGCTCGGCGATGTGCAGGGGCGCCCCGACGCGGCCCAGGTCGAGCAGGCCGTCGGAGCGGATCGCCCCGGCATCCGCTCGCGGACCCGCCCACACCTGCGCGTCGAAGAACCAGAACGACCGGTAGTGGTCCTGGATGTACCTCAGCTCGTCACCGCGCGGAGGAACGGGCGAGAGCTGGTACGGGTCACCGAACATGACGACCTGCACGCCGCCGAACGGCTCGGAGCGGCGGCGACGGGCCTGCCGCAGCGACCGGTCGATGCCGTCCATGACGTCGGCGTTGACCATCGAGATCTCGTCGATCACGAGGGTGTCGATCGCGTTGAGGATCTTGCGGGTCGCGTCGGACTGCTCGAGCTCGCTGTCGGCGATCAGCCCGATCGGAAGGCGGAACAGCGAATGGATCGTCTGCCCCTCGACATTCAGCGCGGCGACGCCCGTCGGTGCGCACACGGCGATCTGCTTCTCGGTGTTCCACGCGAGGTGCTGGAGGAGCGTCGACTTGCCCGTACCCGCCCGACCCGTGACGAAGACGTGCTCGCGGGTGTCCTCGATGAGGCGGAACAGCGCTTCCTGCTCGGGTGACAGGGTCGGCGCGCTCACCGGAACCATGCTAGCTATCAGCCGGGCTTTCCTAGACTGAACGAGTGCAACGCATCGGGGGGGATGGTGGCGTCGATGACGCTCCGGCATCCGACGTACCCCTCACGCGGACCGCGGCCGTCGCCGGCCCCCGTCACCGCCGCAAGCTCGCCTTCGACCTGACGGCCCTCGCCGTGGTGGGCGTGCTGTTCGTCGGCGCACTCGGTGCCACGACGGGCGTGCTGTACCAGCAGCTCTACAGTCCGACCGCTTTCGTGCTCCGCTACCTCGAGCTGCTCTCCGACGGTCGCGCGGCCGACGCGATGCTCGTTCCCGGCGTGTACGCCGACTCCGACGAGCTCGCCGCGGCCGGACTGTCCGACTCGGCGAGCGGCGCGCTGCTGCGGCCCGAGACCCTCGCGCCCCTGACCGACATCGAGGTCGTCTCCGAGAAGGCGGATGCCGACGAGACGACGGCCGTGACGGTGGCGTACCGCGTCGGCGGGCACCAGGGCACCACGACGTTCGAGGTCGAGCGGGAGGGACGCGTCGGCCTCGCGCCGACCTGGCGCTTCGCCGAGAGCCCGCTGGCCGTCATCGAGCTCGCCGTCCGCGGGTCGATGGAGTTCGACGTGAACGGGTTCGCGATCGACAAGAGGCAGGTCTCCCCCGACGGGATGGATGCCGATCCGCTGGCGCCGGTGTCGATGCTGGCGTTCTCGCCCGGGCTCTACTCGATCACCGTCGACACGGCGACGACCGAGAGCCCCGGCGTCGCTGTGCTCGCCGACGCGCCGCTCGCCGCGGTCCCGGTCTCGTTCCAGGCCGAACCGACGAAGAAGTTCGTCGAGGTCGTGCAGAGCGAGGTCGACGAGTTCCTCGACGGCTGCGCGACGCAGAAGGTGCTCCAGCCCACCGGATGCCCGTTCGGCTACTACGTGCGCAATCGCATCGTCGAGCCGCCGAGCTGGTCGATCACCGAGAAGCCGGTGGTCACCCTCGAACCCGACGGCGCGGCGTGGGCGATCACCCGCACCCAGGCGGTCGCGAAGATCGACGTGCAGATCCGGTCGCTCTTCGACGGCAGCGTCTTCGACGTCGAAGAGGAGGTGCCGTTCTTCATCACGGGGAAGATCACGATCCTCCCCGACGGCACGGCCTCCATCGCGGTGTCCGCGACGGACTGACGGTCATCCCGCCGAACGCGCCGCATCCTTCGCGTCTCGATCGGCGATCGCAGCGAGCCGGGCGTTGTACTCCTCGAGCTCGGCGTCACCCGTGCGATCCGCGTGGCGGTCCTGGCTCCGCTGCGTGCGCTCGTCGGAGCGGCTCCACTGCACGGCCACCGTGATCGCGAGGATGACCGTCGGGATCTCGCCGATCGACCAGGCGATGCCGCCGCCGAGGTACTGATCGGCGAGTGGATCGTCACCCCACGTGCGTCCCATCGATCCGAACCATTCGGCGACGAACAGCCCCGACGACATCATGATCGCGATGCCGAAGAAGGCGTGCATCGCCATCACGCCGATGAGGGTGAGCAGACGACCGGAGTGCGGCAGCCGGTAGGGCACCGGGTCGATGCCGACGAGCGACAGCACGAAGAGGTAGCCGGTGGTGAGGAAGTGCGCCACCATCCACTCGTGCCCGAGGTGCTCGTACAGCGTCCACCGGAAGATGTCGGTGTAGTAGAACGCCCACAGCGAGACGATGAACAGCGCCGCAGCGACGAGCGGGTGGGTGAGGATCTTGGCGTACGGGCTGTGCACGGCCCAGAGGATCCACTCCCGGCCGCCGCGCGTGCCGTCGTCGCGCTTGCGGATCGCCCGCGACGCGAGGGTCACGGGCGCGCCGAAGACGAGGCACATCGGGATCGCCATCGACAGCAGCATGTGCCCGGCCATGTGCATGCTGAACAGGTAGTCCTGGTAAGCGTTGACCGGGCCGCTCGTCACCCAGAACAGCAGCACGACGCCGAGCGTCCACAGCGCGGTCCGCCAGAGCGGCCACCGGTCGCCGCGGCGGGCGAGCCGGCGGACGCCCGCGAGGTAGAAGAAGAGTCCGAAGCCGGCGGCGAACACCCAGATGAGGTCGACGTCCCACGTCGTGAACCAGCGACCGAACGTCAGCTCGGGCGGGACCTCCGCCCCCGTGAGCACCTCCGCCGCCGTCGGAGAGGTGGGAAGGGCGGTGTCCACGGGAGGGGGAGTCACCGAGAGCGCCACGGCCGCGCCCGACGCGATGCCCATGAAGGCGACCTCGACCGTGGCGAGGAGCCAGAACCTCGCGGCGACGGCGGTGTCGCGGATGCCGGCGATCAGATGGCGGCGGTAGACGGCCCCGAGCACGCCCATCGCCAGGAGGGCGACGACCTTCACCATCAGGATCGCGCCGTACGTCGAGAAGAGGTTCTCCCAGGTGACCAGGCCGACCACGGCGCGCACGATGCCCGAGATCGAGACGACGATGAACGCCGCGAGCGCGATGCTCGAGTACCGGCTCAGGACATCGGCCAGACGCATCCGGTCGAGCGACCCGCGCAGCAGCACGAGGAGCAGGAGACCCCCCAGCCAGACGGCGGCCGCGATGATGTGCAGCGCGAGCGCGGTGACGGCGGTGTTGTGGTTCGCCTCGTCTCCGGCGTGGCCGACCGTCGCCATCGGCACGAGCGCGGCGGCGGCGACGACGGCGACGAGGAGGGTGGGCAGCCATCCGCGGACGGCGAAGGTCAAGACGGTGAGGACGGCTGCGGCGATCGTCGTGGACAGCCAGGCGACGCCGGGCTCGGTGTCGACGAGAAAGCGTCCCAGCTGCTCGCCGAAGGCGGCATCCGCACTCAACTGCGCATCGAAGATGTTCAAGAAGGTCAGGAAGGCGGTCGAGGCGCTGGCGACCGTGAGGATCGCGGCGCCGGCCGAGGCGGCGTCGAGCGCGGAGTCGAACTCGGCGGTTCCCGCCCGCAGCGAGAAGAGCGCGACGACCAGCGAACCGAGCATCAGCGCGGCCGACAGGTTGACCGCGAGCTCGGCGACCGGAAGCCCCCACCGCACCATCGGGCCGGGGTCGGCGATCACCGTCGGCGCTGCGCCGCCGCCGTAGGCGAGGCCGACGACGAGAGCGATGAGCGCCGCCGCCAGGAGAATCGCCGGTCCGGCGTAGCGGAAGGCACGCGGGTTCACCCTGCAAGCCTACGCGCGGGCAGGTGGGGAGGAGCCGGGCGCGGGCGCCGGAGGCGGGAATCCGGGCCACCCGGGCGGGCCCGGGAATACGGAAGGGGGATGCCGCGTGGCATCCCCCTTCGCGTGTGCGACCGTCTTACTTGACGGCTGCCTTCAGCTTCGATCCGGCGCTGACCTTGACGCGCTTGCCGGCGGGGATCTTGATCTCCGCACCGGTCTGCGGGTTGCGGCCCGTGCGAGCGGAGGTCTCGACCTGCTCGAAAGCGATCCAGCCCGGGATCGAGACCTTCTCGCCCTTGGCGACAGCCTCGGAGACGGACGAGAACAGGCCGTCGACGACGCGCGAGACGGTGGCCTGGCTTTCGCCGGTGGCGCTGGCGATGCTGGCGACGAGTTCGGTCTTGGTGATGGCCATGGTGCTCCTCCAGACGGCAGATCGCCGCCTTCAGTTACTCGGACCGACGGGTGAACCGTCGGCTGGTCGATGCGACCCGTCCTGAATATACCCACGAACCGCGTGTTTCCGCGGATTTCCTACCCCAGGCGCCAGATTCGCCCGGCGTGTCGCGCCCGGATGGTGACGGGTGGGGCTGCTGAGCCGGGCGAGGATCAGAGGCGCCCGAGTGCAGCGACGACCTCGTCCTCCCATCGCCGGGCGGCGGGCAGCGCGCCGACGTAGATCGGGGTGTCGTGGGTGACGCCGAGGTAGCGGGTGGCGCTCGCGTCGACGCCGGCCGCGCGCAGCTTCGCCGCGTAGGTCGCGCCGTCACGGCGCAGCGGGTCGTACTCGGCGGTCAGGACGACGGCGGGCGGCAGGCCCGCGTGCGAGGCGGCGCGCATCGGCGAGGCATACGGCTCCGCCGCCCGCCCGCGGTCGCCGAGATACGTGCGCGCGACCGAGCGCATCTCCCGCAGCGCAATGAAGGCGGGGATGCCGAGGGCCCACGTCGCGCGCAGGTCGATCCACCGTCCGGTCAGGTCGGTGACGGGGACCTCGAGGATCTGCAACGCCAGCGGCAGCGTCAGCCGGTCGCGGTTGACGAGGGTCAGTGCGGCGGCGAGGCTGCCCCCGGCCGACTGGCCGTCGACACCCACCCGCGCCGGGTCGATCCCGAGCTCGTCGGCCGACGCGTGCAGCCAGGTCCAGGCCGCGACGACCTGCTCGATCTGCGTGGGATACCGGTGCTCGGGGGCCAGCGAATAGTCGACGGCGATCAGCACGACGCCCGAGCGCTCCGCACGCCGCCGACAGGAGGCATCCGCCGTCGGATAGTCGATGCCCCCGATGCGGAAGGCTCCCCCGCCGATCACCAGGCACGCGGCCGCGCCCGTGGGCGGCGCCGTCGTCGGACGGTACACGCGCACCCGCACGGGCGGCCGGCCGATCACCGGGATCGTGTGCTCAGTCGTGTCGATGTCGGGGCCGGCGAGCCCGACGGTGCGAAGCTCGGTGCGATCCCAGTTGAGGGCGGCGCGACGGTGCTTCTGGCGCGGAGTGAGCGGTGCGGTCTTCTCGGCGCCGGCGCCCGCGGCACGGTCGCGGGGCGCTGACGCGGCAGGGGCGGCATCCGGCTTCGCGGCGAAGCGCGCCGTGAGCGATGACCACGCCTGACGCAGCAGGTACACCCGATGCGTGCGCAGGCGCTCGCGGAAGAACGGATCCAACGGCATGGTGCTCCCTCCCGGTCGTTCGAGGATATCCGCGCATCGACGACGCGAGGCCGGCGGGCGGAAACGACGAAGCCCCCGCCCACGAGGGGCAGGGGCTCCGTGCGGAAAGCTTGTGCTTACCAGCTCGACTTGGTCACGCCGGGCAGCTCGCCACGGTGTGCCATCTCGCGGAAACGCACACGCGAGATGCCGAACTTCGACAGGTGGCCGCGGGGGCGCCCGTCGATCGCGTCGCGGTTGCGCAGGCGAACCGGCGACGCGTTGCGGGGGAGCTTCTGCAGGCCGACGCGGGCGGCCTCGCGGGCCTCGTCGGTCGCGTTCGGGTCCACGAGGGTCTTCTTCAGCTCGGCACGCTTCTCGGCGTAACGGGCGACGATGACCTCGCGCTGGTTGTTGCGCGCGATCTTGCTCTTCTTCGCCATGGGATCAGCGCTCCTCTCGGAATTCGACGTGCTTGCGGATCACCGGGTCGTACTTCTTGAGCACGATGCGGTCGGGGTTGTTGCGACGGTTCTTGCGCGTCACGTAGGTGTACCCCGTGCCGGCGGTCGACCGCAGCTTGATGATCGGACGAACTTCCTGAGACTTCTTCGCCATTAGAGCTTCACACCCTTCGCGATGAGGTCCTTGACGACCGACTCGATGCCGCGGACGTCGATGACCTTCATGCCCTTAGCCGACACGTTCAACGTGATCTTGCGACCGAGCGAAGGAACGAAGTAGGTCTTCTTCTGCACGTTCGGGTCGAAGCGACGCTTCGTCCGGCGGTGCGAGTGCGAGATGTTGTGACCGAAGCCGGGAATAGCTCCAGTCACCTGGCACACTGCTGCCATAGTGATTTCTCCTTAGTACCGTGACACCGGACGGTGCCACCCAAGATCCCTTGTCTGCATCCCGCTTTCGGACACGGCGCAAGGCCGTCATCTGAAGGGGGGATGCGAACTGCGTGCTGGAGTGCGCGCAGACGAAGAGTCAGTCTAGCACGGCCCGGGCGTGTCGCCCGAGGGCGATGGATGCCGAGCTACTCGGGCGGCGGTGCGGCATCGGCGGCCGGTGCCGACCCGGCATCCGCCTCGTCGAAGCTCTCCTCGGGATGGGCCATCATCCGTGCCGTGATCCTCGCGTGCGCGCGGACGTAGGGACTCCCGCCCTCGGCCACCTCGTCGACGACCGCCGCGGCACTGTCTCCGAGCACCGTGAACGCCTGGCTGAGGCTCCGGCGCGTGTCGCGCTCCCCTCGCGCGAACTGCGTCGCGAGGATGCGAGCGAGCGCCGGCTTCTCGGCCTCGGGCGCGGTGCGGACCGCCGCCCGCCAGGCGACGCGCGCGACCTCGTCGGTGGGGTCGCGCAGCAGCGGCGTCGTGATCGCCGCCCACACCCTCGGTCCGCCGATCTTCGACAGGGTGTGGAGCGCCTGACTGCGCGCCTGCGGCGCCGGGGCGGCGACCTCCTCGAGGAGCGCGTCGATCACCTGGTCGGCGTCGTGCCTCGTCAGCGCCCAGGTCAGCATCTCGCGCACGAGGAAGTCGGGCTCCGTGCGGCATTGCGCCACCAGCACCGGCACATACGCCGGTGCGGGATACGTGCCGGCCGTCATGGCCGCGCGGACACGGGCCGACGAATCGGATGCCTCGAGGGCGGCGCTCAGCCGCGCCGCAGCCCCGCTCGCGTCGCCGGTCATCCCGCGGCCCCCGCCTCGGCGGCCTCGCGGGCCCCGCGGCCCCAGCGGAAGGCCGACACCGTCGGGTCGCCGGCGATCCAGAAGCGCCACGGGAAGGCATCCGTTCCGGCGACGCCGGCGACGCCCACGCGCGGTCCGGCGATGACGCCGGCCACCGGCTCCTCGGGGAGGAAGAGCCGCGCCGTCGCGCCGGCGTGGTCTGCTCCGGTGACCGCGTCGATGCCGTCGTGCACGGGATGCCGGAGCCCCACCGCTCCGCCGAGCCGGCCGGGCCCGCGGGCGAGGTCGCGCGGGGCGCGCGCCGCGGGTCGGCGTGCGGCGGCGGCATCCGCGCCCTCGACGATCTCGCCCGCGCGCAGCAGGATTCCGCCGGCGACCCCCTCGGGCCCGCACACGACGTTCACGCACGAGTGGATGCCGTGGCTCAGGTAGACGTAGAGGTGCCCGGGTTCGCCCCACATCGTCGCGTTCCGCGCCGTCCGCCCCATCCGTGCGTGCGATCCCGGGTCGACCCATGCTCCGGTGCCCTGGCCGTGATAGGCCTCGACCTCGGTGAGCCGCACGGCGACGACCGCGCCGCCGGTCTCGACCCGCAGCACGCCGCCGAGCAGGCGCGGCGCGACCTCGGCCGGGAGCGCCGACAGGTGCCGCCGGGCGGCGGGGATGAGCGCCGGCGCGGTCACAGCCGGGGCGCCTTCCGACACCAAGACAGGTCGAAGCCGGCGATCGCGACGACCTGCGCGCCGTCGTCGAGCGAGATGATCCGGGTCTCCATCGTCGTCGGCAGCGGGAGCGTGTAGCCGTCGTAAGGGTTCGACACCGCGTCGGGGGCGACGACGACAGCGGCGTAGCGGCCGCTCGGCGACACGCAGGTCTGCACGAGCGCATCGCCCGACGCGACCTCCGCGAGCGGGCTCACCTCGCCCGATTGCGCGACACGGGTCAACGTCGTGTCGAGCACATCGAGCCCGTCGAACGGGGTCAGCGCGCGCAGCGTCGCGTCACCCGGCAGGGCGACCACGTCGCTCATCTGCCCCCGCGCAGGATCGGTCGCCACCAGCGGGGTCTCTTCGGCGGTCGCGAGGTCGATGACCACCGAGCCTTCGACGCGCGCGATGTATGCGGTCGAGCCCGAGACGTCGTCGATCGAGATCGCGGTGCCGAGCGACACCGGGTTGCTGCCGTCGGGCGCGGCGAGGCTGAGCGCCCCGTCGAACGTCAGCATGAGCACGCGGTCGGTGCCGGGCACGAAGCGCCAGTCCTCGACGCGCGCATCACCGCCCTCGCGGACGACCGGCACCGGCGCGGCATCCGGATCGGCGGTCGACCCCGTGAACAGCAGGCTCTCGCGGCCGCCGTCGGCCGAGATGTCGGCGTCGGTGAAGGTGTAGCCGATCGTGTTGCCCGTCTCGGCGCTCTGCAGGTTCGTGACGATGCCGTCGCCCGGCAGCGCGAGCTCGCTCTCGCCGGATCCGTCGGCGCGGGTCACGACCAGCCGCGAGACGCCGCCCTCGAGGGTCGAGACGATGAGGTGCGCCGCCGTGGCGCGGAAGTCCTCGATGTGGTCGCTCCGGAAGACGGGCTCGGCGTCGCCGGCGAGGTCGACCCGGAAGATCGTGTCCTCCGCCTCACCGCGCTGCAGCACGTAGGCCTGCAGCGGAGGCGTCGTGAAGGTCTCCTCGATGACCGCATCGGGGCCGCCGCCGAGACCCCGCACGTCGTCGATGCGGACGGTGTACTCCGTCTCGTCCCACAGCGGCAGGGCGAAGCGGATGCCGACGCTGCGGCCCGACGTGTCGACCGTGAAGTCGACGGCCGGGGTGACGGTGACCTGCTCGGGAGCGACCTCCTCGAGCGACTGCGTCGTCGTGAAGATCAGCCGGGAGCCCGCCGAGGCGACCGCCGCCGCCGGATCGGACTGCACGTCTGTGACGCGAGGGCCCTGGACGGTCGTCAGGACGCCCGTGATCACCGCGACGACGCCCAGCACCGCGATGACCGCGAGGACGCGCACCACGAACCCGCGGGCGAGCCGGGCACGGCGCTGCGCGCGACGGCCCTCAGAACTCATACGGGTCCTCGGGCTCGTCGATGACCTCGACCTGCGCGGCGTCGACACGGAGGTCGCCGCCGACGTCGCGGATGATGCCGGTGACCGTGACCCACTCGCCCCCGGCGGGGATGTCGCCGGCCGCGACCGGGATGCTCGCGGGCTGGGCGTCGATCACGCAGTGGGTGATGACGAGGCGGGTGAGGTCGAATCCGGCGTCGTCGGGCGCGACGAAGCCGGTGAGCGAGATCTCGGTGCCGTCGAACGCCTGGGGGTCGGTGGCCGTCGCGAACACGCTCGCCCACTCGCCGATGCCGAACGAGGCGGTGTCGCCGGTCACGGCGAGGGCGACCGTGTCGGCCCCCTGGAACAGCGGCGGCGCACCGGTGTCGCGCGACATCGCGAGCTCGGCCGAGAGCGAGGCCGGCGGGACGACGAGCATCGCGCCGGCGACGCCGAGCGCGAGCACACCGCCGGTGACGGTCGCAGCGGTGCCGATGAGCTCACCGCGCGTGCGCGGGGCCCGCAACGGACCCTCGTGGCCGTGGGAGCCATGAGCGACATGACCATGGCCGTCGCCGTGGTCGTGCCCGTGATCGGCGGCCTCGCCCAGCGGCAGGAACATGCTCAGCACCACGCCGACGAGAGCGACGACCGCCATCGAGACCGCGAACCACGACGAATCGGGGTTGATGTACAGCCCGAGCCGCCCCGTGAGGGCCAGGGCGACGGTGACGGCGGCGATGATCGCCGCGAGCCCGACGCCCAGCATCCGGAACCAGATCGTGTCACGCAAGGAGGTTCACCACCCCTCCGATCGCGGCGGCCGCGAGGATCACCGAGACGACCAGCACCGCGAGCACGCGCGTGCGGAACGTCGTGCGCAGGAGCGCGAGCATCTTCACGTCGACGAGGGGCCCGACCAGGAGGAAGGCCACGATCGCGCCGGGCGTGAACGTCGAGGCGAACGACAGCGCGAAGAACGCGTCGACGTTCGAGCAGATCGCCACGACCATCGCGAGGAGGATCATCGCGGCGATCGACAGCGCCGGGTTCGACCCGATGGCCAGCAGCACGTCGCGCGGCACGATGACCTGCACGGCGCCGGCGAGGGCCGACCCGATGATGAGCGCGGGCATGACGGCGCGCAGCTCGACGACGAACTGCGTGAGGCTGCGCCGCCCGCGGCGTCCGGTGGCGCCCTGCTCGACGAGACACGCGTCGCGGAAGCGGTCGGTGAGCAGCGAATCGGGGTCGGGATGCCGGCTGTACAGCCATCCGATGACGTTGGCGATCAGGTAACCGCCGAGCAGACGGGCGACGAGGATGCCGTCGTCGAAGCCGAACGCCTGGTGCGTCGTGATGATCACGATCGGGTTCACGATCGGCGCCGCGATGAGGAAGGTGAGCGTCTCGGACACCGCGAAGCCGCGCATCATGAGCCCGCGCGCGAAGGGGACGTTGCCGCACTCGCACACCGGCACGAGCATTCCGAGGAGGGAGAGCACCGCGCGGCGGCCCCACGGGTTCTTCGGCATCCACCGTTCGATGACGCCCGGCGGCACCCACACCTGCACGACGATCGACAGCACGACGCCCAGGACGACGAAGGGCAGCGACTCGATGAGCACGCTGAGGGCGAGGGTCAGTCCGTCTTGCGCCCGCGTGGGCAGTTCGGGGGTGGGCCCCCACAGCGCGAGCCCGATGAGCGCCACGACGCCGAGCACTCCGCCGGCGAGGGCGATCGACGTCCGCGCGCCGGGTGCCCGGCGGGCGGCGACACGGGTGTCGAAACGGGTGTCAGGCACGACCGTCCGCGGCGGCCGCCGCGGCGCACGCGGCGCACGTGCCGAAGATGTCGACGACGTGTTCGGCGTCGACGAAGCCGTGGGCGGCTGCCGTGCGCTTCGCCCAGCTCTCGACCTCGTCGGCCTGGATCTCGACGGCCTTGCCGCAGCTCCGGCAGATGAGGTGATGGTGATGACCGTCGCTCGCGCACGCGCGGTAGATCGCCTCGCCGTCGGGCGACTGGAGCTGGTCGGCCTCCCCCGTCGAGGCAAGGTTGGCCAGAGCGCGGTAGACGGTCGCGAGGCCGATGCCGGTGTTCTCGACGCGGAGGGCGGCGTGCAGGTCCTGAGCGCTCACGAATCCGGGGGCGTCGGAGAGCGCCGAGCGCACGCGCTCGCGCTGCCACGTGTTGCGCTGAACCATGGCGGCGAGTCTACCCGCGGGCGCTGGCCGTGGCCTGGGGACGCCGGGCGGCATCGGGCCGCAGCACGCGACCGCGTCGTGCGCCGATCACCCGGCAGACGAGGTAGATGAGGAACGAGACGGTGGTGATGTACGGGCTGACCGGGAGCGTGCCGGCGACCGCGAGAAGGATGCCGCCCACGGCCGAGACCACGCCGAACCCCGCCGCCAGCAGCGGCACCGCGAGCGGTCCGGTCGCGACCCGCACAGCCGCCGCGGCCGGCGTCACCACGAGCGCCATGACGAGCAGCGCTCCGATGATGTGCACCGCCACGGCGACCGTCAGTCCGAGCAGCAGCATGAAGACGAGCGAGATGCCCACGGTCGGCACGCCCCGCGCCGCGGCCGACTGCGGGTCGAGCGAGTCGAAGCGCAGCGGTCGCCAGACGAGCAGCAGCGCGACGAGGACGACCGCCGCGATCGCGATGAGCCAGGTGAGCTGCGCCGACTGCACCGAGACGATTTGACCGGTCAGCAGGCTGAACCGGTTGGCGCTCCGGCCGTCGTAGAGAGCCAGGAACAGGATGCCGAGACCGAGACCGAACGGCATGAGCACGCCGATGATCGAGTTGCGGTCGCGGGCCCTCGATCCCAGCCAGCCGATGAGCGCGGCCGCGATCAGCGATCCCATGATCGAGCCGGTGACGACGTCGGCGCCGATGAGGAGTGCGGCGGCGGCACCGGCGAAGGAGAGCTCGCTGATGCCGTGCACGGCGAAGGCCATGTCGCGCTGCAGGACGAAGACCCCGATGAGACCGCCGACGAGCCCGAGGATCGCGCCCGCCCACACCGAGTTCTGCACGAGGGCGAGGATCTCGCCGTACACGGGCAGGCCGCCGAACATCGCGTCGCCGACGTCGCTCCAGTTCATACGTGGTCCTCGTGGTCGTGATGGTGGTGCGACGCGTCGGCGTCGGGCGCGCCGACGACCACGAGACGGTCGCCCGCGCGCAGCACGAAGACGGGGGCGCCGTAGAGATCGGTCAGCACCGGCGAGGTGAGGACCTCCTTCGGAGTGCCGAGCGTGAAGCGCCCGTTCGCGATGTAGAGGATCCGGTCGACCTTGCCGAGCACCGGGTTGATGTCGTGGGTCACCAGCAGCACGGCCGCACCGGCGCGCCGATGCTGGTCGATGAGCGAGACGACGGCCTGCTGATTGGCGAGGTCGAGGCTCGTCAGCGGCTCGTCGCAGAGCAGGAGGGGCGGGTTGTCGGCGAGCGCCTGGCCGACGCGCAGGCGCTGCTGCTCGCCCCCCGACAGGATGCCCACGGGCTGGTCGGCGAAGGAGCCCGCCCCGATGGCGGTGACGAGTTCGTCGACGCGTTCCCGATCGCGCCGACGCGAGAGGGGCAGCCCGAAGCGGTGGCCGCTGACGCCCAGGGCGACGAGGTCGCGGCCGCGCAGCGCGGTGTCGCGTGGCAGCGGGCGCGTCTGCGGCAGGTAGCCGATGCGACGGTTGCCGGGGCGCCGGACGGGAGCGCCGGAGACCTCGATCGTTCCTTCGCTGAGGTGCTCGAGGCCGAGGATCGCGCGGAGGAGCGTCGTCTTGCCCGAGCCGCTGGGGCCGAGGACGGCGATGAGCTCACCCGGGGCGACGTCGAGGTCGAGTCCGCTCCAGAGTTCACGACCCTCTCGGCGGAGCGCGGCCCCGCGGATCTCGAGAACGGAGTCGCGGGCGGTCACCGAGTCAGCGTACCGGCCAGCTCGTCGATGTTCTGCTGCATCCACTCGACGTACGTGAGACCCTCGGGCAGAAGCTCCGTGAACTCGAGCACCGGGATGTCGAGGCTCTTCGCGAGCGTGACGATCTCGGTCGTCTCGGCACCGCCGGTCTGGGCGTTGACGATCACGGTGCGAACGTCGCCCGATCGCAGGATCTTCTGCGCCTCGAGCAGGGTCGCCGGGGGAACGTCCTGGCCCTCTTCGACAGCCTCGCTGAACTCGTCGGGGGTGGCGTTCTCGAGGCCGGCGGCGGCCGCGAGGTACAGCGGCACCGGCTCGGTGACGAAGATCTTCTCGCCCTTGTGGTCGGTGGCGATGTCTTCCAGCGACGACTCGAGGCCCTCGATCTGGGAGACCAGCTCGGCCGCGTTGGCATCGAACGTCTCGGCCTTCGAGGCGTCGAGCTCGCCGAGCTCGTGAGCGATGTCCTCGACGAGGTGGACGACCGTGTGGGGGTCGTACCAGACGTGCTCGTTGAAGCCCTCGATGTGGTCGTGTCCCGCGTCGTCATGGGCGTGGTCGTGCTCCGCCTCGTCGGCGTGCTCCGCCTCGTCGGCGTGCTCCGCCTCGTCGTGCGACGCGGCGCCGGGGTAGTCGTGCGCGAACTCGACGGCCGTGAGCACCGGCGCCTTCGCACCGCTCGCCTCGATGAGGGCGTCGATGAACGAGTCGTAGCCGGCGCCGTTCTCGATGATGAGGTCGGCGTCGGAGATCGTCAGCTGGTCGCGGGCGGAGGCCTCGTAGGAGTGCGGGTCCTGCGAGAGCGAGTCGATGACCGACGTGACCTCGACGTCGTCTCCGCCGACCACGGATGCCAGTGCGCCGTACACGTTCGTCGACGCGACGACCTGCAGCTTCTCGCCGCCCGCGGCATCCGTCCCGCTCGCGGCGGGCGTGGTTCCCGCGCAGCCCGCGAGGACGAGAGCAGAGGCGCCGAGGAGGGCGAGGGCAGCGGGCACGCGGGAGGTCATGCGCTCACTGTACGCGCTCTTGATAATCGTTCTCAAATCAGCGGGCAGTCTTCATTCCGCCAGCGCGGCGAGCTCTGCGATCACGCGCGGATCGGCCAGCACGCGAAAATGCCCTCCGGTGTCGAGCCTGACGTTCTTGCGGGCGCCGGTCAACTCACTCCCCTCGGGGATGTGCGGGTCGAAGCCGGCATAGACCGAGACGATGCGCGCGTTGATCGCGGTCTCCCGTCCGAGCGCGAGGATCGTCCGGCTGTGCGGCGAGAAGATGCGGAGCGAGGGGAGCACCATCAGCCGCCCGTAGCGCGACCCGCCGAACGGCGTCGCCACGGCCAGCATGCTCTCGATGCGGCCGCGATCGGCGTCGAGGGCCATCGCGCGTTTTCCGACGAGCCCGCCCTTGCTGTGCGCCAACAGGACGCACCCGTGCAGGTCGTTCTGCTCGAGGTAGTCGATCACGCGGTCGGCGGCGTCGTCGACCGGGCGGCGGTTGTGCCGCAGCACCGGCACGACGTGCACCGGGTGCCCGCGATCGTGCACCGCGGTGATCAGCGGCTGCATGAACTTCCACGTCTCGTAGACCCCGGGCAGGATCACGATCGGCGCCTTCTCGCCCCCGGCGAAAGAGCGGGGGTCGGTGCGGTTGAGGGCCCCGCGCAGCTGCCACACCAGGGCGTAGGCGTAGTCGCGCACCCACCACGCCGCGATGCGCAGCGGCGACGTCACGGGCGGCCCTCCCCTGGTGGGAGAGGGTCGCGGGCGACGATCACGGCATCCATCAGTCGAGCAGCAGCGCGGGCTCCTCGAGCACGGAGGCCACGTCGGCGATGAACCGGCTCATGCCGTCGCCGTCGATGACGCGGTGGTCGAACGAACCCGACACCGTCGTCACGAACCGCGGCCGCACCTCGCCGTCGACGACCCACGGCTTCTGCCGGATCGTTCCCATCGCGACGATGCCGGACTCCCCCGGGTTGATGATCGGGGTTCCGGCATCCATCCCGAAGACGCCGATGTTCGTGATCGTGATCGTGCCGCCCTGCTGGTCGGCCGGCGGGGTCTTGCCGTCGCGCGCCGTCAGCGTCAGCTTCTCGAGGGACCGCGCGAGGCCGCGGAGGTTGAGGTCCTGCGCGTCCTTGATGTTCGGCACGAGCAGGCCCCGGGGGGTCGCGGCGGCGATGCCGAGGTTGACGTAGTGCCGCATGCGGATCTCGGCGCCGTCATCGGTCTCGACCCAGGCCGCGTTGACCATCGGCGTGCGGCGCACGGCCCAGATGACGGCGCGGGCCACGATCAGCAGCGGCGAGATCTTCACGTCGGCGAAGTCGGGCGATGCCTTCAGCCGCTTCACGAGCTCCATCGTGCGGGTCGCATCGACGTCGGTCCAGACCGTCACGTGCGGCGCGGTGTAGGCGCTCGAGGTCATCGCGTTCGCCGTCACCTTGCGGACGCCCTTGACGGGAATGGCCTCCTCGCGCGTGTCCGACTCGGACTCCGGCGCCGGGGTCGCCACGGGAGCCGGAGCGGATGCCGATCCCACCGGGATCGACTGCTCTCGCTCGACGGGGAGGTCGGGCGTCGCGATGTTGCGGAACACCGACGCCTGGTCGGCGTGCCGCACGACGTCGTCGCGGGTGACCTCGCCCGAGGCGCCCGACGGCGAGACGTCGGCCAGGTCGACACCGAGATCGCGCGCCAGCTTGCGGATCGGGGGCTTGGCGACCACGCCGACCGCGCGGGTCACCGGCTTCTCGGCCGGCTTGCGCCGGCGGGAGGACACCGCGCCGCCCGTGCCGTAGCCGACGAGCACCGAGCCGCTCGCCTCCTCGGCGGGCTTCTCGCCGTGCTCCGACGCTCCGATCGCGGCATCCGGTTCGCTCGGGGCACCCGCGATCGTGATGATCGCCGCCCCGACCTCGACGGTGTCGCCCTCGGCCGCGAGGATGTCGCCGACCGTTCCCGAGAACGGGGAGGGCAGCTCGACGAGCGACTTCGCCGTCTCGATCTCGACCAGGACGTCGTTGACGTCGACCGTGTCGCCGGGCGCGACGCGCCACTGCACGATCTCGGCCTCGGTCAGGCCTTCGCCGACATCCGGCAGGTGGAAGGACTGCGTGCTCATCGGTGCTCCAGTCAGTAGGCGAGGGCGCGGTCGACGGCCTCGAGGATGCGGTCGGCGTCGGGAAGGTACTGGCCCTCGAGCTTCGCGGGCGGGAATGGCACGTCGAAGCCCGACACCCGCAGCACGGGGGCTTCGAGCGAGAAGAACGCGCGCTCCATCACGGTCGCGGCGACCTCGGAGCCGACCGACACGTTGCCGGGCGCCTCCTGCGCGTAGACCATGCGTCCGGTGTGGCGCACCGACTCGATGATCGGGCCGTAGTCGATCGGCGACAGCGAGCGGAGGTCGATGACCTCGCACGACGTGCCCTCGCTCTCGGCCAGCGACGCCGCCTGCAGCAGCGTCGTCACCATCGCGCCGTGCCCGACGAGGGTCACGTCGGTCCCGCGGCGGACCACCCGCGAGGCGTGCAGCGGGATGGCGCGCTCGGCGAGGTCGACCTCGCCCTTCTTGAAGTACTTCGACTTCGGCTCGAGGAAGATGACCGGGTCGGGCGAGGCGATCGCGTCCTGGATCATCCAGTACGCGTCGTTCGGCGTCGAGGGCGAGACGACCCGCAGGCCGGGCGTGTGGGCGAAGTACGTCTCGGGGCTCTCCTGGTGGTGCTCCACCGCGCCGATGTGCCCGCCGTAGGGGATCCGGATGACGACCGGGAACGACGCCGCGCCCTCGTGCCGGTTCGCCAGCTTGGCCAGCTGCGCGGTGATCTGGTCGAATGCCGGGAAGACGAAGCCGTCGAACTGGATCTCGACCACCGGGCGGAAGCCCGTCATGGCGAGGCCGATCGCCGTGCCGACGATGCCCGACTCGGCCAGCGGGGTGTCGAGCACCCGGCGGGGGCCGAACTCGGCGTGCAGGCCCTCGGTGACGCGGAAGACGCCGCCGAGCGGGCCGATGTCCTCGCCCATCAGCAGCACGCGGTCGTTGTCTCGCAATGCGGCCTGGAGCCCCAGGTTGAGCGCCTTGGCGAGGGTCAGGTTCTGAATGTCGCTCACGCGGAGCCCTCCTCGAACGATGCCTCGTAGCCGGCGAGCCACTGCTGCTGCTCGGCCACGAGGGGGTGGGCCTCGCCGTAGACATGGTCGAACATCGTCGCCGTGGGGATCTCACCCAGCGCGTTCGTGCGCACCCGGACGTCGTCGGCGTAGGCGGCGGCCTCGGCATCGACCCCGTCGAAGAACGAGGCGGCAGCGCCGCGACCCTCGAGGTAGGCGCGCATCCGGGCGATCGGATCGCGGCGAGCCCACGACTCCTCCTCGTCGGACGTGCGGTACTTCGTCGGATCGTCGCTCGTCGTGTGAGCGCCCATCCGGTAGGTCAGCGCCTCGATCGCGCGAGGACCGTCGCCGCCGCGCGCCTCGTCGAGGGCGAGCTTCGTCACGGCGTAGCTGGCGAGCACGTCGTTGCCGTCGACGCGGAACGACGGGATGCCGTACCCGTCACCGCGTCGCACCAGCGGCACGCGCGACTGGGTCGTGACCGGCACCGAGATGGCCCAGTGGTTGTTCTGCAGGAAGAACACCTGGGGCGTGCGGTAGCTCGCAGCGAAGACCATGGCCTCGTGGACGTCGCCCTGGCTCGATGCGCCGTCGCCGTAATAGACCATGACGGCCTCGTCGGTGTCGGCGTCGCCGGTGCCCGTGCGGCCGTCGAAGACGAGGCCCATGCCGACGCCCGTGGCGTGGAGGGTCTGCGCGCCGAGGACGAGCGTGTAGATGTGGGTGTTCTGGTGCTCGGCGGGGTTCCACCCACCGTGCGTGAGGCCGCGCATGAGCCGGATGATGTCGATCGGATCGACGCCCCGGACGGTCGCGACGACGTGCTCGCGGTACGACGGGAAGATGTGGTCGTGGGCGCGCGCGGCGCGGACGGAGCCGACCTGAGCGGCCTCCTGCCCGAACGACGGCGGCCACAGGGCGAGCTGACCCTGCCGCTGGAGGTTGGTCGCCTGGCGGTCGAAGGCGCGCACCACCACCATGTCGCGGTAGAAGGTCTCGAGGTCGGCGTCGGCGAGCGCGTCGATGAGCGGGAGGTAGGGCTCGGCAGACGCGGAGGGCGCGAACGTGCCATCGGCCGCGAGCACGCGGATGACGTCGGGAGCTTCGGCCGGAGCCTCGAACGAGGGGGTCACCCTCCCACGCTAACGGTGACGGTGCCGTCCGTTCTGCAAGACATCGACAACGGATGCCGCGAATCGCCGTCGGGTGCGCACAACCCGCCCGCTTCAGCGCGGCTTCAGCGTCGGACGGCCAGACTGGACCGATGCGAGTACTGGTGGTCGATGACGAGGTGCGCCTGGCCGACGGCGTGCGGCGCGGCCTCGAAGCCGAGGGCTTCGCCGTCGACGTCGCCCACAACGGGGTCGACGGCCTGTGGCGCGCCCGCGAGACCCGGTACGACGCGATCGTGCTCGACCTGATGATGCCCGGCATGAGCGGATGGAAGGTCTGCGAAGCCCTCCGCGCCGAGGAGAACTGGACCCCGGTGCTCATGCTCACCGCCAAGGACGGCGAGTGGGACCAGGTCGAGGCGCTCGAGACGGGCGCCGACGACTACGTCACGAAGCCCTTCTCCTACCCCGTCCTCGTGGCGCGGCTGCGGGCGCTCATCCGCCGCGGCGGCGTCGCGCGCCCCGTCTCGCTCGAGGCCGGCGACCTCCGCCTCGACCCCGGCTCCCGCCGGGTCTGGCGCGGCGACACGCAGATCGAGCTGACGTCGCGGGAGTTCGCGGTCCTCGAGCACCTCATGCGTCACCGCGGTCAGGTGCTCTCCAAGCGCGACCTGATCGCCGGGGTCTGGGACGACGACTTCGACGGCGACCCGAACATCGTCGAGGTGTACGTCGGGCATCTCCGCCGCAAAGTCGACCGTCCGTTCGACCGGGGTGCGATCGAGACCGTGCGCGGCGCGGGCTACCGTCTGGCGGCAGACGGTGGCTGAGCGCACTCCCCTCCCGCGTCCCCGCGGCGACGAGCGGATGCCGGAGGGGTCGCCCGGCGGGCCCGGGGCGGCACGGATGCCGGGGCTCCGCTCGCTGCGGGCGCGGATCACCGCCGCCGCGACCCTCATCGTCGCGCTCGTCCTCATCGCCGGCTCCTTCGCCTTCGAGGGCGTGCTCACGGCGAGCGTCCGCGATGCCACCGCCCGCGGCGGCGAGGCGCGCGCCGAGGAGATCGCGACGCGGATCGATGATCTCGGCACGCGGGCGATCGCCGATCTCGACGACGACATCGCCCAGATCGTCGACCAGACCGGCCGCGTCGTCGCGGCATCCGAGGAGGCGGATGCCGGCCCCCTCCCCGCCGACGCCGCCGGACGGGTCGTCACCTACGACGGCGCCCCGGTGCTCATCGTCACCGAGAGCCTCGACGACGACGTCGTCGATGGGGAGAGCGAATCGGAGAGCGACACCGAGCCCACCGCCGAACTCGTCGTCGCCATCCCGGTCGACGACGACGACGCCACGCTCGGCACGGTCGCGCTCCTGCTCGCGGCGGGCTCGCTGCTGGTGGTGCTCCTGGTCGCGGGCGTCACCTGGTGGGTCGTCGGCCGCGCCCTCCGCCCCGTCTCGCGCATCCGCTCCGAGGTGGACGCCATCTCGGCCGACCGGCTCGACCGGCGCGTCGCCGAGCCGGCATCCGGAGACGAGATCGCCGCCCTCGCCGCGACGATGAACCGCATGCTCGACCGTCTCGACGCGTCGGCGAGCGCCCAGCGCCGCTTCGTGTCGGACGCGTCCCACGAACTCCGCTCGCCGCTGGCGACCATGCGCCAGCACGCCGAACTGGCTCGGGCGCATCCCGACTCCACCTCGCTCGAGGACCTCACCGAGGTCGTCGCGGCAGAGGGCCTCCGGATGCAGGACCTCGTCGACGGACTGCTCGTGCTCACGCGGCTCGACGAGCGCGCGGCGCAGCGCCGCGCCGCCGTCGACCTCGACGATCTCGCCCTCACCGAGGTGTCGCGGCTCCGCGCTGCCGGGGTGCACGTCGACGGGTCGGCGATCACCGCCGTCCAGGTGACCGGTGACGAGCGCCTGCTGGGCCGGATCGTCCGGAACCTCGCCGACAACGCCGCCCGCCACGCCGCCTCCCGGGTCGCGATCGGCGTGCGAGCCGAGGGGGCGCATGCGGTGCTCACCGTGGACGACGACGGCAGCGGCATCCCTCCGGAGGAGCGCGAGCGGGTGTTCGAGCGCTTCGTGCGCCTCGACGAGGGCCGGGCGCGGGATGTCGGCGGCAGCGGCCTGGGCCTCGCGATCGTGCACGGCGTCGCCGTCGCCGCAGGCGGCTCGGTCACCGTCCGCGACGCGCCCCTCGGCGGAGCGCGCTTCGAGGTTCGCCTGCCCGTGCGGCAAGAGCCGAGCGCTTCCTGAAGAGGGCTTCAGGTCGCTTCAGGAACGCTTCAGCGCCTCCCCGGCACGCTAGGGACATGAGCGAGAACAACAGCACCCCCGAGACCCCCGACCGCACGCCCGCCGCGGCCACCCCGACGGCGCCGACCCAGGCCTACGAGCCCCTCGCCGACCCGCCCGTCGAGAAGCCCGCGAAGCGTCGCGGCCGCACCGCCCTGATGGCCGGCGGAGCCGCACTCGGCGTCGCCCTGCTCGTCGGCGGCGGTGTCGCGATCGGCGCTTCGATGGCCGACGGCCAGGACGACGACGACCGTCTCGGCGGCGTCATCAGCGGCCAACGCTCCGACGGCGCCACCGCCCAGGGCTCCACCGACGCCGCGCAGACCGGTGGCAGCGCGACGGACGACAGCGCGGACGACGACGCAGCGGACGACGCAGCGCCGCAGACCGACGGCGACGCCGCGGCATCCGGCGAGTTCGGCGCCACGACGGCCGATGAGCTCGGCGCCATCGCGACGGCCGCCCAGGGCGCCGCCGAGGGTCAGCCCACCGCGATCGACGCGAACCGCGACGGCAGCTGGGACGTCACGCTCCGCGGCGCCGACGGATCGGAGACCGAGGTCCTCGTGGGCGCCGACGGCCAGGCCGTCGTCCGCGAGACCGAGCGCGCCGACGCCGACGACCGTGCCCCCGAGCGCATCCTCGACGCGCAGACGCTCGACACGATGGTGGCCGCGGCGCTCGGCGAGGTCGACGGACGGATCATCGACATCGACGCCGACGACGACAACCGGTCGCCCTTCGACATCTCGATCCTCACCGCCGACCGCCAGATCGTCGAGATCACCCTCGACGGCTCGGGCGCGGTCATCGGCACCGAGATGGACGACTGATCCGGCGCCTGCCTCTCTCCGGGAGCACGACCCGAGCCCCGACCGCCCGATGGGCGGGCCGGGGCTCGCCCCCGTGGCGGCGCCCCGGTCAGCCGGCGGGCAGGACGCCCCGGCGGGCGAGGTCGCCCAGCCAGGCGAGGCTCGGCTTCGGGGTGCGCTCGAAGGTCTCGTGGTCGACCCCGATCAGGCCGAACGTGGGCCGGAACGACCCCCACTCGTAGTTGTCGAGCAGCGACCAGTGCAGATACCCCCGCACGTCGAGGCCGCCCTGGAGGGCAGCTGACACTCCCTCGAGGGCCCCGGTCGTGTAGTCGATGCGGCGACGGTCGTCCTGCGTCGCCATCCCGTTCTCGGTCACGACCATCGGGATGCCGCCGGTCACCTCGTGCGTGTGACGGAGAGCGTGGCCCAGGGCCTCGGGGTAGTACTCCCACCCCGTCAGCGTGCGCTCGACATCGTCGGCGAAGGGCACCGGCCCGTCGGGCCCGATGATCGTGCGGAGGTACGACTGCACACCGATGAAGTCATCGCCCCGGGCCTGCTCGAGGTAGTAGTCCTCCCGCCAGTAGCCCCACTCGTCGCGCTCCTTCTCGTAGCCGGGCACGGCCTGGTACACCTGGTTCGCGACCGACCAGCCGCTCTTCACGTGGCCGAGTCCCTTGAGCACCTCGACCGACGCGTGGTGCGCCTCGGCGATCACCTGTGCGACGTGCGGCGACGGGCCGGGGAAGTTGACGCCCTGCTCGGTGTCGATCTTCGCCTCGGTCTGATTAACCATCATGTTCGGCTCGTTGATCGTCACGACCCAGTCGACGTCGTCGAGGATGCGGGTCGCCGTCTCGGTGTACCGGCGGAAGCGGTCGACGACGTCGTCGGCGTACCAGCCGCCGTCGCGCCCCTGCCAGCGCGGCACCGTGAAGTGGTGGAGCGTGACGAAGGGGGTGACACCGGCATCCCGGCACGTGTCGATCATGCGCCGGTAGTGGTCGAGCTGCGCCCGCGAGACGATGCCCTTCTCGGGCTCGATGCGGGCCCACTCGATCGAGAACCGGTAGGTCGTGAGGCCCGCCTCGGCGAGCAGCCGGATGTCCTCCGGATAGCGGTGGTACGAATCGCACGCGTCGCCCGACGGCTCCTGCACCGTCGTGTCGGGAGCGTGTTCGAACTCCCAGTGGGCGGTGTTCACATTGCCGCCCTCGATCTGGTGCGCCGCCGTGGCCGCGCCCCAGAGGAACCCACCTGGGGCGGGGGAAGTCGGTCCGGTGTGCGTCGTCATGCGGTGTTCCTTTCATCGGATGCCGCATCGGGTGCGGCGGGGGTCGGGGCCAGGTCGACGACGGCGCAGCCGAACGCGTCGAGATGGAGGGTGTCGCCGGCCAGGCGCGCACGGTGCGCGAGGACGACCGCCGGGTCGCCCGCGGCCGGATCGGATGCCGGGACGGCGAGGGTGCGAGGCGCGCCGGAGGGGTTGAGGGCGACGAGGAGCGAGCCGCCGCGCACGTAGGCGAACGGATACCCGGTGCCGAGGACGCCCACCTCGGCCCGCGCCGACAGGCGGTCGTCGCGGCGGCGGAGGGCGATCGCAGCACGGACGAAGTGCAGCAGGGATGCCGCGTCGCCACGCTGCGCGGCCACGGTCGGACGCTGCGGGTCAGGGTCCTCCGGCAGGTATCGCGAGGGGAAGACCTCTGCCGGGCCGGAACCGCCCTCGCTGTCGCCGAAGCCGCCCTGGCCCAGATCGCCCCACTGCATCGGGGTGCGGGAGCCCGCCCGCTCGTAGGTCGGCCCGAGGGACGACCCCTCGACGCTCGCGAGCCCCGGCACGTACCGCATGCCGATCTCGTCGCCGTAGTAGATCGACGGGAGGGCGGGCCAGGTGAGCGCCAGGAGGAGCACCGAGCGGGCCTGGTCGGCGTCGCGCGGGCCGCTCACCACGCGGGTGAAGTCGTGGTTCGCCGTCGGGAGCCCGACCACGCCGCCCCGGCCGTCGGCGGCGATGGCGGTGGCGGCCTGCCGCCAGGCGGCGACGAAGTCGCCCGCGTCACCTGTGCCGGCGGCATCCGCCCAGACCTCGGTCTGATTCCACGCCTCGTGCACCGTGCCGCTGTTGTTGTTAACCAGCGACTTGAGCGGCCGGCCGTCGTCGTCGCCGCCGAACTGAAGGAAGAAGTCGCTGTGGAAGCCCGCCGGGATCGCGCGCTTCGGGTCGCCCCACTCCGACAGCAGGATGCGCCCGGGGTGGGTCGCGTCGAGCCGCTGCCGGATGGAGTTCCACAGGCGCGCCGTCTCGACGTGGCCGGGATCGTCCTTCACGAGCGAGGCGGCCATGTCGACCCGGAAACCCTGCACCCCGCGGTCGTACCAGCCGCGGATGATGTCGACGAGGGCGTCGCGGTTGGCGCGCGGCCCCTCGGCGTCGACCGGCTGCCGCCACGGCTCACCCGGATGCGTGCGGGCGAACCCGAAGTTCAGCGCGGGCTGGAAGGCGAAGAAGTTGGGGCGGTAGAACCCGCCGCGACGGCCCGGGACCGGCTCGAAGCCGTCGGCCTGCTCGTCGGCGAAGACGTAGCGGTGGTCGCGGGGATCATCGACCGCGGCGCGGAACCAGGGGTGCTCGTCGGAGGTGTGCCCGGCGACGAGGTCGAGCACGATCGCGATGCCGCGGCGGTCGGCCTCGGCGATGAGGCGGTCGAACGCGGCGTCGCCGCCGTAGCGCGGATCGATGTGATCGAAGTCGGCGACGTCGTACCCCGCGTCGCGCATCGGTGAGACGAAGCAGGGGTTCACCCAGACGGCATCCACGCCCAGCCACTGCAGGTAGTCGAGGCGCGCCGCGAGACCGTCGAGGTCGCCCATGCCGTCGCCGTCGGCGTCGGCGAAGCTCTGCGGGTACGCCTGGTAGAGCACGATCCGGTCGAGGCGGTCCGCGAGGGTGGGGGTCGTCATCCGGTCGCTCCTTGTCTGCGTCGTTGCAGTCCCGGCCGGTCGCATCGTCGCGACCGGGACCCGATGTAACCGGTTACCACGGGGACGATACCCGATGTATCCGGTTACATCCAGCGGCTGTTCGTGGCGGAGCCGCGCCGCGCCGACGGGTCAGTCGACGAGGGGCCCGCCCTGACGCCAGTAGCCGAGGAACGCCACCCGCTCCTTCGGCACGCCCACCTCGCGGGTGAGCAGCCGCCGGACTCCCGCCACCGACGCCGACTCTCCGGCGAGCCAGGCGAAGAATCCGGGGTCGCCCGCCAGCCCGGGCGACGCGGCGCTCCAGGAGCGCACGGCCTCCTGCAGGCGGTCGCACGGGTGCGGTCCGCGCGGGACCACATGCACGCGGACACCGCTCGGCGCTGCGGCGGAGAGCACGTCGTCGGCCAAGTCGAGCGCATCGACGAAGAGGTCGACGGATGCCGCGGGCGGCAGGCTCCGGAGGATGTTGCGCGCCGCGGGGTACGCCGTCTCGTCGGCGGTCAGCAGGAACCGGGTCGCCTCGCCGGGCGCCCAGTGGATGCCGTACCCGGTGTAGCCGTTTCGAGCGTCGGGCCCGGTGATGACGAGCCGTTCGCCGATCTCGGCTGCGCGCGCCCACGCCGACGCGGGCCCGGCCGGCTCGTGCAGAAAGAAGTCGACGTCGATCTCGCCGCGTTCCGGCCTGATCTCGGCCGGCGTGTACGTGCGCAGCACGTTGCGCTCACCCTCGGGAAGCGCCCGCCATCTCGCGTACCAGTCGGACGGGTGCGGGGTGGGTTCGGCGAGCAGGCCGAAATCGGCGATCGTCCCGTCTGCCATCGGCAGCACGACCTTGATCCGCTGGTCGACGCCCCACGGGGCGAAGTGGCGGAGGTCGTCGCCCGAGAAGGTCAGCCGGAGGAACCGCGGGCTCAGCAGCCGGCGCGCGCTCACCTCGACGCGGAATGCGCTGTAGGCCCAGGGGCGCGGATCGGTCATGCGCCCTCCTCGATTCCGGCGGCGCGGGCTGCGGCGTGCGGGTCGGCCACGCCGGTGCCGCCGAGCGGCACGACCAGCGGCCCGCCGGTCACCGGGTCGGCGATGACGACGTTGGCCAGGCCGAAGACCTCGCGCACGCGCTCGCTCGTGATGACGTCGGCCGGCGCACCCTCCGCGACGATGCGGCCGTCGCGCATGGCGATGAGGTGGCTCGCGTACCGCGCAGCGTGGTTCAGATCGTGCAGGACGGCCACGATCGTGCGGCCCCGGCGGTTGAGCGCGGCGAGGAGCTCCATCAGCTCGACCTGGTGCGCGATGTCGAGGTAGGTCGTCGGCTCGTCGAGCAGCAGCAGGTCGGTCTGCTGGGCGAGCACCATCGCCACCCAGACCCGCTGGCGCTGGCCGCCCGAGAGCTCGTCGACCGCGCGCGACGACAGGTCTCTCGTGCCGGTGGCGTCGAGGGCGTCGATCACGGCGAGCTCGTCGGCATCCGACCATTGCCGCAGGAGGTTCTGATGCGGGTAGCGTCCGCGGCCGACGAGGTCGGCGACGGTGATGCCGTCGGGGGCGATCGCGCTCTGCGGCAGCAGGCCGAGGCGCCGCGCGACCTCCTTGGCCGGATACTCGGAGATCGCACGGCCGTCGAGCACGACCCGCCCGTGCGTCGGGGTCAGCAGGCGCGAGAGCCCTCGCAGGAGCGTCGACTTGCCGCAGGCGTTCGGGCCGACGATGACCGTGAACGACCCGGGCGGGATGCCCACCGACAGGTCGGCGACGATGTCGGCGCGGTCGTAGGACAGCGTGACGTGCTCGGCGGCGAGGCGCGGGGCACCCGACGACGGCGAGGGGGCGGAGGGGGTCTCAGGCACGGCGGCGGATCTCCAGAGCGATCATGAGCACGAGGTAGGCGCCGCCGACAGAGACGGTCACGACCCCGACGGGCAGGCTGACGGGAAGGACGTGCTGCGCGACGATGTCGGAGCCGAGCAGCAGGGCTGCGCCCACGAGAGCCGACACCGCGAAGGGCAGCGACGGCGTGCGGGTGAGGCGGCGGGCGATCTGCGGCGCCGCGAGGGCGATGAAGGCGACCGGCCCCGCGACCGTGGTCGCGGCCGCGACCAGCACGACGCCGATCAGCAGGGCGAGCGCGCGCACCACGTGCGGACGTGCACCGGATGCCGCGGCGAGATCGTCGCCCAGGTCGAGTTGCCGGAGCTGCGGCGTGAGGAGGGCGGCAGCTGCGACGAAGGGCGCCGCGCACGCGAGCGCACCGGCCAGCGGCGCGGCCGTGACCCCGCTCAGCGACCCGGCGCCCCAGGCCGAGGCGAACATCGCGGTCTCGAGCTCGACCTGCAGCAGCATCCACGTGTTGAGGGAGGCGAGCATCGCCGAGACGCCGATGCCGACGACGATCAGACGGAACCCGTGGAGCCCGCCGCGGAGGGAGAGCGACCAGATGACCGCCGCGGTCGCGAGGCCGCCGAGCACGGCGCCCACGGTGAGCGCGGGCCAGCTCGCCGAGACGAAGACCAGGGCGAGCAGCATCCCCGTGAAGGCGCCGTTCGAGAGGCCGAGGATGTCGGGGCTCGCGAGCGGATTGCGCGTGACGCCCTGGAAGAGGGCGCCCGCGATCGCCAGCAGCGCGCCCATCGTCAGCGCCGCGAGGGTGCGCGGCAGCCGCCACTCCATCACGACGGTCCGGTCGAGGCCCTCGCCGCCCCCGGCCAGCACGCGGAGGACCGCGTCGGGGGTGAGCGCGTAGGCGCCGAGCCCGAGCGAGACGACGGCGAGCACACCCGCGACGAGGGCCAGCACCGCCCCGACGATCAGGGTGCGTGTGCGGAGGGGTACGGCCGCGCGCCCGAGCCGGAGGACGACGCGGCGATGGCCGACGTCGAGGCCTTCCGCCCGGCGCGGATGGGTGCGCTGCGGCATCCCGTGGCGGGTGTCGACGCTCATAGGGTGCTCGCCTTTCGTCGCCGGGCGAGCGCGATGAGGACGGGTGCCCCGACGAACGCGGTGACGATTCCGACCGGCACCTCGGCCGGCGCGATGATGACCCGGCCCAGAACGTCGGACACCAGCACGAGCACGGGCGCGAGCAGGGCGGACAGCGTCACGATGACGCGCTGATCGACGCCGAAGAGCCACCGGACGATGTGGGGCACCATGAGCCCGACGAACGAGATCGGGCCGGCGAGCGCCGTCGCCGCGCCGGCGAGGAGGGTGACCGCGACGATCACGCCGATGCGGATGCCGCCGACGCGAGCCCCCTGGGCGCGAGCGACATCGTCGCCGAGGGCGAGGGCGTTGAGGCCCGGCGCGAGCACCACGGCGAGGGCGATGCCGACCGCGATGAACGGGGCGACCGCGCCGATCACCTCGACGCCGCTGCCGAGGAGGGAGCCGGCGTTCCAGCTGCGCATCGCGTCGAAGGCGTCGGGGTCGCTCAGCGTCATGCCCGTCGTGATCCCCGAGAACACGGCGCCGATCGAGACCCCGGCGAGCGTCAGCCGCAGCGGGTCGGCGCCGCTGCGACCCGAGGCGCCGATCAGGTAGACGGCGACGGTCACCACGAGCGCGCCGGCGAAGGCGAGCCAGACGGATGCCGCGGGGTCGCGGAGTCCGAAGACGGCGATGCCGAGCGCCACGGCGAGGGCCGCCCCGGCATTGACGCCCAGGATGCCGGGGTCGGCGAGCGGGTTTCGTGTGAACGCCTGGATGAGGGCGCCGGCCACGCCGAGGGCCGCGCCCGCGACGATGCCGGCGACGGTGCGCGGAATGCGCAGGTCGAACACGACATAGGTGCTCTCAGGCGTGCCCTCGCCCCGCAGGGCGGCGAGGACGACATCGGGAGCGAGCGGATTCGCGCCGACCGTCAGCGAGAGGGCGATGCAGACGAGGAGCGCGACGACGAGCACGGCCCCGCCGCCCACCACGCGCGAGACGCGGGGCGGGGACGAGGCGGTGCGCTCGCTCGCGCGGAGGCCGGTCACCGGGTCTCGTCGAGGTACTCCTCGATGTCATCGAGGACGGCCTGCGCACCCCGGGGGCCGACGCCGGAGACCCAGGAGGCGGTGTCGACGAGGGTCGGCGCCGGGAAGGCCCGCGTGTTCTCGCGGATCGCGGCGGGCAGGGTCGTGGGGTCGGTGACATCGGCGGTCGTCACGAAGACGTGGTCGGCGGCGGCGTCGGCGATGTTCTCGGGCGAGATGTCGGCCTGCAGGCCGTCTTCCCACTCACGGTCGGGAATGGTGAATCCGACGCACTCGAGCAGGCTGCCGGCGAACGACACCGGGCCGTAGAGGCTCAGCGTGGTCTCGTCACGGGGGCGGATGAGCTGCACCGTCTCACCGGCGACGTCGTACTCGGCGGCGAGGGCCTCGCACCGGTCGTCGACGGCGGCGAGGAGCGCCTCGACCTCGTCCTCACGACCGAGAGCCTCGCCGATGAGGGCCGCGTTGTCGCGCCACGGGTCGGCCTGCGTCGCGATGAAGACGGTCGGGGCGATGGCGCTCAGCTGCTCATAGAGCTCGGAGTGGCGGGCCTCGGTGCCGAGGATCAGGTCGGGCTTCAGTGCGGCGATCGCCTCGAGATCGGGCTCGAGAACCGTGCCCACGGGCGCGACGTCGTCCACGCCGAGGTAGGCGGGCACGCCGGCGACGTTGCTGGCGACGGCCGCGCCGACGGGCGTGATGCCCACGGCCACGGCGGTGTCGAGTTCGAGGGGCTCGAGCGTCACGACGCGCTGCGGGGCGTCGGGGACATCGGTCGCGCCCCGGGCGTGCGTCACCTCGTGGGTTGCGGCCTCGCCGGCGGCGGGCGTCGCCTCGGTCGTCGGTGCGCTCGTGCATCCGGCGAGGAGCGTGACGGCTGCAGCCGAGGCGATGAACAGGGTGGCGAGACGGCCGAACGGGCGCGACGGCATGACGAACCTTTCGTAGGAGGGTGCGTTGCGGGCAGCGCCCGCCTACTTAGGTAACCCTAACAAGCTTCTCGAGGACCGGCTGCCGGAGCCGCCTCGCCCGAGCCGGGGCGCCCTAGAGGCCGGGGAGTCCGTCGATGCTGAGCGCGTTCTTCTGACGCCGGTAGTCGTCCATCCCCGCGGGGCCCTTCTTCTCGGCGTGGCGGCGGATGAGATCTCGCTCCTCGGTGACGTCCATGACCGGCACGCCCCACCCGCACGAGTCGCTGATCCTGGTGACCTCGACCGAGATGACGGCACGGGTGCTCGGGTTGTCGGGATGCCGATCGACGACCTCGCTGAAGCCGGGATCGCCGGGGAGGAGGACGGAGCCCGTCCCGTGCAGGCGGACGATCCTCGGGCGGTCACCGTAGGAGAGGAACATCACGCAGATGCGTCCGTTCTCACGGAGATGGGCGATCGTCTCGACGCCGCTCCCCGTGTAATCGACCCAGGCGACACGGCGCGGTCCGAGGACGGACAGCGTGTCATGACCGCGCGGCGAGACGTTCACGTGCCCGGTCTCCGCGAGCGGAGCCGTCGCGACGAACCACAGCGGTTGCGCCTCGATCCAGGCGGCCAGCGTGGCGTCGATTCCTTCGAAGAGCTTGCCCATGCCCCGACAGTATCGGGCGCCGCGCGAGACTGACGGCCGCCGGATCCCGGCGCCGAGAGGTCAGGCCGACGTCGCCGCCGCGAGGCGCGGGATGTCGTACCGGCGCGGAGTGCCGAACCGATGGGCCGACACCGACACCGCCTGCTCCCGGAGGAAGGGCAGCATCTCGACGCGTCCGGCCGACACGACCGGCCCGGCGTACACCGCGAGCGAGGGCGCACCGCCCGAGATCGCGGTCACGTCGCTCACTGCTCCCCCGATGAGTCGCAGCCGTCCGCCCGACGCAGCGAGTCGGCGCACGCGCGCCGACCACAGCGCATCGCCCTCGACCACGACGGTGACGCCTGCTCCGAGGAGCCAGGCCGCCACCGCTGCGGGCAGGGCCGTCGGCGCGCTGACCACGATCGGTGCTCCGGTGCGGATGCCGGCCGCGGCGACGCGCACGAGCTCGGCGATGCGGCCGCCCTCGGCGCGCACCGTCACGGGCACCGGCTGATAGCGGAGCGCGTTCTGCTCGGTCGTCAGGCCGGTCGCGTCGCGCACTTCGCCGAACTCCTGACGCCACGCCGCGGCATCCGTCGCCAGCGCAGACGCGACCCACGCGCGCTCGTCGCCTGGAACGCCGGGGAGCGCGGCGGCGGTCAGCGCGTCGGGGCGCTCCGCCCCGACGGCGGCGGGGGCGTCGGCCCAGTCGGCGAGGCCGATCAGGTAGTTCGGCCCACCCGCCTTCGTGCCGGGGCCGACGGCCGAGCGCTTCCACCCGCCGAAGGGCTGCCGCTGCACGATCGCCCCCGTCGTGCCGCGGTTGACGTAGAGGTTGCCCGCCGGCACCGACGCCAGCCACGTGTCGATCTCCGACTCGTCGAGCGAGTGCAGGCCCGACGTGAGCCCGTAGTCGATCTCGCCCACGAGGGCGATCGCGTCCTCGAGGGTCGGGGCGGTCATGATGCCGAGCACCGGGCCGAAGTACTCGGTGCGGTGGAACGCGCTGCCGCGCTCGACGCCGCTGCGGATGCCGGGGCTCCAGAGCGTGCCCGAGTCGTCGAGTCGGCGGGGTTCGAGCACCCAGCTCTGCCCGGGCTCGAGCGAGGTCAGCGCGTTCAGCAGCTTGCCCTGCGCCGGCTCGATCAGCGGACCCATCCGGGTCACCCCGTCGTCCGGGAGACCGACGGGGTACGACCGGACGGCGTCGACGAGCTGACGGCGGAAGCGCTCAGACGTCGCGACGCTGCCGACGAGGATGACGAGGGAGGCCGCGGAGCACTTCTGACCCGCATGGCCGAAGGCGGAGAACGCGACGTCCTTCGCGGCGAGGTCGAGGTCGGCGCTCGGCGTGACGATGACCGCGTTCTTGCCGCTCGTCTCGGCGAGGAGCGGCAGATCGTGGCGGAAGGAGCGGAACAGCTCGGCCGTCTCGTAGGCGCCGGTGAGGATCAGTCGGCCGACGGCGGGGTCGGAGAGGAGCCTCTTGCCGAGGTCGCCCTCGTCGACCCGCACGTAGCGGAGGACGCCCCGGGGCACACCGGCCGCCCAGAGGGCCTCGACCATCACGGCAGCGGAGCGCTCGGCCTGCGGAGCGGGCTTGATGATGACGGGCGACCCGGTCGCGAGGGCCGCGAGTGTCGACCCGGCGGGGATCGCCACCGGGAAGTTCCACGGCGGGGTGACGACCGTCAGCGCGACGGGACGCGGCGCGGCGCCGTCGATCTCGTGCAGTCGCACGGCGGAGTGCGCGTAGTAGTGGGCGAAGTCGATCGCCTCGGACACCTCGGGGTCGCCCTGTTCGAGGGTCTTGCCGCATTCCGAGCCCATGACCTCGAGCAGCGCGCCGCGTCGGCGTTCGAGCTCATCGCCGGCGCGGTGCAGGATCTCGGCGCGGTCTGCTGCGGTGAGGCCCCGCCATGCGGCGCCCGCCGCGACGGTGTCGGCGATCACGGCGTCGAGCGCCTCGGCGCTCGTCACCTCGCCCGCGCTGACGATCTCGTCGCCGAGGGTCGACCCCGCCATGCGCGAGCGGATGCCGTCGGCCCAGGCGCGGTTCGCGGCGATGCTCGGATCGGTGTCGGGGGTGTTCGCGAACGCGGCGCGGGGCGCGGCCACGGGAGCGGCGCTCCGGTCCTGCACCCGATGCGGCGCGGGGACGCCTGCCGGCATCGCGGCGATCGAGCCGAGGAACCGCTCGCGCTCGCGGGCGAACAGTGCCTCATCGGCGCCCAGGTCGAACACGGCCGACATGAAGTTCTCGTGGGAGGCGCCCTCTTCGAGCCGCCGGATCAGGTACGCGATCGCGACGTCGAACTCGGCCGGGTGGACGACCGGGGTGTAGAGCAGCAGCGATCCGACGGTGCGCCGGACGGCCTCGGCCTGCGCGGAGGCCATGCCGAGCAGCATCTCGATGTCGACACCGCCCGTGGCGCCGCGTCGCTCGGCCAGGAGCCACGCGAGCGCGACGTCGAAGAGGTTGTGGCCGGCGACGCCGATGCGCACGTTGCGGGTGCGCTCGGGGTGGAGGGCGTAGTCGAGGACGGCCTTGTAGGAGGCATCCGACTCGAGCTTGCTGTTCCACGTCGCCAGCGGCCAGTCGTGGGCTTCGGCGTCGACGCGTTCCATCGGCAGGTTGGCGCCCTTGACGATGCGCACCTTGATCGGGGCGCCGCCGTCGGCGACGCGCTGCGCTGCCCACTCCTGCAGGCGGATCATGGCCCCGAGCGCGTCGGGCAGGTAGGCCTGCAGCACGATCCCCGCCTCGAGCGAACGGAACTCCGGACGCTCGAGGATCGACGTGAAGACGGCGAGGGTCAGGTCGAGGTCCTTGTACTCCTCCATGTCGAGGTTGATGAACTTCGCCCCGCCAGGAGCGTCGGCCGCCAGTCGGTAGAGCGGGGCGAGGGCGCCGGCCGCGTGCGCGACGGCGTCGTCGAAGGCCCACGGGCTGTGCGGGGCGACGGTCGACGACACCTTGATCGAGACGTAATCCACGTCGCTCCGGGCGAGCAGCCGCCTGGTGCCGGCGAGTCGTCGCTCGGCCTCCTCGCTGCCGAGGATGGCCTCGCCGAGCAGGTTGACGTTCAGCCGGGTACCGCCGCCCTCGCGGATGCGCGCGATCGCGGCGCCGAGCTTGGCGTCGGTCGCGTCGACGATGAGGTGTCGCACCATCGAGCGGAGGACCCGGCGGCTGATCGGCACGACGATGCCCGGCGCGAGCGGCGCCACGGCTCCGCCGAGCGCGATGAGCGCCCTGAGGGGTGCCGGGAGGAACCGGGGCGTCAGGGGCACCAGGGCGCGCAGGTTCCGGGCCGCCACCGCGGCATCCTCCGGGCGCACGACGCCGTCGACGAATCCGACCGTGAAGTCGAGCCCGTGGGGGTCGCTCAGCACGCCGGCGAGGCGCCCCGCCGCGGCGTCGACGGGGATGCCGCGGCTCACCTCCAGCCACGACCGGACGAGCGCGATCGCATCGTCGGCGAGGTCGGTGAGATCCGTGGCCGAGGGTGCCGGGGATGCGAGCGTCATAGAAGCCTCCACAGGTGCGTCACCGCTCAGTGTGAGGCCCGTCATGCTCAGAGAGAAGCGACGGTTTACGATGATGACCATTCGGCTCAGCCGAACAGAGAGGGAGCCGTCGTGTTCGATCTGCACCGTTTGCGCCTGCTGCACGAGTTCGCCCTGCGCGGGACGATCGCCGACGTCGCCGCCGCCCTCTCGTACAGCGCCTCGACCGTGTCGCAGCATCTGTCGCTGCTCGAGCGCGAGGCCGGTGCGCCGCTGTTCGAGCCCGACGGCCGGCGCATGCGCCTGACCGCGCACGGGCGCCTGCTGGCTGAGCACGCGGCGCGGGCGATCGAAGCCGACGAGGCCATCGCGCTCGAGCTCCAGTCGTCGCCGCGCACCCGCCCCCTCGTGCGCATCGCGGTCATGCCGACGGCCGCCGAGGCGCTCGTGCCGCACGCGCTCTCGCTCCTCGCCGACCGGCTGCCGCACCTGCGGGTGGAGATGACGGAGCGCGCCCCCGAGGAGGCGTTGTTCGAGCTCGCCGCGCGCACCTTCGACCTCGTCGTGGCCGAGCAGTACCCCGGACACACGCGGGAGCTGCGCCCCGGCATCGTGCGCGAACTCCTCGGCTCCGACCCCATCCGCCTCGTCCTCCCGCCCGGTGACGACGCGGCATCCCTCGCCGATCTCAGGGACCGCCCGTGGGTCATGGAGCCCGCCGGGACCGCCGTGCACCAGTGGTCGGTGCAGCAGTGCCGGGCGGCGGGATTCGAGCCCGACGTGCGACACGTGGCGACCGACCTCATCGCGCACGTGCGCCTCGTGGCCGCCGGGCACGCCGTCGCGCTGCTGCCCGACCTCGTCTGGTCGGGCGAGCGCGACAGCGTGCGCCTGGTCGATCTCCCCGAAGCGCCCGTACGCGAGATCTTCGCCGCGATGCGGTCGTCGTCGCGCGAGAGCGTCGCCGTCACCGCAGTGCGGCAGGCCCTGGGCGACGCCCTCGCCGCCCACCAGACCGGCTGACCCGCACCGCCAGGAGGGAACAGTGCGGTGCGCACGGTGTCGCACCCGGCAGCGAGAATCGTCCGGTGCCCGACACCACGCCACTCGAGGAGCTTCCCGGGCCCTGCCGCGTCTGCGGCGGGACGACCGGGGCGGCGCCGCAGGGCGTCCGGCACTGCGCGCGGTGCGGGTGGCGGTGGGGGGATGCCCCGGATGCCGACCTCCCCCGGCCCCGCGTCGAGGTCGTCTACTACCTGCGCTACGCCGACCGGGTGAAGATCGGCACGTCGGCGACACCACGCGCCCGCCTGCGGGCCATCCGCCACGACGAGCTGCTCGCCTTCGAGCCGGGCGGCCGCGCCCTCGAGCAGCAGCGGCATCGCGAGTTCGCCGACCTCCGCGAGGGCGGCGAATGGTTCACGCTCACCGGTGCGATCACGGCGCACATCGATCGGATCCGTGCCACCCAGGCCGATGCCTGGGCGGCCTACGACAGGTGGCTCGGCGACGCGTTCCGCGCCGTGTCGTCCTGACGGCGGCCGGTCGGCATCCCGCGTTCGGGTCTTGATGTAACCGGTTACCATCCGCTACAGTCGGGCGATGTATCCGGTTACATCGCCGGATCCACCCGGATCTTCACGAGGAGGTGAGGCGGGACCATGAGCACCGACCGCTCCGTCACCCGCAGCCGCGAGTCCACCCCGCAGGCGGCGCCGGCGCGCCCGACCATCCGCGACATCGCGCGCGACGCCGGCGTCTCGGTCGCGACGGTCTCCCGCGTGACCCACGACGATCCCCGCGTCACCGGCGAGACGAAGAAGCGGGTGCAGGAGGCGATCGACCGCCTCGGCTACACGCCCTCCTCGCTCGGCCGTGCGCTGTCGTACCAGCGCACCAACACCCTCGGCATCGTGCTCCCGGGCCTCGGCGGCCCGTACTTCGCGGCGCTCATCGAGGGTGCCGAGTCGGTCGCCGTCGAACGCGGCGTCGCCATCAACGTGCTCGGCACGCACCTGCGGCCCGACGCCGTGGCATCCGTGCGGCAGCTCGCCGAACGCACCGACGGCCTCATCATCGCGGGCGGAACCGTGCCCGCCGACGAGATCTCCCGCCTGGCGAAGAGCGGCCGCGTCGTCGTGGTCGCCGGCGAGAGCGAGAACACCCCCTCCGTGACGACCGACGGGCGCGCGGCCGCGGCCGAGCTCACCCGCCACCTCATCGAGGTGCACGGGCACCGCCGGCTGCAGTTCGTGGGCGAGCCGAGCGGATCCCCCGACACGACGATGCGCTACGACGGATTCCGCGAGGCCCTCGCCCAACACGGGCTCACCGAGGCCGCCGAGCCGCTCCGCTACGGGCTCGACGTGCGCAGCGGCGCCCTCGCGGCGCGGCAGATCCACGAGAGCCCGCTGCCCGACGCCGTCGTCTGCGCGAACGACGAGCTCGCCATCGGCCTGCTCGCGACGCTGCCCGGCCTCGGTCACCGGATCCCCGCCGACGTCGCGATCACCGGGTTCGACGACCAGTCGCTCGCCGAGATCGCCTCCCCCCGGCTCACCACCGTCCACCAGCCCGTGATCGAGCTCGGCGCCCGCGCCGCTGCGGGGGCGCTCGGCGAAGAGCTCGCCCCCCACACGGTGCTCGAGACGCGGCTCGTGATCCGCGAGTCCTGCGGATGCCGGACGGAGGCGCCCGCTCCGGGCACACCCTGAGACGCCGACCGGGCGAGGCTCGTCCGGTCTTCGAGGAACAAGGAGGTTCCGATGAGAAAGCGCATGAGAGTGGCGGCGAGCGCCGCCACGATAGCCGCACTGCTGACGACGACCGCCTGCGCGAACGTCGGCCTGGAAGCACCGCCCGCGGCCGAAGAGGGCATGATCGCCGAGATCCGGATGCCGTCCGAGGCGAACGGCTCGGTGCAGGGCATCTTGAACTACAACTGGCTCTCGCCCAACGCCACCGTGCAGACGTGGCTGTTCGAACCCCTGATGATCCGTGACCGGTTCACGTGTGAGGCGATTCCGTGGCTCGCGACCGGATACGAGTGGGTCACGCCCGAAAAGCTCGTGATCGACCTCCGCACCGGCGTCGAGTGGAGCGACGGCGAACCGTTCACGGCCGACGACGTCGCCTACTCGTTCAACGTCGGCAAGGAGTTCCCCGCCGCCGACCGCGCCGGCGTCTGGGGCGAGTTCTTCGGCGGCGCCGCCGAGCGGGTGACCGCGACCGACGACCACACCGTCGAGATGGAGTTCGCCGGCGCGGCTGTTCCGAAGACCGACGCGATCCTCACGACGATGAAGATCCTGCCCGAGCACATCTACGCACCGGAGGGCGATCCGACGCTCTTCGTCGACACGAAGGGCGTCGCGACCGGCCCCTTCACGCCGTCGGACTACAACGGCCGACGGCTGGTCCTCGACCGCAACGAGAACTACTGGAACGCCGACGAGGTCAAGATCCAGCGCATCTCGATGGAAGGCCAGTACGACGCCAACTCGGGTGCCCTGAAGCTCCGCGGCGGCGCGCTCGACCTCTACCGCGGCGACATCCCGAACCCGAACCGCTCGGTGGTCGCGCCCGATCCCGAGAACGCGCACTTCTTCTACCCGCCCGACGCCACGACGGTGCTCGCGCTCAACAACGAGCGACCGGTGCTGAACGATCCGAAGTTCCGCGAGGCGTTCGCGTACGCCATCGACCGGGAGGCGATCACCGACCGCGCGAGCTTCGGGATCATGAAGCCGGCCAGCCAGACGATGCTGCTGCTGCCTTACCAGGAGCAGGACATCCCCGAGAAGTGGCGAGGCAAGGAGACCATCCCCTACGACCCCGACACCGCGAATGAGCTCCTCGATGCCGCCGGCTACGAGAAGAACGCCGACGGCTGGCGCGTCGACGACGAGGGCAAGCCCCTCTCGTTCGTCTTCAGCGTGCAGGCCGGCTGGATGGACATCATCGCGATGGCCGACGTGGTCGTCCGCAACGCCAAGGACGTCGGCGTGCAGGTGAAGATGGTCACCACCGACCCGAACGCCGTCGACGGCATGCAGCGATCCGGCGACTTCGACATGGTCGTCGACTTCGTCGGCGGCGGATGCCAGCGCTCCCGCGACCTCGGCGGACGCCTGCAGACCTCGCAGATCTCGCACGACAAGGAGCTCCTCCTCAACCGTGCGCGCTACTCGAACCCCGAGGTCGACGCGCTGATCGACGAGTGGGCCAACGTCACCGACGAAGGCCGGGCTCAGGAGATCGAAGAGGAGATCATCGACGTCTTCATGACGGAGTTCCCCTACATCGCGCTCCAGTACGCCCCCACGCGGCTCATCTACCGCACCAACAACGCGGTCGGCTGGCCGAGCGACGAGAACCCGTACCCCGTCGACCAGCTGCTGCGCCTGGCGCCCGAGCTGCGCCCGCCGGGCGACGCGTCGGCATCCGACGAGGAGGGCTGAGTCGTGACGTACTACCTCCGCAAGACCGGCTACTTCCTGCTGACGCTGTGGGCCGCCGTCACGCTGAACTTCATCATCCCGAGGCTCCAGCCCGGCGATCCGGCCGAGATCATGGTGACCCAGCTCACCGGTCGCGGCGAGGTCGACCCGGCGCAGGTCGCCGCGATCAAGGCGATGCTCGGCTACGGCGACGACAACGTCTTCATCGCCTACTGGCAGTACCTGCAGCAGCTGTTCGCGGGAGACCTGGGCATCAGCTTCACGTACTTCCCGGCGCCCGTCATCGAGGTGCTCGGCAAAGCGCTGCCCTGGACGCTCGTGCTCGTCGGGCTGACGCAGATCCTGTCGTTCGTGATCGGCACGCTCCTCGGCGCGATCGCCGCGTGGCGGCGCAACAGCCGCTTCGACGCGACGATCTCGGTGGGGTCGACCTTCGTCGGCAATCTGCAGTCGGTGTGGATCGGGCTCATCATCCTGTTCCTGTTCGCCTACACCCTCGGATGGTTCCCGGCGGCGGGCGGCTACGGCTACACCGATCCGGGTACGCCAGAGCACATCGCCGACGTGATCTCGCACGGCTTCCTCCCGGCGCTGACTCTCATGGTCACGGCGCCGATCGGGTTCATCCTGTCGATGCGCAACACGATGGTGCAGGTGCTCGGCGAGGATTACATCCGCCTCGGCGCGGCCGCCGGCCTCCGGGAGCGCACGCTCGCCCTCGGCTACGCCGCACGCAACGCGCTCCTGCCCGTCGTCACCGGGTTCGCCCTGTCGCTCGGCGTGCTGATGGGCGGCTCGATCCTCATCGAGACCGTCTTCGACTACCCGGGTATGGGCCGCCTCATGGGCGAGGCCACCAGCAACCGCGACTTCCCGCTGATGCAAGCGATCCTTCTCGCGACGATCGTCATCGTCCTCACGGCGAACTTCATCGTCGACCTGCTGTATCCGCTGATCGACCCCCGTGCCCGCCGGGCCACGGCGTGAAAGGCAGGTGAACCGTCATGAGTGAAGAGACCCCGATCCCCCAGCCCGCGTCGATGCCCCAACCGGCGTCGACGACGATGCCCGCTCGCACGGAGCCCGTGCGCACCTTCCGGCGTCGTATCACCGATGAGGACGCCTCGACGAAGGAGGTCGTCGCCGTCGTCCGCCCGCCCCGCTGGTACCAGGTCATCTGGTCGAGCCGGAAGGCCCGCGTCGGCATCGTCATGCTGCTCGTGTTCATGCTCGCGGCGATCTTCGCCGACCTGCTGACGCCGTACAGCCCGACCGATGCGAGCTTCGCCCCGTCCCAGGACCCCAGCTGGGCGCACTGGATGGGCACGAACACCCTCGGGTACGACATCGGCACCCAGCTCGTCCACGGCACGCGCCTCTCGTTCGCGATCGGCGTCCTCGGAGGGCTTGCGACCATCGTCATCGCGATCGTCGTCGGCCTGCTCGCCGGCTACCGCGAGGGCGGCGTGCTCGACGACGTGCTGTCGTTCCTCACCAACCTGGCGCTCGTGATCCCGGTGCTGCCGCTGATGATGGTCATCGTCGCCTACAGCGAGACGCGCGGCCTCGGCCTGCTCGTCTTCGTGATCGCGATCACCAGCTGGGCCGGAGCGTCGCGCGAGATGCGATCGCTCATCATCTCGATGCGCAACCGCGACTACGTCACGGCCGCCCGCTTCGGCGGCGACGGGATGCTGCGGATCGTCTTCCGCGAGATCATGCCGAACATGTCGTCCCTGATCGTCTCGGGCTTCATCGGTGCGGCGACGGCGGCGATCGCCGCCGAGGCCGGCCTGTCGTTCATGGGCTTCGGAGATCCGAACACCGTGAGCTGGGGTCAGATGCTTGCTCAGGCCAACGCCAACGGCGCCCTCGTGCAGGGCCTGTGGGTCTGGCTCGTCGCGCCCGGCGTCATGCTCGCCCTCCTCATGACGTCGCTGACGTTCGTGAACTTCGGCGTCGACATGCTCAGCAACCCCCACCTGCGCGAGGAGGAGAAGTCATGACCACCGCGACATCCGTCCTGTCCGTCCGCGACCTGTCGGTGCAGTACCGGCCGAAGGTCGGCCCCGCCGTCGACGCCGTGAAGAAGGCGTCGCTCGACGTCGGCCCCGGTGAGTTCGTCGGGCTGGCCGGCGAATCGGGATCGGGCAAGACCACGTTCGCCCAGGCGGTGCTGAAGCTGCTCCGGAGCCCTGGGCGCATCACCGGGGGCACGATCCACTGGGGCGACCGCGACGTCACCGATCTCAGCGGCGAAGACCTCCGCCCGCTGCGCTGGTCGTACGTGTCGACCGTGTTCCAGTCGAGCATGAACTCCCTGAACCCGGTGGTGAGGGTGCGGCGCATGTTCGAGGACGTGATGCACGAGCACACCGACCTCACCACGGAGCAGATCCGGAGCCGGAGCGAAGAGCTCTTCGACCTGGTGAGCGTCGACACCCGGTTCCTCAGCATGTATCCGCACGAGCTCTCGGGGGGCATGCGTCAGCGCGTGAACCTCGCCCTCGCCCTCGCGCTGCAGCCGCAGCTCGTGCTCTTCGACGAGCCGACCACGGGCCTCGACGTCGTCGTGCAGAAGTCGATCCTCGACAAGATCCGCGAGCTGCAGGAGCGGGAGCGCTTCGGCGCCGTGCTCATCACGCACGACATGGGCACGTTGCTCGACTTCTCCGACCGGGTCGCGGTCATGTACGAGGGGGAGATCGTCGAGGACATCACGGCGACGGATGCCGTCACCTCGGGGCCGAAGCATCCGTACTCCATCCACCTCGTCGGGTCGTACGCCGAGCTGCTGGGCGAGGACGTCGCCGGATACCAGGGCGCCGAGCTGGTCGAACCCGACGCGGTCGCCGAGGAGGCACCCGTCGAACACGGCACCGTGCTCGAGGTCACCGGCCTCGGGCGGCGCTTCGCCAAACGACAGGGCATGAAGACGGAGTACGTCGACGCGGTCGCCGACGTCTCGTTCACGCTTCGCGAAGGCGAGGTCACCGCGCTCGTCGGACAGTCGGGGTCGGGCAAGTCCACGATCGCGCGCATCCTCACGCGCATCGACGTGCCCTCGTCGGGCAGCGTCCGCTACGCCGCGAAGACCGACGGCGAGATGCACGACATCGCGAAGCTGCACGGCAAGGTCGCCCGCGAGTACCGCCGGAACGTGCAGTACGTGTTCCAGGATCCGTACGCGGCGCTCAATCCGACCCTCACCGTCGGGTACTCGCTGTCGCGGCCGCTCGTGAACTTCCTCCACGTCGGGCGGCGCGAAGCGATCGAACGGTCGGCGAGCCTGCTCGAGACGGTCGGGCTCACGCCTGCGGGCCGGTTCATCGGGCGGCTGCCGCACGAGCTCTCGGGCGGCCAGCGGCAGCGCGTGGTGATCGCCCGGGCCCTCGCCGCCGAGCCGCGGCTGATCATCGCCGACGAGCCGATCGCGAGCCTCGACGTGTCGATCCGCGCCGAGATCCTCGAAGTGCTGCAATCGCTCGTCGCCGACCACGGCGTGGGCATGCTCTACATCACCCACGACCTGCTCTCGGCGAAGAGCCTCGCCAACCACGCGCTCGTCCTCAAAGACGGCGCCCTCATCGAGTCGGGTCCGGCCGACCAGGTCATCGACAACCCGCAGGCCGAGTACACCCGTCAGCTTCTCGACGCCATTCCGAACCCCTTCGAGAAGAGGTCCGCCGCATGACGATCACTCTCCCCGCCGACATCCGCGAGTTGACCGAGCGGGAGGTGGACGCCTCGATCCGCTGGCTGTGGGCGCACGGCACGCCCTCGGGGCGCGGCTGCGGCCTGGTGCTCGATCGCGACGACCTCCCGGACGTCGCGACCGTCGCCGCGACCGGGTTCGCCCTGGCGGCCTGGTGCGTCGGCGTCGAACGCGGCCTGCTCGACCGCTCCGACGTGCACGCCCGCGTGCGCGGCGCGATGGAGACCCTCGAGCACGTCGTCCCGCAGAAGAACGGGTTCCTCGCGCACTTCGTGGATGCCGGCACCGGCGAGCGGCGGGGACAGTCGGAGTATTCGACGATCGACACGGCGTTGGCGCTCTGCGGCGCCGTCGTGGCGGCATCCTTCTTCTCCGACGACGCCGAGATCGGCGATGCCGTCGATCGGATGCTGACCCGCATCGACTGGAACTGGCTCGCCCAGGAGCGCGCGGACGGACGGACGGTGCTGCGGATGGCGTGGGTCGCGGCGAAGGGCGACGACTACGCCGACGGCGCCGACGACGACGGGTTCGTGAGCGCGTGGGACATGACCGCCGAGCAGTTGACGATGTACCTGCTGGCGGCAGGCCACCCCGACGTGTCCGAGCAGCGTGCGCACGCGCTGTGGGACGGGTTCGACAAACCGGTCGGCGAGTACGGCGGCCACGAGTGCGTCCACGAACCAGCCGGAACGCTCTTCGTCTACCACTTCCCCCTCGCGTTCTTCCCGTTCCAGCGCGTGCGCGACAAGGACGGACGCGACTGGTGGGCGAACTCCCGCGAAGCCTCTCTCGCCTCGAAGGCGTGGTGCGCCGACCAGGCGGGCACGTGGCGCACGTTCGCCGCGGGCCTCTGGGGTCCCGCGGCTGGTCTCGGCCCGGGCGGGTACGTCGTGAACGGCGCCCGGCCGTCGTCGCACGAACCGCGGGGCGACGGCACGATCCCGCCGGTGTCGCTGTTCGGCGCGCTGCCGCTGGCTCCGGCGGAGGTCGCGCCCGCCCTCCGCCGGCTGCGCGACGAGCACCCCGGCGCGTGGAACGAGTGGGGCGCGACCGACGGCGTCAACCTCGAGGGGAGCGAGCCCTGGTACGCCGAGCCGCGCTACGGGCTCAACAAGGGGGCCACCGCCCTGCTGGGCGCTGCCGCGCTCGGCTCCACCCTCGTGTGGGATGCCTTCTCGCGGCATCCGTGGATCGCCCGGGGCGCCGCGAAGCTGGGCTTCACCGACGTCTGACGCTCGGGCTCCTCGACCACCCGCGCGGCGCCTGTATCGGATTTCTCCGCGGATGCAAGACCGCCCGCGTCATGCCCGGGCAGGGGTAACCTCGACGCTCGTGAGCACAACCGGGACCATTCCACACGACGCCTTCTCGCTCAAGAGCCCGTACGGGCGTCGCGCCATCGCCCTGTCCATCGCCGCGGCGGTGGGCGGTTTCCTCTTCGGATTCGACTCCTCCGTCATCAACGGCGCCGTCGATGCGATCGAGGGCAACTTCGAGCTCAACGACGTGCTCACCGGGTTCGTCGTCGCCGTGGCGCTCCTCGGCTGCGCGGTCGGCGCGATCATCGCCGGAGCGCTGTCGGACCGCTGGGGGCGCCTCAAGACGATGATGCTCGGCGCCGTCATGTTCCTCGTGTCGTCGATCGGCTCGGGCCTCACCTTCAGCGTCCCCGACCTCATCGTGTGGCGCGTGATCGGCGGCATCGGCATCGGCATCGCCTCGGTGGTGGCTCCCGCCTACATCGCCGAGATCGCACCCCGGCAGATCCGCGGCAGCCTGGCCTCCCTCCAGCAGCTCGCGATCACGCTCGGCATCTTCGCCGCCCTGCTCTCCGACGCGGTGCTCGCGGGCGCCGCAGGCGGCGCATCGGAGCAGCTGTGGCTCGGGCTCGAGGCCTGGCGGTGGATGTTCCTGGTCGGCATCCTGCCGGCGGCGGTCTACGGCATCCTCGCCTTCACGATGCCCGAATCGCCCCGCTTCCTGCTCGCCAAGGGGCGCACCGATGAGGCGCGCGAGATCTTCTCGCGGCTCGTCCCCCCGGCCGATCTCGACAAGTCCGTCAACGAGATCCGCGCGGCGATCGACGAAGACCGCAAGGGCAAGAGCGCGTCGCTGCGCGGGCCGGTGCTCGGCCTGCAGGGCATCGTCTGGGTCGGCATCATCCTGTCGACGTTCCAGCAGTTCGTCGGCATCAACGTGATCTTCTACTACTCGACGACCCTGTGGAAGGCGGTCGGCTTCGACGAGAGCAACTCGCTCCTCATCAGCGTCATCACCTCGGTCACGAACGTCGTCGTCACCCTGGTCGCGATCTGGCTGGTCGACCGCATCGGCCGGAAGCCCATCCTGCTCACCGGGTCGGTGCTGATGACCCTGTCGCTGGCGACGATGGCGCTGGCGTTCGCGTTCGCCGTCGAGGTCGACGGCGAACCCTCGCTCCCCGGCGCGTGGGGGCCGGTCGCCCTCGTCGCGGCGAACCTCTTCGTCGTCGGCTTCGGAGCCTCGTGGGGCCCGCTCGTGTGGGTGCTTCTCGGAGAGATCTTCCCGAGCCGCATCCGCGGAAAGGCCCTCGGTGTGGCCGCCGCGGCGCAGTGGGTCGCGAACTTCCTCATCACCGTCTCGTTCCCCGCGATGTCGACCTGGTCGCTGCCGCTCACCTACGCGATGTACGCGCTGTTCGCGGCGCTCTCGTTCGCGTACGTGGCATGGCGCATTCCCGAGACCAAGGGCATGGCGCTCGAACAGACCGAGACGCTGTTCGTCCGGGCCCCGAAGACGCCGAAGCGCCGCTGACCCCGCTCTCCAGGCCGGCGCGATCGCCGGCCTGGAGAGCGAACGTCGTGCGGTGAGTCAGCTGACGACGGATGCCGCGACGGCGACGACCAGCTCGACCGACTCCTCTTCGCCCACCGACACCCGCACGCCGTCACCGGCGAACGGGCGCACAACGAGGTCGGCCGCCTCGAACGCGCCGGCCACCTCGAGCGAGCGCTCGCCCGCCGGCAGCCAGACGAAGTTGCCCTGTGCCTCGGGAACGTCCCAGCCCACCTCGCGCAGGCGCGACACGAGCTGGTCGCGGCGCGCCGCGACCGCGGCGACACGTTCGTGCAGCTCCTCCTCGGCGTCGAGGCTGGCGAGTGCGGCGGCTTCCGCCTGAGCGGTGACAGAGAGCGGGATGCCGGCGCTCCGTGCCACGTCGAGGATCCGCGGGTGCCCGATGGCGTACCCGATGCGGAGCCCGGCGAGCCCGTAGGCCTTCGAGAACGTGCGGAGGACGACGACGTTGTCGTGACCGGCGGCGATGACCTTCGCCCCCGAGGCCGCGTCGGACGCGGTGACGAACTCGGCGTAGGCCTCGTCGAGGACGATCAGCACGTCGCTCGGCACGGCGGCGAGGAACGCGTCGAATGCGGCCTGCGTCACGACGGTGCCGGTGGGGTTGTTGGGCGTGCAGACGAACACGGCGCGCGTGCGCGCCGTCACCGCGGCCGCCATCGCCGGCAGGTCGTTCTCAGCGGCATCCGTCAGCGGCACCATCACGGCGGTCGCACCGGTCACCGTGACGATGCCCGGGTACGCCTCGAACGAGCGCCAGGGCAGCACGATCTCATCGCCGACGCTCGCGGTCGCCTGGGCGAGCTGATAGAGGATCGACACCGAACCGGCGGCGATGTGGACGTGATCGGTGCTCACGCCGAACCGGTCGGCGAGCCGCGCGCGCAACCGGCCGGCGAGCGCATCGGGGTAGCGGTTGAACGCCGTCGCCGCCTGCACCGCCGTGATGACGCCCGGGAGCGGGTCGAACGGGTTCTCGTTGCTGGAGAGCTTGTACGCCGTGGCGCCGGCCTGCTTGCCCTGCGTGTACGAGGGGAGGGCGGCGATCTCGGGACGAACGCGCACGGGGATGTCGGTCACGCGATGAGTCTACGAGCCCGCGCTCCGGCTCGTTCCTCGACCGACGAGGGAGCACCGTGGGAGACTGCGGGCATGCGCTTCTTCATCCGCGTCGTGATCAACGCGTTCGCCATCTGGGTCGTGACCCTCATCGATCCGCTCCGGGTCGACGTCACCCCGTTCGCGCCGGGCGAGACGCTCCAGCTCGTTCTCAGTCTGCTGGCCGTCGCGGCCGTCTTCGCGATCGTGAACACGGTGATCGGGACGATCCTGAAGATCGTCGCCTTCCCGCTCTACATCCTGACTCTGGGCCTCATCTCCCTCGTCATCAACGGGTTCCTGTTCTGGCTGACCGGATGGTTCACCGAGTGGTGGGGCTGGGGCCTCACGGTCGAGTCGTTCTGGCTCGGGGTGGTCGCCGCGCTCATCATCTCGGTCATCAACTTCATCTTCGGCATCATCCTTCGCCCGCAGACGAAGCGGCGCTGACCGCCGATTCGGCGTCGAAGACGAACACCTCGACCGACTCGGCGGCGCCGAACTCCCGCAGCCGCTCGCGCACGACCTCCATGCGTGGGTCCGTCGACGCGTCGAGCATCCCCGCCGACGCGGCATAGACATCCATCTGATGGACGGCGACCTTCAGATCGTCGAAGGAGGGCAGCGGGTCGGCGGAGCGCTCGGCGACGAAGCTCCCCGGCGCCCCGATACCGGCGTCGTGGCCGCCGGCGGCGAGCGCCGACACCGGATCGTCGGTGTGCCGGACATCGACCTGCAGGGTCTTCTCGCCGAGGTCGGCCTGAATCGGATTGCCGAAGCCGACGAACGCCGGCACGTCGTACTCGCCCTCCAGCGCCAGCCGGCTGCCGGTCATCGCCCCCTGCGAGTGACCGCTCACCATGACGCTGTCCCCCGGCCGCGCGCCCGCGCGCTCGAGCGCCATGCGCGCCGCCTCGTACGATTGCGACTCCTGGCCGAGGTACACCCGCAGATTCGCCTCGACATCGAACACGCCGGGACCGCCGAGGGTGCGGGTGCCCGAGAGGTACAGCGCGAACCGGTGCCCGCCGCCCGGCAGGGTGTACTTCTCGACCCGGATGCCGCCCGGTCCCCCCGTCGGGATGCGCCGAGCGACATCGCGCAGAGCTCGGGGAGCGCTGCCCGGCGCGGCCTCGACCAGGGTGACCCGGGGTCGGGGCGCCCCGGGGCGCAGCCGGCTCGAGTGGGGAACGGCGCCGAGCCCGGCGACCTTCACGCCACCGAGAGCCGTCGCGCCCAGGCTGAAGGCCAGCAGTCCGAGCGCGCCGAACGGCAGGCCTCCGAGCGCGAGCTGCCGGAGGACATCGGCGTGCGGGTCGGGTGCCGACATCCGCGCGGCGTCGGCCAGCACGGCCGCGTGCGGGTCGCTCTCGGCCAGGCGCTCGGCCTCTCGGCCCAGACGCTCGGCGCCGCGGGCGTCGCCTGCCGCCGCGGCGGCCGCACGCCGGGCGTCGAGCTCGACGAGCTCGTACATCGACGCCGCCTGCCGAAGCCCGGTTGCAAGCTCGCCGCCGCGCGCGATGATCCCGTCGACGCGGCCGATCAGCCGCTGCGCCATCGGACTCGCCGGCGACGAGTACAGGTTCGACGCGGCATCGGCGACCGAGCTCCGCAATCGGCCGGCGTCGGCCACGGCGTCGTCGAACAGCGCGGCCGCATGCCGCAGATCGGCGGTGTCGATCGCGATCACGCGACCGCTTCGGATGTCGAAGCCGTCGTCGCCCATCAGCCGGCCGCCGCCCACTCGAGAAGCCGGAACCGCTCGCGGCGCACATCGCCCTTGACCTCATCGATGTCGACCGTGACTCCGACCAGATCGAGCACCCATTGCTCCACCGACGAGCGGAACGCATCGGCGGCGCGGGCCTGCCAGTCGGTGACGCCGACGAGCAGGGTCGCCGAATGATGGAGCCGCACCGCTTCGCCGTCGGCACGGGTCAAGGACACGAGCGCCCGTTCGAGGGCTGCGAGAGAGTCGGACATACCGGCATCCTGCGCCGCCACGACCCCCGCGAAGAGGCGCTGCGAGCGACCGGGGACGACCTCACGGCAGAACCGTCTGTGCAGAAGGCCTCCCGATCACCACAATGGAGTGGTGCCCACCCCCGATGACGCCTTCCGTGTCGTGTTCGTGTGCACCGGGAACATCTGCCGGTCGCCGATGGCGGAGGTCGTCTTCCGCTGGTTCGCGGAGCAGGCGGGCCTCGGCGACCGGGTGCTGTCGGCGAGCGCCGGAACCGGCGACTGGCACGTCGGCGAGCGCGCCGACTCGCGCACCCTCGCCGCGCTCGACCGGCACGGCTACGACGGGTCCCGCCATCGTGCCCGCCAGTTCTCGCTCGACGACTTCGACCGCAACGACCTCGTGATCGCCCTCGACCGCTCGCACGAGCGCGCCCTGTCGGAATGGTCGCGTCACCCGGGGGATGCCGACAAGCTCGCCCTGCTGCTGTCGTTCGATGCGCGCGGCGACGCGGCGCTCGACGTGCCCGACCCCTACTACGGCGGCCCCGAGATGTTCGATGAGGTGCTCGCTATGATCGAGAGCGCGTGCCGGGCGCTCTTCCGGCAGCTCGAACCCGCGATCCGCCGCTGATCCTCCGCGCGATCGTGCGGAGCCCGCACACCCCGATCGGAGCCGCGTGACCTCTCCCTCCCTGTCTCTGAGCCCGCTCGACGGTCGGTATGCCGCCGCCGTCGCGCCGCTCGCCGAGTACCTCTCCGAAGCGGGCCTCAACCGCGCACGGGTCGAGGTCGAGGTCGAGTGGATCATCACGCTCACCGACAGGGGACTGTTCGGGTCGTCGGCGCTGACGGATGCCGCGAAGGAGTCGCTGCGTGCGCTCTACCGCGATTTCGGCCCCGACGACATCGCGTGGCTCGCCGAGAAGGAGGCCGTCACCCGGCACGATGTGAAGGCCGTCGAGTACCTCGTGCGCGACCGGCTGTCGTCGCTCGGACTCGACGACATCGCCGAGCTCACCCACTTCGCATGCACGAGCGAAGACATCAACTCCGCCTCGTACGCCCTCACCGTCAAGCGCGCCGTCGAGGGCGTCTGGCTGCCGAAGCTCCAGTCGGTGACCGCCGCCCTGGCCGCCCTGGCCGACGAGCACCGGGATGCCGTGATGCTCTCGCGCACCCACGGGCAGCCGGCCACGCCGTCGACCATGGGCAAGGAGCTCGCGGTCTTCGCCTGGCGGCTGCAGCGCGTGTCCGCTCAGATCGCGGGCGGCGAGTACCTCGCGAAGTTCTCGGGCGCGACGGGTACCTGGTCTGCCCATCTCGCGGCCGAGCCCGACGTCGACTGGCCGGCGCTGTCGCGCTCGTTCATCGAGGGTCTCGGGATCGATTTCAACGTGCTGACGACGCAGATCGAGTCGCACGACTGGCAGGTCGAGCTGTACGACCGCGTGCGTCACGCCGGCGGCATCCTCCACAATCTGGCCACCGACGTCTGGACGTACATCTCGATGGGCTTCTTCGCCCAGATCCCCGTGGCGGGCGCGACCGGCTCGTCGACGATGCCGCACAAGATCAACCCGATCCGGTTCGAGAACGCCGAGGCGAACCTCGAGATCTCGAGCGGTCTCTTCTCGACGCTCGGGCAGACCCTCGTGACCTCGCGCATGCAGCGCGACCTGACCGATTCGACGACGCAGCGCAACATCGGCGTCGCGTTCGGCCACTCGCTGCTCGCCCTCGACAACCTCCAGCGCGGCCTGACGGAGATCTCGCTGTCGCGCCACGTGCTGCTCGCCGACCTCGACGCGAACTGGGAGGTCCTCGCCGAGGCGATCCAGACCGTCGTCCGCGCAGAGATCGTGGCGGGACGCTCGAGCATCACCGACCCCTACGCGCTGCTGAAAGACCTCACGCGCGGCCGGCGCGTCGGCGCTCCCGAACTCGCCGAGTTCGTCTCGGGCCTCGACATCGGCGATGCCGCCAAGGAGCGGCTGCTCGCTCTGACGCCCGCAGGCTACGCCGGTCTCGCCGCCGACCTGGTCGACGAGCTGGGCTGACGCGCGACCGGGCGGCTCCCTCGGTCAGTGACCGCGGGGAGCGCCCGGGTCTCGGCCGTCACCGGAGCGGCGGTCGCCGCCGGTCGACGGCTCGTCGTCCGACTCGGGGTCTGCCTCGGGGTCGAGCAGGAGGCCCCGCTGCACCGGCGACGACATCTGCGCCGGGTCGATCGCGAGCAGCGACAGGGCGATGATCACGAGCGTCACGATGAAGGTGACGCCGGCGACGATGCCGGCGACCATCCAGGCGCGAAGATGCGGGTGCATCGCTCCTTCGGGAACCGGCCTCGGGGTCTGCAGGATCCCCATCGACATCAGGGTCACGACTCCGGCGAAGACGGCGGCGATGAGCGCGAGGGTCAGCAGCTGCGCGGGGCGCATGAGATCGCGGCGGGTGGGGTTCTTCTCGGTCATGCGTGGCCTCCGGAGGCGTCGGCCGGGTCTGCAGTGACCGCGGGGGCGGGACGCGGCGAGAACGCCGCGATCCCGAGGTAGACCGCGACGACCGCGGCGTATCCGCCGAACACGCCGACACCGATGGTGATGCCGGTCAGTTCGAACGAGCGCTGCGCGTCGGCGATGTAGTACTCGAGCAGGTAGCCGGGATCGGTGACGATCAGGCCCACGCCGAGGATCAGGGTGAGGATGCCGACGAACACCGCCTCGCGCGCTCCCGGCGTCGCGCGGCGGCGACCGACCAGGCCGACGACGAGCTCGGCGATGCCGGTGACGAACGCCCAGGTGACGACGAGGACGAAGAACATCTCTGTCGTCCGCATGGTCGGGAGACTTCCGGCGATGCCCGCGACGAGGGTGAGGAGCCCGAGGAGGACCGACGACCAGCGCTGTCCCGCGGGGAAGACGAGCCAGACCGAGAGCAGCAGCACGAGCGCGGTCGCGACGGCGAAGCCGCTGAAGACCGCCACGCCCACGGCCGCCGAATGGTCGATCGAGAAGGTGATCATCACCGCGGCGACGGCCGCGAAGAACGCGCGCGCCATCTGCAGGTGACGCGCCTCGAAGGCACGGGGTGCGACGTCTGACACGGTAGGGCTTCTCACACGAGGGGAAAGGTCTCCTCCAGTTTAGGTCGTCCCATCAGGGCGACTCCCCTCCGAGGGTTCCCGGTGGCCGCGAACCCGGGTTGACTGGGACGATGCACCGCATCGCGCGCCCCTCCGCCTCCCGTCCGCCGCGACGGATCCTTCGCAGCGGCGCTGCCGTCGGCGCCGTGCTGCTGCTCGCGGCCTGCGCGCCCGGCGCCCCCACGGCATCCGCGCCGTCACCCTCTGCCAGCGCGCCGACGCCGACGCCCACGCCGACCCCGACGCCCACCCCGGCACCCACGCCGACGGCCGCACCCGTCACACCGCGCACCGTCGTCGGCGGGCTCGAGGCGCCGTGGTCGATGGCGGTCATGGGCGGTTCGGTCCTGGTCAGCGAGCGCGACACGGCGCGCATCGTCGAGGTCGTCGGCGATGGCGAGCGCCGCGACGTCGGCACGGTGGCCGGGGTCGTGCACAGCGACGAGGGCGGCCTGCTCGGCCTCGCCAGCGACGGCGACCGCTCGCTCTTCGTCTACTCGACCGGCCCGAACGGCAACCGCATCGAACGGTACGACCTCACCGGGGCGCCGGGGTCGTTCGGGCTCGGCGAACCGGTCGTCGTGATCGACGGGATGCCGTCGGGCACCCACCACAACGGCGGCCGGATCGCATTCGGTCCCGACGGGATGCTCTACGTCGCGAACGGCGACACGAGCGACGAGCCGGCCTCGCAGGACCCGGAGTCGCTCGCGGGAAAGATCCTCCGCCTCGCGCCCGACGGGTCGGTGCCCGCCGACAACCCCGATCCCGCGTCGCCGGTCTACAGCCTCGGACACCGCAACGTGCAGGGGTTCGCGTGGGCCGCCGACGGCACGATGTTCGCGAGCGAGTTCGGCCGCAACTACCGCGATGAGCTCAACCGCATCGAGCCCGGCGGCAACTACGGCTGGCCCTACGTCGAGGGCACAGGCGGCGAGGCCGACGGCTTCATCGACCCGCTGCAGACCTGGACGACGGATGCCGCGAGCCCCAGCGGCATCGCCATCGCGGGCGACCAGATCGTCATCGCGAACCTGCGCGGCGAGGTGCTGCGCGTCGTTCCGGTGGCCGATCCGGCGTCGTCGACGGAGCTGTACGCGGGCGAGTACGGCCGCCTCCGGGATGTGACGATCGGGCCCGACGGCACGCTGTGGGTGCTGACGAACAACACCGACGGGCGGGGCGACCCCGGCGAGGACGACGACCGGATCGTCAGTCTGCCGGTGCCGCGGCCCTGACCAGTTCGCGAATGCGGGCCTCGACGGCATCCGTCATCTCGATCACCGCGAACGAGACCGGCCACATCTGGCCGTCGTCGAGCGCCGCGGTCTCGTCGAAGCTGACGGTGCCGTAACGGGTCTTGAACTTCGACGCCGGCTGATAGAACACGACGACCTTGCCGTCTTTGGCGTAGGCGGGAAAGCCGTAGAAGGTCTTGGGCCGCAGGTGCGGCGCCTCCTCGAGCACGATGACGTGCACCCGCTCTCCGATGATCCGGTCGACGCCCTCGAGCGCCTCGATCGCGGCGAGGCAGGCCTCGTTCTCCTTCTCGATCTTGGCGAGGCCCTTCAGGCCCTTCATCGCCTTGAGCTCCTCGGCGCGCTGCTTCATCGCCGCCTTCTCTTCGTCGGTGAAGCCGACGCCCGTCGCCTGTGCCATGTCGCGTCCTCTCGCTCGGGTCACGCCGATGCTCCCACGATCGCGCGCGCCGCGACAGACCGGTCCGGCGACGCCGAGGCGGTCACTGCCCGAAGAACTCCAGCGCCGCGTCGCGGAACACGCGCGCGCCCGGCGCGTTGAAGTGGTGACGGTCGGGGATCTCGAGGAACCGTCCGTGGGGCGCCGCTGCGGCGAGCGCTTTGGACCCCTCGATGATGCCGTCCTTCGAGCCGGTCGCGAACAACACCGGCTGCGGCGGCGCGTTCTCCGGGTCGGGATCGACGGTCCCGGTGGCGCGCATGCCGCCCGCGATCGCGAGCAGGGCACGGAGGTCATTGCCCGGCACCCGCTCGGTCAGGGCGATGTAGTTCTGCGTCACGGCATCCGTCACCGGCATGCCCTCGTCGACGTACGCGCGCACCTGGTCGAGGTCGAGGCGCCCGAGCGGGATGCCGTCGGGCACCCCGCCGAGCACGACCCGTTCGATGCGCGGCGCGAGGTCACGGGCGACCTCCCACCCGACGCGCGCGCCGAGCGAGTATCCGGCGTAGAACGCCTGATCGACGAGATAGGTGTCGAGCACCGCCTCGACGTCGGTCACCATCGTGCGCAGCGCATAGGCGCGGGCCTCGTGCGGCTTGTCGCTCAGGCCGTGACCGCGCTGGTCGACCGCGAGCACCCGGTAACCGGCGCGCAGGAGGTCGCGGACCCAGCCGGTGTTGACCCAGTTGTCGCGGGCGTTCGAGGCGAAGCCATGGACCAGCAGGACCGTGTGCGCATCGGCCGGGCCCCACTCGTACGTCGCGACGCGGTAGCCGTCGCCGACCATCACGAAGCGCGGATCGGGAACCTCGGTGAGAGCGGGGAAGGCAGTGGCCATCCCCCGATTGTGCACCGAACGGCCGCGGTCCGCGGCATCCGGTCTCAGCCCTTGCGTGCCAGACGCCGGCGGTCGGTGCGCCGTCCGCGGAGAGCGCGGCGCACGCGCGACGGGCGCGCGGGCAGCCGGACGGGTTGCGTGACCACCGTCTCGACCGACATCGACCCGTCGATGGGGCCGATCACGGCGATGGGCGTCGTCGGGGTGACCGTCATCGGCGCGCTCGGCATGGTGGCGAGGCGGCGATGCGCGACGAGGTACGCCGGGATCAGGATGACGGCGGCGCCGAACCACGCCAGCGGGTTCGACCAGGCGACACCGACGAAGCCCATGGCCGCGCCGAGTCCGACGGCGGCCGCACCGCGCGCGACGAGTTCGACCACGCCGGTGACCGTCGGGATGACGGTGCTCCCGAGACCCTGCAGCGCGCCGCGCGTGACGAACAGCACGCCGAGCGCGGTGTAGCTGACGCCGTTGATGACGAGCATGGAGACCGCGAGGTCGACCACCTCGTCGGCGCCGTCGCCGAGGAAGATCCGCACGATGGGTCCGCCGAGCGAGATGAGGAGCACGCCGAGCGCGACTGCCGCGATGACCGCGATCCAGGCTGCCTGGACGACGCCGCTGCGGATGCGATCGGGCCGGCCGGCGCCGTAGTTCTGGGCGACGTACATCGACACCGCAAGCGACATCGACTGCAGCAGGGCGACGGCCAGGCCGTCGACGCGCGATGCCGCGGTGTAGGCCGCCACGGCGTCGGAGCCGAGCGAGTTGAGCGCCACCTGCACGATGAGGGCGCCGATCGCGATGATCGACGCCTGGAAGCCCATGGGCAGACCGAGGCGGAGGTGCAGGGCGAGGTCGGCGCGCGTGATGCGCCAGTCGTCGCGGTGGAGGTGCAGCTCGGGGATCCGGCGCCGGACGAACTCGAGGCACAGGAGCACCGAGACCGCCTGGGCGATGACGGTCGCGAGGGCCGCACCCGCGACTCCGAATCCGAGCCAGGCGATCGCGGCGACGACGAGGACGACGTTGAGCGCGCAGGAGATCACGAGGAAGATCAGCGGCGTCCGCGAGTCGCCGATGGCGCGGATGACCGCGGACAGGAAGTTGAAGAACATCAGCGCCCCCGCGCCGAGGAAGCTGATCTGCGTGAACACGGTGGCGTCGGCGAGCAGCTCCGGGGGCGTCCGGAGGGCGACGAGCGCCGGCTCGGCGAGGAGGGGGGCGGCGACCGTCAGGAGCACCGTCGTGATGCCCGAGAGCACGGCGCCGGTCGCGACCGAGCGCCTGACGGCAGCGGCATCCCGCGCACCATAGGCCTGCGCCGTGGGGATGGCGAAGCCGGAGGTGAGACCCCACGCGAAACCGAGCAGAAGGAAGAGCAGGCTCCCCGTCGCGCCGACGGCGGCGAGCGCGTCGACGCCGAGCAGCCGCCCCACGACGACCGTATCGGCGAAGTGGTACAGCTGCTGCACCACGTTGCCGATCATGAGGGGCAGCGTGAACAGGAGGATGACGCGCCAAGGGCGGCCCGTCGTCAGGGAGGTGGCCATGCGAACTTTCCAGAAGATTTCGAATCGATTCGAGAAGACAGTGTATCGCCCGGCGCCCGAGAGGCCAATGGTGAGGGGGAGATCGACGACGAGGGGGCACCGCCGAAGCGATGCCCCCTCTCTGTGTGCCGCTCGGATCAGAAGGTCGCGGTGTCGGGATCCGACCCGACGCGGAGGTTGCGGTCGAGGCCGTCGATCGCCGCGATCTCATCGGCGCTCAGCTCGAAGCCGAACACGTCGACGTTCTGGGCGATGCGCTCGGGAGTCGACGACTTCGGGAAGACGATGATGCCCTGCTGCAGGTGCCAGCGGATGACGACCTGCGCGGGCGAGACGCCGTGTGCGGCCGCGGCATCGGCGACGGCCTTCTCGCCGAAGAGGTCGTACTTGCCCTGGCCCAGGGGCCCCCACGACTCGGTGCGGATGCCGAGCGGCTCCTGGAACCCGCGGAGCGCGCGCTGGGCGAACGCCGGGTGCAGCTCGATCTGGTTGATCGCCGGCACGGTGCCGGTCTCGTCGAGCACCCGCTGCAGGTGAGCCTGCTGGAAGTTCGAGACGCCGATCGACCGGGTGAGGCCCTCGGCCTTGAAGGTCTCGAGCTGCTGCCAGGTCTCGACGTACAGGTCCTTGTCGGGGCGCGGCCAGTGGATCAGGTAGAGGTCGACCCGGTCGAGCCCGAGCTTCTCCAGGCTCGCCTCGATCGCCGGACGCGCGGTGTCACGGCCCTGCTCGGAGTTCCAGAGCTTGGTCGTGACGAAGATCTCGTCGCGGGGGATGCCGGATGCCGCGATGGCGCGGCCCACGCCGGCCTCGTTGCGGTAGGCCGCCGCCGTGTCGATGTGGCGGTAGCCGGCTTCGAGGGCGACGCTGACGATGCGCTCCGCTTCGTCGGGGTCGACCTGGAAGACGCCGAGGCCGAGCTGGGGGATGGTGTTTCCGTCGTTGAGCGTGATGGTGGGAACAGTCATGCGCTCACCTTTCCAGGAATGGTGCGGCGCGCATACGGCTTGACGGCGAGCGTCAGATGCGGCAATGCCGGCCTGAATCCATTCACGTGACTGGAGTTCCTACCAGCATCCGGGTCGCGGGGCAAGCGTTCGCCACCAGGGGATTATCGGCGCAGGATTCAGTCATGTCCCCCACGCGCGATGCCTCGTCGGATGCCGCTCTCGCGGCGCTCCTCGTGAAGATCGCCGGGGCCGATGCGGCCGCCTTCGCGGCGCTCTACGACGCGACCGGCGGGCTGTCGTTCTCCCTCGCCGTGCGGGTCACCGGCGACCGAGGGCTCGCCGAAGAGGTGGTGCGGGAGGTCTTCGTCGAGATCTGGCGCGACGCCACGTCGTTCGACCCGGGCCGCGACCGCGCCGTGTCGTGGATCGTCTCCCTCACCCGCCGGCGGGCGATCGATGCCGTGCGCGCGCTCCGGGCCGCCAACGCCGACGAGGCCGCGCTCCCACTCCGCGTCGACGGCGACGAGATCCAGGCGCACATCGCCGACCTGAGCGTTCCCCAGCAGCGCGTGCTCGCGCTCGCCTACTTCGGCGGGCACAGCCAGAGCGAGATCGCTCGACTCAGCGGGCATCCGGTCGGAACCGTCAAATCCCACATGCGCGAGGCGCTCGACCGTCTCCGCGCGGCGTCCACCGCTGCAGAGGCCGCCGCCCGCCCGCTCGTGCGGCCGATCCAGGCCGATCCCCCGGCGCCCGCCGTCGCCTGAACCGCGCCGTCAGACTCCCGGGGCGCCGCATTTAGCATCCACCGGCAAAGCGCAACCCCGTGCCGGCGGCATCCACCCGCGGTTAGCGTTCGAGCATGAAGAGTTCAGAGATTCGATGGAACGACGAAGCCCGTGGCAAGATCCTCGACGACGCCGACCGCGTCCTGCGCACCGCCGTCGTCGAGCTGGCCGGTTCGGGCGAGGAGATGACGTCCGATGAGGCCTTCGCCGAGCTGACCAGCCGGCTGAAGGACAAGTTCATCGACTGGGAGCCGGGCCCCGATCTACGCAAGTACGCCGACGCGATCGCGAACGGCGAGATCGAGACCGACGGCGCCGAGAGCTGACACCTCCGCGCGAGCAGCGTCCGCGCGAGCGGCGTCAGCGCGAGAGGCCCAGCGCGCGCAGGTAGTCGCTCGCGAAGGCACCCCGGGGGTCGAGCCGTTCCCGGAGCGCGGCGAAGTCGCTCCAGTGCGGGTACAGCTCGGGCCATTCCTGCGGGGTGCGCTCCGTGAACACCTTGCCCCAGTGCGGCCGTGCGCCGAAGGGCGCGAGCGCAGCCTCGAGCGTGGGCAGGACGCCGGCGACGCCGGCGCCGTCGGCGATCCAGGTGAAGTGCAGTCCGACGCTGTCCCGACCGAACGCGGGCGACAGCCACAGGTCGTCTGCGGCGATGGTCCGGACCTCGCACACCTGCAGCATCGGAGCGATCACCGGAGCCAGCGCGCGCACCGCGGCGAGCGCCTCACCCGCGTGGGCCCGAGGCAGCAGGAACTCCGACTGCAACTCGTCGCCGTTCGAGGGGGTGAACTCCAGCCGGAAATGCGGCAGACGGTCGAGCCAGCGCCCGGCCTCACCTCCCTGGATCGTGCAGGACTGCGCCGACACCCCGGGAAGGGGATGCCGCGGCCCGCGTGCCTCCAGGCCCACGAGCAGCTCGGGCAGCGCCTCCGAAGCCGCGTCGGTGCGGGCCTTGCGCCAGACCTGGTCGATCACGTCGTGGTCGCGGAAGGTCGTGAACAGCGACACGCTGTACGCCGACGAGGCGATCTCGTCGAAGGCCCGGATGGCCTCGTCGAAGGGGATGCGCTCGTAGACGGTCTGCGCCACCTCGAAGCTCGGCTCGATCGCCAGCTCCACGGTCGTCACGACACCGAGGGCGCCGAGCCCGACGACGACGCCCGCGAGATCGGCATCCGTCTCGGAGACCGAGATCAGCTCTCCCGAGGAGGTCACGAGGTCGACACCCGTCACAGCCGCGGCAAGCGACCGGTTCGCGACACCCGAGCCGTGCGTGCCGGTGCTCACGGCCCCGGCGATCGAGATGTGCGGCAGCGACGCGAGATTGGCGAGCGCCCAGCCGGCATCTTCGAGGTGGCGGGCGAGCACGCCGTAACGCACACCGCCCCCCACGCGCACCCGGCGCCGGGACTCGTCGATCTCGATCGGCACGTCGAGGTCACCGAGGGAGAGCAGGATGCCGTCGGTGTCGGCGATCCGGTTGAACGAGTGGCGTGACCCCAGCGTCTTGACCGCGGCGGCATCCGCGACGATCGTCTGCACCTCGTCGACCGTCCGGGGAACGACCAGGCGCTCGGCGGAGTATCGGATGTTGCGGGACCAGTTCGTCCCGGCGGCGTCGCTCATGGGTGTCCACTTCCGGCCGGATCGTCGGCCACCGCCCAGCCTAGGCGCGGCGGTGGCCGGCGGGCTCAGACGGTGTCGATCGACCCGGTGCGGGCCTTCTCGTCGGCGATCTTCTGGTCGCCGCGCTGGCGGCCGTAGCGGGCCACGAAGAAGAGGATCGTGCCGACGACGACGTATCCGGCCGTCGCGAGCCAGACGATTCCGGTCTGCTGCGTGAGCAGCACGATGCTGGCGATGATCGCCAGCACGGGCACGATGCGGGGCACCGAGAAGTGCTTGTGCTCGACCTTGTCCTTCTTGAGCACCAGCACGCTCACGTTGGCCGAGAGGAACACGAGGAGGAGAAGAAGGACGGTCGTGTTGGCGAGCGTGCCGATGTCGCCGACGACGGTGAGGGCCATGGTCGCGAGAGCCACGACGACGATCGACACCCAGGGCGTGCGGCGCTTCGGCAGCACCCGGCCGAACGCGTGGGGCAGCAGGCCCGACTCGGCCAGGCCGTAGCCGACGCGGCTGGCCATCACCATGAACAGCAGCGCGCCGTTGGCGATGGCGACGAGGGCGATGATACTGAAGAGCCAGCCGGGAACGGCGAAGCCGCTGGCGGTGATGACCTCGAGCAGCGGGCCGGTCGATTCGGCGAGCTCGGTCGGCGGCACGACGATGACGGCGCCGATGGCGATCATCAGGTAGATGACGGCGGCGGTGCCGATCGCCCCGAACAGCGCCCGCGGGTACGCCTTCGAGGGGTTCTTTACCTCTTCGGCCATGTTGGCGGCGGCTTCGAAGCCGAGGAACGAGAAGAAGGCGACGATGGATGCCGCGAACGCGCCCTGCAGCGGGGGCACATCGGGGGCGAACTCGAAGATGCGCGAGGGCTCACCGGCGCCGCTCGCGAAGACCATGGCGGCGACGACGATGACGATGATCAGACCCGTCACTTCGATCATCGAGGCGACGAGGTTCGCGCCGAGCGACTCGCGCACGCCGCGGAGGTTGATGAGTGTCAGTGCCGCGATGAAGACGATGGCGACGGGGATCGGCGGCACATCGAAGAGCGCACCGAAGTAGTCACCGGCGAAGGCGTTGGCGAGCGCTGCCGCGGTCGTGATGCCCGACGCCATCATGAGGAACCCGACCAGGAACGAGAGGAAGGGCACACCGAAGGCGCGATCGACATACCGGGCGGCGCCGCCGGCGTGCGGGTACTTGGTGATCAGCTCGGCGTAGGTGCCGGCCGTCAGCAGGGCGACGACCAGGGCGATGAGGAGAGGCAGCCAGATGACACCGCCCACGTCGTTCGCCATGGTGCCGACGAGGGTGTAGATGCCGGCGCCCAGCGTGTCGCCGACGATGAATGCGAAGAGCAGAGGGGTGCCGATCGCGCGCTTCAGGCCCGGCTGCGTTGCCGCGGGCGGCGCGGAGGTCTCGTTCGTCATCGCACCACTTCAGCCTGCTCGTGCGGATCCTGCAACCCCTGGCGTTTCGCCCGGCGATCTGATTTCGGGTTGTGTAAAGCGCGTCCACGTCACGTTCGCACGCTCACGGCAGGATGAGTCCATGACCGATTCCGCTGTCCCCACCCGCGCCGCCGGCTCGTTCGTCCGCGGCGTGCGCGACCTCGCGCAGGGGTTCGGCTACTGGCGCCGCACCCCGCGCTCGATGCTCCTCGGCCTCATCCCCGCGGCGATCGTCGGGGTGGTCCTCCTGGCCGCCCTCATCACTCTCGCGGTCTTCCTCACCGACATCGTCGACGCCCTGACGGGGTTCGCCGACTCGTGGACCGCGCTGGCGGCATCCCTCGTCCGATTCGCGATCGGCACCGGCATCCTCGGGGGAGCCATCGTGATCGCGGTCGTGTCGTTCACGGCGCTGACCCTCATGGTCGGCGACCCGTTCTACGAACGCATCTGGCACGCGGTCGAGACCGATCTCGGCGATGCGCCCGCCGGCTCCGACTACGGGATCTGGCGCTCGATCCGCGACGGCATCGGCCTCGTGCTCCGGGGCCTCGTCGCGGCGCTGATCGCGGCGCTCCTCGGCCTCGTGCCGCTGGTCGGCGGCGTGCTCGGCGCGGTGACGGCCGCGTCGCTGACCGGCTGGCTGCTCGCAGACGAGCTCACCTCGCGCGCGCTCACGGCACGAGGGCTGGATGCCGCGGCTCGCCGACGCCTCCGCCGCACCCACCGGGCGCGCGTGCTGGGCTTCGGCGTCGCGACGCAGCTGTGCTTTCTCGTGCCGCTCGGCGCCGTGTTCGCGATGCCCGCCGCGGTCGCCGGGTCGACGGTGCTCGCCCGAGCCCTGCTCGCCCCGGCGCCGCCTCGCGGCTGAGGTCAGTACTCGAAGCGCCGCGGCTGGCGTCAGCGGTCGAAGCGGGCGCCGCGCGGGTTGGCGGGCAGCAGGACGAGCACCAGCACGACGATTCCGCCCAGGCCGGCGATGAGGTTGAGGAAGTAGAACGGACCGGCGAAGTCGGCGTCGTGCAGTCGGCGCCAGTAGAGCGCGAGCAGGGGCACGACGGTGACCAGCTCCCAGAGCACCAGCACGGCGGTCCCGACACCGAGCAGGAAGCCCGGCTCGCTCTTGCCCGTCACGGGGTCGACGGTCGCGCCGGCGATCCCGCCGGCGATCATGAACGCGATGATGGCGACGATCACGAGCACGTGGATCAGGTGCCACCACCAGAACTCGCTTCGGCTCGCGCGGCCCGAGAACGTGGCGTACTTCTGCCAGAAGCGGGCGAAGGCCTGCGGCAGCGAGGCGCCGTACAGGGGACGGGACAGCGGCGCCGCACCGGCGGGCTTGCCGAGCTGGGGGGCGGGGGCATAGGTCACGGGATTCTCCCTGTCGAGATGGCGCCACCGAAACGGTGGCTCGCCTCATCCTGCCCGAGCGCGGAGCACGCTGCGGACCCCTGCCCTCCGCGCTCGATGCACTAACGGTCGGCGCCGCCCGCCGCCGCCGGCGGCGGCGTCGTGCGGGTCGCCTCGCGCCCGGCCGACCAGGTGAGGTATCCGCCGTCGAGGTTTCGCACGTCACGCCCGTGCTGAGTCAAGATGCGGGCCGCGATGTGACCGCGGAGCCCTGCCTGGCAGTGCACGACGACCGGGCCGCCCGGCACCTCGCCCAGGCGATCACGCAGGTCGTCGAGCGGGATGTTGACCGCGCCGGCGATCGCTCCGGCGGCGAACTCCTGCGCCGTCCGCACGTCGATCAGCGACGCGCCCGCGTGCTGAGCGGCGTCGAGCTCGTGCCACTGCACCGTCGAGGTCGTTCCGGTGCGCGCGTTCTCGGCGACGTAGCCGAGGAAGTTCACGGCATCCTTCGCCGAACCGAACTGCGGGGCGTAGGCGAGCTCGAGCTGCGCGAGCTCTGCCGCCGGAAGACCGGCATGCATGGCCGTCGCGATCACGTCGATGCGCTTGTCGACCCCGTCCCGGCCCACGATCTGCGCTCCGAGGATGCGATCGGATGCCGGATCTGCCAGAAGCTTCATGGCGAGCGGTTCGGCGCCGGGGTAGTAGCCCGCGTGCGAGCCCGGGTGGACGTGGACGACGTAGTGGTCGCGGCCCGCCGCGCGGAGCTGCGCCTCGCTCCACCCGACCTTCGCGACCACGAGGTCGAAGACGCCGACGATGCCGGTGCCGAGTGAGGGCCGAGCCGACTCGGCGCGACCGGCGATCACGTCGGCGACCATGCGTCCGTGCCGGTTCGCGAGGCCCGCCATCGTGACGAGGGCCGCGCCTCCTCCGATGAGGTCGCGCTTCTCGGCGCCGTCACCGATCGCGAAGATGTCGGGGTCGCTCGTGCGGCACGACTCGTCGACCCAGATCCCGCCGGTCTCGCCGATGCGGAGGCCTGCCGCCACCGCGATGCCGCTCTCGGGCACGACGCCCGATGCGTCGACGATGAGCTCGGCCTCGCACGACGTTCCGTCGCTGAGCACGACCGCGCCCGCCTCGACGCGGTCGATCGTGACCCCGAGCCGCACGTCGACGCCCCGTGCGCGCACCGCCGACGCGACGGGAGCGGCCATCTCGGGATCGAGCGGCGACAGCAGGTGGGACCCTCTGTGCAGCAGGGTCACGCGCGCCCCGCGAGCGACGAGATTCTCGACCGCTTCGAGGCCGGTGTACCCGCCGCCCACGACGACGACCCGTGTTCCCTCTCGGCCGAGAGCGGCGTGGAGGGCGTCGGCGTCGCCGACGGTGCGGAGACTCAGCGTCGGGACGCCGCCGGCCGGCTCGTCACGACGCGGCCGCGCGCCGGCCGCGAGGATCAGCCGGTCATAGCTCTCCGAGTGCCGCTCGCCACTGTCCAGGTCGACGACGTGCACCGTGCGGTGCTCCCTGTCGACGGCGACCACCTCGTGGCGAACCCGGACGTCGAGCCGGAAGCGCCGATGCAGGGATGCCGGGGTCTGCAGGAGGAGGGAGGATCGGTCTTCGATCGTGCCGCCGACGTAGTACGGCAGGCCGCAGTTCGCGTAGGAGACCTCGGGTCCGCGCTCGAACACGACGATCTCCGCCGCCTCGTCGAGTCGCCGGAGCCGCGTGGCCGCCGACATCCCGCCGGCGACGCCGCCCACGACCACGACCTTCATCCGGTTCCCGCCTCTTTCTGTCACCTTCCAGTCTGCCCGCGCGGGGGCAGGACCTGGACCACGTCGTGCTCGATGAGGATGGCCCGGTGCGTGCCGGCCATGCTCCGCGCGATGCGGATGCCGACGTCGATGACGCGTCGGACGGCTGCCCGCGGAGCCCGCCGGTTCATCGCTGGTCGGCGCGTTCGGCGCCCACGACCGCCGACTGCACGAGGTTGTCGCCCTCGAGCGGCGCTCCCGCGGTCACAGCGGCGATCCACCCCTCCGTCGAGGTCACCGACGCGAAGTTCGAGTGCAGAAGAGCCATCAGCGTCGTGTGCACGGTCTTCGCGTCGACCGCGCCGGCGGCGTTCGCGATGTGGATCGCACCCGTGGCATCCGACAGGACTTCTGCGGCGAGACCGTGCGTCTCCGCCTCGGCCGCCGAGGCGATGATGCAGTTGTTGGTCATGTATCCGACCAGGGTGATCGTGTCGACCTCGTTCGCCGCGAGCCAGTCAGCGAGACCGGTGCCCGCGAAGACCGTGCCGTACTGCTTCGTGATGCTCTTGACCCCGGCGCCGAGACGACTCGCGACATCGGGGTGGAGCGCGTAGCCGTCGGTCGTGGGGTCGAAGATCGGCGCCCCCTCGCCGGTGCGGTGCTGAACGGCGACGATGGGGATGCCGGCAGCGGTGGCAGCGTCGATCGCGGCGGTGATGCGAGGCAGCGACTCGGCGTGCGGCGGGAACTGGATCTCGAGCGGACCGGAGAAGTAGTCCTGCTGCACGTCGACGAGGATCAGTGCGCGGCGGGGGGTGGTCATGTCTGGGTGCTCCTGGGATGTCGTCGCAGCGGTTCGGCTGCGCTCTTCGAGCTTCGTGCGCAGGCGGGCCGATCGCCATTGGCACGAATGACGGAATACGATGGATTCAGGCCATCGAAGGGATGCCATGAAGATCGCCGTCTACGCGTTCGACGGAGCGACCATGTTCCACGTGTCGACGCCGCAGCTCGTCTTCGACGAGGTGAAGCGCCACGGGTTCGAGGCGTGGGAGACCACCCTGTTCTCCGATCGCGCCGGATCGATCCGCACCGCCGAGGGGTACACGATCGCGGGCGTCGAGGGCCTCGCCGCCATCGCCGACGCCGACATGGTGATCATCCCCGCGTGGGAGCGACGGGGGCGAGAGGTCGGCGCCGACCTCCGTCAGGCGCTGCAGGGAGCCCATCAGCGCGGAGCCTTCATCGCGGGTCTCTGCCTCGGCGCGATCCTCGTGGCCGACGCGGGCCTCCTGGCAGGCCGGGCCGCCGTCACCCACTGGCAGGCCGTCGATGAGCTCGCCCAGCGGCATCCCGACATCGCGGTCGACGCGTCGGCGCTGTACCTCGACCTGGGCGACGTGCTCACCTCGGCCGGCACCGCATCAGGGCTCGACGCCTGCCTGCACATCGTCCGATCCCGGCTCGGGGCCGACGCCGCGAACCGGGTGGCGCGCTCGCTGGTCATCGCCCCGCACCGGGAGGGCGGACAGGCCCAGTACATCGAGCGGCCCGTGCCCGCGAACCTGACCGGCGACCCCATCGCGAACTCGCTCGAATGGGCGCTCGCCCACCTGGCCTCGGAGATCGACGTCGAACGGCTGGCCGCCCACGCGCACATGAGCCGGCGCTCGTACGTCCGCGCCTTCCGGGCCGCGACCGGCACGACCCCCGCCGCGTGGGTGCGCTCACGCCGGCTCGACGAGACCCGTCGCCTGCTCGAGACGACTGATCTGAGCGTCGATCAGATCGCGGATGCCTGCGGGTTCGGAAGCCCGATCACGCTGCGGCAGAACTTCCTCTCGGCGTTCGGCTGCACGCCGTCGAGCTATCGGCGGCGGTTCGATGCGCGCGCGGAGGCGCCGCTCGGCGCGTAGGCCTCCCACAGGATGCGGGCATGCCGCGCCTTAGCCCGCGCGACGCCCTTCTCATCGCCGCGGAGTGCGCTGAACCATTCGGCGGCGCGTGACGCGAACGCCTCCCAGACCATCGCCGCGCCCGCCCACCGCGGCGGCGGAACGGCGGCCTCCGCCGATGACAGGCGTCCCCGGCGCGCGAGGGTGCCGTCGATGTGACCGACGGTCAACTCGGCGACGCCGACGGCGTGACCGTTGATGATCGAGTGCGCGGCGCCCTCGATCTCCCAGCGCCAGGCATCCGCCGCGGCCGCGATCAGCCGGGAGTGGAACCGCCTCGGCGAGGTGGTGTCGAACTCGCCGCGGATGAAGAGGATCTTCGCCTCGGTGCGCCCGACGCGCTCGACGATGCGATAGCGGAGCATGTGCGGCAGCACCGTGAGGAAGTAGACGACGCCGCAGAGCAGGTAGGCGGAGAACGCCGTGAGGGCGAGGTGGAGCGACTCGCGCGCCGCCGATTGGCCGAAGCGCAGCGCCGCGACCGGCAGCGCGCGCTCGGCGTCGTTGATCACGGGGCTGATGAGGACGGCATGCGTGAGGTCGGGCCGCCGGATCAGCAGCTCCGTCACGATCTGCGTTCCCATGGAGTGGCCGATGAGCACGGGGTTCTCGAGGCCGTAGTGGTCGATCACCGCCTGCACGTGATCGGCGAAGAAGCCCGCCGTCGGCTGGTTGTCCGGCCGCGGCATTCCCGCGAACCCCGGCAGGTCGAGGGCGAACACATCGCCCCGGAGGGCGAGGGTGGGAGCGAGGAACTCGAAGTAGTAGGCCGCGACCCCCACTCCCGCCACGAGGATGAACGGCCGCGCACTGTCGTCGGCCGTCGACTCGACCCGGGTGACGCGCGTGATGGCTCCGTCCAGCTCGACATGGTCGACCGTGATGTCGATCGGGTCGGGGGTGACGGGCATCCCCCCAGGATGCCAGGTCGCGATGCGTACGCTGGTTTCTCGTGATGACACGAACGGTGACCTGGTGACGGCGGCTCGCGGCGCGGCATCCGCCCTCGGCTCCCTCCCGAAGGCCGAACTGCACCTCCACATCGAGGGCACCCTCGAGCCGGAGCTCGCCTTCGAGCTGGCCGGGCGCAACGGCGTGACCCTGCCGTTCGCCGATGTCGACGATCTCCGCCGCCGGTACGACTTCGAGGACCTCCAGTCCTTCCTCGATCTGTACTACGCCGCGATGGCCGTGCTGCAGACAGCGCAGGACTTCACCGACCTCGCCGTCGCCTACTTCGAACGCGCCGCCGCCGACGGCGTGCGCCACGTCGAGATGTTCTTCGACCCGCAGGTGCACAGCGCCAACGGCGTGCCGCTCGATGCCGTGCTCGACGGACTCCTCGCCGGTTTCGCGGTCGCCGGCGAGCGCTGGGGCATCAGCGGTGGCCTGATCGTCTGCATCGTGCGCGACCACCCCGTCGCCTCCGCCGAGTCGCTCCTGGACGAGATCGCCCCGCGCGCGCACGAGCTGCTCGGCATCGGGCTCGACTCCGCCGAGGTGGGTTACCCGCCGTCGCTCTTCGAGGGCGTCTTCACCCGGGCGGCCGCGCTCGGGCTGCACCGGGTCGCCCACGCCGGGGAGGAGGCGCCCGCGTCGTACGTCTGGGAGGCGCTGCGGCTGCTCGGTGTCGAGCGCATCGACCACGGCATCCGCTCCGTCGACGACCCCGCCCTGCTCGCGCACCTCGCCGAGAACCGGATCGCCCTGACGGTCTGCCCGCTGTCGAACCTGCGCCTGCGGGCGGTGCCCGATCTCGCCGCGCATCCCCTTCGTGCCCTGGTCGACGCGGGTGTCGTCGTGACCGTCAACTCCGACGATCCCTCGTACTTCGGCGGGTACATCGCCGACAACTACGCCGCCGTCGCCGAGATGGGCTTCGACCTCGACGAGCTCGCCGCCCTGGCCGAGAACTCGATCACCGCATCGTTCGCCGGCGACGCACGGAAGGCCGCGCTGATCGGCGAACTCCGCGCCTGGCGCGACGACCGCTGACGAACGGCGTCACTCGACGGCCGGCCAGACGTAGGGCAGATCGTCCGGTTCGGTGAACCCCTGCGACCTGTAGTGCTCGGCATCCTTGCGCACGAGGTTCGACCGGTGCGAGCGGTGCACCTCCTCGCGTCCGAGCCACGGCGGCAACGGCACCGCACCGGATCGGTAGACCGCGGCGTCGTCGGCGACCTCGTCGAGGGTCGCGAGGGTCGACGCCCGTGTCGTGTCGGCGAATCCGCGCGAGACCCATTCGTCCACGAAAGCGTCCTGGTAGACCATGAGCGCCGGGCGGTAACCGCGCCACATCGCCACGACCGGATGGTGCCGCCAGCCGTAGTCGGGGATCGTCAGCGCGCGCATCACCTGCAGCGTCTCGACGCGCTGCTTGCCGAGCCGGGCCCGGTCGAGCGCGGCCGCGCTGCGCGCGAAGTCGGCGAAGGGGACGAAGGTCTGCACCGTCAGCGCGCCCGTCGGATGCGGATCGGACCCCGCGCCGTGGAGGGGTCGACGACGACGCCGCGCTGGGTGATCTCGACCTCACCGTCGGCGACGAGCCGGCGCGCCGCGCGGCGCGCCGGCTCCATGAGGTCACGCCAGTGCTCGCCGCCCACGGCCCGTGCCGCCTCGGACGGGCAGATCGTCGCCGAGGCCGCCCGCGCCGACAGGAGCTCGCGGATGGCGGTGGTCAGCTTCTCGTCGACGGGACGGATGCCGCGGCGCCGGCATCCGTCGGAGCAGAAGCGCACCTCGCTCCAGTTCTTCGCCCACTTCGCCCGCCACTGCATCTCACGGCCGCACGACGCACACGTCTTCGGGTCGGGAGTGGTGGCGCGGGGCATGGGTCCAGTATCGATCGGCCGGAACCGGCGGGCACGGGGGTTGCGCGAGGGCCCGGCTTTCGGTCAGGGTCGGGGCATGGATCGCGTGAGGCGGGCGGCGGCGGCAGCCGTGGGCGTCATGATCGTCTCGCTTGCGGGATGCGCTCCCGCGAGCGTCGATCACGAGGCGGCCCAGGACTGGCTGACGGCGATCACCGCGGAGCGCGATGGGACGCCCGGTCGCCTCGGGGCCGTGGGAGGCATGACGTCGCCGACCGAGCCGCAGACGGGTCAGGAGGGGATCACCCTGACCCTCGACGAGCCGGGCACGGTGAGCAAGGTCGACGTGCTCTGCTTCGGCGGACATTCGGCCGTCGCGAGTGTGACGACGAACTCCGCGGCGTCTGCGCTCGCAACGCAGACCGAGATCCCGTGCGACGAACGCGCGCACCGCATCGACGTGGGCGACGGCGCCGCGCCACGTCAGGGCGTCACGTCGGTGACGGTCAGCGTCCACAGCTCCACGACCACGACCTTCTACGCGGACGTGTATCCGTGACGGTGCGGCCCCTGCTTCTCGGAGCAGCACGGCGGCAGCCGACGAAGGGCGGCACATGGCCGTCTATGTGATCGAGGGTTCCCGTGTCGACGGGATCGCCGGGTTCTACGACGAGCTCAACCGGCTCTTCATGTCCGACGAGGACTGGCGCCTCGGCGAGAGTCTCGACGCCCTCGACGATCTTCTCTACGGAGGCATCGGCGCGCTCGACGGAGACGCTGACGTGCGCGTGGAGTGGGCGGACCACGAGCTCAGCCGTGCGGCACTGGGCCCGTCCGCGACCGATGCGTGGCTGAGCGCGAAACTCGCCCGCCCCGATCTCTACCGCTCCCCCACCATCGAGGCGCAGCTCACCGCGCTGAGGCAGGGGCGGGGCCCGACCTACTTCGAACTCGTGCTCGACGTCTTCGCCGGGCACCCGCAGGTGCAGCTCAGCCTGCGGTGACGACGGGTCAACCCCGCAGCGCTGCGCTGACGGACGAGCCGATGCGCGTCACCTGAACCCACAGCAGACCGCGGAAGACCGGACGCAGCAGCGCCATGGCGATCCGTCGACGGCGCGGGTGCGGGTGCGGTGACCGGCGCTCCCACTTGGCGTCGATGCGCAGCATGGTGCCGGCGGCGGCGGGCTCGAGCGCGAAGACGACGTGACGACGGTTCGCCCGGCGCGCTGCCGGCCAGGAGAAGGTCCACCTCGCGATCTGCTGCGCGGGGTCGGCCTCGACCGTGACGTGCATCGGCCCGAGCTCTCGGCTGCGCCCACCGGCGTCGTCCGCCGCTTCGGTGCTGACCCAGGTGCCCGACGGCCCTTCCTCGACCGAGTGGACGGTCGGGTCCCACTCGCCGAGCCGGCGCGGGTCTGAGATCAGCGCCCACGTCGCGTCGATGGATGCCGGGACGAATGCGGTCGTCGACCGTGACAGCGGATCGGAGCGGCGCGGGCTGACCGACGCCGGGAGCGGAGCCGCCTGATCGAGCCGTTCGGCGACGGCATCCGCCGACGTGCCGATGCGTTCGAGCACGTGCTCGACGAAGCCGCTCGGTTCGACGAGCAGCGCGCGGAGCACGGCCCCGGTGTCACCCGTCTCGCGGCGCGCAGCGGCGCGAGAGAGCACCTTCTGTGCGGCATCGGTCCATTCGTATCCGGTCGCCCCGTCGAAGGAGATCTTGCCCGGCGCGGGTGACGTCGTGTCGAGTCCGATCGACGCGAGCTGCGCGGCATGCTGCGCCGAGACCGCCTCGCGGGCCGACTCGATCGTGACACCGAGGCTCCGGAGCACCTGACCGGCGTCACCGTCGTCGAGCGTGAGCGCGAGGAGGAGGTGTTCGACACCGGCATCCTTCCCGCCACTGCGGGACACTTCTTCCATCGACGTGAGCCACAGTCGGTGGGTGGTCGCCACGACGGTCGACAACTTAGCCATTCGATCTCCTCCGGGGGACGTCGATCGACGCATCGACGCGTTTCGCGTACTTCTTGTGGACGGCTTGTCGGCTGACGCCGAGCGCGTCTGCGACACCCTGCCAGGTCATCCCAGCACGCAGAGCAGCCTCGACCTGTCGAAGTTCGAGAGCGTCCGCCAGGGTGCGGAGGGATGCCACTGCGCGGAGCCCCGCGCGGGGGTCCGAGGTGTCGCTCGCTGCTTCGACGGCCTTCAGTTCGGTCACATAAGCAACCTACGTTGACACGCCGCGCACTGTCAACCTAGGTTGCTTCAGCGCGCTCCGGGCCCCGGGCGGAGGATCTTGATCGTCGCGCCCGCCGCGAGGAAGGCCACGGCCGCGGCGAACTGAGCGCCGAGCCAGACCGGCCCCTCGAACCCGAACGGGAACATGGGGTTCCAGATCACGGCGATCGCCGCGAACACCGGCACCCACCACCAGTGCCGCGCCTGAACCGCGAACCAGCCGACGATCAGCGCGAGGATCGTGACGACGAACAGCACGCCCTGCTCCCAGTCGCTGCCGAGCAGCGCCGGGGCGAGGAAGAGCGCGGCGGCGGCGATGAGACCGGGCGCGAGGGCGTTGCGCTGGTACATCGACGGCGCCGGTGCCGCGCCGGTCATGACGGGGTCCGGACGGTGTGGCGGAAGGAGCGTCGGAGGATCATCACTCCGACCCTAACCCGCGCCGACACTCCCCCTCAGAGCCGTTCGATGATCGTGGCGTTGGCGAGCCCCGCGGCCTCGCACATCACCTGCAGGCCGTATCGGCCGCCGGTCTGCTCGAGGACCCCCAGCAGGGTCGCGGCCAGGCGCGCGCCCGACGCGCCGAGCGGGTGGCCGATGGCGAGTGCGCCGCCGTGGACGTTGATTTTGCTCCAGGGAGCGCCCGTCTCGGCTTGCCACGCGAGGACGACCGAGGCGAACGCCTCGTTGACCTCGAAGGCGTCGATGTCGTCGATGCGGAGGCCCGCCCGCGCGAGCACCTTCGCCGTCGCGGGGATGATGGCCGTCAGCATCAGGAGCGGGTCGTCGCCGACGACGGCGACCGAATGCACCCGCGCGCGAGGCGTGAGCCCGAGCCGCGCCGCCGCCGTCTCAGAGGTGACGAGGACGGCAGCCGCACCGTCGTTGACGGGCGAGCTGTTGCCGGCGGTGACCTTCCAGTCGATCTCGGGGAACCGCTCGCTCCACCGTTCGTCCCGGAACGCGGGCGCCAGACCGGCGAGGGTCTCGGGGCTGGTCGCGGGCCGGATCGTCTCGTCGGCGTCCAGGGACGGTATGCCGCTCACTCCCGCGACCTCGGGGCCGAACACTCCGTCTGCCCACGCCTTCGCGGCCCGGTGGTGCGATGCCGCCGCGACATCGTCGAGCTGCGCGCGGGAGAACCCCCAGCGGGCGGCGATCAGCTCGGCGGAGACCCCCTGCGGGACGAGGCCCGGAGCGTACCGTTCGGCGACCGAGGGGCCCGCGACATCGAAGCCGAGCCCGAGGCTCTGGGATCCGATCGGGATGCGCGACATCGACTCGATCCCCGAGGCGATCGCGACGTCGTAGGCGCCGGCCATCACTCCCTGCGCCACGAAGTGCAGGGCCTGCTGGCTCGACCCGCACTGCCGGTCGACGGTGACTCCCGGCACCGATTCGGGAAAGCCTGCCGCGAGCAGCGCCCAGCGCGCGGTGTTGCCCGACTGCTCGCCGACCTGACCGACCGCCCCGCTGATGACGTCGTCCACGACGGCCGGATCGATCCCGGTGCGACCCACGAGGGCTCGGAGCGCGGTCGCATGGAGCTCAACCGGGTGGACGCCGGCGTACGCACCGCCGGGCTTGCCCTTGGCGAGCGGGGTTCGGACAGCATCCACGATGACAGCTGACGTCGACATGCCTCGAATGCTAATGCGGGTCGGGATGCCGCGGGCAGATCGCTAGCGGGTGGAACGCCCCGCGACAACCCGTGGGGCGCGATGGCCGGTCCGCATACGCTGAGCCCGTGGTGCGGAACCTGATCATCGTGCTGGGCGACCAGCTCGATGCCGACGCGAGCGGATTCGACGGCTTCGACCCCGACCTCGACGGCGTCTGGATGGCGGAGGTCGCCGAAGAGTCCACGCACGTGTGGAGCAGCGTGCAGCGCACCGCGCTCTTCCTCACCGCGATGCGGCACTTCGCCGCGCACCTTCGCGCGGGCGGCCGCACCGTCCACTACACCGCGCTCGACGACGCCGGCAACCGCGGCAGCCTCGGCGCCCAGCTCGCCGCAGACCTCGAGCGGCTGCGCCCCGATCGCCTGATCATGACGGCGCCCGGCGAGTGGCGCGTACTGCAGGCGATGCGCGAGACCGCCGCGGCGGCAGGGCTCGACCTCGACGTGCGCGAAGACCGCCACTTCTTCTGCACCGTGCGCGAGTTCGCCGCTCACGCGGACGGCCGCGCGTCACTGCGGATGGAGTACTTCTACCGTGAGATGCGGCGACGACACGGCATCCTGATGACCGGCCGCGACCAGCCCGAGGGCGGCGCGTGGAACTACGACGCCGAGAACCGCAAGCCGTTTCCCCGTCAGGGGCCCGGGCTCGTGCCGCCGCGCTCGACCTTTCCGCCCGACGACATCACCCGCGAGGTGCTGTGCCTGGTGGGCGAACGTTTCGCCGACCATCCCGGGCGACTCGAGAGCTTCGCCTGGCCGGTGACCCGTGCGCAGGCGCTCGAGGCGCTCGACCTGTTCATCGCCGAGCGCCTCCCCTGGTTCGGCGAGACGCAGGACGCGATGTGGCCGGGCGAGCCCTGGCTCTGGCACGCGCACCTCTCGTCGTCGATGAACCTGAAGCTGCTGCATCCGCGCGAAGTGGTGGCGGCAGCCGAAGCCGCCTACCGTGCCGGGGCGGTGCCGCTCCCCGCGGCCGAGGGGTTCATCCGCCAGGTGCTCGGCTGGCGCGAGTACGTGCGCGGCGTCTACTGGACGCAGATGCCGGGGTACGCGCACCGCAATGCTCTCGAAGCCGCGGAGCCGCTGCCGGATTGGTACTGGACGGGCGACACCCCCATGGCCTGCCTGAAGGATGCCATCGGCACGACGCTCGACAACGGGTACGCGCATCACATCCAGCGGCTGATGGTGACGGGCCTGTACGCCATGCTCCTCGGCGTCGACCCCACGGAGGTGCACGCCTGGTATCTCGCCGTGTACGTCGACGCGGTCGAGTGGGTCGAGCTTCCGAACACGCTCGGCATGAGCCAGTTCGCCGACGGGGGCCTGATGGGCAGCAAGCCGTACGCGGCGACCGGAAAGTACATCGACCGCATGAGCCCCCACTGCCGCACCTGCCGGTTCGACCCCGCGCAGCGCACGGGCGACGACGCCTGCCCGTTCACGACCCTGTACTGGGACTTCCTCGTGCGGCACGAGCGCACCCTGGCGGGCAACCACCGGATGGCCCTGCAGGTGCGCAACGTCGCGCGTCTCGACGACGACGAGATCGTCGCCATCCGTGACCGCGCCGACTCCATCCGTCGCGGCGACCTCGCCGCTTCGCACGCCTGAGCAAGGAGAGACCATGACCTCGACCGAGATCGCCCTCGTGACCGGTGCCCGTGGCGGCGTCGGCAGCGTGCTCGTGGCGCGGCTCCGCGCGCGGGGCCTGCGGGTGGCCGCCGTGGGGCGGGATGCCGCCTCCCTCGCCGCCGTCGACGCGGACGCCCACATCGACGCCGACGTGACCACACCCGAGGGCGCCGCCGCGGCGCTCGAGGGGTGCCGGTCGGAGCTCGGTGACGCGCCGGCGTGGCTCGCGCACGCGGTGGGCAGCACGCTCATCACGCCGCTACACCGGACCAAGGCCGAAGACGCACGCGACATCCTCCGGGTGAACCTCGAGAGCAGCATCTGGATTCTGCAGGCCTGGCTCGAGGCGACAGGAAAGCAGCCCGGAGCCGCGGTGTTCGCGAGCTCGGTCGTCGCCCGGATCGGGGTCGCGAACCACGAAGCGATCGCCGCGGCGAAGGGCGGCGTCGAGGCGCTCGTCCGGAGCGCCGCCGCGACCTACGCCGCGCGCGGCATCCGGGTCAACGCGGTCGCCCCGGGGATGACGGACACGCCGATGACGGCGGGCATGCTGAAGGTGCCGGTGCAGCGCGAGGGCGCCGAGAAGCAGTATCCGCTCGGCGGAGTGCAGAGCGCCGACGACGTCGCGGCGGTGATGGACTGGCTGCTGTCGACGGATGCCTCCCGCATCACCGGTCAGGTGATCCCCGTCGACGGCGGCTTCACGACGGTTCGCCCGCTCGTGAAGTGAGGCGCGGACACGCGGCGGCGCGATGATGGTGGCCGAGCGATCACTGAGGAGGCATTCCGCATGACCACGACGCTTCTCGAGGACTTCTTGTCCGGTGAGACGAGCCGCGTTCTGCACGCGACGTGGCAGGTTCTCGGCAGCCGCGATCCAGCGCTCGTCGATCCGCTCGTCCCGCATATCGCCCGCATCCGGGCGGCGACGGAGAACCTCGACCTCGGCGGCATGCTGCGACCCAATTCGGCCAACGTGCGCTACGCGCTCGAGAAGCTCGAGCATCGCGGCCAGGGTCTGTGCTGGTGCCAGGACTATCCCGGTCCCGACCACCGCGACCCGACCCGCGAAGAGAAGGACGGCCACGTCCGCATCCTCTCGACGAGCGCCCCCGGATGGTCGATGACATACGAATGCGAGTGCACCGTCTGCGGCCGGATCTACGCCGTCGAGCAGGGCGACTATCACGTCATGTGGTGGCGGTGGCGCGGCGCGAAGCGCGACAGGTGAGCGGGTCGCGGATGCCGCCGCGCGACCGTCAGCGGCGCACGTCGACAGGGAGCTCGGCGACGCCCGGAACCTCCGCGAGCGAACGGTAGACGGGCAGGCCCCGTTCGGTCGCGATCGCGACGTCCTGGTCGGCGCCCTTCGACTCGCCGGGAAGGCGGAGCACCGCGTCGCAGTGCTGCAGCAGGCGGTCGGCCGTCGGGTACATGACCTCCGTCGCGAGGGGGTCGGTGGGCCCGGTGGCACCGGCGCTTGCGAGCACGGGCAGGGCCACCCACTCGCCGATCATCGGGATGTGGCCGGCCCGGAAGATCGGCCAGGCGGCCTCTTCGAGTCGGCGGAGGTTCGCCGCCATGAGGTCGGGGTCGCCGCCGGTTCCGGAGGCGTAGGGGCCGGCGATGAGAATGAGCAGTGGTGTCGTCATACGGCTACAATAAGCACGAACGTGAACAAACGTGAACAAACGTGAAGGAGTGGGCATGTTGGCGGCTGCGCGCAAAGATCTTCTGCTCGACCGGTTGCGCCGCGACGGGCGCATCGTGGCGAAGGACATCGCCGTGGAGCTTGGCCTGTCCGAGGACAGCATCCGTCGCGATCTGCGTGAGCTCGACGCGGCGGGCCTGGCGGTTCGGGTCTACGGCGGCGCTCTGCCCGCCTCCCCCGCCGTCGCCGACTACGCGGCGCGCACCGACGTCGGGGTGGAGAGCAAGCGCCGGGTCGCGGCATCCGCCGTCGCGCTCGTTCCGCCGGGGGCGACCGTGATCGTCGACGGCGGCACGACCGCGCTCGAGCTGGTGCGCGCCCTGCCGACGACTTTCCGCGGCACCCTCATCACGCACAGCCCGACGATCGCCGCGGCGCTGATCGCCCATGAGGCCGACGTGCTGCTCATCGGCGGGATGCTGTCGAAGCATTCGATGGTGAGCGGGGGCGCGGCCGCCGCCGAGGCCGCGGGCCGGGTCTCGGCCGACCTGTTCTTCCTCGGGGTGACCGGCATCCATCCAACTGCGGGATTGACGACCGGAGATTCGGAGGATGCCGCGATGAAGCGCATCTTCGCGTCACGCGCGGCCGAGACGTTCGTGCTCGGGAGCGAGGAGAAGATCGGCGCCGCCTCACGCTACGGTGTCGTCGGGCTGGACGAGGTCGCCGGGATCATCACCGATGTCGGCCCCGCTCACCCGACGGCTGAGGCGCTCGTGGCCGCGGGGATCCGGGTCGTCCACGCGGGCTGAGCCGGCTCAGCCCGCCTCGTCCTCGAGCAGCCGCTTCGCGCGGGCCAGGGAGGTGCCGAGCGTCGTGCGCACCGACTCGGCGATCATGGGCTCGGCGAGCCGCATGATGCCGGAGGGCGACGCCTCGATGTGGACGGTCACCCGGGTGCCGGCCGGCATGCGATCGGCGAAGGTGAGCACCGACGAGGTCGCGATGATGCCCGACGTGCTCTCAACCGCCATCCGGCGCCCGGCGAGATGCTCGGTCACGCGCCAGTCGAAGGCGACCTCGCGGCCGAGGGCCCGCATCCGAGTGTGGAGCGTCGTACCGACCTGAACCGGCGCGGGCGAGGTGAGCGTCTCGGAGACGACGGTCGAATCCCACCGTGGCCGGTTCGCTCCGTCGGTGAGGAACGCGAACACGTCGGCGGCGGGCCGATCGATGTCGACGCTCTCGGTCACGGTGAACACCGGGTCAGCGTACGTGCGCGGCAGGCGGCGCGGAAGGGGCACGCACCGGCACAGCGGCGCCTCAGCCGTCGCAGTCGTCGGCCGTGCCCGCGCGGTACTGAACCGTGAACTCCTCCGGCGACATCACCGTCTTCTCGACACCCGCCGCCGAGACGAGAGCGTAGGGGGCAGCGGGCGTCCAAGAGCTGCACGATGACATGTTCGCTGACTTCGACCCGTCGTACTCGACGATGACGGTGAACGACGCCCTTTCTCCGGCGGCGACGGAAATCCCCTCGATGGAGAAGCGCGCATCGCGATCAGCATCGTCGAGTCGCGTCTGCCCGTTCGGGGTGACCATCACGGCGCGCACAGGCCACAGCGCGTCGGCAGCCATCCCCGGCACCCCGATGGTCGTGATCTCCACGTCAGTCCAGCCGTCGTTGGTGACGTGCATCCGGATTCCACAGGTCACCCCGCCGACGAGGTCCACCCGAAGATTCTGGAACTCGTCATCGAAGTACACCCCGGGATCGGGATCGTCAGGGCTCACCGGCGCATCAACACCCGGATCGGTCGACACCGCGCCACCGACGCACCGCACCGGGGCCGCGTCGTAGACGATGCGGATGCCGCCCACCGCCGTCTGGGCGACCACCTGCCACACAGCGAGGCCCGTCAGCGCCGCGACGACGATGATCGCACCGATCAGCGCGACGCGACGCCGGCGACGGCGAACCGGCGTCGGGGACTCCGCGGACGTAGGAGCCGAAGGTGCGGAGCCGCCGGCCCGAGTCGTCATCATGGGGCGATCCTGGCAGACGTGCCCGCGGGGGGGAATCAGTCCATTCCGACGGCCATGTCGGTGAAGCGGGAGAAGTGCCCCTGGAACGCGACGGTCACCGTGTCGGTGGGGCCGTTTCGGTGCTTCGCGACGATGAGGTCGGCTTCGCCGGCGCGGGGGCTGTCCTTCTCGTAGGCCGATTCGCGGTGCAGGAGGATGACCATGTCGGCATCCTGCTCGATCGAGCCCGACTCGCGGAGGTCGCTGATCGCGGGCTTCTTGTCGGCGCGCTGCTCAGGTCCACGGTTCAGCTGCGACAGGGCGATGACGGGCACGCCGATCTCTTTGGCGAGGAGCTTCAGCGCACGGGAGAACTCAGAGACCTCCTGCTGACGCGACTCGACGCGCTTGCCGCTCGTCATGAGCTGCAGATAGTCGATGACGACCATCTCGAGGCCCACGCGCTGCTTGAGTCGACGACACTTCGCACGGATCTCGACGAGCGTCATGTTCGGGCTGTCATCGATGTAGAGGGGCGCGTCGTTGATGCGGCCGCGGGTCGCCGCGATCGTCGTCCAGTCGCGGGAGTCGAGCATGCCCTTGCGCATGCTCTGCAGCGGCACCGCGCCCTCGGCGCTCATGAGGCGCATGGCGATCTCGCTGCGGCCCATCTCGAGAGAGAAGAAGACGGTGGGCCGGTTGTGCTTGATCGCGGCGGCGCGGGCGAAGTCGAGCGCGAGCGTCGACTTACCCATGGCGGGTCGAGCGGCGACGACGATCATCTGGCCACCGTGGAGACCGTTGGTGAGCTGGTCGAGTCCGGCGAACCCGGTGGGGATGCCGGTCATCTGGCCGTCGCGGCCGCGAGCGGCCTCGATCTCCTCGACAGCGGCGTCGACGGCGACCTGGAGGGGGACGTAGTCCTCGGACTGCTCGGCGCCTGTGACCGAGTAGATCTCGGCCTGCGCGTTGTTGACCAGGTCGAGCGCTTCGCCCTGGCCGTTGTACCCCATCTGAACGATGCGCGTTCCGGCCTCGACCAGGCGGCGCAGAAGCGCCCGCTCGCTGACGATCGAGGCGTAATAGCCCGCGTTCGCCGCGGTGGGCACGATCGACGTCAGCGAGTGCAGGTAGTCGGCCCCACCCGAGCGCTGCAGATCACCCGACTTGATGAGCTCGTCGGTGACCGCGACCACATCGGTGGGCTCACCGTGCGAGTAGAGGGTGAGGATGGCCTCGAAGATCAACTCGTGCTTGGGCACGTAGAAGTCAGTGCCCCGCAACGTCTCGATGACGTCAGCGACGGCATCCTTCGACAGCATCATTCCGCCGAGCGCGCTCTGCTCGGCGAGCATGTCGTGCGGAGGGGTGCGTTCGGGCTCTCGGCGTCCGCCGATGCGGTCGTCAGAAATCTCCGCGATCGACATATAGCCCCTCTTCCCCGGCCTGCTGGACAGCCTTCGGACACGTTAGGGACGGGGTCCGACACACGCAAACAGCCCTGTGGATAACTCTGTGGACAGACTGCGTGAAACGCCGTCGCGCCTGTGTACAGCACCTGTGTACAACTTGGAGTGGGCAGCGAGTATTGTGCGCCGTATTTGTTTCTTATCAGGGGTTTGCGTTTCCACACCCTGTGGAGAACTTATGCGGTTCAAGTAGCGCGTGAAGGTTTGTGGTCGAGGCCGTACATGTGTAAAGACGGCCGGTTGTCAAATGAGAATCTCGGCCGCGCGCGTCGCCTGCACCGGGGCCGCCGAATACGGGTCTTGTGGGCTTTCTATGCCATCGCTATGGTGGGGGCTCCAGGCACCCCGCAGACGCGGCCGACACCGGCACGCGCCCCGAATGACATCCTCATGGAGGAGGTGACCTGTGAACCGCGCCGCGACTCGACCCCGCCCCCGCTCTCTCGGCATGACTCTTGCTGGAGTCGGCTGCGCGCTGATCTGGGGCGCCTTCGTCGCCGTGTTCGCGTCGAGTCCCGTGCACGCCCATGACGGTGACGATTCGGATGCCGGGGTGCTCGGCTCACTGACATCGGTGGTGTCTCAGGTGGGCGACCGTGTGGTCGAACCCCTCACAACCAAGGTCGTCGCGCCCGTCACGACCAAGGTCGTCGCGCCCGTGGCGAAGAAGGTCGTCGCGCCGGTTGCGGACGAAATCGTCGCCCCTGCGGCGGACAAGGTGGTCGCCCCTGTCGCGAGAACCGTGGTCGAACCCGTCGCCGAGAAGGTTGTCGCGCCCGTTGCAGAAAAGGTGCTCGCACCGGTCGCGGAGAAGGTCGTTGCACCCGTCGTCGACCAGGTCGTCGCCCCTGTCGTCGACGAGCTCGTCGCACCCGTCGTCGACGAGGTCGTCTCGCCGGTCGTCGCACCCGTCGTCGACAAGGTCGTCACCCCCGTGGTCGACCAGGTCGTCGCACCGGTCACCGATAAGGTCGTCGCACCCGTCGTGACCGCGGTCGTCACGCCCGTGGTCGACACCGTCGTGGCGCCCATCACCAGCGCCGTGCTGCCTCCTGTGACCGGCGTGGTCACCCCGGTCATCTCGCCCGTCGCAGAGGCCTTGGAGCCCGCCACAGAAGCCGTGATCGCTCCCGTCGGGGAGATCACGGACCCCGTCCTCGCGCCCATCGTCGGAGTTCTCGAACCCGTCGGTGGTGCCGTTTCCCTCCCGTCCGAGGAGCCGGGTGCACCGGGCGTTCCGTCCCTCCCCACCACCGTTCCGCCCGTCCCCACCGGCGACCCCGCCACCCCGAGCGCGAATCCCCCTGCTGCTCCGGTGCTCCTCGCGTCCGCGGGACTCACCGGCGGTGCGGTTCTGAGCTCGGCGATGCCCACGGGCATCTCTGTGTTCGCCGCCACCGATGCCGTGTCCGCATCGATTGCAGCGCCGACTGCAGCGGAGGACGCCGTGCGCGGTGGCTCCGACTCGCCGGCATCCGATCTTCCCCTGCTGGGCTCGCCGTCGTCTTCGCCGGCCACCGCCTTCAGTTCCGCCTCCGGAGGGCTTCTCGGCGTGAGCGCCGTCGTGCCACTCGGGTTCCTTGCCGCGCACCGTGCCTGGGTGCGGCGTGGACTCCCGAGTGACGACGACGCCGCGACGGCGCCCTTCTTCGACACCGACGTCTCTCCCGACTGACGACGCCCTCGCCGCTCCGTTGCGGCACGGCATCCGCGCTCATACGCGCACTGACGCACTCTGCGTCGTCATCACGTCAACAAGGAGAGAACAATGAAGACCATGGTTTCGCGCGCCCTGTGGGGCACGCTTCTCGCCGGAGGCATCACGCTCTTCGGCGCCGCAGCCGCACAGGCTGCCGACGCGACGACCTCCGGAGAGGACGGGCTGCTCTCGGGCACCCAGACCCTTCTGAGCGTCGACGTGCCCGTCGACATCCAGGACGTCGCGGTCGCTCTCGTGGGTGACGCCTCGTCCACCGGTGCCGATGCGCCCGCCACCGCTCCGGCGCCGTCACCGGGATCGGCATCGACGAGCGGGTCAGACGGCGTCGCCTCGGGGACGCAAGCGCTCATCGACGTCAGCGTGCCGGTCACCGTGAAGGATGTGGCCGTCGCCGTCATCGGAGACAGCAGCACCTCGGATGCCGCACCTGCAGCGCCCGCGCCGGCTCCTGCCCCTGCTCCGGCTCCTGCCGCACCGTCGACGGATGGAACGGACGGCGTCGCCTCCGGCACCCAGGTCGTCGCACCTGTGACCGCCCCGGTCACCGTCGGCAACACCGCCGTGTCCGTCATCGGCGACAGCAGCACCACCAGCAGCGGCACCACGCCGGTGCCCGCCCCGGCCGCTCCCGCCATCACGGGACCGTCGACCAGCGGAACCGACGGCGCCGCCTCCGGCACCCAGGTCGTCGCACCCGTGACGGCGCCCGTCACCGTCGGCAACACCGCCGTGTCCGTCATCGGCGACAGCAGCACCACCAGCACTGGCACCACGCCGGTGCCCGCCCCGGCCGCTCCCGCCATCACGGGACCGTCGACCAGCGGTAGCGACGGGATTGCCTCCGGCACCCAGGTCGTCGCGCCGATCACCCTCCCCGTCACCGTCGGCAACACCGCCGTCTCCGTGATCGGCGACAGCAGCACGACCGGGGCGGGGTCTGCGGGCAGCGCGCCCATCGGCCTTCCGACCGCTCCTGTCACCTCCGGAGAGGGCGGCATCGGAAGCGGGACGCAGATCCTGCTGCCGATCGCCCTTCCGATCACCATCGGTGACACCGCGATCTCGGTGATCGAGGACAGCACGACAAGCACCCCCGGCACCGACCCCGGCACCACGCCGGGCACCGACCCCGGAACCGACCCGGGCACCACGCCCGGAACCAACCCCGGAACCGACCCGGGCACCACGCCCGGAACCAACCCCGGCACCACGCCCGGCACCACGCCCGGCACCGACCCGGGCACCACGCCCGGCACCGATCCTGGGACCGACCCGGGCACCACGCCCGGAACCAACCCCGGCACCGACCCTGGGACCGACCCGGGCACCACGCCGGGCACCGACCCGGGGACCGACCCCGGCACGACCCCCGGAACCAACCCCGGCACCACCCCCGGCACCGCACCGTCGGTCGCTCCTGAGCCGGCCGGCTCGGGCGCGGTCGTCACGCCCGTGGCATCGGGAACCCCGGTGATCGAGGCGACGGCGACCCTGGCGGAGACCGGCGGCACGGCCACCGTGTGGCTGCCGGCCACGGCCGCGGCGTTCATCGTCGCAGGCGCTCTCCTGATCGCCCGCCGCCGTAGCGTCGCCTGACGCCCGGCTGTCTCGCCTGAATCGGCGGATGCCGCGGGGCTCGCACCCGTGGCATCCGCCGGTCGGCGTGTCTGCGCACGGGATGCGGCGGACCCGGCCGCCCGCACCGACGACAGATGCCGCAGACCCGAAGGTCTGCGGCATCTGAGCGTGCGTCGCCAGGATTACTTGGCGGCGACCACCTGAAGCGTGATCACGGCGGTGAGGTCGTCACGGAGGCGGATCGTCGCCTCGTGCTCGCCCACGGCCTTGATCGGCGAGGTGATGTGGATCTTGCGCTTGTCGAGATCGCCGAAACCGGCGGCCTTGACGGCGTCAGCCACGTCGGCGGTCTTGACCGAACCGAAGAGGCGTCCCTCGTTGCCGGCCTTGACGGCCAGCTTCACGACGTTCGACTCGAGCGTGTTCTTGAGGGCCACGGCCTCTTCGTGGTCGTGGATCGCGCGCGACTCGCGAGCGGCGCGAATCGACGCCACCTGCTTCTCGCCACCGCGGCTCCAGGCCACTGCGAAGCCCTGGGGGATGAGGTAGTTACGGGCGTACCCGTTCTTGACCTCGATGACGTCTCCGGCGCTACCGAGCCCGGTGACCTCGTTCGTGAGAATCAGCTTTGCCATGTCGGTGCTCCTTACCGGCCAGCGCCGGCGTAGGGCAGGAGCGCCATTTCACGGGCGTTCTTGATCGCCTTGGCGATCAGACGCTGCTCCTGCACCGAGACTCCGGTGATACGACGGGCGCGGATCTTCCCACGCTCCGAGATGAACTTGCGAAGTGTTGCGACGTCCTTGTAGTCGATGACGCCGACGCGGATCGCCTTTGCGGGAGCGGCGTTCTTCGCGCCCTTCCGCGGCTTGCGGCGATCGCCGGTTGCCTTTCCAGCCATGTGTCTTCCTTAAGAGATGTGTCGGATGCCGCTGCGGGCAGCATCCGGAATACGAATCAGAACGGGGTGTCGTCGCCGTAGCTCGTCCCGGGCGCGCTCCAGGCGTCAGGAGCAGAGGTCCCGGGCGTGGCCCAGGGCTCGTCCTGCTGAACCTGCGGACGCGACTGCGGTGCACCGCCGCCGCCACCGAAGCTTCCGCCACCGCCGCCGCCACTGCCACCGCTGGAAGCGGCGCGGGTGACCTGGGCAGTCGCGTAGCGAAGCGAGGGGCCGATCTCGTCGACCTCCAGCTCGATAGCGGTGCGGTTGTTGCCTTCGCGGTCCTGGTAAGAGCGCTGCTTCAGGCGGCCGGTCGCGACGACCCGCATGCCCTTGGTGAGCGAGCCGGCCACGTGCTCAGCGAACTCGCGCCAGACCGACGCGCGCATGAACAGCGCTTCGCCGTCCTTCCACTCGTTCGCCTGACGGTCGAAGCTGCGGGGCGTCGACGCGATCGTGAAGTTCGCGACGGGCAGACCGTTCTGCGTGTAGCGCAGCTCGGGGTCTGCCGTGAGGTTTCCCACGACCGTGATGATGGTCTCGCCGGCCATGAGCGTTACGCCTTCGCAGCCTTGCGGGCAGCCTTGGCGTCAGCGCGCTCCTTCTCGGCAGCGACCTGAGCGAACGCTTCCTCGGCACGGAGCACCTTGGTGCGCATGATCTGCTCGTTCAGCTTGAGCTGACGGTCGAGCTCGTCGGTGGCTGCACTGGTGGCGGTGAAGTTGACGACGGCGTAAATGCCCTCGTTCTTCTTCTGGATCTCGTATGCAAGGCGGCGCTTGCCCCAGACGTCGACGTTGTCGATCGAGCCACCGTCTGCGGTGATGACCTTCAGGAATCCATCGAGCTTGGGAGCGACCTGGCGCTCGTCGATCTCGGGGTCGAGGATGACCATGAGTTCGTACTGGTGGATGTGCGTCACTAACCCACCTCCTTCGGACTAGAACGGATGCCGGGCGGTTCCCGGCATCAGGAGGGTTGATGCACGTGTCCGTACTGATTGCGCATGGGCGCAGACGGACAACCTCCACAGTCTAGCGGATGCCGTCCCGCTCTGCCGTCGCGTCGTTCAGGCGCTGGGCGGCACGCACCGCCGCCTCGGCGAGCGCGGGCGGTCCGACGATGTCGAAGTCGCAATCGAACCGCGCCGCCCACGCGAGCACGCCCGCCCACGACCACGACCCGACACGGACTCGGCAGGCGTCGTCGGACAGCTCCTCGAGGACGGCGTCGTCCGACCAGGGGGCGATGGCGCTGGCGGGGAGCGGGAGGATCAGCTCGCCCGTCACCGGCCACGCGTCGGCGGCATCCGATCCTTTGAAGCGTGCGGCGACGAACGTCGTGGCATCGCCGGTGGGGATGCCACGAGGGGCGAACGGCGCCCCGCCGGCACTGCGCGGGTGGATGCGATCGAGCCGGAGGATCCGCCACTCGGCGACGCCGAGATCCCAGGCGACGACGTACCACCGCCCGTCGCGCGCGATCACGGCGTGAGGTTCGGCGCGACGGGCCGGGCCGCTCTGCGACTCGCCGTAGTCGAAGCGGAGCACGCGCCTCTCGCGAACGGCCGCGCTGACCGCCTCGAGCACCGACGGCGCGATCTTCGTCTCCGACGCCCGGGATGCGAACGCGATGCCCTCGACGCGGTGTCGCAGGTGAGAGGGCATGACCTGGCGCACAGTTGCGAGGGCGCGTCGGGCGGCGTCGTCGATGTCGACACCGGCGGCGGGCGCGTTCTGCAGAGCGACCGAGATCGCGACGGCCTGCTCCTCGTCGAACAGAAGGGGCGGAAGGTCCGATCCGGCGGCGAGGCGGTACCCGCCGTACGGGCCCTTCGCCGCGTCGATCGCGTACCCGAGTTCTCGCAGGCGGTCGATGTCGCGGCGGACAGTCCGCACGGTGACCCCGAGCCGGTCGGCGAGCTCCTGCCCGCCCCAGTCGCGGGGCGACTGCAGCACCGACAGCAGCGTCAGGACGCGATTCGAGGTCGCCATGCTCCCATCCTGGCCGAGAAGCGGACAGAAACGGTCCTCTACCCCGCGGAGAGTGATCTCGAGGCGCCTCGGCCTCCCTCATCGAAACGGACGATCATGACGATCACGACCACCACCCATCTCAACTTCGCCGGCACCGCCCGTGCCGCCCTCGAGTTCTACAGTTCCGTCTTCGACGCCGACGTCGCCGTCACCACCTACGGCGATGTCGGCATGCCGCGCGAGCTGCCCGGCGCCGACGGTGTCGTGTTCGGTCTGGTGAGCTCTGCCGACGGCTTCCGGCTCATGGCCTACGACGTCCCGGGGCAGTCGGCCGACTCCACGACGATCGCCGGCACCACACGGCGCGAGAACGGCATGACGATCACCGACCGCCCCTTCTTCGTCTCCCTGCAGGGTGACTCGCTCGACGAGGTCTCCGTCAGGTGGAACGCCCTCGCCGACGGGGCGACGATCGTCGAGCCCCTCGCCGCGTCGGCATGGAGCGCCGGATTCGGCATGCTCACCGACCGGTTCGGCGTGACCTGGGTCATCGACGTCCGCGCAGCGGACGCCGGCTGACAGGCGCCGGATCAGCGACGGCCCGGGCAGCGGCACGGGCGCCCGGGCCGTCGCCGGTAGCGTGAGGGCCATGGAGTGGACTGTGGACGTCTCGGCCGGCGACTGGCTCACCGCGCGCATCGACGACCCCTGGCGCGGCACGATGCACGACGTCGTGCCCCGGGGCTTCGCGGCCTACGCGCGCGTCTTCCACCCGGCATCCGTGCAGGAGATTCCCGGGGAACGGATGCCGTCGCTCGAGCAGTGGCGCGAGAGCGCGCCGTCGGAGCTCCAGGATCTTCAGCAGCGCATCGTCCACCGTCGGGTGACGTGGGGTGAGACCGCGCAGGCGTTCGGCACCGTGTTCCACCCGGGTGCGCAGTGGGGTCCCCTCACCGGCAGCGGTGCGGACGGCGGCGGACAGGTCGACTCGTCCGACGGCCGCTGGTTCGACGACCCTTCCGTCGGCGCCCTCGAACCCGACCTGTTCACCGCCCTGGCGAAGTCTCTCGCGGCTCACACGACGACCCCGGATGCTGGTTTCGCGGCGCTCTGGGAGGGATCGGGCGGTCTCGTCGGCCGCCTCGGCACAGGCCCGTCTCGCTCGTTCTTCCAGGCCGGTGACCCCGGTGACGCCGACCTGCAGCGGCACAACGAGATGCTCGGACGCTCGGTGAAGGAGGTCTGGAACAACGTCTTCCGGAAGGCCACCTGGCAAGACGGCATCCTGTCGCGAGAGATCTCCGAGGGCCCGCGGCTGCGGCTCCCCGAGCGCGCGTTCGTGATGTTCCGCGGCGGCGCGCAAGAGTTCGCGGTCGACGACTGGGAACTCCAGATGCCGTGGCGCGACCTCCCGGCCGAGGCGCACGGCTTCGAGCCGAGCGCCACGAGTCCGAGCCTCCTGTGGCCGGACGACCACGCCTGGGCGGTGGTGTCGGAGGTCGACTTCGATTCGACGATCGTCGCCGGGAGCGCCGAACTGATCGCCGCCATCGTGGGCGACCCACGGCTGGAGGCGGCGGAGATTCCTGTCGACGCGGTCCTCGGGTACGGCGTGGACGACGAGGTGAACCGGTGACGGCGCCGACGTTCGACTCCCGGCCGCTGACCGACCCCGTCGACCGTGCCACCGTCACGGCGAACCGGAAGCAGCTCATCGCGTCGGGACGAGCGCCGCGGAACGGCTCAGCGGCCGGCATCGTCATCGCGATCGTGTTCGTGGTGTTCGTGGTGATCTTCTCGGTGAACACGTTCGTCACGATCGTCGTCATGTCGTTCGCCATCGACGACGTGGGCGGACAGGTCGCCTCGCTGGTGGTGTTCGCCGCCGTCGCGCTGGGCGTCGCGCTCCTCCTGCTCCGCAGCAGTCGGGCATCGGCGGAGCGCTGGTACCGCCTCGACCGATTCGCGCAGGCCAATGGCATGACGTGGTTTCCGCAGGCCGCTGATCCGCCATTGCCCGGCATGATCTTCGCGCAGGGCAGTTCGCGACAGGCATCCGACATCCTCCGCGGCGATCGTCCGCGCTTCGTCGAGTTCGCCAACTACCGGTACACGACGGGCTCGGGGAAGAACCGCACCACCCACCGCTGGGGCTACGTCGCCATCAAGCTGGCATCGCCGCTTCCGCACATCGTGCTGGATGCCGTCGGCAACAACGGCCTCTTCGGCTCGAACCTGCCGCAGATGTTCGACCGCGATCAGCGCCTCAGCCTGGAGGGTGACTTCGATCGCCACTTCGCGCTGTACTGCCCGGAAGGCTACGAGCAGGACGCGGTCTATCTGTTCACGCCCGACATCATGGCGCGGTTCATCGACCACGCCGCGCAGCTCGACGTGGAGATCGTCGACGACTGGCTGTTCCTCTACGCCAAGCGCGACTTCTCGACGCTCGATCCGACGACCTGGGCCTGGCTGTTCTCCGTCGTGGGCGCGCTGCTCGACAAGCTCGGCCAGTGGGAGCGGTGGCGCGACGACCACCTCGCACCGCCTGTGGCCGGTGCGATGGCGGGTGCCGGGGACATGGCGGGTGCCGGGGCGATGGCGGGTGCCGAGGCGGCATCCCTTCCCTTCACCCCTCCGGCCGAGGCGATGCGGCCTCCGCCCGGGGTCGCGCCACAGGGCCGGCGGCTGCAGAGCGGGGTGCCGTGGGCGGCGCTCATCGTGGTGGGTGTGTTCGCCGCGGTCTTCTTCTCGTTCCAGGCAGGGCTGTTCGGCCTGGTGCGCTGAGGCCGATCAGTCGATCCCGGCAGACGCGAGGGTGCGCCGGCGGACGATCGGGTCCTGATAGCGCGCAGGCGTCACCGTGATGTCGCTGGTGTCGTCGAACCAGGTCTCCGAGCCGCGGGGTCCGAGGACCTTGCGCGCGAACAGGATCGCCGACACGACCGGTGCGCCGACGGCGATCGCCACCGCACCGACGAGCGTGTGATCCTCCCCCCCGAGCACGGCTTTGCGCTGCCAGGCCAGATGCAGCCAGCCGCCGCGAGGAACGCGCACCTCGCGCGCCGGGAGATCACCGCGACGACGCCGTTCGACGAGGGCTTCGACCTTCGTCCACCACGTCGACTCCGCCGGGTCGTGGAAGTAGTTGTCGTCCATCCAGGCGCTGTCGGGATGCCGGAAGCGGCGCTCGATGACATCCTCCGCGGAGCCGTGGACACCGCTGTTCGCGAAGACCGTGTTCAGGTGGGTCTTGGAGACCCCGAACGTGTCGAGAGCGATCACCGGCACCCCCATCGCCATCGCTTCGATCGCCGCCGTCGAACTCACGGTGACGAGCCCTTCGGCGTTCATCAGCGCCGTCGACATGGGCTCGTGCGAGAAGACGAGGTTGTCGGGACGGTCACGGAGCAGATCGGTGAACTCGGTGCGCTCGAAGTGCGTCTCCGCCTCGCCGAGGTCGGGGCGGGAGCGAAGCTTCACGACCACGCGTCGCTGCGGATCGGCGTACGCCGCGGCGAGCAGGATGCGGGCGATCGCCGCACGATCGGATGCGTCGCGGGGGACGATGGCCTGCGCCGCGAAGACCAGGTCGGTGCCTCCGCCGGCCGCGGTGCGGGGGCGTGCGTAGGGCAGCGTCGCGAGGCCCAGGTTGAGGGGAACACCGAGACGTTCGGAGAGCTGACCGAACGCCCGGAGCTCGCGCCGGGAGTGCACGACCATGAGGTCGGATTCGCGGCGGTACAGGGCCGCGCCGCGCTGAGCGGGGATCGACATGCCCGGGAGCCCCGTGACGACCACGGGACGGGGGGTGACGCGGTCGATCTCGCGCATGACGAGACGGACGAACGGTCCCCGGCCGGCGACGACCACCACATCGGGCCGGTCGTCGGTCAGCCAGGCCGCGAGGGCATCATGCGCGAGGCGCGTGACGGACTCGGGGCGGATCGCCGTTCCCGTCAGTGCCGCGCGCTCCTGCGCGGCACTGACGACGAGCGGTGTCTTCACGAGCACGAGATGCGGGTCCGCCGCGGGGACGGTGTCGACCAGCGCGGCGGCCCACTTCACGAAGGAATCGGCATCCGCGATCGCCACCACCCGCGTCAGCGAGGTGCGTTCGCGGGCCGCGCTCATGCGGGGACGCGCCGCAGCTTCGCCATCGGCGCGAGCTCACCCTCGTAGACGCGCTTCACGCCGTCACCGAGAGCGGTCTCGATCACGCGGATGTCGCGGACGAGGTGCTCGAGGCCTGCCGGCTCGAGGGATGCCGCGTGGTCGGATCCCCACATGGTGCGGTCGAGCGTGATGTGACGCTCGACCGCGACGGCGCCGAGCGCGACGGCGGCCAGGGAGATCTGCAGGCCGCGCTCGTGCCCCGAGTATCCGACGGGGATGCCCGCGTACCGGTCGCGCAGCGAGGCGATCATCTTGATGTTCGCCTCGTCGGGCTCCATCGGGTAGGTCGAGGTGGCGTGCATCAGCACGGTGCGGTCGGTTCCGAGGACCTCGAGGGCACGGTCGATCTGGTCGATCGTCGACATGCCGGTCGAGAGGATCACCGGCTTGCCCGTGGCGCGCAGTGCCTCGAGGAGCTCGATGTCGGTGAGGCTGGCCGAGGCGACCTTGTGGGCGACGACGCCCAGGTCTTCGAGGAAGTCGACGCTGGGGACGTCCCACGGGGAGGCGAACCAGTCGAGTCCGAGCATGGTGGCGTAGTCGCCGATCTCGACGTACTGCTCGCGGTCGAACTCGACGCGGTAGCGGTACTCGAGGTAGGTCATGGTGCCCCACGGGGTGTCGCGGGGGGTGTCGCGCATGTGCGGGGGCGTCGCGATCTCGGGAGTGCGCTTCTGGAACTTCACCGCGTTCGCGCCGCTGCGCGCCGCGACGTCCATGAGCCGCTTCGCGATCTCGACGTCACCGTTGTGGTTGAGTCCGATCTCGGCGATGACATAGACCGGGTTGCCGCCGCCCAGCACGTGGGAGCCGATGGTGACCGTCATGGGGTGTCCTTTCTTCGTGAACACGTTCAGCGTGCGCGCCGACCGTGAATACCGGATGAACCCCGGGTGGCGTCCGTCGGGCGGGCGGCCGTCCGGTGCGTGAGGCGCGGGCTACCGGTCCGCGCGCGCAGCGAGGACGCGGTTGCAGAACTCCCGCACCGCGCCGTCGCCTCCGCGGCGGTCGAGGACGACGCGCGCGGCGGCGCGCACCTCGGGCTGCGCATCGGCCACCGCGACCGGCCACCCCACGAGCGCCATCGCGGCGAGGTCGTTGACGTCGTTGCCGAGATACGCGACGCGCGACAGCGGCACGCCGATCTCGTCGGCCCACGCCGTCAGGGCGGCGCTCTTGTCGTCGACGCCGTGCTGGACGGCGACCTTCAGCTTCTCAGCACGCGCTCGGACCACCGGATGCTGCTCGGTCGAAAGGATCAGGAGCGGCACGCCCGCGCGCCGGAGGAGCGAGACGCCCATCCCGTCGGAACGGCTCACCCGCACCTGCTCGCCACCTGCGGCATCCACCCACGCCGTGTCGTCGGTGTGCACGCCGTCGAAGTCGGTCACCACGGCGTCGACATCGATCGCGTCGGCGCTCTCCACGAGCGCGGCGATCGCGCCGGCGACGCGCAGCTGGTCGGCATCGTCGATCTCGATCGCGGTCGCTTCGGGCACCTCGACGATCATCGTGCGACCGAAGAAGCGGTGCCCGGCGGCGCGGAAGCCGTCGGCGGTGAACACGTAGAACGCGCCCGTCTCCACGTAGTGCGGGTCCCGGTCCTGGCGACGGGGACGGTGAGCGGCGTCGTGCCCGAGCGCGGCGGCGTGCCCCTCGGCATCCCTCCGCCACACGAACTCATAGCTCTCCCGCGCCGAGAAGGCACTGTCGCAGCGATCGCCCGCCACGGCAGCGATGCCCTCGGCGATCGCCTCACTCGGGATGAAGGGACTCGTCGCCTGCAGGAACACCACCACCCGGGGGTCGATGCCCTCCTCGGCCAGAGTGTCGAGGGCGTGCATCACGGCGCTCTCCGACGATGCGGTGTCGCCGGAGATGTCGGCCGGACGCGCGACCACGTGCGCGCCGGCCTCTCGGGCCAGCGCGGCGATCGCGTCATCGTCGGTGGAGACGACGACGAGGTCGACGGCTCCCGAACGCTCCGCGGCACGCACAGCCCGGACGACGAGGGGCACACCGGCGACAGGTCGGAGGTTCTTCCCCGGAACGCCCTTCGATCCGCCGCGCGCCGGGATCACGGCGATGACGGCCGGCCCGGTGGCGGGATCCTGCGTGCGGGTCATGTCATCCTCCTCGGAGCGCCTTCCAGGCGCGGGTGGTGCGGCGACGCGCGCCGCGGATCGCGAGCTGAGCCTCGGCGAGGCGGCCCGCGCCGCCGACCGGAGCGAGCAGGCGCTCGGCCAGGCGCGGCGGCGTGCCGCCGGGCAGCGCGAGCGACCCGACGCGCGCGGCCGAGAAGTACCGGGCGCGCTCCGCGCCGGGCGCGGCGGCGAGGAACTCCTCCGCCCGCGGACGCAGATGCTCGACGATGCGCGGCTGCATCGCGTAGCCGACGGCGTCCACGAGCTGCTGCATCGCGCCGGGCTCGGCGTAGGGCGAGTCCCGTCGCGTCAGCGCATCGATGATCGTGACCGGGATCCGGTTGCCGTTCTCGTACGGGGTGAGCCGTCCGAGGAGGATCTCCGTGCCGACCGCGGCGATCGGCGACCCACCGAGCGCCTGCAACGTCGGCAGAGCGGTCGAGAACCCCGCCACGGAGCCGACCAGCGGCATCCGTGTGGCAAGAACTTCGGCCGGTGCGGCTCCCGGATAGACGGTGAAGTCGACGCCGCGCGACCGGGCATGCCGGCGGAGGCCCTCGATCATCGCGGGCTCTGCAGACGGATGCGGCTTGAAGACCACCGCCGACGGCGACCATTCCAGGGCGCGGTCGATCATCTGCTCCTGCATGGCCTGCTCTTCGGCGGCGCTCACGAGTCCGAGGGCGGCGAGGTACTGGCCGAGAACGAGCGCCGGCCGCTCCATCGCGGCGAGCGCGTCGATGCGGGGATCCCGGGTCGACTCGGCCACCTCGGCGACCACGGCGCGCAGCGCCTCGACGCCGACGGGGATCCGCGGCGCCCCCGACTCGGAGAACAGCAGCGGCGAGACGCCGGCGACCGTGTCGGCGTACGTCACCCCGACGACGCGATCGAGCACCTTGCGAGGCCACCGGTTGCGGATGGGCGAGTAGGTCATGAGCCCATCGCCCACGACGGTGAGGGACGAGCCCGGGAAGAGGTCGACGAAGACGCGGGACGGCGCGACCTGCGGACTCTGCAGGAAGAGGTCGACGGGGCCCGCGCCGAGATCCCACGCCTGTCGCAGCAGGCGCTCGATGACCGGAGCGTCCGACGGGCGCGGTCGCCAGTGCGCCGGCCGCTCGGGCGCGACGAGGTCGTTGAGGGAGACGACACGATCGAACCGATCGCGCAGCGACGCGAGGTGCGGAGCGTCGGCGATGCTCTCGGCCGCCTCGGGGATGATCGCCGCGTTGACCGCCACGAGGATGCGCCCCGACGGCGCCGCGGCGATGCGTCCCGAGTCGATCGCGGCGACGGCGGTCATCAGTCCGTACGCCGAGTTGAGGACGAAGACCTGGCTCATGAGGTGCGGACCTCGCGCACGAGGCGCGCAAGGATCCGGCGGCGCCGGTCGGACAGCCGGCTCAGCGCCGGTTCGACTTCGCTCTCGGGGATCGCTCGGAGCAGGTCCCGGATGCCGCGACGCAGAGCCGTGCGGTCGGTCGCCGACATGGCGCGCGCCCGGAAGAGATGGTGGGCGCAGATCGACATGGTCGTCGTCGCGACCTTCGGGAGGAACCGCTCGGCCTCGTGATCGTCCTCGACGATGCGGAGGGTCTGCGCGAAGGCGGGGAGGAAGTCGAGCTGACGGCGATCGAGCACCTGGGTGAGCGACGACGCGACTCCGCGGCGGTACAGGATCGCCGGGGCGTCGACGACGGCGAACGACGCCGCCCGCAGGTGCAGGCGCCAGATCCACGGCCGGTCCTCGGCGGTGAAGAGCCCGGGCGAGAAGTGCGCCAGGCCGTCGTCGAGCACCCGGCGGTGGAACATGCCGGCCCAGGCATAGGGGTAGTCGACCATGGTGGTCTCATCGGCGGGGAGGATCGCCTCCCGCGGCGAGGCGGTGCGGCCGCGCCAGCCGAACGGCGCACGCACCAGTCGCCGTCGGCCGTCGGTGTCGGTGACGTGATCCGTCCGCACGAAGTCGCATTCCAGCGACCGCATGGACTCGACGAGGCTCTGCAGCCGGAGCGGCTGCATCCAGTCATCGCCGTCGACGAAGCAGAAGAAGTCACCCTCGACACGGTCGAGTCCCTGGTTGCGGGCGGCGGCGAGGCCGACGGGCTGAGCGTTCTCGACGATCTCGACGGCGGGCAGTTCGCGGGTGAAGTGGCGCACTTGCGCGGCGGTGTCGTCCTGAGAGCCGTCGTTGATCACGACGATCTTGAGCATCCCCGGGTCGTCGAACTGGCGCGCGAGGGTGGTGAGGGTCGTCCCGATGTACGGCCCGGCATCCTTCGCCGGCAGAATCGCGGTCACAAGGGGTTTCGGCACCCGCCGATCCTCACAAGCCCGTATGACCGGCGGGTGGCTCCCGGGTGAACAGCCGCTGACTCGCGAGAGGATGGGCGCATGACTCCGGATGCCGCTCAGGTCACCCGCCGGCTCGTGCGCGGCCTCACCGCATGGGGCTCCGCGTCGGTCGCCCTCGGGGGAATACTCGCGCTGACCGGGCGTTCCTCGGCGGCGCGGACGTTCGGGCAGCAGTCGGCGATGTGGGGCGCGGTCGACCTCGGCCTGGCGGCCCTCGCCGCGCCCACACGTCGCCCTGTCGCGGCTCGTGTGCTCCGGCGGATACTGCTCGTCAACGTCGCCCTCGACGTGGGATACGTCGCCGCGGGGGGACATCTGGCGGCGCGCACGCCGTCGCTCGGCGGACGACTGACCCGAGATCAGGCGCGCGGCCACGGCCTGGCCGTCGTCATCCAGGGGATCGCGCTGTTCGTGATCGACCTGACGAACGCGCGGCGGCTGAGGCGCTGACGGCCGGCGTCAGCCCGCGTCCGTGAGCAGCAGTTCGCCGCGGCGGTCGAGGTCGGCCTCGAGCTCGCGCACGATCGGGATCACCTCGGTGCCGAAGCGCTCGAGCTCCTCCTGGAAGTGCAGGAAGCCGAGCAGGAACAGGTCGACGCCGCGCTTCTTGTACCGGATGATCCGCTCCGCGATCTGCTGCGAATCCCCGAACAGCTGGGTGCGGAAGCCGTCGTTGTACTGGACGAGGTCCTCCAGTGACGAATCCGCCCACATCCCCTTGCCGTCCGAGGTCGACGCACCGGCCTCCTGCACGGACTTCCGAAAGCCCTCGACCGCGGCGGCATCCGCCCCGCCGATGATCTCCCGCAGCTGTGCGAGCGCCTCCTCACGGGAATCGCGCTGGATGACGAAGGCGTTGAGGCCGAACCGCGTGCGGCGGCCGTGCTCGACGGCGACGCGGGTGACGTCGTCGTACTGCTCGGTGAAGCCGTCGAAGTCCTTCCCGTTCGAGAAGTACCAGTCGGCCACGGCACCGCCGTTGACGCGGGCGGCGGTCGAGTTGCCGCCCTGGAAGATGTCGGGATGCGGGCGGCCCGGGACCTCGACGGGGAACGGCCGGAGGGTGAAGTCGTTGATCTGGTAGTACTTCCCGTCGAACGAGAACTTCTCCTGCGTCCACAGGCCCCGCAGGACCTGGATGAACTCCGCCGCGCGTTCGTAGCGCTCGTCGTGCTCGAGCCACTCCAGCCCCAGGTCGGTGAACTCGTCCTTGAACCACCCCGCGACGACGTTGACCGCCGCGCGACCGTGGGAGAACTGGTCGGCCGTGTTGATGAACTTCGCGAGCACCGCGGGATGCCACGCCCCGGGGTGGATGGCCGAGATCACCTTCAGCTTCTCGGTCGCGAGCAGCAGCGCCAGGCTGATGCTCGTGGACTCGTGCTGCTGGGCGGCGCCGTAGCTCGAGGCGTAGCGCACCTGGCTCAGCGCGTACTCGAAGCCGACCCGCTCCGCGGTCTGCGCGAGCGTCACGTTGTAGTCGTAGTCCCAGCCGGTGCGCTGCGGCACGTCGCTGATGACGAGCCCGCCGCTGACGTTGGGCACCCAGTAGGCGAACTTGAGGGGCTCGGCGGTCTTCGGCTGTTCGGTCACGGGGTCCTCCGGGCGGCGAGGCGGTCAGGGTCGCGAGCCACCGTGCCACGCCGCCGCCCGGGCGCAAAGGAGTGCGACGCCCCGTGACGGTGCGCGTCGGAGTGTGACGCCCGGCTCAGCCGCGAGCGGCCCACCATTCGCGGAGGCGCGACTCCGCGGCATCCGTGCCGATGACGCCTTCGTCGAGCCGGATGTCGAGGAGGAAGCGGTAGGCCTCGCCGACTTCCCGGCCGGGGCCGATGCCGAGGAGCTCCTGAATGCGATTGCCGTCGATCTCGGGCCGCATCGAGTTGAGCTCCTCCTCCTCGGCGAGCTGGGCGATGCGGGTCTCGATGTCGTCGTACGCCGACCGCAGCCGACCGGCCTTGCGCTTGTTCCGCGTCGTGACGTCGGCGCGGGTGAGGATGTGGAGGCGCTCCAGCTGATCGCCCGCGTCGCGGACGTAGCGGCGCACAGCCGAGTCGGTCCAGGCGCCCTCGGCGTAGCCGAAGAACCGCAGGTGCTGCTCGACGAGCTGCGAGACGGCGTCGATCGTCGCGCTGTCGAACCGGAGCGCCTGCAGGCGCTTCTTCGACATGCGGGCGCCCTTGACGTCGTGGTGATGGAAGCTGACCGCGCCGCCGGGCTCGAGCTTGCGCGTCGCGGGCTTGCCGATGTCGTGCAGCAGCGCCGCCAGTCGCAGGGTGACGTCGGGGGCGGCATCCGGGTGACGCGAGTGCTCGAGGTCGATCGTCTGTGCCAGCACGGTGAGCGAATGCTCGTAGACGTCCTTGTGGTGGTGGTGCTCGTCCACCTCGAGGCGGAGTGCCGGCACCTCGGGGAGGAACAGCTCCATGAGCCCGGTGTCGACCATCAGACGGATGCCGTCGCCCGGCCGCTCGGTCGCGAGGAGTTTCACGAGCTCGCCCTGGATGCGCTCGGGGCTGACGATCGCGAGCGTCGACGCGAGGCGGGTCATCGCCTCGATGGTGGCGTCGTCGACCTGCATCCCGAGCTGGCTGGCGAAGCGCGCCGCACGCAGCATGCGGAGCGGGTCGTCGCCGAAACTGACGTCGGGATCGGTGGGGGTGCGGAGCGTCTCGCGGACGAGGTCCTCGACGCCGCCGGTCGGGTCGACGAGCGCGGGGCCCGGGATCCGGAGCGCCATCGCGTTGACGGTGAAGTCACGGCGCACGAGGTCCTGCTCGAGGGTGTCGCCGAACGCGACGGTCGGTTTGCGGGTGACGCCGTCGTAGCTGTCGGCGCGGTAGGTGGTGATCTCCACCTGCTCGCCGCGGACCTTGGCGCCGATCGTCCCGAAGGCGCGGCCGATGTCCCACGTCGCGGTCGCGAGGGGCTTCACGATGCGGAGGATGTCGTCGGGCCGGGCGTCGGTCGTGTAGTCGAGGTCGTTCGTCGTCCGGCCGAGCAGCGCGTCGCGCACGGGCCCGCCGACGAGAGCGAGCTCGAAACCGGCATCGGCGAAGGCCCGGCCGAGTGCGGCCGTCACCGGAGCATCGGCGAGCGCGCCCAGGCGCGCGAGACCGTCGGCCATGTTCAGCATGGGTTCGAGCCTACCGAGGGCCGGCCGGGGGCTTCGGTCAGGCCAGCCGCAGGAAGCCCGTGAACACGAGTTCGCGCACCCGCGGCAGGATGTCGGCGCGAAGCGCCGGCGCATCGACCTCGAGCAGCTGCGCGATCGCGTCGATGAGCACTCCCACGGCGAGGTCGCCGTCGCTCGCGCCGACGAGGGCGGCGAGCGCCGGGTCGACGTCGAGGATCCGCCCGAAACCGGCGCCCTGGCGCAGCTCGATGACGGCGGGCTCCTCCACCCCGGGGCGATGGTGGCGGGCCTCGGTCACGTCCTCGGCGGCGACGGTCGTGGCCTGTGCGAGCGCATCGTCGTCGAGCACGGCGAGCGCGTCCCACGCCGCGAGTGACGCCTCGATGTGACCGCCGAGTGCGCCCGTGACGGTGCCGGTGGCCCGTTCGTACCGCGCCAGCGCCGGCGCACCGGGGTCGCGACGCCGCAGCAGCAGGTAGCCGAATCCCACTTCCGTCACACCGCGCACGGCGAAGTCGGCGACCCAGGCGTCGACGAGCCGGGCGTAGTCGGGGCTCCCCGGCGCCGTCCCGCCGTCGCGGACCCACAGTTCGGCGTAGGCGAGCGGGTCGAGCTGCTCGCGCTCCACGACCCACGCGTCGAGGGGCACGGCGGATGCCGCCACCCACCCGCGCACCCGATCGAGACCGTCTTCGCCGCCGCGGTACTCCCAGTTGCCGAGCAGCTGAGCGGTGCCGCCCGGTGCGAGAACGTCGCCGACGCCCCCGACGAAAGCGGCGACCAGGTCATCGCCCGCGAGCCCGGCATCGCGGTACTCGTACTCGGGGATGCCGGCGACGCGCGGCGTGATGACGAAGGGGGGATTCGAGACCACCCGGTCGAAAAGCTCACCCGAGACCGGCTCGAAGAGGCTCCCCAGACGGGTCTCGATGCCGTCCACGTCGTTCAGCGCGGCGTTCAGCTCCGTGAACCGGAGGGCCCGCTCCGAGACGTCGGTGGCGACGACCCGTGGGGCGCTGCGCCGCGCCCGGAGGGCCTGCACGCCGCATCCCGTGCCGAGGTCCAACACCCGCTCCGCCGGACTCCCGAGCTGCAGGCCCGCAAGGGTGAGTGACGCACCGCCGACCCCGAGCACGTGGCCGGTCGGCAGGGCGCCGCCGACGGCGGCCTCGTCGAGGTCGCTCGCGATCCACCAGTGACCCGAGCCGGCGGCATCCGCGAAGTCCTGCGGGCGCAGCAGGGCGGTCGGCGTCACGGTGTCGCCGTCCACCCGAGCGAGCCCGAGCGCTGCGAGGCCCGCGGCCCCGGCGGAGGGCAGCGCGCCATCGACCTCGGCCACGGGTGACGACAGACCGAGAAAGAGCGTGCGCGCGAGGGCCGCGAGCGCGTCGCTCCGCCCGCCGAGGGCACGGAGGGCCGGTCCGAGCACCCCGCGCCCGGTCGCCTCGTCGGCGAGCACGCCCCAGGCTCCCCGGACGGCCGCGGCGGTGTACCCGGCGGCGGAGAGGTCGGCGCGGAGGGCGCCCACGAGGGCGGGCTCAGGAGGGGGGATGCTGCTCACCCCACCATTCAACAGGGCGGCGGCCCCGGTGCCCGTTCCCGGCGGGGATCGGAGGGCACACTGGCGCAATCGGGGGGCCTTCAGGACGCGGACCCTAGACTCACACGAGATGGTGCGGTCAGGGATCGCACAGGAAATCGACCTCGCCATGACCCTGTTCTCGTCTGCCTCCGGCCGCCGCGCGCCCCGCCGCGCGCGTTGGGTGCGCCCTGCCGCCGCCGTGGCCGCCGCCCTCGTGCTGCTGTCGCCCCTGCCTGCCTCGGCCGCGACCACCGACGATGCCGCGGGTGCCGAGGTCGAGTTCACGCTCGCGCCGACGGGCCAGGGCGTCGTCTCGCCCGGTCGTCCCGTCGTCCTCTCCCTCACCGCGGTCAACTCGGGCGATGACTCCCTCGTGGCGGGAGAGATGGTCGTCGAGCAGGGCGCCACGCGCCTGCGCGATGACACGGCCCTCACGGCCTGGCTCGATCAGGGCACCGCCGACGGCGCCTTCCGCGACGTGGGTTCCGTCGACGTCGACGAGCTCGCCGGACAGAGCGAGACCGGCCTCACCCTGGCCGTCGATCAGGAGGATGCCGGCATCGACGACCTCGACCCGGGCGTCTACCCCCTCCGGGGCACCTACACGGGGGCCGACGAGACCTTCACGGCCCGGAGCCTCCTGATCGTCCCCGATACGGCGGCACCGGACGCGGGCGTCGGGGTCATCGTCCCGATCACCGCCGGCCCCATCACGACGGGTCTGCTGGGCGCCGACGCCCTGACGGAGCTCACCGGTGCCGACGGCGCCCTCACCGCGCAGCTCGATGCGGTCGCCGCGACGCCCGCGATCCTCGCCGTCGACCCGGCCATCGTCGCCTCGATCCGTGTGCTCGGATCGAGCGCGCCCGCCGAGGCCACCGCGTGGCTCGACCGGCTCATGGGGCTTCCGAACAAGCGTTTCGCCCTGCAGTTCGGCGACGCCGACCTGTCGGCGCAGGTCGCCGCAGGGCTCGAGGCCCCCCTGACGATGACCTCGTTCGCCCCTTACCTCGATCCGGTGAACTTCGAGCCCGAAGCGGCAGATGCGGCGACCCCCGAGGCCACACCGACCCCGGCCCCGGTCGACCTCCCCACGGTGGCGGAGATCCTCGACATCGGCGCGAGTCGCGACGGCGTGTTCTGGCCGGCTACCGGCACCGCCGGGGCCGAGGTGGCGACCGCGCTCGGAGCTGCCCCCTCGCCGACCGACGTCCCCCTGACCCTCCTTCCCGACGACGTCACCGGTGACGCGGATGCCGGCCCCCGGGCAAGTGCCGAGAGCGCCGATCTGCTCCTCTACGACGCCGCGCTCTCCGACGCCCTCGCCGAGGCATCCGCCACCGACACCCCGGTCGCGCGCGCCTCCCGCCTGACCACCCTGACGGCGCGCATCGAGCTCGCGTCGAGCGACGCCCCCCTCCTGCTGACCGTCGATCGCTCGACGACGCGCTCGGGCGCTGCTCTCCGCGACGCGATCCTCGCCGTGGCCGACCTCCCGGGTCGATCGGCCGTGACCCTCGACGCCCTCGCCGAGAGCTCCCCGGAGCGCGTCGTGCTGCCCTCGCTTCCCGCGGACGAGAACCGTGCCGACGCCGTCCGGGCGTTCACCTCCGCCGAACCCCGCCTGCGGCGCGTGGCGTCGGTGCTGGCCGACCCCGACCTGCTGATGTCCAACGAGCGCGCGACCGTCTTGCAGCTCATGGGCAACGGGTGGCGCGGCGACGACGACGGGTGGACCGCCGCCGTCACGGCGCACCGGGAGCGCATCGCGACGTGGAGCGAGGGCGTGTCGCTGATCCCCGGGAGCGACATCACGCTCGCCGGTTCCAGCGCAGCGCTCGTGTTCACCGTGCGCAATGATCTGCCCTGGCCCGCGACCGTCGACCTCCTCGCCACCCCGAACGATGCGCGCCTGGTGATCCAGGACGCCCCGACCTTCATCGTCGGCGGCGAGCAGAGCTCGCGGGTGGAGGTTCCGGTCGAGGCCGTCGTCGGCAGCGGCAACTCCTCGATCGACCTGCAGCTGCGCAGTCCCACAGGGATCGATCTCGGCGCGCGTCAGACCGTCGCCGTCTCCGTGCACGCCGAATGGGAGTCGGTCGCCGTCATCACCCTCTCCGTCCTGGTGAGCGCGCTTCTCGTCTTCGGCATCGTCCGCACAGTGAGGCGACGCCGCCGGATGCCGGTGGACGCCTGATGGCCGGGCTCGGCCGCGCGAGCGCCACCGTCGCCGCGGGCACCATGGCGTCCCGCATCACGGGGCTCATCCGCAACGTCGTCCTCACCATCGCGATCGGCACTGTCGGCGCCAGGGCCGCGGACTCGTTCGCCGTCGCGAATCAGCTGCCGAACTCGGTCTTCGCGCTCATCTCCTCGGGCCTCCTCGCGGGGGTGATCGTCCCGCAGATCGTCAAGGCGGTGAAGACGCACGACGATCGGGGCAGTGCGTTCGTCTCCAAGCTCATGACCCTGGGCATCCTCGCCCTCCTGGTCGTGACCGCCGTGGCGGTCGTCGCCGCGCCCCTCCTCGTCGAGATCTTCGCCGGGAACTTCAAGAGCGACGAGGCGAAGCACCTCACGTTGGCGCTGGCGTACTGGTGCCTGCCGCAACTGCTGTTCTACGGCCTCTACGCCCTCGTGGGCGAGATCCTCAACGCCCGACGCATCTTCGGCCCGTTCGCGTGGTCACCGATCGTGAACAACCTCGTGTCGATCGCCGGATTCGGCGTCTTCATCGCACTGTTCGGCACGTACGAGGAAGCCACGGGCTGGACGACCGGGATGATCGCCTTGATGGGCGGGACGGCAACTCTCGGCATCGTCGTCCAGGCGGGCATCCTCTTCCTCTTCTGGCGCCGCGCCGGGCTGCACGTCCGTCCGGACTTCCAGTGGCGCGGCATCGGTCTCCGCCACATCGGGCGCCTCGCCGGATGGACGTTCCTCATGGTCGTCGTGGGCCAGATCGCCGGTGCCTTCCAGATCAACATCGTCGGCTCCGCCTCCGGCGTCGGCGCAGCGGGAGCCACACTCCAGAACGCCTGGCTCCTGTTCATGCTCCCGTTCTCGGTGATCGTGCTCTCGCTCGGCACCCCGTACTACACGAAGCTCAGCGAGCACGTGGCTGAGGGGCGGACGGATGCCGTCACGGCCGACCTGTCGTCGCTCACCCGCACCGTCGGCATCTTCATGGTCGGCATCCTCGCCGCGATGATCGTGGCGGTCGTGCCGTTGTCGCGCATCTTCACCACCACCCCCGACTACGCCGTCGACTTCGGGTGGGTGCTCGCCGCCTACCTCGTGGCGCTCCTGCCGCTCTCCTTCCAGTTCGGCATCCAGCGGACGTTCTACGCACTCAAGGACACGCGTACGCCGTTCTTCTACACGTTGGTCCAGGCCGCGCTCGTGATCGCCAGTGCCCTGGCAGCCTCCGCGCTCGTGCGCGCCGGCATCCTGCCGGTCGCCTGGCTCGCCGTCGCGATCGCCCTCGGTCAATCGGTCGCCAACATCGTCCAGTTCGCCCTGGCGATCACCCTGCTGCGCCGGAAGATCGGCCCGCTGGGTCTCGGCGGCGCGTTCCGCGGCATCCTGCGATTCGCCCTCGCCGCCGTCCCGGCTGCGGCGGCGGGCTGGGGCGTTTTCGCGCTGTTCGGTGGCGTGGATGGGTGGGCGGTGTCCGAGCGTGCCCTCGGCTTCGTCGGCGCCGGCCTCATCGGAGGTGTCACGCTGCTCGTGTACGGAGGCGTCCTCGCGGCATTCCGCACTCCGGAGCTCACCACCGCCTTGCGGGCCGCACGACGCTTCCTCCCCGGCCGATGAGCACCCCGGTCGCGGAATGCAGCGCGGCTAGCATGGGTTGAACATGTCGAGGCGCGAACATCGCCTCGACGACGAAGGGAACCAACGTGCGCAAGGTCATCATCATCGGCTCGGGTCCGGCGGGGTACACCGCGGCGATCTACGCAGCCCGTGCCAACCTCGAGCCCCTCGTGATCGCGAGCTCGGTCGAGGCCGGCGGTGAGCTGATGAACACCACCGAGGTCGAGAACTTCCCCGGCTTCCCCGAGGGCATCATGGGTCCCGACCTGATGACCAAGATGCAGGAGCAGGCCGAGAAGTTCGGCGCGGAGGTCGTCTACGACGATGTCACCGCCCTCGACGTCGCCGGCGACATCAAGCGCATCACCCTGGGCAGCGGCAAGACCCACGAAGCGGAGGCCGTGATCTTCGCGACCGGTTCCGCCCCCCGCAAGATCGGCATCGAGGGTGAGACCCGCCTGTCGGGTCGCGGTGTCTCCTACTGCGCGACCTGCGACGGCTTCTTCTTCCGCGAGAAGGTCATCGCCGTCGTCGGCGGCGGCGACTCCGCGATGGAAGAGGCGACATTCCTGACCAAATTCGCCTCGAAGGTCTACGTGATCCACCGTCGCGACGAGCTCCGCGCGTCGAAGATCATGCAGGACCGCGCGAAGGCGAACGAGAAGATCGAGTTCGTCTGGAACAGCGAGATCGTCGACATCCTCGGTGAGGATGCCGTGTCGGGCGTTCGCCTGCGCGACACCGTCGACGGCAGCGAACGTGAGCTGGCGCTCGACGGCGTGTTCGTGGCGATCGGTTACGACCCGCGGACGCACCTGGTCCACAATGTCCTCGACATCACCGAGCACGGCACGATCTGGGTCGACGGGCGCACCTCGCACACGTCGGTTCCGGGTGTGTTCGCGGCCGGTGACGTGATCGACCCGACGTACCGTCAGGCCGTCACCGCGGCCGGCAGCGGCACGGTCGCGGCGCTCGACCTCGAGCACTATCTTGCCGCGCGCGGCGACGCCGGTGCTCCGGCCGAGGATGCCTCGATCATCGACGGACTGCCGGGTGCGACCGTCGCGGACGACGCTGCAGCCAAGGACGCCGTCAGCGCGTGACCCCCTGGGGCTGCGGAACAATCTCGGCACGCCCCACGTTCTCAACACAGACACCTTCCGTGTCGATTCCTAAGGAGACAGAGATATGACCGCCAAGGCCACGAGTGAGAGCACCTGGCAGCAGGACGTCATCGACGCCGAAGGCCCCGTTCTGGTGGACTTCTGGGCGGAATGGTGTGGCCCCTGCCGCATGGTCGGACCGATCCTCGATGAGATCGCGACCGAGAACCCCGACAAGATCACGGTTCTGAAGCTCAACGTCGACGAGAACCCGCAGCTCGCCATGGAGTACCAGATCACCTCCATCCCCGCGATGAAGGTCTTCTCCAAGGGTGAGGTCGCCAAGACGATCATCGGCGCCAAGCCGAAGTTCGCCCTGCAGCAGGACCTCGCCGACTACATCGGCTGAGTCAGTGTCGTGAAGAGGGCCCGGAGACGATGTCTCCGGGCCCTCTTCCGTGCGTCGGGTGGGTCGTTTCACGTGGAACGTCGTCTGCGCCAGAGCCCGACAAGCAGCACCACGTCGCTGGCGACATCGATCGCGACGGCGACCACCAGCATCCAGAGAGCGACGTTCCATCCCCCTGACGGCGGCGCGGTGATGCCGATGAAGACGAGGATGCCGACGACGAGCGTTTCGATCGCCGTCAGGCCTACCGCCAGACGCGGATGGTCGAGCGCGAACCCGCGGATGCGGTGCAGCCACGACGGTCCGCTCGGGCGCGACCTGGACTGCTCCCACACGAGCCGCCCGAGCGACGTGCGCTCGATGCGATGAGCGCCCGGGAGCGAGTCGACGTCGTGCTCTCCGCGCACCAGAGCGACCACCGGGGCAGGCAGCCCGAGTACGGCCGCGAGGTCATCGACGAGGTCGGCATCTGCGGTGCGGGTCAGCAGCGCGGTCAGGGACGCCCGATCCACACCGAACTCCGTCAGGATCTCCCCGCCGACCCGGAACGCCTGCTCCCGGTCGAGATCGACCCTGTCCTGCGCCTGGTCTATCCTCGCCGAGGCCAGCATGTCCTGCACCTCGGCCACCGCGGCGGCATCCGGGAGCGCCCGCCGGGGCTCCGGCATCCAGGAGATCGTGAGGTCGGGAACGACACGGAGTGCGAGGTTCTCGCGGCCCGTGGCTCGTTCGAGGGACCCACGCGTGAACGCCCGGAGAGTCACGAATCCTTTGTCGACGCCGATCGCCAGGACGGGCCGCTGCGCGGGAGGCCAATAGTCGCTCGGCACCGTGTGGGGCACGATCACGTGGCGCCCACCGGGGAGGGGCACGATCGTGAGTGAGGCTTCGAGTTGCTGCGCCAACTCCCGTCGACGCGCCGGATCCGAGGGCATCTCGCCGAGAACGAGATAGACGAGCTGGCCGGACACGCGCTGCACGCCCTCTCCCGGCCCCTGAGGCGCTCCCACCTCCGCACCGATGGCCCGGCCGGATGCCGCCACGCGAGCGCCGTCAGCGCCGTCCTCCGGCGTTCTCGGGTGGGATGCCGTCTCGACGACACCGGTTGCCTCGAGCAGCAGATCGACACCCCACAGGGAGGCAAGTGAGGTGAGCAGATCGGGCGAGGGGACGGAGTGCAGTTCGCCGGCAGCATCCGCGACGACGATCGCGTCGTCGGCATCGAGCGCGACGCGGACGATCGGAGCCTCGCCGCGGCGAGGATCGCACACCACCGCCGGGATGCTCCGCTGCCGCAGTCCCTCGACGAGAGCGGACGAGTCTGCGGCATCCGTGCCCAGCGCTCTCTCCGGGGAGAGGTACACGGTGGCGGGGCGGATCGGTCGGCGCACGCTGACGAACGTAGCCGATCGACGCGAACGAGCGACGACTCCTAGGACACGCGGACGGAGAGGTCCCAGGTCCGGTGGGGCTCGCTCCCCAGCAGTCGCCAGACGGCGGGGCTGAGCTCGGGGAAGTCGAGGGCGATCTGACGGAGAACCCGGTAGGTGCGTGCCTCTCCGGGACGCTGCCCGCCGTTGGCTGCGATGTTCTCGGCTCGGAGGGTCAGGACGACCAGTTCGTCGACGGTCGGAAGATCCTCCATGAACTCCCACGGGTCCTCGCCGTCACGGAGACGCTCCTCGACCAGCACGGAGAGCTCGTCCGCCGCTTCGGCGCGCAGGAGCTCGAGGCTCGCGCGGCGCGGAAGGTGGGGCGAATCGGTCACCGAACAAGCGTAATCCGACCCTGCGACAGGCGGGCCGTCACTCGCGAAAGCCGTGGACAAGCAGGGCTCAGAGCGTGCCGTACTCGGTCTCTCCCAGCTCACCCAAGATCCGATTGAGATCCTGGATTGTGGCGAAATCGATGATGACCTGGCCTTTTCTTGCGCCCAGCGCGATCCGGACCTTGGTGTTGAGCCGATCGCCGAGCCGGTCGGCGACGTCATCGAGGTGCGCCCGGCGGCTGCCCGCCTTGGGGAGAGTGGCAACGCGATTCGCCGACGTCTTCGCGGCTGCCTCGGCCGCACGGACAGACAGATCCTCGTTGACGATCTTGTCTGCAAGCCGCTGCATGGCGTCGACATCCTCGACCGAGAGGATCGCGCGCGCGTGACCGGCACTGAGGACGCCGGCAGCGACGCGCTGCTGTACGGGTACGGGGAGCTTGAGCAGACGGATCGTGTTGCTGATCTGCGGGCGCGAACGCCCGATCCGAGTCGCGAGCTCTTCCTGCGTGATGCCGAAGTCCTCGAGGAGCTGCGAGTAGGCGGATGCCTCTTCGAGCGGATTCAGCTGCGAGCGGTGCAGGTTTTCGAGCAGCGCATCGCGCAGAAGGTTCTCGTCCTCCGTCTCGCGGAGGATCGCCGGAATCTTCGCGAGTCCCGCCTCGCGCGCGGCACGCGTGCGGCGTTCACCCATGATGAGCTCGAACTCGCCGGCCTCGTTCTGCCGGACGACAACGGGCTGCAGGACACCGAACTCCCGCACACTGTGCACGAGTTCAGCCAGGTCGTCGGCATCGAAGTTCGACCGCGGCTGGCGAGGGTTCGGCACGATCGCGTGCGGATCCACTTCGATGAGCCGGGTGCCCGGGATCGCCACGAGCTCCGGCTGCGACTCCCCTGCCTCCGCAGACTCGGCGGCCGCTGCGGCATCCGCCTCGCTCGGCGCTCCCGGGAAGAACACATCGACAGGTCGGGCGCCCGAGGGGTCCGACGTGGGGATGAGAGCGCCGATGCCGCGGCCCAGTCCGGTTCGCTTGGCCATTAGTGGTCCCCCTCGTTCGTTGACTGCTGTTGCCCTCGCTTGACGATCTCGACCGCTGCCTCCCGATAGGCGACGGCGCCGGCCGATTGGCCGTCGTAGGCGATGACGGTCTGACCGAAGCTGGGCGCCTCGGACACGCGGACCGAGCGCGGAATCACTGTGGCCAGCACGTTCTCGGGGAAGTGTGTGCGCACCTCATCGGCGACCTGCTGCGCGAGCTTCGTTCGTCCGTCGTACATCGTGAGCAGGATCGTCGACAGGTGCAGCTTCGTGTTCAAGTGCTTCTGGATCATCGTCACGCTGCCGAGCAGCTGGCTGAGACCCTCGAGCGCGTAATACTCGCACTGAATCGGGATCAGCACCTCGGTGGCCGCCGTGAACGCGTTGATCGTCAGCAGTCCCAGCGACGGCGGGCAATCGATGAAGATGAAGTCCACGTGATTGTCGGCGAGATAGTCCTCCACCGCTGTACGTAGACGGTGCTCGCGAGCGACTCGTGAGACAAGCTCGATCTCCGCGCCCGCAAGGTGGATGGTGCTGGGCGCGCAGAGCAGATTCGGCGACTCCGGGCTCGTCTGAATGACGTCCGCGAGAGCTTCTTCGTCGATCAGAACGTCGTAGATGCTCGGTACGTCGGCGCTGTGCGGGATTCCGAGCGCCGTCGATGCGTTCCCCTGCGGATCGAGGTCGATCACGAGAACTCGAGCCCCCACCGAGGCGAGGCCGGCAGCCAGATTGACGGTGGTCGTGGTCTTTCCGACGCCGCCCTTCTGGTTCGATACCGTCACTACACGGGTCGAGCCGTCGAACTCCATGGTGACGTTACTCAACGCCTTACGACGTGAGGTGAGGTCCGCGAGCTCCCGCGCAATGGGGCTGTCGTCGAACGAGAATGGTGCGGGAGAGCTTGCATTCTCCGATTCCGGCACCTGGTACTCCTGTCGTTTCGAGGACTCTTCCACTGTAGTCGACCCCTCTCCCACCGCTGCGCGCGTCGTTTCACGTGAAACGGTGTCCGAGCGTGTCCCGCCCGATGTTTCACGTGAAACCTGGCACTGCGGTCCTACCGACTGCGCGCGCGACCGACAAGGGGCGTCGTGTTTCACGCGAAACGTCAATCTCCGAGGTAGTTGGCTCTACGCGACAGACGGAAGCTGTTGTGTTTCACGTGAAACATTCGTCATCAGCGACGTATCTTCAGCGCCGTCCACGTGGATAGGTCAACGTCCCGATGTATGGATCGCTCAGACCCACATGTAGGTGGGTCTGTACAGCGAATCATTGCTGGGCTCACGCGCCCGCATTCGGGGACGCCCATCGGCACGTGGGACGCCCACTGCCGTTTATCCCGAGACTGACCGGGGATTAAGCGCATTGCCCCGGACGTAGATGGGCCGATAGATATCGACCGACATACCCGGGGGCGTTGACGTGCTAATCGCACGACGGCGTCTTCGATGTTTCACGTGAAACGTGATGCGAGCATCGCGAGGGCGCCTAATGAGCCGCGGAGACACCCTTCCGGATCCCGTTTCAGAAAGAGAGACGCCCGCTGTCTTGGGTGGGAGATGCCTTAGTGGGCGGCCGCGACCCGGATGCGACCCATTGTGCTGCCCTTCCCATCAGGCGGAATGGGGGCACCTTCGTCACATCCTTGCCGACTGCGCCATGCGCTGCCTGGCCCGTGGATGCTCCACCTGAAACGGCCCGCCGCCGCGCAGCGTGGCCATGGCCATGGCCACCACAGCGCCACTACCGGGTTTGTGCGATCCGTGGTCGATCTGCGTCGGCGCGCTCGTGAGGCCGGCCGCCCTCGTATGCTGACAGCGGCAGCGACCTCGCGGCTTCGGTCGCGACCAAGACCGCCCCGGTCCCATCCGTAAATCCCGGCACCTCATGGTTCTTCGATCTGTCTTTGCCTTCAACGCGCCGGAGCTCTTTCAACGGCCTCACGCTCAGGAGCGCCTTCGACCGCTTGGGCTTGTCGCCTCACGTCGCCCGAGCCCCCCGTAAGTCACGAACCCGGGGCCTTTCGCTGACACACAGGGATTAGCCGAGTCGTACGTGACGGAACCGGTGCCTCCGGCATATAGACAAGGACCATCCGAGTCGTACGTCACGAACCCCGTACCTCCGACTGATTCGCAGTGACCAGCCGACCCTCCCCTGGATTGGGTCGTCGTGGGCAGACGGGACTGGACGACAAGGATCCATTCCCCGGCAACTGAACCCTGAGCGTCTGAACGTTCCCTCGTCCCAAAGAGCCTGCGAAGAGAACGCGCTAATCAGACGGCCGCCGTTTCGCGTGAAACATCCCGCCCTTGCGCCGATGGAGACGGTCACAAGCAGCGGGGTCTGCAGAGCGCGTCCGGGTTCTACGGAACCGGCGTAACCGAGCGATTGAGTGCTGGTGCTCACAGCGTCCAAGCGAGCGAGCACAGAGAGAGCTGGTCGTGAGCAGTCTGCGTAAGCGGGCCCCAGGGGTGTACGGGAAACCCGGAACTTTGTGTTTCACGTGAAACATCGAAGGCTGGCGATCAGCACCGCCTTTTGAGTCTCGCGTGAACGCTCGCACAGCCGAGCGGTCCTCGTCGCATGCAGGCCTCGCCCTGCCCGTGGAGCCGGTATCGCCCACCACCTGCGATCCGCCGTACCGGATCGCGAGACTCTCCACGGTCGGCCGGCCGTGATGTTTCACGTGGAACACCGGCGATGGGTCACGTCGCAGCGCGCGAAGTGAAGCTGAGCGATGCTCCCGCACGCATCACGCCTGTCGGTGACAAATCGATTCGAGAGCGTGACGGGCAGCGATGCTGCCTCGTTGCGCGCCGACTGGCCCTGGCCGGCGCCCATATCTCGCTGCAGCTGCCGGACCGTTCCCACAACCGTGATGCTTCTACCCGCGCACACGCCCGGAGTGTGAACGCGGAATGCTGTGGCGACCCTCTGTCCATACCTGATGCCCGGCCCCATCGGTCGTGTTCAGAGTGTTGATGGCACTCGACGCACGACGCCATCGTCGCATCGGCCGTCGAACATCCGGACGTCCACGTCCTCGACATCCGCACGGAGGCCGGCGGGTGCCGGCGCATTCACCGGAACTCGCGCGAAGTCAGTCGACACCGACACCGGGGGATACCCCCGCGCGCCGCTGTTCGCACGACGATGAACGGCCGCAACAAGGTCCGGCGCGACCCGATGATCAGTTCCGCGCCGAACTCGAAGACGTCGGCGTCGACGTCGACGTCGACGCCACGATGCTGAAAGACGCACCGCCTCGCCGAGCCCGACAGCACAGACCAGCCCGCCGGCACCGCGACATGCCTCGTTAGCGCGCTCTCAGCGCGATCCTAAGCCGAGATTACGCAGCGCTCCATCGCCAGAAGCTGTCACCCGCGAGGTGTCGTTCATTCCGCGCCTCTACCGTGGGAAGAGGCGCGAGAAGCCAGTTAAACACCAGATCAGAAGGCTTATCCCGAGCAAGGAGTGGCACCCAGCGCCTGAGGGTCGCCTGAGGACTGTCAGCGAACCGTCGCGCGGATGACGCGCGTCGGTTCCGACACGACACCCTCGCCGACCGGCTCGACCCGGACGTCGCTCAACCGGTAGCGCTTGATCTGCTTCTCGGCTGCCGCGATCTCGTTGGCCGCGTTCGCTCCCTTGAGGAGCACAAGTTCGCCACCGGATCGCACGAGGGGCGCGGTCAGCGGGATCAACGTCTTGAGCGCACTCACGGCGCGAGCGGTGACGGCGTCGAGTACCGCGCCCTCTGTCCAGTCCTCGCCGCGAGCGCGGACGATCTGGACGTTGTCGAGGTTCAGCGCCTCGACCTGCTCGCTCAGCCACGTCACTCGGCGTTCCATCGGCTCGATCAGGACCCACCGGACATCGGGACGCGCGATCGCCAGCACGAGTCCCGGAAGGCCAGCACCCGACCCGATATCACCGACCCGCGAGCCGGCGGTGAACAGCGGCGCGGCCACCGCGCTGTTCAAGATGTGACGGGTCCACAGTCGCGGGAGTTCCAGCGGACCGATGAGGCCGCGCTCCTCACCCTGGGCGGCGAGGTCGTTCGTGAATCGTCGTGCGAGATCGATGCGGTCCCCGAAGACGGATGCCGCGGCATCCGGCTCGGCTTCGATCACCGAGGTCTCGCCCGACGCCTCAGCCACGACGGAGAACGGTGTGACGGTCAGCGCCTTCGCCGTACGATTCCGACACGAGCCCGTGCTCTGCGGCGATGTCGTGGATGAGCTTGCGCTCGTAGCTCGACATCGGGGGGAGCGACGCCTGCGAAGCGCCGTCATCGAGGCGCTCGACGGCGCGCTCGACGAGGGCAGCGAGCTGTCCCTGCCGGGCGTCGCGCGATCCACCGACATCGAGGATGAGGCGGGAGAACCGCCCCGTCTTGGTCTGCACGGCGATTCGGGTGAGCTCCTGCAATGCGCTCACCGTGTCGGGATCGGCGAGGAGGGCAAGCTCCGACGGGTTCTCGTTCTCGACCGAGACGTACGCGCGCCCGCTCCGGACGTCGAGGGTCAGGTCGCCGTCGATGTCGGCGATGTCGAGGATGCCCTCGAGGTAGTCCGCCGCGATGTCGCCCTCTTCTTCGAGCTGTTCCACGGTGGAGTCGACCCGCGCAACGCGCTCGTTCTGGAGTGTCTGATCAGTCATGGTGATTCCTTCGCCGAGTCAGGACGTGCCGCCCTGAGGGCCTTTCTTGGGCTGCTGCTTCTTGGCGCGCTGCTTGCGCACGGGCTGCTGACGCTTCGGGGCCTCCGCCTTGGCGCGCTCGGCCTCTTCGAAGAGGCGACGCTGCTCGGCTTCGTACTTCTCGAGCGGGATGACCTTGCCCTTGGGATCGAGCGCCTTGCCCTTCTTCGCGAGACGCTCTTCGCGTGCCTTCGCCGCCTCCGAACCGGGTGTCGGGAGGTTGCGGATGACGAGGAACTGCTGCGCCATCGTCCACAGGTTCGACGTGAACCAGTACATGACGACGCCGAGCGGGAAGAAGACGCCCGAGAAGATGAAGGCGAGCGGCAGGACGTAGAGCATGATGCGCTGCATCTGGTACGCCTGGCCGGTCTTGGCCTCGGGGGAGAGGTTCTTCGAAATGATCTGCAGCTGGGTGAAGAACTGCGACGCGATCATGAGGATGACGAGGACCACCAGGATCGCCACGGTCACCGTCGCGTTGGTGTTGATCGCCTCGATCATGTTGACGTGCAGCGGTGCGACACCGAAGAGCTGAGCGTCGTAGAACTGCCTCGTGAGTACGGGATCGAGGAAGCCGGCACCACCCACGCCCCACTCGGCGTGACGCTTGACTTCGCTCAGTGTGTAGAACATGCCGAGAAGGATCGGCATCTGCACGAGAAGGGGAAGACAGCTCGAGAACGGCGTCGTCCCGTGCTTCTTGTACATCGCCATGGTCTCGCGGCTCATGGCCTCACGCGAAAGCTGGTCTTTCTTGCCGCGGTAGCGCTCCTGGATCTTGCGCATCTCGGGCGCGAGCTCGAGCATCTTCCGCTGGCTCATGATCTGGCGCACGAACAGCGGGATGAGGGCCGCGCGCACCACGATGACGAGCCCGACGATCGACAGGACCCACGTCAGACCGGTGTCGGGCTGCATGCCGAGCGAGGTCAGCACCCAGTGCCAGAACACCAGGATCGCCTCGACGACCCACTTGAACGGCCACATGATCGTGCTGAAGAAGTCCAGCGACGCATCCGGCGGCGGCGTGGTGGGGTTCGGGACCGCCGGAATCGGTGTCGCGGCGAAGAGATCCAGCAAGGATCAGTCCTTTCTGCGGGGCACGACGAAGCCGTGCGAAGTCAGGTGGTGTCGGAAGTGCGGGTGGGGTGCGACGTCATCGATGCCGCCGGCGGCCCAGGGATGGCAGCGCAGCACGCGAGCCGCTGCGAGCGCCGAGCCCTTCAGCGCTCCGTGCTGCTGCACGGCACCGAGCGCATAGGCCGAACACGAGGGATAGTACTTGCACACATCGCCATACAGCTGGGAGATGGTGGCCCGATACCCGTGCAGCGCACCCACCAGCAGATTCCTCGGGAGGAGGGGGATGGCGCCCAGCGCTGCTTCGGGCTCGAAATGGCCGTCGCCTCGGGTGTACGACGGCAGTGTCGCTGTGCTCACGCGGATGCCTTCCGCTCGAGACAGCGGAGCACTTCGGCGCGCAGTGCGGAGAAGTCCGCCGATGCGGAGCTGGGGAGCGCGCGGATGACGATGTCCGCGCCTGGGCGGACGACCGGCATCGCTTCCGCGCAGATCGCCTTGAGCCGGCGACGCACGGTATTGCGCACGACAGCGCCCCCCACTTGCTTGCTCACGATGAAGCCGAAGCGTGGGGGGCGCTGATCAGTCGTACGGACGACAGAGGTCACGGTGTGCGATCCGGCACAGCGGGAACCCCCGCGGACGACGGATCGGTAGTCCGTCCCGCGGGTGATGCGACTCCCGCGCGCCAGCACCGTGACGAGGTCAGGCCGAGAGCTCGGTGCGCCCCTTGGCGCGACGAGCCGAAAGGATGGCGCGACCTGCACGGGTGTGCATACGAGCACGGAAGCCGTGCTTCTTGGCGCGACGACGGTTGTTGGGCTGGAACGTGCGCTTGCTCATGAAGATCACTCCGGGATCGGCGGGGTCACCCGAACGCTCTAGACCGGGGACACAGGTACATGGGGGACATGCCCGTGAGGGCACAAGTCAACCGATTTAGGATACGTCGATATCCCTGAGATCCCAAACCGAACTCAGGCGACCCGTCATTATCCACCGCCTGTGGAAACCCCTTGGCGTCGACACGCGCACCGGTTCTACAGTGGATTTGGCCCGGCAGGTCGCGGATGGTTAGCGTGAGCCGGATACTTATCCACAGGCTCTCACAGAGCCTTCCACAGCTTTCTCCACACCCGGGAGGGTCATGTCCGAGCACGAACTTCCCGATGTCCCGGTCTGGACCGCTGTACGGGAGGTCCTCGACGGAGACGATCGCGTCACCCCTCAGCTGCAGGGCTTCCTGAGCCTCGCCGTCGCCCAGGGAGTGATGAGCGGGACGCTCTACCTCGACGTGCCGAACGACCTCACCGCCGCGCAGCTCAACAAGCGCCTCCGCGGTCCGATCCTCGAAGCCCTCGCTCAGGTCGATGCCGAGCCGGCCGCCACGACGTTCCGTGTCGTGGTGAACCCCGAGCTCATCGACAGTCATCTGACAGCGCCGCTTCCCGTGCAGTCCGCACTGTCGCCCACTCCCACGACGCCGACCCGGTCAGCATCCGAGGAGTACAGCGAGCAGGCCGCGCCCTCATCTCGCAGCGACACCCGGCTGAACCCGAAGTACACGTTCGACAACTTCGTCATCGGTCAGTCGAACCGCTTCGCCCACGCGGCGGCGGTCGCCGTGGCCGAAGCACCGGCGAAGGCGTACAACCCGCTCTTCATCTACGGCGACTCCGGCCTCGGCAAGACGCACCTCCTGCACGCGATCGGCGACTACGCGATCAACCTCTACGCGGGGATCAAGGTCCGGTACGTGTCGAGCGAGGAGTTCACCAACGACTTCATCAACTCGATCGTCAACAACCGCGCCGCGGCGTTCCAGGCGCGGTACCGCGACGTCGACATCCTCCTGATCGACGACATCCAGTTCCTCCAGGGCCGTGCGGAAACGCAGGAGGCCTTCTTCCACACGTTCAATCAGCTTCACGATCACGACAAGCAGGTCGTCATCACGAGCGATGTCCCGCCACGCCACCTCACCGGTTTCGAGGATCGGATGCGGAGCCGGTTCGAGTGGGGCCTCATCACCGACGTGCAGGCGCCCGACCTCGAGACGCGTATCGCGATCCTCCGCAAGAAGGCGCAATCGGAGCGGCTGCAGGTTCCCGATGAGGTTCTCGAGTACATCGCGACGAAGGTGTCGAGCAACATCCGCGAGCTCGAGGGGGCTCTTATCCGGGTCTCTGCGTTCGCCAGCCTCAACCGGTCGACCCTCGACATCTCCCTGGCGCAGACCGTCCTTCGCGACATCGTCGACCAGGACGACGCGAACGTCATCCTGCCGACCGACATCATCTCCGCGACGGCCCAGTACTTCCGGCTCACGGTCGATGACCTCTACGGATCGAGCCGGTCGCAGTCCGTCGCCACCGCGCGCCAGATCGCGATGTACCTGTGCCGCGAGCGCACCAGCCTGTCGCTGCCCAAGATCGGCCAGCTCTTCGGAAACCGCGACCACACGACCGTGATGTACGCGTACAAGAAGATCAGCGAGCTCATGAAGGAGCGCCGGTCCATCTACAACCAGGTCTCCGAGATCACGACGCAGCTCGGCCGCCCCACTCGCTGATTCGCGGACGCGGCCGGGCCGCGGTGTCCGCAGGCGACACTCCGGCGAGCTTGACACGGATGCCGCCCCGCCCTCATCATGCGAGTTTCCCACAGTGTGGAAAGCCTGTGGATAACTCCTCTTCGGCGGGGACGAAATGTGAACGAACGGGCTCAGCCTGTGGAGGAGCGCCTGAACGACGCTCGACCACTCTGACGCGCACCACGTGAGTTTCCGCAGCCCGTGCACAAGTTACACACGTGTGGTTCCCACTTCTCGACAGGGATCCACGGAGTTATCCACAGTTTCCACAGCGGTTAACACCATGACAAATCTCTCTCTATCGAAATCCCGATCCGATCACCTTGTGAGTGAACGTCGCGGTCGGCCGGCGGCGGCGCAGGTGCTTCCGGAACGACAAGTCCTGGGCACTAGCATGAGAGGGCCCATCACCCCGTCAAGGGAGCATCTGTGAAGTTCCACGTCAACCGCGACGTCTTCAGCGAAGCCGTGTCCTTCGTCGTGAAGCTGCTTCCGCAGCGCAATCCGCAGCCGATCCTCGCGGGTGTGCTGATCGAGGCGTCCGACGCCGGCCTCTCGCTGGCGGCTTTCGACTACGAGGCATCCGCTCGCACGCTCATCGAAGCGACCGTCGACGAGCCGGGCACGATCCTCGTCCACGGCCGGCTGCTCTCCGAGATCGCGAGCCGCCTTCCGAACGCTCCGATCCAGATCGAGCAAGACGCCTCCGGCGAGATCCTGCTCACCTGCGGATCGGCCCGGTTCACCCTCGCGTCGATGCCCGTCGCCGAATACCCCGCGATTCCTGAGGTCAGCGGCGAATCCGGCCTGGTGCCTGGTGAAGACTTCTCGACCGCCATCGCGCAGGTGGCATTCGCGGCATCCCGCGACGATGTGACCCCGGTGCTGACGGGTGTCCAGCTCGAGGTCACGGGGAACGAGCTCAGCCTCGTGGCGACCGACCGCTACCGCGTGGCCCTTCGTGAGATCCGCTTCGACAACGGAGCCGTCGCGCGTGAGGACTCCACGACCGCTCTCGTTCCAGCCCGCACGCTGACGGAGGTCGGCAAGACCTTCTCGCACGCCGGCGACATCCAGGTGTCGTTCTCGGGTTCGGGCGACCGCGAGATCATCGCGTTCACCGCGGGCAACAAAACCGTCACCTCGCTGCTGATCAAGGGCAACTTCCCCCCGGTCAGAAGACTTTTCCCCGCGCAGACCGAGCACTACGCGGTCGTCAACACCGCCGACCTCATCGAGGCCGTGCGTCGTGTCTCGCTGGTGCTCGATCGCTCCGCTCCGCTCCGGTTCACGTTCTCCGACGAGGGTGTGTCGATGGATGCGTCCGGCACCGAGCAGGCGCGGGCGACCGAGTCGGTCGACGCGACGCTCGCGGGCGATGAGGTCACCCTCGGCCTGAACCCGCAGTACCTGCTCGAGGCGCTCGGCGCGGTCAAGAGCGAGTTCACGCGGGTGACGTTCACGTCGAGCGAGAACGCGAACAAGCTCAGCCCGGTGCTCATCACCCCGCAGACTTCGGGCACGCCCGAGACCTTCAAGTACCTCCTGCAGCCGAACCTGCTGCTGCGCTGATCCGGCGCGGACAGGATGCCGAGCGAAATCTCGACGTCGGGGGCCGCGACTAGGGTGATCTGATGATCGTGGAGCAGCTGAGTCTGGTCGACTTCCGTAACTACGCGGCGGCAGACGTGACGCTCTACGCAGGTCCCAATGTCTTCGTGGGGCGCAACGGCCAGGGCAAGACGAACCTGGCCGAGGCGATCGCGTATTTCGCGACACTCGGATCGCACCGTGTCTCGCAGGATGCGCCGATGGTCCGGTACGGCGCCGACGCGGCGTTCGTCCGTGCCCGACTCGCCCACGGCGAGCGTCGCATCCAGCTCGAGGCGCAGCTCAACCGGTCGGGATCGAACAAGGCACGGGTGAACGGCTCGTCCGTTCGGACGTCCGAGCTTCCCCGCTACGCACAGGTCGTGCTCTTCGCGCCGGAAGATCTCCAGATCGTCCGCGGCGATCCCTCGGCCCGACGGCGCTTCGCCGACCAGCTGCTCATCCAGCGGGTTCCGCGGCTCGCGGGTGTGCTCGGAGACTACGATCGCGTCCTCAAGCAGCGGACGGCCCTGCTGAAATCGGCGCGAGCGCGTGGCCTGCGCGCGGAGCAGCTCACGACCCTCGACGTGTGGGACGACAAGCTCATCGCGCTCGGCACCGAGATCGTGATCGCCCGCGTCCGGCTGGCCGACGATCTCGCGGCGCCGCTGCGGGAGGCCTACGAGGCGATCGCCGGCGCCGATCACGACCCCCACCTCGAATGGATCTCGAGCATCGGGGGCGTCGATCCCGAGGACGACGCCCCGGCGGCATCCGCCGATCCGGTGACGGATGCCGCGCGCGATCCCGCGGTCGTGTCGGCGGCGTTCCGAGCGGCGCTGCAGGCGAAGCGCGCGAGCGAGCTGGAGCGCGGAGTGACCCTCGTCGGGCCGCACCGCGACGACCTTCTCCTCCGCCTCCGCGGTCTGCCGGTCAAGGGCTACGCGTCGCACGGCGAATCGTGGTCGATGGCGCTCTCGCTCCGGCTGTCGTCCGCGCAGATCCTCCGCGACCAGTTGCGGCTGGGTGATCCGATCGTGATCCTCGACGATGTCTTCGCAGAACTGGATGCCGACCGGCGCGCCCGCCTGGCGGGCGTCGTCGCCGGCTTCGAGCAGGTGATCGTGACAGCAGCGGTCGAAGGCGACGTCCCCGCGGCGCTCCGCGCCCGCACCGTCCGGGTCGAGGCCGGCGCGATCGTGGTGGACGCCGATGTCTGACGCGGCCGACATCCCCGAGACGACGGCGACGTACCTCCGCCTCCGCGGCCTCGAGCCGTCGGCGGCGAAGCGGCGCAAGCGCACCCGGCGCAGCGTCGACGACGAGAACATGCCGTTCGCGCCGGGTCGCGATCCGAAGGGATTGGGCGATCTGCTCACCGACCTGACCCGGCAGTCGGGCTGGGATCCGCAGCTCGCCCGGGAAGACCTCGTGCTGCAGTGGGCCGAGGTCGCGGGTGAGGAGACGGCGCGCCACGCCGATCCAGTGGCGCTGAGCGACGGCATCCTGACCGTGCAATGCGACTCGACGGCCTGGGCGAAGAACCTCCATCTGATGCGATCGACGATCGTCACCGAGCTCATCCGACGCTTTCCCGAAGCGGGCGTGCAGTCGGTCCGCTTCGTAGGGCCGGACGTACCCTCGTGGAAATGGGGCCCCAGAGCCGTTCCAGGACGGGGCCCTCGCGATACCTACGGGTGAGGTAGGTCCCGCACCATCCGCGGAGCTTTCGAGGGCTCACAGCGCCGTCCAGCGGCGAATGGCCGCCCCTTTCCGATAGACTGGGAAGAAGGCCTGAACGATGGATGTGGAGCGCACGAAACCAATGACGTCAGAAACCCCCGACACCGTTCCCGAAGAACCCGAAACGCCCGTAGAAGCCCGGATTCCCGCCGAATACGGCGCCTCGGAGATCCAGGTCCTCGAAGGCCTCGAGGCGGTCCGGAAGCGCCCCGGCATGTACATAGGCTCGACCGGTGAGCGCGGGCTCCACCACCTCGTGTACGAAATCGTCGACAACGCGGTCGATGAGGCCCTCGCGGGATACTGCGACACGATCCACGTGACGATCCTCGAAGACGGTGGTCTGCGCGTGATCGACAACGGCCGTGGCATCCCGGTCGACCCCCACAGCTCCGACCCCTCGAAATCGACGGTCGAGGTCGTCCTCACCGTCCTTCACGCGGGCGGCAAGTTCGGCGGCGGCGGGTACGCCGTCTCCGGCGGCCTCCACGGCGTCGGCTCCTCGGTCGTGAACGCCCTGTCGACGCGGTTCGACGTCGAGATCAAGCGTCAGGGCCACGTCTGGCGCCAGTCGTTCGAGACCGGGGGCGCCCCGGTGGCCCCGCTCGCCAAGGGCGAGGAGAGCGACGAGACCGGCACGACCGTGACCTTCTGGCCAGACGGGACGATCTTCGAGACGACGTCGTTCGACTACGACACTCTGCGCACGCGCTTCCAGCAGACGGCCTTCCTCAACAAGGGCCTCCGCATCACCCTCACCGACGAACGCCCCGAAGCGGTCGACGTCGTCGACCTCGACGAGGGCGGGTCGAAGACGCAGCAGCGACAGGATGACTTCCTCTACGAGCGCGGCCTGGTCGACTACGTCGAGTACCTGAACAAGGTGCGCAAGGCCGAGGTCGTCAACGACGAGATCATCGAGATCGAGCTGGAGGACACCGTCCGCCACATCTCGCTCGAGCTCGCGATGCAGTGGACGACGAGCTACAGCGAGAACGTCTTCACCTTCGCGAACACGATCAACACCCACGAGGGCGGAACGCACGAAGAGGGCTTCCGCGCCGCGATGACGTCGCAGATCAACCGTTACGCACGTGAGAAGGGCTTCCTGAAGGAGAAGGACGTCAACCTCGCGGGCGAGGACATCCGCGAAGGCCTCACCGCCGTCATCTCGGTCAAGCTCTCCGAGCCGCAGTTCGAGGGTCAGACCAAGACCAAGCTCGGCAACACCGAGGCGAAGGCGTTCGTGCAGAAGGTCGTGGGCGATCAGCTCAACGACTGGCTCGGCCGTAACCCGGCTCAGGCCAAGCGCGTCATCATGAAGGCGGTGGATGCCGCGACGGCACGTCTGGCGGCCCGCAAGGCCCGTGAGACGGCGAGGCGCAAGAGCGTCTTCGAGTCGGCATCCATGCCCGAGAAGCTCAAGGACTGCACGAGCAAGGACCCCTCGATCAGCGAGATCTTCCTCGTCGAGGGCGACTCCGCCGGCGGCTCCGCGGTGTCGGGGCGCGACCCGGAGCGTCAGGCGATCCTCTCCCTTCGCGGCAAGATTCTGAACGTCGAGAAGGCGCGCCTCGATCGCGCGCTCGGCAACGCCGAGATCCAGGCGATGATCCAGGCCTTCGGCACGGGTGTCGGCGAGGACTTCAACGCGGACAAGGCCCGGTACCACAAGATCGTGCTGATGGCCGATGCCGACGTCGACGGCCAGCACATCACCACGCTGCTGCTGACCCTTCTGTTCCGCTACATGCGCGGACTCATCGAGGCCGGCTTCGTGTACCTCGCGCAGCCGCCGCTCTACCGCCTGAAGTGGTCGAACGCGCCGCACCAGTACGTCTACAGCGACCGTGAGCGCGATGCGCTGCTCAAGGACGGCGTCGCGGCGGGCAACCGCATCCCCAAGGACAACGGCGTGCAGCGCTACAAGGGTCTCGGCGAGATGAACGCCAAGGAGTTGTGGGAGACGACGATGGATCCCGAGACGCGCACGCTGCGTCAGGTCACCATCGATGACGCCGCGGCATCCGATGAGATCTTCTCAGTGCTCATGGGAGAGGACGTCGAGGCGCGTCGCGGGTTCATCCAGCGCAACGCCAAGGACGTCCGGTTCCTGGACATCTGAGCACCGGCGACGACGGAACGAGACTGAGAGAACATGGCTGACGACGAACGTCCCGACCCGACTGCGGGTTACGAGCACGGCAACATCGACCAGGTCGACCTCCAGGTCGAGATGCAGCGGAGCTACCTCGACTACGCGATGAGCGTCATCGTCGGTCGTGCGCTGCCCGACGTGCGCGATGGCCTCAAGCCCGTGCACCGCCGCGTGATCTACGGCATGTACGACGGCGGCTACCGCCCCGACAAGGCGTTCTCGAAGTGCGCCCGCGTCGTGGGCGAGGTCATGGGTCAGTACCACCCGCACGGTGACAGCGCGATCTACGACGCGCTCGTCCGGCTGGTGCAGCCTTGGTCGCTGCGCTATCCCCTCGCCGACGGTCAGGGCAACTTCGGCTCTCCCGGCAACATGGGCGCCGCCGCCCCGCGGTACACCGAGACCAAGATGGCCCAGCTCGCGCTGGAGATGGTCCGCGACATCGACGAGGACACCGTCGATTTCGAGGAGAACTACGACGGCCGCACCCAGGAGCCGACGGTGCTGCCGGCGCGGTTCCCGAACCTGCTGGTCAACGGCTCGGTCGGCATCGCGGTCGGCATGGCGACGAACATCCCGCCGCACAACCTCCGTGAGGTCGCGGCCGGCGCCCTATGGGCGCTCGAGAACCCGGATGCCACGCGCGACGAGCTGCTCGAGGCGCTCATGGAGCGCATTCCGGCCCCCGACTTCCCCACCGGCGCGCAGATCCTCGGCACCAAGGGTGTCCGCGACGCGTACCGCACGGGCCGCGGATCGATCACGATGCGCGCTGTCGTCAGCGTCGAGGAGATCCAGAACCGCACCTGCCTCGTCATCACCGAGCTGCCGTACCAGGTCAACCCCGACAACGTCGCGGCGAAGATCACGATGCTCGCCCGCGAGGGCAAGCTCAGCGGCATCGCGGACATCCGCGACGAGACCAGCGACCGCACCGGCCAGCGCCTGGTGATCGTGCTCAAGCGCGACGCGGTCGCCAAGGTCGTGCTCAACAACCTGTACAAGCACACGCAGCTGCAGGAGAACTTCGGCGCCAACATGCTGGCGATCGTCGACGGCGTGCCCCGCACGCTGCCCCTCGACGGCTTCATCAGCTACTGGCTGACGCACCAGTTCGAGGTGATCGTCCGCCGCACGCAGTACCGTCTGCGCGAGGCCGAGAAGCGCATGCACATCCTGCGCGGCTACCTGAAGGCGCTCGACGCTCTCGACGAGGTCATCGCGCTCATCCGCCGGTCGCCGACCGTGGACGACGCCCGTGAGGGACTGAAGTCGCTCCTCGACATCGACGTCGACCAGGCCGACGCGATCCTCGCGATGCAGCTGCGCCGCCTCGCGGCGCTCGAGCGCCAGAAGATCATCGACGAGGCCACCGAGCTCGAGCGCAAGATCACCGACCTCAACGACATCCTCGCGACCCGGTCGCGTCAGAGCGCGATCATCGCCGGGGAGCTGAGCGACATCGTCGCGAAGTTCGGCGACGAGCGGCGCACGCACATCCTGCACGGCTTCGACGGCGACGTGTCGATGGAAGACCTGATCCCCGAAGAGGAGATCGTCGTCACCGTCACCCGCAACGGCTACGTCAAGCGCACCCGCAGCGACAACTACCGCTCGCAGCACCGCGGCGGCAAGGGTGTGAAGGGCGCGCAGCTGCGTGCGGACGACGTCGTGGAGCACTTCTTCGTGACGACGACGCATCACTGGCTGCTCTTCTTCACGACCAAGGGCCGCGTCTACCGCGCGAAGGGCTACGAGCTCCCTGAGGGTGGCCGCGACGCCAAGGGACAGCACGTCGCGAACCTGCTGGCGCTGCAGCCCGGCGAGGAGATCGCGCAGATCCTCGACATCCGCGACTACGCGACGGCCGAGCACCTCGTGCTCGCCACGCGCGACGGCAAGATCAAGAAGACGTCGCTCACCGAGTACGACACCAACCGGCAGGGCGGCATCATCGCCATCAAGCTGCGCGGGCAGGACGAGGACAACGGCGACGAGCTCGTCAGCGCGATGCTCGTCGACTCGACCGACGACCTCCTTCTGGTCTCCCGCCTCGGCATGTCGCTGCGCTTCACCGCGAACGACGAGACGCTCCGCCCGATGGGACGATCCACCGAGGGTGTGAAGGGCATGTCCTTCCGCGATGGAGACAGCCTGCTGTCGGCATCCGTCGTGCGCGACGACAGCTTCGTCTTCGTCGTCACCGAGGGCGGCTACGCCAAGCGCACCTCGGTCGATCAGTACCGGGTCCAGGGCCGCGGTGGTCTGGGCATCAAGGTCGCCAAACTGCACGATGACCGGGGCGAACTCGCGGGCGGTCTGATCGTCAGTGAGGTGGACGAGGTGCTGGTGGTTCTTGCCAGCGGCAAGGTGGTACGCTCGGCCGTTGCCGAGGTCCCTGCCAAGGGCCGCGACACGATGGGTGTGGTTTTCGCCCGTCCCGATGACGATGACCGCATCCTCGCGATCGCCCGGAACGGTGAGCGTGGACTGGCCGAGGTCGTCGTCGCAGACGACACCGCCCCGGCCCCCGAGACCACCGAAGAGAGTGACGCATGAGCACGGTAGCCGACAAACTGGCCAAGAAATCGTCGAGCAAGACCAGCGCGAAACAGGTTCGCCTGCGCCTCGTGTACGTCGACTTCTGGTCAGCCGTGAAGCTGTCGTTCCTCGCTGCGGTCGCTCTCGCGATCGTGACCGTCGTCGCGACGTTCCTGATCTTCCTCGTGCTGCAGTCCACCGGGCTCATCGCGCAGGTGGACGAACTCCTGCGCGCGGTGACCGAGAACAGCTTCCAGCTCGCCTCGGTCCTGAGCCTGCCGCAGGTGATGGCCTTCGCCGCCGTCGTGGCGATCTTGAACCTCGTCGTCGTGACGGTTCTGGGCGCCGTCATCGCCGGCATTTACAACCTGATGGTGAAGGTCACCGGCGGCCTGCTGGTCGGTTTCACCTCAAACTGACGCTGTCGATCCGGATGCCGGCACGCACCGGCATCCGGATTCGTCAAACGTCGCCATCTTCGGGTAAAGTCTTGGAGGTTGGCGGCGCGAGTCGGCAGCAGACGGGGCTATAGCTCAGGCGGTTAGAGCGCTTCACTGATAATGAAGAGGTCCCAGGTTCAAGTCCTGGTAGCCCCACTTGAAAGACCCGCAGTACCCCTCGCAGTAACCCCGGGGCCTTAGCTCAGTTGGTAGAGCGCCTGCTTTGCAAGCAGGATGTCAGGAGTTCGAATCTCCTAGGCTCCACAGATAGACAGCCCGGACCGAGATCCCTCGTCCGGGCTTTTGCATTCCCACCAGGCGGATGCCGCGAGGGCGGGGCTAGGGTGACACGGTGGACATTCGCCTCGCCGCCTACGCCGTCATCACCGAAGACGACCGCGTGCTCCTCGCCCACTGGAACGATCCGGTCCGTGCCGCGTGGACCCTGCCCGGCGGCGGGCTCGGCCCCGGTGAGGACCCGCGTGACGCCGCGGTGCGGGAGGTGCTCGAGGAGACCGGGTTTCACGTGGAACTCGACCACATCCTCGGTGTCGACTCCTTCGTCATCCCCGCCGATGCCCGCCATCAGGGAAGCGGCCCGCTGCACGCCGTCCGGATCGTCTACCGGGCGCATGTCGTCGGCGGATCCCTCCGCAACGAACTCGAGGGTTCGACGGATGAGGCGGCCTGGTTCGCCGTGACCGAGGTGCCCACGCTGAAACGTGTGCCCCTCGTCGACACCGCGTTCGAGAGGGCCGGCATCATCCGCTGACGCACCGGCGCGCCGCGCTCAGTGTCGGCGCTCCTCCACCGGAATGGAGATGTCGGCGACCCTCGCCGCGTACGCCGAGATGAGGTCGTCGGCCTCGACGAACAGGCTGTACCCGTGTGCGCCCGCGCCCATCGCGATGCGGCGACCGGCGATGCTGGCGTCTGCGTAGACCGGCCAGTCGGTCGTGCTGCCGATGGGCGTGATCGTGCCGCGCTCGAACCCGGTGGCGGCCAGCGCGAGTTCGGGCTCCGGCATCCGGAGCTTGTTCACACCCACGACAGCGCGGAGCTTCGGCCAGGAGATCGCGCGGTCCCCCGGAATGAGGGCGAAGAGGTAGGTGTCGTCGCTGCGTTTGACGACGAGCGTCTTCACGATGTCCGCAGGACGGATGCCGAGCAGCTCAGCGGCCTGGTCGAGACTTTCTGCTGCCGGTCGTGCGACGAATTCGACCGCTAACGACCGGGAGCGCGCCGCATGTGCGACGCGCTCCGATGGTTCAGGTGCCGATTCAGGCATCCGGTGCGCGCAGCGGGTCGTCCGCCACCCACAGTTCATCGTCGGCCCGCAGCGTCTGCCAGGCGGCGTAGAGCACGCCGGCGGCCGCGGCGACACCGAGGATGAGGGCGATGACGCCGCCGGCGCCCATGCCCTTCTTCGGCTCCGAGACGCTCAGCTTCTTGGTGGCCTTCTTGCCGGCCTTGGCGGCCTTCTTCTTGAACGCGTCGGCGTCGATGCTGCCGAAGCCCTTGCCGTGCACGAGACGGTCGCGCTTCTCGTTCGCGACATCCCACACCGACAGGGCCGTGCCGACGACAGCGCCTGCTGCCGGGACGACGGCGCCGTTGAGCACACGGCGTCCGGCGTTCACGCTCTGGCCGACGTACGGGGCGGCGTACTTCTCGTAGGAGTGCTGCACCGTGGGCACGACGTGCTCACGGTTGTAATGGCCCAGCTGGCGGCCGGCTTCACGCGCGACCTCTCCAGCCTGTCCGACCAGAACCTGCTGCGACTCCCACAGCTTGTTCGCCTGGTTCTGCAGCTTGCGGAGCTGCTTCTTGCGCTTGCGGTTGAGGCTCACTGTGCCCTCCCTTATCCGGGATAGTCCGGGGACGATTGTTCCCCCATACTGTCAGACCTCGCGAGGCGGCCTAGGGGGTTGAAAGTGAGAGAATGTCTAGTATGCCGATTCACTCCGCTGTCGCAACACTGCACACTTCCCACGGCGACATCGTCGTCAACCTGTTCGGCGATCACGCGCCGCGCACCGTCCAGAACTTCACGGGCCTCGCTGACGGCTCGCAGGCGTGGACCCACCCCGCCACCGGCAAGCCCGGCGAGGGCCCGCTCTACACCGACGTCATCTTCCACCGCATCATCCCCGGCTTCATGATCCAGGGCGGCGACCCGCTCGGTCAGGGCGTAGGCGGCCCCGGATACAACTTCGACGACGAGATCAGCCCCGAGCTGACCTTCTCGAAGCCGTACATCCTGGCCATGGCGAACGCCGGCCTCCGTCGCAACGCGATCACCGGCAAGGCTGAGGGCACCAACGGCTCCCAGTTCTTCATCACGACCGACCCCACCCCGTGGCTCAACGGCAAGCACACCATCTTCGGTGAGGTCGCCGACGACGAGTCCCGCAAGGTCGTCGACGCCATCGGCGCCGTCCCCACGGGCGCGCAGGACCGCCCCCTCGAGCCGGTCGTCATCTCTTCGATCGACATCGCGGCGGTCTGACCACCTCGTGAGCTCCACCGACCCCCGGAGCAACCCGGAGAACTTCTGCTACCGGCATCCTGATCGTCAGAGCTTCGTGCTCTGCCAGCGATGCCTGCGCACCATCTGCCCCGAGTGCCAGACACCGCTGCCCGTCGGCGTGATCTGCCCGGAGTGCCTGGCTGAGCAGCAGAAGGGCCAGAAAGCGCAGCACAGCGCGATGGTGTCGCGGATGCCGCGCCGCCGGCGTTCGCAGAGCGATCGGCCCGTCGTGACGTACGCGATCATCCTCGCGACGCTTCTGGCGTATCTCGTCGGGCTCATTCCGGGGGTCGGCACCACGTTCCGTTCTCTGCTGGCCTTCAACAGCCTGTTCGTCTTCCCCGGGTTCGCTTTCGAGCCCTGGCGCATCATCACCGTCGTGTTCGTCCACGGCGGCATCTGGCACGTGGCCCTCAACATGCTCGCCCTCTGGGCGATCGGTCGGAGCCTCGAACCGCTCTTGGGCAGGTGGCGCTTTCTGTCGCTCTACGTGCTGAGCGCGATCGGCGGGTCGGCGCTCGTCGCCCTCCTGGCTCCCGGCACCACCGTCGTCGGCGCATCGGGCGCCGTCTGGGGCCTGCTCGGAGCGATGCTGATCATCGGTCGCAACATCGGCGTGAACGTCATGCCGATCGTCGTCCTGCTCGGCATCAACCTGGTCATCTCGTTCATCCCCGGTGCAGGGATCTCGTGGCAGGCCCACATCGGCGGTGGCCTGGTCGGCCTGCTCGTGGGCTGGATCTTCGCCCGGACGCGCGCCATCAGGCAGCAGCGTCGTCAGGCTCTTTATCTCGTCGGTGTGGGAGTCGCGCTGGTCGCCATCATCGTCGCAGTGCCGAGCGTGCTGTACGCCTGAAAGTTATCCACAGGTTCATCCACAGTTGGGGATGAATCACACCGGTGTAATTCGAGGTATTCGGCCGGGGTCAGCGCCAGCGCGTCGTCATCAGGAAGCCGATGAACGCGATGCCGAATCCGATGACGAGGTTCCATGCCTGGATGCCGGGGATGGGGAACGCCTGGCCGCTCAGGTAGAAGACGATGATCCACACGAGACCGATGATCATCAGTCCGAGCATGATCGGCTTGAACCACACCGGGTTGGGGGCTGCGTCGCCCGGGGTCTCGACGATTGGGTCGTCGTTCTTGTCTCCGCGTGCCATGGCCGAAAGTCTACCTGCCAGCCCCACCACAGCCTGCTCTGCGTAGAATCCGATCGTGTCCGAGCCCACCACGACCCCCGCGCCCTCGTCGCGCCGCGCCTCGCGCGAGCGGCAGCGGCGACGCCCGCGCGTCAGTGTCCTCGGCGTCATCGGCGAGATCCTTCTGACGGTCGGCATCGTCGCGCTCATGTACGTCAGCTGGCACACCTGGGTCGGCGACTTCATCATCTCCAGCCAGAAGCACGCCGAAGCCGACGCCCTCGCGCAGCAGTGGGCGGCGGAGTCCGAGGATCCCGCCGCGTCGCCGACCGATCCGGCGCCGAGCCCTGCGGATCCCGCCGATCCGCAGATCCCGGTGCTCGCCGAGCAGGAGCACGGTGAGGTCTTCGGCATCATGCGCGTCCCGCGGTTCGGCTCGGACTGGAAGTTCAACATCGCGTCGGGTATCTCCCGCCCCGACATCCTCGACGAGGGCGAGATCGGCCACTACCCCGACACCGCGCTTCCGGGCGAGATGGGCAACACCGCCTACGCCGCGCACCGCTGGACGTCGGGGGCCGCGTTCGACCCGATCGATCAGCTCGTCGTCGGCGACGCAATCGTCGTCGAGACGAAGGCCGGGTGGTACACGTACCGCTTCCGCACCCTCGAGTACGTCCAGGATTCGCAGGTGCAGGTCCTTCTGCCGGTGCCGAACGCCGAGGGCGTCGAGGCCAACGGACGCTACCTGACCCTCACGAGCTGCGCCCCGAAACTCAACATGCTCGAACGGATCGTCGCGTACGCCGTCTTCGACGAGTTCACGCCCCGCGGCGACGGTGCCCCGGCATCCCTGACGCAAGGAGTCGACGCCTGATGTACGGCGCTCTGTGGCGAGTCCTCCCCGGTCCGTGGTGGGTGCGGGTCTTCATCCTGCTCGTGCTGCTGACCGTGGTGCTCTACCTCTTCTACTTCCACCTGTTCCCGTGGATCTTCACGCTGTTCGGCCCCGAACAGGAATCGACCATCGGTGGCGGCTGACCCGTCGAATCCGGGGCGACGCGGCATCCGGATCCTGGTCGTCGACAATCACGACAGCTTCGTCCACACTCTCATCGGTTATCTGCGAGAGCTCGGCGCCGACGTCGACATGATCGAAGCGGATGCCGAGGGCGCGGCGTCGCACGTGGGACCCGGCATCGACGGCGTGCTGATCTCCCCCGGGCCGGGCACTCCTGACGAAGCGGGTGCGTCCGTCGAGGTGGTGGAGGCGTGCGTCGCGCACGGGATGCCGCTTCTCGGCGTCTGTCTCGGGCATCAGGCGATCGGCGTCGCCTTCGGCGCACGCGTGGGTCACGCGGCCGAGCTCATGCACGGGCGCACCTCGCTCGTCGAGCACGCCGGCGAGGGCGTGTTCCGGGGGCTCCCGCAGCCGTTCACCGCGACCCGTTACCACTCTCTCGCGATCGACGCCGCGTCGATGCCGGGCGACCTTGTCGTCACCGCACGGACGGCGTCGGGGGTGATCATGGGCGTCTCCCATCGCACCCTGCCGATCCACGGCGTCCAGTTCCACCCCGAGAGCGTCCTCACCGAGGGCGGCTACCTGCTGCTGGGCACGTGGCTCGAGAGCGTCGGCCTGACGGGCGCGATCGAGCAAGCCCGCACGCTGACGCCCCACCGTTCGGTGGGCTGACTCCCGCGGACTACTCTCCGCTGCAGGCGGTGAGGGTGATCTCCGACTTGACGGGCACCTCGCCGATGGCGGACTGCTCCTTCACCATGCGGGGGTCGGTCGCCGGGCACGACGGGTCGTCGACGATGATCGGCGAGAGGCTGTAGGCGTCGGACTCGAGGATCTCGGTCGCCTTGTCGAGCGAATAGTTCTGCGCGAAGTCCTCGACGGTCACCGTTCCGGTCGCGATCGTCAGGTCGACGGGCGTCCCCTCGGGCAGCTCGTCGCCGTCGGTGACGACGTCGCTCGCGACGGTCGCCGAGATGACGACGTCCTTCGACAGCATCGGGTCGCTTCGGCGGCTGACAGCGCCGAGCTCGAGCCCGGCCTCCTCGAGCGCGTCGGTCGCTTCCTGCAGGGTCAGCGATTCGAGCGGGGGGACGGATGCCGTCTCGACACCGCTCGACACCCACACCGTGATCTCGTCCCGGGGCGCCACCGACACACCGGCGGCGGGCTCGGTTCGGATGACGGAGTTCTCGGGCACATCGGCGCTCGGGGTGACCTGGCGGCGAACCTCGAGATCGGCGTCGCCGAGCACTTCCTGCGCGCGGTCCCAGGTCATCGTGACGACATCGGGGACCTTGAGCGCGTTGGGGGTGACCTCGGCGCCGGCGGGCCGGAACGCGCTCACCCAGATCAGCACGGAGATGAGGAGGACGGCGAGGAGGGCGATCCCCGCCCACACCCAGGCCACGGGCGGACCCGACTGCGTTCGTCGCATGGTGTCGTCGGAGCTCAGCTGACGGAGCGACCGAGCCGTCTCGGCGGCCTGGCGCGGGTCTGCCCCGTAGAGCTCGTTGCTGAGCGACTCGACCTTGCGTTTGCTCGGCGCCTTGCGACCGGCGGTGGTCGCCAGCGCTTCACGGAAGGCCGCGGCGGTCTGGGGGCGCTGGAAGGGATCCTTCGCGAGCGCCCGGAGCACGAGGGCGTCGAGGCTGCGGGGCGAGGCGTCATTGACCTCGGACGGCGGGACGGGCGCCTCGCTGACGTGCTGGTACGCCACGGCGATGGGCGTCTCTCCTCGGAACGGCGGCTGGCCGGTGAGGAGCTCGTAGAACACGATGCCTGCGGAGTAGATGTCGGCGCGCGCGTCGACCGGATCTCCCTTGGCCATCTCGGGCGAGAAGTACGACGCGGTTCCGATGATCGCGGTCGTCTCGGCGACCGTGGAGGACGAGTCCGACACCGCGCGCGCGATGCCGAAGTCCATCACCTTCACCTGACCGGCATCCGTCACCATCACGTTACCGGGCTTGATGTCGCGGTGGACCACGCCGGCGCGATGGGAGTACTCGAGTGCTTCGAGGATGCCGTCGGTGTAGCGGATGGCGTCCTCGAGCGGAACGGGGCCCTCGTCGATGATGTCCTTGAGGAGCCGCCCGGTCACCAGTTCCATGACGATGTACGGCTCGGCCCGTGAGACGCCGTCGGAATCGGTCCGGGTCTCCTCGCCGGCGTCGAAGACGCGGACGATCGCCGGGTGCGACATACGCGACGCCGACTGCGCCTCGAGGCGGAATCGCGTGCGGAACGCGCCGTCGGAGGCGAGGTCGCGGTCGAGGATCTTGATGGCGACAGCTCGCCCGAGGGTCAGGTCTTCGCCCCGGTACACCGAGGCCATGCCACCCCGCCCGATGAGGTCATCGATGCGGTAGCGACCTGATAGTACTCGTGACTGAACGGACACATCACTCCCAGGGCTGAACGGAGAAAGCCTAGCCGAGCCCGGTCGGGAAGCCCCTGAAAGGCGGCCGGGTCAGCCCTGGCCTTCGCCCTCGGGCGGGGTGGTCTCCTGCGGGGCGGGCTGCTCCGCAGGGACGATCGATGCGGATGCCTCCGACGAGTCGGCCGACGTGCGCTGGCCGTTCTCCCCGTCGCAGGTGACGGTGTAGGTGACGCCCAGGGCGCCGTCTTCACCGGCGACGACGGCGAGCGGCCGATCGTTCACGCCGAAGCTGCCCGTGCTCTCTCCGGTGCCTGCGAAGATTCCGCCCGAAAGGGTGAAGGTGTAGGAGGATGCCGTCAGGCCGGCGGGGCAGGAGTAGCTCTCCCACATCACGTTGACGGTCGAGCCGGCCGCGACGGTGCCGTCGCCGTTTCCGCCTTCGATCCGCGGTGTGGCGGGAACGTTCAGCGAGGCGACCTCGTCGTAGTACGTCAGGGTGACGGCGCGGTCGAACTGGACCGTGCCGGTCGGGTCGACCCGGTAGACCTGGCCGGCCTCGCTCTCGGTGCCCGCAGAGTCGCCCAGCTCGCAGGAGACGCTGGTGAAGCCGGTCTCCTCCAGTGCGGACTTCGCGTCCTCACAGGCTTCGCCCACGTAGTCCGACGCCGCGATGTTCGCGCCCGTCGGCTCGGGTGCGGCCGACGGCGTGACCTCGGTGTCGGGCGTTGCCGGCGGGCTCGACGGAGCCGAGCTGGCCGGCGGCGGCGTTTCAGCGGTGGGCTCGGGATCGGAGAACAGGGCGACGAGGGTGCCGATGAGGACTACCGCGAGCAGCGCGATGAGAGCCACGAGCGGCCACGTCCACGGGCTGCGCTTCTTCTTCGGCGTGGTCGACGGCTGCGGTTCGCGGGTCGCGGAGGCCGCTGCTGCTCCTGCCGCGCCAACACCGACTGCCGGAGCAGGTGAGGTGGTCGGGAGGAGGCGAGTGGCCGCTCCGGTGTCGCCGGCTGCGGTCAGCAGCTTGGTGAACTCGTCCCCCTCGTCGCCGCCACCGATGGCGGGGACGATCGCGGTGGCACCGGTCACGTCGCCGCGGCGGAGCGCCGTCGCGGCGCGCGCGACCGCAGAGGTCGACGAGGGGCGCTCGTCGGGCTTCTTCGCGATCATGCTCATCACGAAGCGCTGCACGGGCTCGGCCACCGTGTCGGGCAGGGGGGGCGCGGTGTCGTTGATCTGCGCCATGGCGATCGCGACCTGCGACTCGCCCGTGAAGGGGCGACGGCCGGCGAGGAGCTCGTACGCGACGATGCCGAGCGAGTAGATGTCGGTGGAGGGGGATGCCGCGTGTCCCGACGCCTGTTCGGGCGAGAGGTACTGCACGGTGCCCATGACCTGCCCGGTGGCCGTGAGGGGCACCTGGTCGGCGATGCGGGCGATGCCGAAGTCGGTGATCTTGACACGGCCGTCGGGCGTGATCAGGAGGTTGCCGGGCTTGATGTCGCGGTGGACGAGTCCGGCGGCGTGGGCCGCCTGCAGGGCCGATGCGGTCTGGGCGACGATGTCGAGCGTCTTGTCGGTCGACAGGGAGCCCTCGCGCTCGACGATCGTCGAGAGGGCCTCGCCGGGGACGAGTTCCATCACGAGGAAGGCGGAGCCGTTCTCCTCGCCGTAGTCGAAGACGCTGGCGATGCCCTCGTGGTTGACGAGCGCGGCATGCCGGGCCTCGGCGCGGAAGCGCTCGAGGAAGCCGGGGTCGCCCATGTACTCGTCTTTGAGGATCTTGATGGCGACGGTTCGTCCGATGACGTGGTCGGTCGCTTCCCAGACCTCGCCCATGCCGCCGATCGCGATCCGCGAGTCCAGCTCGTACCGTCCCCCGAAGCTCACACCCTGTGTGGGTCTCATTCGCTCAGCACCGCCTCAATCACTCGTTTCGCGATGGGGGCCGCGATCCCGTTGCTCGTGCCGTCCTGGCCGAGCCCTCCACCGTTCTGCACCATCACCGCGACGACGACTTCGGGGTTCTCTGCGGGCGCGAACCCCGTGAACCACAGCGTGTACGGGTCACCCGGGTTGTGCTCCGCCGTGCCGGTCTTCCCGGCCACGTCGACTCCGTCTATTCTCGCACCGCTCGCCGCCCCGTTTTCGACATTGCCGATCATCAGCTGGGTTAGCGTGGCGGCATTCTCGGCCGACATCGCCTCACCGAACTGGGTGTCCGCCGGCTCATCCTGAACGGTCAGATCGGATGCCACGACGCGGTCGACCATCCGCGGATTCATGACGATGCCGCCGTTCGCGATCGCCGCGGAGACCATCGCCATCTGCAGCGGCGTGGCCTGTACGTCGCTCTGGCCGATGCCGCTGAGCGCGGTCTGCGGCTCATCGAGCTGCTCGGGGTAGATCGAGGCGGTCACGTCGAGCGGGATCTCGAAGCCGGAGTTGAATCCGAACTTCTGGGCCTGCTCGCGGATCGCGTCGTCGCCCAGCTCGAGCGCGAGCTCGGCCATCGGGATGTTGCAGCTGAGTCGCAGCGCGGTCTCGAGCGTCACCGTCTCGCCCGGGCCGCAGGTGCCGCGGTCGAAGTTGTGCAGGATGTTGTCGGTACCGGGCAGGCGGAACGTCGCCGGGTTGTCGAAGGTCGACTCCGGCGTGTACTCGCCCGACGAGAGCGCAGTGGCGACCATGACGAGCTTGAACGTCGAGCCCGGAGGGTCGAGGGCTCCGCCGATCGCGCGGTTGAAGAGCGGGTCGAGCGGGTCGTCGACGAGGCCCTGGTACGCCGAGTTCACGGCGGAGCTGTTGTGCGACGCGAGTTGGTTCGTGTCGTAGCTGGGGCTCGTGGCGAGGGCCAGGATGCGACCGGTGTCGGGCTCCATCGCGACCACGGCGCCCTCGAGTCCGTCGAGCGAGTCGTAGGCCACCTTCTGCACGGCCGGATCGAGCGAGAGGAGCACGTTCGACCCGCGCGGCGGCTGGCCGCTGACGATCTGGTCGAGGCGCGTCAGGAACTGCTGGCTGCCGGAGCCGGCGAGAGCCGCGTTCATCGCCTGCTCGAGTCCGGTCGACGACCGCAGCACCGGGTTGATGAACCCCGTGACGGGCGCCCACATCTCGGCATCCGGGTATGTGCGGATCCAGCTGTAGAGGTCGTCACTGGGCTCGGAGGTCGCGATCGCCGTGCTGCCGGCGAAGATCGTGCCGCGCTGCACCTCGTAGGAGTCGTAGAGGGTGCGGCGGTTCTCGGTGTTCTCGGCGAGCTGGCCGGCGATGCCCACCTGGATCCAGCTGGTCGCGACCAGCAGGCTCACGAACATGAAGAGGACGACGACACTGAGTCGGCGGAGCTGCTTGGTCATCCGATCACCACCCGGGGCCTGGAGCGAACGGCATCCGAGATCCTCAGCAGGATGCCGATGATCAGCCAGTTCGCGATGAGCGACGATCCGCCGGCGGCGAGGAACGGCATGGTCAGGCCCGTCAGCGGGATGAGCCGCGTGACGCCGCCGACCATGATGAACACCTGCAGGGCGAGTGTGAACGACAGGCCCGTCGCGAGGAGCTTGCCGAAGTCGTCCTGACCGGCGATGCCGATGCGGATGCCGCGGCTGACGAACACCATGTAGAGCGCCAGGATCGCGAAGACGCCGACGAGGCCGAGCTCTTCGCCGAGGCTCGGCAGGATGTAGTCGTTGTGGGCCAGCGGCGTCAGATCGGGACGACCCAGGCCGAGGCCGGTTCCGATGAGACCGCCGTGGGCGAGGCCGAAGATGCCCGACACCAGCTGATAGCTGCTGCCGTTGACGTACTCCGGGTTGAAGGCGTCGAGCCAGTTCGAGAACCGCGCGCCGACGTACGGCAGCACCTGCGAGGCGGCGAGGGCGCCGGCCACCGCGAGGAGCACCCCGAGGATCGCCCAGCTGGCCTTGCCGGTCGCGACGTAGAGCACTCCGATGAACATGCCGAAGATGAGGATGCCGGTGCCGAGGTCGCGCTGGAGCACGATGATGCCGAGCGAGATGCCCCAGATGATCAGGAGCGGTCCGAGCTGACGCGCCTTGGGCCAGGTGATCCAGAGGAAACGGGTGCCGACGGACGTGAGCGCCTCTCGGGTGCGCACCAGGTAGCCGGCGAAGAAGATCGCGAGGCAGATCTTGGCGAGCTCACCCGGCTGGAACGAGAAGACACCGGCGACGGAGACCCAGACGTCGGCGCCGGCGCGGAGGCCCAGGCCGGGCACGAACGGCAGGAGGAGGAGCGCGATGCCGGAGATGCCGAAGATGTAGGTGTACCGGAAGAGCACGCGGTAGTTGCGCAGGAAGATCACGATGAGGATCGCGCCGATGATCGCGATCGTCGCCCAGGCGAGCTGGCGGAGGCCGAGCGAGCTCCAGCCGGTCAGGTCGTCGGCGATGTCGAGGCGGTAGATCATCGCGGTCCCGAGCCCGGTGAGGAGCGTCGCGATCGGGACGACGAACGGGTCGGCGTCGCGGGCGCGGAGGCGGAGCACGATGTGCAGCGCGAGCGTCAGCACACCCAGCCCGCCGCAGTACGACAGGAACGTGGCGTCGATGGTTCCGCGCGTGCCGAGCTGCACCAGCACGACGGCGGCCGTCGTGACGATGAGGGCGAACAGCAGCAGGCCGAGCTCGCGATTGCGCTGCGTCGCCGGCATCCGGAGCTTGCTCAGCGCCTTGATGACCGTGGTGTCGGTCTCTATCTGGGCTGTCATGGCGTTCCCTGGCGGAGGTTGTCCACGATCGCCTGCGCGTCGGCGAGCGATCGGGCGGTGATCGTCTGCTCGACGGACACGCGCTGGTAGGTGGGCAGGTCGGCGAGCAGGATGTCGGTGTCCTCGTACGGCGTCGAGAGCGAGATCGGACCGATGTCCTGTTGGATGCCGCGGTAGATCACCACGCTGTCGTCGTCAGGACCGATGAAGTAGCGCGTCTGCGTCCACGAGTACGCGCCGAACGCGGCGGTCGCGAGCGCGGCGAGGAAGACGACGAGGCCGACGATCCACCAGACGCGGCGGCGGCGACCGCGGCGGCGGTCCTCCTCGATCAACTCCTCGAGGTACTCCGCGGCCGGTTCGTAGTGCGACGGCTCGTTCGCGGCCTGCCGGCCCGTCTGGAACCAGCCCGACCGCGACGGACGACCGGCGGGGAACTCCAGCCCCTGCGGGGTCGAGGCGGACCCGACGATCGTGGCGGTGCCGCTGTACATGGGGTGGCGACCGCCGACGTCGACGAGGACGATCGTCACGTTGTCGGGCGCCCCGGCGTCGAGGGCCTGCTTCAGCAGCAGGTCGGCGCTCCGGCCCGGCGCGAGGTCCTGCCCCAGGATCTTCGCGGTCTGCGCATCGTCGACGACGCCGCAGAGTCCGTCGGAGCAGAGGAGCCAGCGGTCACCCGGCTGGGTCTGCATGATGAAGGCGTCGACCTCGGGGTCGGTGTCCATGTCGCCGAGCACACGCATCAGCACCGACCGGCGCGGGTGGTAGCGAGCCTCTTCGGGGGTGATGCGACCCGAATCGACCAGCCGCTGCACGAATGTGTGGTCGGTCGTGATCTGGGTGAGGATGCCTTCGCGGTGGAGGTAGACGCGCGAGTCGCCGATGTGGGCGATCACCGCGTAGTCGTCGACCATGAGCACGGCGCTCACGGTGGTGCCCATGCCCGCGAGCTCGGGCTTCTCGGCCACCGTGTCGATCAGGACATGGGCGGCGTCGACGATCGTCTCGCGCAGCTCTCGCTCCGCTTCGGCGGGCGTCGGGTAGGAGTGGTCGAGCGACTTGAGCTGATGCACGGCGATGCTCGAGGCGATGTCGCCGCCGGCGTGACCGCCCATGCCGTCGGCGACGACGAAGAGGTTCGATCCCGAGAAGCCCGAATCCTGGTTGTTGGATCGGACCTTCCCGGTATGCGAGATCGCCGCGCTCGAGCCTTCGAAAACCATCGGGGCGGGCCGTTACTTCCGGAGCTCGAAGGTCGTGGCGCCGACCTTGATGGGAGCTCCGACGATCACCGGAACGGGCGCTGCCACGCGCTCGCCGTTGTGGGAGGTGCCGTTGGTCGAGTCGAGGTCCTGCACCATCCACTGCTCGCCCCAGAGGACGAGCCGGGCGTGGTGGCTGGAGGTGTAGTCGTCGCGGATGACCAGGCCCGACTCGCTCGAGCGGCCGATCGTGAGCGGCTCGTCGCCGAGGGCGAGCTCGAGGCCGGCCTTGGGGCCGCTCGTGATGACGATCCTCGAGACGGTGTCGACGGTCGCCTTCTGGGGGCCCGTCGGCGAGGCCGCGGGAGCGGGGCGCGGGGTGATGGGGGTGACGAGCGAGGTCTCGGCCCCGGGCGACGCGGTCGCGATCGGTCCGGCTGCCGCGGCGGCGGGCTCCGGCATCCGGCGCACCTTCACGCCGAACAGGTCGGCGCGCAGCGAGTACACGACCGCGAAGACGAAGAACCACAGCAGGATCAGGAAGCCGATCTGCAGCAGCAGCAGGGTCAGTTCACTCACGCGGAGCCTCCGAGGTTGAACAGCCGCGTCGCGTCGTCGTCGGCGGGCCGTGCAGGGGGCCGCGGCGCCGTGGCGACGACGCGGAAGATGATGCGGGTGCGTCCGATGGTGACCACCGAATCGGGGCTGAGCGCCGCTTCGGGCACCTTCTGTCCGTTCACCTGCGTGCCGTTGGTCGACCCCAGGTCGCGCGCCATCGCGCGGCGGCCGTCCCAGAGGATCTCGACATGACGGCGGCTCGTGCCGGCATCCGAGATCGTGATGTCGGCGTCGGTGCCGCGACCGATCACGGTGCGGCTCTGCGTGAGCGGATGCTGTCGGCCGTCGATCTCGACGACTCCCTGCCACGAGACCTCGGCGGCCGCGGCGGAGCGCGCGTCGACCCGCACGGTTCCGGTGGAGAGCTTGTCATCGGCGTCGATCGAGATCGACACCGGCGCGGAGAAGCTGTAGTTCTGCTCGCGGGCGTGACCCTCGACGAGGTGGAGGAGCTCGTCGTGCAGCGCCCGGCCCAGCGCGCTCATGCGCTCATGGTCGGCCGGGGCCAGCCGGACCACGAGGGTGTTCGGCACGAGAATGCGGTCGCGAGAGACGACGGCAGCCTTCGAATCGAGTTCGGCGCGAAGGGCCGAGGCGATTTCGACAGGCTGCACGCCGCTGCGGAAGGTCTTGGCGAACGCGCCGTTCACGGCACGCTCGATTCCCTTCTCGAAGCTGTCAAGTAGTCCCACGGGGCTCCTCTGGCAGTCTGGACCGGTGCGATCATGCTAGTCGCAGACCCTGGGCGGGCCTGGGAAGAAGTGGTCACCTCGCCTCATGGACGGGTTCGCGCCATGATATCCTCGGAAAGTTGACCGCGTGGTGACACGTGTTCGCGCGAGTGGCGGAATAGGTAGACGCGCTGGCTTCAGGTGCCAGTGCCCGTAAGGGCGTGGGGGTTCAAGTCCCCCCTCGCGCACAGCGGGGTGTGTTCGTAAATACACCCGGATGTGTTCGTAAACTGGAAAAGCCGGTCAGGTCGAGAATCTGACCGGCTTTTTTGGTGGCGGCGTTTATCTGCGGCCCGGCGGCTAGGTTCGTTCTTCCCGACGCGCTTCCGTGTTGGTTGCGCTCGCCGCGACGAAGAACCTGCCGACATCGGCGCTGGCCGGGGCCGTGATGCGGAACACAGTGAAGACGGCGGTGTCGGTCGCGGCACCCGACTCGATCAGTCGGAGCGCGCACCTGCCGATTCCGTAGCGTGCGGCCCGCTCTTACTGACGGAGGCCTGCCCGCGCGCGCCGCTCGGAGGCGTGCTCCAGCCCAAGGCCTTCAGCGTCGTTCTACGCAACGGGATCGCCCGAAGGAGCGGTGGATTCCGCTGCGTCGCAGGCGTGGGCACCTGTTCCTCGAAGCCCCATTCTCGGCATCACGAGTATGGGCGTTGCGGTGCCGAGGCGACGAAAGCCCATCGCACCACGCGCGTGTTCGGGCGTCGAGTGTCGCACTGTCGAGTTCCGCATCACAACAGAGGGTTGAGATCAGTGTTCGTCACGGTGCAAGCCGAAAGCACCGAGCGATGCAATGGCGATCCCGCCTGTAATGAGTCCGAGGGCCAGCGGTAGTGCTGTCCCCGTTGCGTCGTCGAGCGGCCAGGCCCACCATTGAACCTCGCCGTCTGCGCGCCCGAGCAAGGCGCACACGAGTACGTACAAGGCCGGGGGGAGTGCCTGATAGGTGGCGCTGATGAAGGTCGCTGTGAGCAGCTGAAGCCCGAGTAGCCATCCCAGCGCTGCGAGATAGTGAATCACCGGGCCTCCCGGCGCCACCACCTCGACCGTGACCGCCAGGGCCGCTGAGGGGACGAGGACGACGATCACCATCCCCGCTGCAATCAGGGAAGGTTGGCGGACCGCAACCGTCCGGTCGCCGGGCGAGCCTGCCGTCAGGGGGAAGGCGATGATGACCCCGAACAGGAGAGCGGTCAGAACAGAGAACGGCACGCCCCCCGTCCCTGTGAAGGATGGGAGCGGCACCAGGACACTCCCTAAGCCGACGGCGAGTGCGGTGATGAGCACTGTCAACGGCACCACCCAGGCGAGGCGATACGTCTTCGCGGCGAGATTCACGAGGTCGTCGGCGGATCGACGGCGCAGTCGCGCATGGATGCAATGGCGGCGTTGACAAACTGGACTTGCGCCGCGGGCTCTGCTCTCAACAGGGAGGCGAGCAGAGGGAGGTCCGTCGGTAGCGACTCGGCCGCACTCGCATCGACTGTGCTCCCCATCTGCAGCATCAGCCAAGCGCGCGCTGTGTCCGAAGCATCCTGACGGGCGATTGTTCGCTCTGCGACCTCATCCTCGCAGTTCAGATCGAGCTCTCCCTGCACGCTGCTCGCGAGTGAGCTAGCGATCGATACGTCGTTCATCCCTGGCACGTATCGGAACGGCAGCACGTCTGGATCGCTCGTCGACCGGCCCGCTACGACCTTCGTGGGCAGAGCGATGCCTTCGTCCCTGAGGGTCGAGATCATCTCAGCGACGAGAGGACGTGGGTCGCTGGTAATGATCTGTTCTGGATAGAGGCAGACCTGAACGGGTTGCCCTGCACATTCGAGTGCTGCCGCGTCGCGCGGCTCAGCGGCTGTGCTGGTGAGGGGCCTGGCGACCACGAGACCGCCGACGAACGCGGCCACGATCAGGGCTCCAGCGACGCTAAGCAATAGCGGTCGGGACGCGCGATCAAGTCGAAGCGCCATGGTGCCGGAGATGAGAAGTCCGGCTGAGGCGAGAAGGCTGAAAATGGTGACCGCGATGACCGAACGAGCATCGACTTGTTCGTCGTAAAAGCAGCATGTTTCCAACACCAGCCCCGCCAGGTGGCGGAGGGGGAACCAGTCCACCACCCCGGTAAACCCGAGCCAGGAGTAGCTCGCCACCAAGGCCAACGCGATACCGACAACCGGTCGGAGAAGGGCACCCAAAGCGAAGCCGACACCGGTGTGGAAGCAGAGAACCGCTGTGAGCGCTCCGATGATGCCCCACGGTAGTTCGCTGTCGCCGCCGAAAGCGTCCACCGCGGTGACGGCGACTGCCACAGTGTGCGTGAGGAAGCCAGCGAGGTAACTCGGCCAGAGCGCGCTCCACACCACCCTCCAGGAGCTCCTCGTGATCGTGACGTTCTCGACTCGCCTAGCCCTTAAACGGGACGCAGCGAGGGCGGCGCCCGTCGCGGACACAGCGGCCGGCACGATGATGAGGAGAACAGAATGGGCGACCGTCCACGTCCAGTAGCCGGGCATGGGAGCGCTCGTGTTCGATTGTCCGAGCACAAGAAGCAGGAGGGGCAATGCGGGGAGTAGCATCCACAGAACCGCGTGGCGTCTCAGAGGGTAGGGGAGTCGCACTCAGTCCTCCGGAACCCGCGCAGCATAAGCCAACCGCAACTGATCATCCACCGACGCTGCGGGGTGCTCCTCGATGAATGCCGCGCGTGAACCGGAGAAGCGGACACTGCCGGCGGCCAGAACGACGACCTGAGAGTTCTCGTCGATGAGACCTCCCGCGTCGTGAGTGGAGACGAGGACGCTTCGGTCTCTCTCTATGTCGCGCAGGACATTGACGAGGCGATCCCGCTCTCGCGGGTCGAGGCCAGCCGTCGGTTCGTCAAGGAGTAGGTAGGCCGCGTCGTGCACGAGGACACCAGCAATCCCCAGGCGTCGCATCTGCCCTCCCGACAGGCGTTCAGCACGCTCGTCGGCTTTGCTCTCGAGGCCCACCATCGCCAGTGCGTCGGCCGCTCGCACGGCTGCGGTGCGGGTCGACAAGCCTTTCAACCAACCAAGGTAGGCGACGTGTTCACGAGCGGTGAGGGCTGGCAGTGGTGTGACGTTCTGGGGTAGCCACCCGACCGCAGACCGGTATGCCTTTGACCGTCGGCGTGTCGACTGAGGATCGCCGTCGATGTCGAGTGATCCATCGAAGCCGTGAACTCCGGCCACAGCCTTGAGGAGCGTTGTCTTTCCTGCGCCGTTCGGTCCAAGAAGTACGGTGCGCCCAGGTCCGACGCTAAGGCGCACATCTCGCAGCTGGTCCCGACGTTTGGCGTACCCAAACCGTTCGATGGTGAGGTTCAGCAAAGGTCCCCCCGGATCGATCTGCTCGAGATGACTTTATCGACTTCAACCGGCCTTAGTTCAGCTCCACCGGCCTGATGATCGTCCACTTCGCATCGGCGACACGCGCCGTGCGCATTCCTGCAGTGAGCGAGACCGACCGACGATCGCCAACCCTCCTCTGACAGCGATCAGGACGAGCGACATCCGCGATGACGAGCGCGGGGCCGAGTAAGAACAGAAAAGCGGAGGGCTTAGCTCAGAATCGTCGATAAATAGGACCTGGCGAGGCCTTGATTCGCAAGGGGTTTGGGATTTGCAAATACACCCACAGCGAAGCATGTCGGACAATTCGGCAGCTGTTGTGCGGAATCGAGATCAAGCCGGTCGGTGGTGAGAACCCCGACCGGCTTCGTCGTTCTCCGGCTATCACACCGCTCGCCGTATTTCCTCCCCCTCGATCACGGGTGGGCCAGGTGACAACGTCGATGGATGGCATCCCTTTCGAAGCTTCTGACCGATGACTCGGTGTCGCTCCTGACCCGGGGGTACGGGTTCGGATCTCACCTCTGGCGACGAACCGAGCGCGGCGCCCGCGCTGTCCCGTTCCGACTGCTCGGGCGCGGTGCGCTCTTCGTGCGGGGAACAGAGGGCGTCGAGCTCTTCTATGACGAGTCGCGCATTCGCCGCCATGGCGCGATGCCACCCTTCATCCAGGAGTCCCTGTTCGGCCACGGATCGGTCCACAGCCTCGACGGTGACGAGCACCGCCATCGGAAGGGGACGTTCGTGGACGTCCTCTACGACGACGCCCACGTCGCCCGGCTACTGCCCTTCCTCGAGGAGGAGTGGCGTCAGGAACTCGACGACTGGGTCGGCGGAGGTGACCACTCCGCCTACGACGCGGCGGTGGGCGCCCTCGGCCGCGCGGTGATGCGGTGGGCCGGCATTCCCGGGACACCGGCCGCGCAGACGCGGTGGGCGCGGCGTCAGGCGCAGATCGTCGACGGGTTCGGGGTGCCGTACTCACCCGAGTACCTGCTCGCGGTGGTGAACCGGGGCTGGTCCGACCGGCACGCGGCCCGTTTGATCGAGGCAGTGCGGGGCGGATCGCTGACCGCCCCCGAGGGCACGGCGCTTCACGAATGGGCATCGCACCGCGGGCCCGACGGCGAGCTTCTGTCCGCCCGCCTGGCGGGGGTCGAGCTGCAGAACAGCTTCCGGCCGATGATCGCCGTCTCGCGCTTCGTCGCCTTCGCGGCGAAGCATCTTCACGATCGCCCGGAGTGGCGGCGGCGCATCGCGGCGGAGTCGGCCGAGCGGGGCGCCCTCGTCGGGGGTGAGCTTGCGACGATGTTCGCGCAGGAGATCCGCCGCACCTCGCCGTTCGTCCCGATGCTCCCCGCCTGGGCGACCGACGACGTCGAGCTCGCCGGGGAGCGCGTCGCCGCCGGGGGTCGGGTGGTGCTCGACATCCTCGGCACCGACACGGATGCCGCGTCGTGGGAGCGACCGGGCGAGTTCGATCCCGAGCGCTTCCGTGGCGTGGACGACTACGAGGCGCTGACGGCCTTCGTGCCCCACGGCGGCGGCGGGGTGGCTACCGGCCACCGCTGCCCCGGTGAGAAACTGGCCATCGCGGGCCTCGCGGCGGCGATCGCCGCGCTGAGCGACCCCCGCATCCGCATCAGCGGGCGCGGGCTCGAGGTAGGCAGGCGACGGATGCCGACCAAGCCCCGCTCCGGCGGACGCGTCCGCCCGGCGAATTCACCGTCGCGCTGCCCCTTTCACTGAGGCAGCGCACGACTCGACGACAGTAGGAAAGGACGACGCCATGCGATCGATGCTGTACTCCCAGACCGGGGATTCCTCCGTCATCTCCCTCGTGACACGCGACGTGCCCGAGCCGGGCGCCGGTGAGGTGCGGGTGAAAGTCGAGGTGTCCGGCGTGAACCCCACAGACTGGAAGTCGCGCTCCGGCAGCGGCGCCCCGATGGCTTTCGACGAGGTGGTGCCGAACCAGGACGGCGCCGGCGTGGTCGACGCCGTCGGCGAGGGCGTCACCTCTCTTCACGAGGGTGACCGCGTCTGGGTCCACCTCGCTCAGCACGGGCGCCCCACCGGGACCGCGCAGGATCTCACGGTCGTGCCGGAGTCCCGCGCCGTGAAGCTGCCCGAGGGAATCGGATTCGACGTCGCCGCCAGCCTGGGCGTCCCCGCGATGACGGCCCATCGCGCACTGACCGTGCACGAGTTCGGACCCCGCAGGCTGTCGCCCGGCGCGCTCGACGGCCGTGTGGTGCTCGTCGCGGGAGGCGCCGGTGCCGTCGGTCACGCCGCGATCCAGCTCGCGGCGTGGGCAGGCGCGCGGGTCATCGCGACGGTGTCGTCGGACGAGAAAGCCGCCCTCGCCCGCGCCGCGGGTGCGCACGACATCGTGTTCTACACGCAGCCGGATGCCGCGGACCGGATCGCCGCGATCGCACCGGGCGGTGTGCACCAGATCGTCGAGGTCTCGCTCGTCGAGAACGCTGCGCTCGACGGGAAGGTCGCGGCGAACCATGCCAGCATCGCGTTCTACGCCGACAACGGCGGCGACCAGGCGACCTTCCCCGTGCGGCCGGCCTTCGCGAAGAACCTGCGGGTGCAGGGACTCCTCCTCTACACGGTGGGCGACGAGGCGCTGGCGGACGCAGCGGAGGACATCACCGCCGCTCTCCGCGACGGCGCGCTGCCGGTGGGTGAGGCGGCGGGCCTGCCTCTCACCTGGTTCCCGCTGGAGGAGACGGCCGCCGCCCATGACGCCGTCGAGGGCGGCGTCGTCGGCAAGGTGCTCATCGACGTCACCGGATCCCACAGCGGGTGACGGCACCTCTCCGGGTGCCTCCCGACGCCTCGCGGGAGGCATCCGTCGGGTGACGAACGCGCAACGTTTGTGTCTCCTTCTTTCTTAGGGGGAGACAGGGAGCCCTGAGACGGCTAGGTTGGGAGCGACCGACACAATCGTCGTCGGCATCTATCAGTAAGGCAGTTCATGAGCGTCAGCGGTACCGTCAAGTGGTTCAACTCGGAAAAGGGCTTCGGCTTCATCGCGCCCGATGAGGGCGGCGCCGACGTCTTCGCCCACTACTCCGCCATCGAGTCCTCGGGCTACCGCTCGCTGGAAGAGAACCAGCGCGTCGAGTTCGACATCGCACAGGGCCCCAAGGGCCTGCAGGCGGAGAACATCCGCCCCGTTTGAGGCTTGTCAGACATTGTCTGACAAGAGGAGCAGGCGGTGAAGGTCGGCCATCGTGTCGACAGCCGCCTGCGCCCCTTCTGATTCGTGCGGCCAGCTGAAGCCCCACCGCACGAAGATGACGGGAACGCCGTTCGCGGCGCCACCCTCAACGTCATGGTGCCGGTCACCGATGAGAATCGGTCGGCTGGTGTCAGCTCCGGCAGCCGCAAGGCGCCGGAGCGCTTCGGCGACGATGTCGGACTTGGAGGCCAAGGTCTTCTCGTCCGGCGTCGCCCCCGCCATCGCCTGCATGTGATCGGACAGGCCGAAGTGCTCCATGAGCGCGACGACCTGATTCTCCGGCTTCGAGCTGGCGGTCGCCTGCGGGATCCCGGCATCCGCGATGTCCGCGATGAGCTCCCCGACTCCCGGGTAGAGCCTCGCCCCCGCGGTGAAGCCGTCTGCGCGCCCGAGGGTGCGGTAGTAGGTCACCGCTTCGGTGGCCTGTTCCGGCGTCATGCCGACGTTCTTCTGGAACGACTCGAACATGGGCGGACCGATCCAGTGCACCAGCTCTTCGCGCGTGGGCGCCGGAAGACCGAAGTGCGTCAGTGCGCGATCGAGCCGGCTGAGAATGCCGACCGACGCGTCGACGATGGTGCCGTCCACATCCCAGAGGATGCAGGACCAGGGGGATCGTGTCGTCATGAGGCCAGCCTACGGGCCTCGCCTCCGCGGGTAGGCTCGACGCCGTGCGTCTCGTCATTGCCCGCTGCTCCGTCGATTACACCGGTCGACTGAAAACGCATCTCCCGCTCGCCACCCGCCTCATCATGATCAAGGCCGATGGCACGGTGGCCTTTCACCGCGATGCGCAGCACGCGCCTCTGAACTGGATGAGCCCGCCGTGCACGCTGACAGTCGTGGAGCCCGGCGAGGACGACGTGGATGTCATCGAGAAGTGGCTCGTCACGCATGCCAAGACCGGCGACGCCCTGACCGTGCGCCTCTATGAGGTGCTGCACGACTCCGCGCACGAGCTCGGGTCCGACCCGGGCCTCGTCAAGGACGGTGTCGAAGCCGACCTCCAGCGCCTCCTGGCCGAACAGGTCGGCGTGATCGGCGACGGTCTCACGCTCGTCCGCCGGGAGTTCCCGACGGCGATCGGTCCGGTGGACCTGCTGCTGCGCAACCCTGCGGGCGGCACGATCGCCGTTGAGGTGAAGCGCCGGGGCGACATCGACGGCGTCGAGCAGCTCACGCGCTACCTCGAGCTGCTCGGACGGGATCCGCACCTCGCGCCCGTCACCGGGGTGTTCGCCGCGCAGGAGATCAAACCGCAGGCCAAAGTGCTGGCGACCGATCGCGGCATCCGCTGCGTCACGCTCGACTACGACGAGATGAAGGGCATCGAGTCGGGGGCGCCCCGCCTCTTCTGAGTGCTCGGCCTGTTTCTGAGCGCTCCGACTGTTCTGAACGCCCCCGGCGCGGTGACCGCTCGGGTCAGTGCCCCGTGCCGCGCGTGCCCGGAAGCGGCTTGGCCGCGGATGACGCGAAGCCGGATGCTGCAACGAGCGCGGCGATGATGAACAGGGTGTTGAGCAGACCGATGTGGTCGCTGATCAGACCGAGCACCGGCGGCCCGCAGAGGAACGCGACGTAGCCGATGGTCGCGGCCGCGCTCACGCGGGCCGCAGCGTGCTGCGGGTCGTCCGCCGCAGCCGACATGCCCAGCGGGAAGCCGAGTGACGCGCCCACGCCCCACAGCGCTGCGCCGACGAAGACGAGCGGCAGGTTCGGCGCGAGGATGAAGAGCAGGATGCCGACCACGGCGGTCGCAGCGAGCACGCGGAGTGTCGCGACGCGGCCGAATCGGTCGACGAGCGGCCCGCCGAACACGCGCACCACGGTCATCGCCACGGAGAAGACGGTGAGGGCGACGGCTCCGAGGGCCGGACCACCCTGGTGGTCTTCGCTCACGCCGAGCGCCATCCAGTCGTTGGCGCCGCCCTCGGCGAAGGCCATCCCGAGCATGACGATGCCGAGCACGTAGGTGCGCGGCTCGCGCCACGCCGACAGCGCCGTCACGAGGCGCTCGCGCCAGCCGCTGGGGGCGTCGCTCGCGTCGCCGAAGGTGCGCCGCGGAACGTAGAGGTAGGCGACCACGGCGATCACCACGATCACGACGGCGATCGTGGCGGTGTGCGGGAAGACGCCGATGCGCCAGCCGGCTGCCGCGGCGCCGATCCCGGCGCCGATGACGGTGCCGAAGCTGAAGAAGGCGTGGAACAGCGGCAGGATCGTCTTGTTCACCTCGACCTCGATGGCCGCGCCGTCGACGTTCATGAGCACGTCGAGCGCCCCGTTGCCGAACCCGAACATCGCCAGCCCGATCAGCACCATCGTGAGCGATGGCCAGACCTCGGTGCCGAGTCCGATGACGGCGATGCCGGCGGCGAGGGTCAGCATCATGAGGAGCATTCCGCGGCGCGTGCCCAGTCGGGCGGCGATGACGGACGACAGCGACAGGCCGATGATCGACGCGGCGCCCATGCCGAGCAGCAGGAGGCCGATCGTCGAGTTGTCGATGTCGAGGGCCGCTTTGATCGAGGGAACCCGCGACGCCCATGTGGCGATGCTCAGGCCGCTCGCCGTGAAGATCGCGAAGACGGCCAGGCGCCATGCCCGAAGGCGTGCGGAAGTCAGCTCGGAATGCATGAAGCACACTCTAGCGGGAGATATCGAAACGATTCGAGACATCATTTCCGAGGCGGTAGCATCGGGGGCATGACCTCCCGGCGCGCCACCATCACCGATGTCGCGCGAGAAGCGGGCGTCTCGCCGTCGACGGCATCCGTGGTCTTCAGTGGCAAGGTGGCCGTCTCGGATGCCACGCGGGAGCGCGTTCTCGCGGCGGCGAGCACACTCGGGTACACCGGCCCCGATCCTCGGGCCGCCTCGCTGCGCACGGGACGGGCGGGGATCGTGGCCGTCCTGTTCCGCGAACGCCTCGGCACCGCCTTCCGCGACCCGGTCACCTCCGTGATGATGGACGGGCTCAGCGATGCGATCGCGCCCATCGGCGCGGGGGTCCTCCTCCTCCAGGACGAGCCCGCCGGCGCGGGCCGCGCGACGGGGCCGAGCCTGACCACCGCGCCCATCGACGCCGCCGTGCTCATCGGCTGCAACGAGATCGTCCGCTCGTCGGTCGACACGCTCCGGGGCCGGGGCATCCCGGTGGTGGTCATCGAGGGCGACGCCGGCGCGGACGTCCCGCAGGTGCTCCTCGACAACCGGGAGTCGCAGCGCGAGGCGGCGGAGCACCTGCGCTCACTCGGGCACACCGATGTCGCCATCGTGACGCTGGCCCAGAACGGAGCGATGCAGCGTGGCTTCATCGCCCACGACTCCGATGTCACCGTCGACGTGACTCGCGACCGCCTGCAGGGCGCGCGCGACGTCTATCCCGACGCCCCCGCGTACGCCGCCGCGGAGAGCACGATCGACGAGGGCTTCGCCGCCGGGCGCGTCCTGTTCGCGGGCGAACGGCCCACCGCCGTCATCGCGATGAGCGACCTCCTCGCCGCGGGTGTCATCCGGGCGGCAGAGGAGGCGGGGCTCCGCGTCCCCGAGGATGTCAGCGTGACCGGCTTCGACGGTGTCGTCGTCGACGGTTTCGCGCCCTACGTCCTCACGACGCTGGTGCAGGATGCCGGGGCGAAAGGCCGCGCCGCAGGCGAGGCCGTGGTGGCCATGATCGAAGACCGCGAACCGGCATCCCTGACCCTCACCTGCACATTCCGACGGGGGAACACGACCGGTCCCCGCTGACCCGACCGCACGGGCGCGGCCGTTCGGACGGTCAGCCCCGGGTAGACTGGACGAGACGACCCCCGCGACGCACAGAGGAGGCCAGGTTGCTGTTCCTCCTCACCGCGTTCGCGATCGTTCCCCTTCTCCTCCCGACGCTCGTGAAGCGGTGGGGGTCGAGAACCTTCCTCGTCGCGGCCGTCGTGCCCGTCATCGCCTTCGTGCACACCGCCTTCCAGGGCCCGCGCGTGCTCGCGGGGGATATCCCGTTCGAGGCATATGCCTGGATTCCCGATCTCGACGTGCGGCTGTCGATGCAGATGGATGTGCTCGGCTGGGTGATGTCGCTGATCGTCACGGGCGTCGGCGCGCTGGTGATGATCTACTGCCGCTGGTACTTCACCGGCAAGCGCGAGGGACTCGCGCTGTTCTCCGCCGTGCTCCTCGCCTTCGCGGGGGCGATGTACGGTCTCGTGCTCACCGACGACATCGTCGTGCTGATCATGCTGTGGGAGGTCACTAGCGTTCTCTCCTACCTCCTCATCGGTTTCTACCACCGACGCGGAGCGAGCCGGCGCGCGGCGTTGCAGGCTCTCCTGGTGACGACCCTCGGCGGCCTCGTCATGCTCATCGGCGTCGTCATGCTCGTGGTGCTCTACGGCACGACGAGCATCTCCACGATGATCGAGGCCGGGCCGGTCTTCGAAGGCGGTGAGGCCGCCGCGCTCAACGCCGCGCTCGTGATGCTCCTCGTGGGGGCGCTCAGCAAGTCGGCGATCTTCCCGTTCCACTTCTGGCTCCCCGGCGCGATGGCCGCCCCGACCCCCGTCAGCGCGTACCTGCACGCGGCGGCGATGGTCAAAGCGGGCATCTACCTGATCGCGCGGTTCGCGCCCGGGTTCGCCGAAGCGGAGCCCTGGCGACCGATCATCATCGTGCTGGGCCTGTTCACCATGCTGCTCGGCGGCATCCAGGCGCTCCGCGAGTCGGACCTCAAGCGCGTCCTCGCCTTCGGCACGGTGAGCCAGCTCGGCATGCTCACCGTCGTGCTCGGCTACGGCGAGCGGAACTCCGCCCTTGCCGGGCTCGCCCTGCTCCTCGGGCACGCGCTGTTCAAATCGTCGCTGTTCCTCATCGTCGGCGTGATCGACCGCCAGCTCAGCACCCGAAACATCGGCGAGCTGTCGGGGGTCGGCCGGCAGGCGCCCACGCTGGCGACGTTCTCGATCATCGCGATCGCCTCTATGGTCGGCGTCGCGCCGACGGTCGGCTTCGTCGCGAAGGAGGCGACGCTCACCTCGTTCCTCGAGGGCGGTGCCACTCCCGGCGCCCTCGGGCCGCTGATCGGTATCCTGCTCGGCTCCGCACTGACGGCGGCCTACGGCATCCGCTTCATCTGGGGCGCGTTCTGGACGAAGAAGGATCCGAACGGCGCACCGCTCGCGCGAACGGAGTGGCCTGACCCGCCGATCGGCTTCATGATCGCGCCGGTCATCCTCAGCGGGCTGACGGTCATCGCCGGCTTCGCTTCGCCCCTGCTCGATGAGGCGCTGTCGGGCTACGCCGATTCGATCCCGGAGGATGCCGGCGGCACGCCGTACCACCTCGCGCTCTGGCACGGGTGGGAGCCGGCGCTGTTCCTGTCGCTCGGGTCGATCGCCCTCGGCGCCGGCGTCTTCTGGCTCGTCCAGCGGATGCAGTGGAAGAGCCGTGTGCTCCCGTTCAGCGCCAACGACCTCTACAACGGCTCGCTCCGCGGCATCGCGAAGCTCTCGGTCTGGACGACCTCGCTCACGCAGCGCGGCTCGCTGCCCTTCTACGTCGGCACCATCTTCGTCGTGTTCATCGCGGCAGAGGCGACCGCGCTCCTCGCCAGCACCGAATGGAAGATCGCGTTCGACGCGTGGCAGAGCCCGGCGCAGATCATCGTCGCGCCGATCATGATCCTCGCGGGCTTCGTCGCCGTGCGGGCGCGCAAGCGGTACACGGGCGTCGTGCTCGTCTCTGTCACCGGGCTCGGCATGGTGCTGCTCTTCGCCACGAGCGGCGCCCCCGACCTGGCCCTCACGCAGATCCTGGTAGAGACCGTCACCCTCATCGCCTTCGCGCTCGTCCTCCGTCGCATCCCGGCTCGCATGGGCGACCACAACGCGTCCGTGCTGCCCGTCTTCCGCGCCGTGATCGGCATCGGCGTAGGCGTGACCATGTCGGCGATCGCCCTCATCGCGACGGGCGCCCGGGTCGCGGAGCCGATCTCCGACCGGTTCGCCGCCCTCGCCTACGAGATCGGCCACGGCAAGAACGTCGTCAACGTCACCCTCGTCGACCTCCGCGGGTGGGACACCATGGGCGAGCTGTCGGTGCTCATCCTGGCGGCGACCGGTGTGGCATCCCTCGTCTTCGTCACGCACCGGGCCGACACGCTCTCGAGCCGCATCCAGCCCCTCCCCTCGGGAGCGCGCACGCGGCGCCCCCTGGTCGAGACGGCGGACGGCCCGCGCCCCCGCGGGGCGGCGGGCGGCAGCACCCGACAGGCGTGGCTCGTCGGCGGACAGAAGGTGCGCCCCGAGAACCGTTCGCTCATGCTCGAGGTCATCGTCCGCGTGCTGTTCCACACGATCATCGTGGTCTCGCTGTACCTGCTGTTCGCGGGGCACAACCTCCCCGGCGGCGGGTTCGCCGGCGGGCTGGTCGCCGGCATGGCGCTCGTGATGCGCTACGTCGCCGGTGGCCGGTACGAGCTCGGCGCCGCCGCGCCGACGGATGCGGGGCGGTTGCTGGGCGCCGGCATGCTGCTCGCCGTCGTGACGACCCTCTTCCCGTTGCTGTTCGGCCAGGCGCCGCTCACCAGCACGTTCTGGGAGGCTGATCTGCCGCTCATCGGACACGTGGAGTTCGTGTCGTCGACCCTGTTCGATGTCGGCGTCTACCTCGTGGTCATCGGTCTCGTGCTCGACGTGCTGCGCTCGCTGGGCGCCGAGGTCGACCGCCAGACCCAGGAGATCCGAGAGCGGGTGAACGCATGACCGTCTCACTCGTCCTCGTCATCGTGATGGGCGCGCTCTTCGCGGCCGGCGTGTACGCGATGCTCGAACGGAGCCTCACCCGCGTCCTCATCGGCTTCCTCCTTCTCGGCAATGCCGCGAACCTCTTCCTGATGATCGTGATGGGCCAGCCGGGCATCGCGCCGTTCTTCGGCGCGGCCGACAGCCCCGACGAGATGAGCGACCCGCTCCCGCAGGCCCTGACCCTCACCGCGATCGTCATCACCTTCGCCGTGTCCGCCTTCCTCCTGGCGCTGATCTACCGCTCCTGGCAGCTCGGACAGGCCGACACGGTCGTCGATGACGAGGCCGACCGCGAAGTCCGGGAGCGCGCGGCATCCGATGAAGACACGATGGACGACGAGATCACCGATGAAGACGACGACGCCACGACCGACTTCATCGGCACGGCGACGTCGCCGATCATGATCCTCCACACGCACGACATCGCTGAACTCCGCGACGATGCGCCCGTCGACCGGCCGGGAGGCGACACATGATGAGCGCGCTCGTCCCTCTGCTGGTCACGCTGCCGCTCCTCGGTGCGGCCGTGGCGCTGATCTTCGGCCGTCGCCGTCGCGTGCAGGTCGGTGTCTCGATCACCACGCTGACCCTCGTCGCGATCGTCGCGGCCGTGCTCCTGTTCGCCGTCGATGCGAGCGGCGTGCCCCTCGCGGTGTCGGTGGGCGGATGGCCGATCCCCTTCGGCATCGTCCTCTACGTCGACCGCCTGGCGGCGCTGCTCGTCGTCGTCTCGAGCATCGTCCTCCTCGCCGTCCTCATCTTCTCGGTCGGGCAGGGCGCCGCCGACGGCGATGAGGAGACGCCCGTCTCGATCTTCCACCCGTCGTACCTGATCCTCGCGGCGGGCATCTTCAACGCGTTCATCGCGGGCGACCTCTTCAACCTGTACGTCGGGTTCGAGATCCTGCTCGTCGCGTCGTACGTGCTCATCACGCTCGGGTCGACCGAGTCGCGCATCCGCACCGGCGTCGTCTACATCGTGGTCTCCCTCGTGTCGTCGATCCTGTTCCTCGCCGCCATCGCGGCGATCTACGGCGCGCTCGGCACCGTCAACATGGCGCAGCTGGCCGATCGGATGGGCGAGCTCCCCGACGAGGTGCAGCTCGTCCTCCACCTCATGCTGCTGCTCGCCTTCAGCATCAAGGCGGCCGTCTTCCCGCTGTCGTTCTGGCTTCCCGACTCCTACCCGACGGCGCCCGCCCCCGTCACGGCGGTGTTCGCGGGACTGCTCACCAAGGTCGGCGTCTACGCGATGATCCGCACCGAGACCCAGATCTTCCGCGAGAACGACGTCAACACGCTGCTGCTGATCGTCGCTCTCGCCACGATGGTGGTGGGCATCCTCGGCGCCGTCGCCCAGGCCGAGCTCAAACGCATCCTGTCGTTCACCCTCGTCAGCCACATCGGCTACATGGTGTTCGGCTTGGCGGTCGGGACCGCCGAATCGCTCGGGGCGACGATCTACTACATGGTCCACCACATCGTGGTGCAGACGACCCTGTTCCTCGCCGTCGGGCTCATCGAGCGCCGCGCAGGATCGACCTCGATCCTGAAGGTTAAGGGGCTCATGCGCGCCGCGCCGTTCCTGGCGGTGCTGTACTTCATCCCCGCCATCAACCTCGGCGGCCTGCCCCCGTTCTCGGGATTCATCGGCAAGTACGCGCTCTTCGACGCTGCTGCCGAGGTCGGCACGCCCCTCATGTACGTGCTCATGGTCGGCGGAATCGTGACCTCGCTGCTCACCCTGTACGCCCTCATGCGCGCATGGAACCTGGCGTTCTGGCGCGAGGACGAGGACCAGTCCGACGAGCCCGGCGTGGTCGACCGCATTCAGTACCTCGACGACGCGCCGGCCTCCGGCGTGCAGACCGAGCGGCGTGTGATCCCGCGCGTGATGACCGCAGCGACGGCAGGCATGGTCGTCGTCACCCTCGCCCTCACGATCTTCGCCGGGCCGCTCTACCGCCTGTGCGCGAGCATCGGCGAAGCGCTGCCGTATCCCGTCACCCTCACCCAGCTCGGGGAGGTGGTCGAGGATGGGAAGTGACGCCCACCGCAGCGCCCTCACCGGCATCTGGCGTCAGCTGCCGTTCTTCGTGTGGCTGGTCGCCGTCTGGATGCTCCTGTGGGGCCAGTTCACGCTGCTCGCCCTGATCACCGGGATCGTCGTCGCCGTGTTCGTGACGGCCGTCTACCGGCTCCCGCCGGTAGAGCTGTCGGGCAGGCTCAACCCCTGGTGGCTGTTCGTCTTCCTGCTGCAGTTCGCGTTCTCGCTCGTGCAGGGTTCGCTGACCGTCGCGTGGCAGGTCCTCGACGTCCGCCGCCAGCCCGGCGTCGCGGTGATCGCGGTGCCGCTCGTGACCGATGACGACCTGATCATGGCTCACGTCGCCGTGACGGCATCCCTCATTCCGGGATCGCTCGTGCTCGAGACGGACCGGGATCGCCGCATCATCTACCTGCACATCATCGGGGTCCGCACGGCAGAAGACCTCGAACGGCAGCGCCGGTCGGTGCAGCGGTGGGAGGAGCGGCTCGTCCGCGCCGTCGGATCGACGGCGCAGCTGGCCGCGGTCCGCCAGGCGCGCGGCGCCCGCGTGCAGGGCGCCGATGCGAAGGATGCCGCGAAGGAGAGCAACCGATGACCGCCGTCCTCGTCGTCGTCATCAGCGCCGTCTTCGGCGTCTCGGCCATCCTGACCGTCTGGCGCATCATCATCGGGCCCTCGATCCTCGACCGCGCCGTGGCATCCGATGTCCTCCTCACACTGCTGATCTGCGTGCTCGGGGCCGAGATGGCGATCAACCACCACACGCGGACGCTCCCCGTGCTGCTGATCGTCGCCGCCGTCGGGGTGTTCGGGTCGATCTCCATCGCACGCTTCGTGGCGCGCCGGGACGGAGCGGAGCAATGACCGAGTTCCTTCACGTCGTCTCGATGCTGCTGATCCTCGCGGGGGCACTGCTGTGCCTCACCGCCGCGATCGGGCTGCTGCGCTTCCGTGACGTACCGACGCGCCTGCACGCGGCGACCAAGCCGCAGGTGCTCGGACTGCTGCTGATCGCCCTGGCCGTCGGCATCGAACTGCAGTCGTGGGCGGCGGTCGCGTTCCTCGTGCCGGTGCTGCTCATCCAGTTCGCCACCGCGCCGCTGTCGGCGCACATGGTCGGGCGGCAGGCGTACCGCAACGGGACGATCGACCGCCACGACCTCTTCACCGACGAGCTCGCCGAGGCCAAAGAGACTCCGCCGGCCGCCGGCGGCTGACGCGAAGTCAGCCGATCAGGCTCGGCTGCAGGTCGCGGAGCGTGCGCCGGTGCGTCATCCGCGTCACGCCGAGCAGGGCGATCAGCACCGCGCCCACGAGCCATACGGCCAGCACGACGAGGTCGACGCCGACCCGGTCGGCGCTCCCGCCGTACATCACCTGCCGCATCGCATCGACGACGTAGCCCATCGGGAGCACCTGATGGAGTGCCGCCAGCGGCGCCGGGAGCGTTTGCCAGGGGAACGTGCCGCCCGCCGTCACGAGCTGCAGGACCATGAGCACGAGCCCGATGAACTGCCCCACCGAGCCGATCCAGACGTTCAGGGCGAGGATGATCGCGGTGAACGTCGCCGACGCCAGGAGCAGGATGCCGAGGGTGCGGAGCGGGTGGGCGAACTCGAAGCCGAGGGCAAAGGCCAGCACCGCGAAGAGCGCGACCATCTGGACGGCGCCGAGCGCGGCAGGGGTCGCCCAACCTGCGAGGGTGATCCGAAGCGGTGAGCGGAGTGCGGTGACCGCTCGACGGGACACCGGCTTGACGATGAGGAAGAGCGCGTAGATGCCGATCCAGCCGGCGAGGGCAGCGAAGAACGGCGCGAGTCCGGCGCCGTAGTTCTGCGCGGCGGTCACGGCGCTCGTGGAGACGTCGACGGGATCGCCGAGGGTCCTGGCCTGCGCCGAGCGGACCGCGGCGCTGTCGTCGGGCAGCGCCTCGGCGCCGTCACCGAGCGCATCGCGAAGCGTCGCGGCGCCCGTCGCCAGGTCTCCGAGACCGGCGTCGAGTGACGCGGCGCCGGTGTGCAGCCGGCCTGCGCCCTTGTCGACGGATGCCGCGCCGGCGGCCACCTTGTCGGCCGCCGTGGCCGCCGTGTCGGCGCCGCGCTCGAGGCGCGCGCTGCCCGAGGCCACCTCGCCCGCCCCGGCGGCGAGGGCGTCGATCTTCGCGACACCCGTCTGCACCCTGGCGTCGAGCTCGGTAGCCCGTTCGCCGAGAGGGTCGAGGACGGTGAGGACCTGGGAGATCTGCTCGGACGTCAGGTTCTGGGCGGTGAGCGCGTCGGTGAGGTCGGTGCGGACATCCGGCACGGCGGTGGCCACGGTGTGCGCGGCGGCGCCGAGCCGGTCGACGACCTTCTTCACCTCGCCGGTGCCGTCGGCGACGGTGCGAGCCCCCGCCGTCAGCGAGTGGAGGCCGCCTGCCAGCGTGCCGACGCCGTCTGCGAGGTCGGCGGTTCCCGCCTCGAGCTTCCCGGTGCCCGCGCTGAGGGTCGCCGCGCCGGCGGTGAGCCGGTGCGCCCCCGACCCGGCCTCGCCGAGACCGTCGGTGAGGCTCGCAGCGCCGCCCTCGGCGTCGACGAGCTTCAGCCGGATGGTGTTCAGAGCGTCGAGCATGGTGAGGCTCGCTTCGCGGACCACCTTGTCGGCGATCGTGGTGCGGATCTTCTCGACGGCCTGCGTGCCGATCGTCGAGGCGAGGTAGTTGTTCGCGTCATTCGTCGCGAGGTCGATCTCCGCCTGGCGAGGTGCGGCGGTCGAGATCGAGGAGATCGCCTCGGTGAAGTCGGCGGGAAGCGTCACGGCGAAGTCGACGTCGCCCGCGCCCAGAGCCCGCGCGGCGCCGTCGGCGGAGAGGACCTGCCAGTCGAAGGTGCCGTCGTCGAGCAGCTCGGTGGACAGCTCGTTCCCGAGGTTGCGCTCCGCGCCGTCGAGGGTGGCGCCGTCGTCTTGGACGACGAGGGCGACCGGGACCTGGTCGAGGTTCCCGTAGGGGTCCTGGTTCGCCCAGAGGTACAGCCCGCCGTACAGCACGGGGACCAGGAGGAGCGCGATCAGCGCGACGACCCGCATGCGCGTCGAGGTGAGGCGCCGCAGCTCGGCCGTGATCATGGCGGTGATCTTCATCGGATGCCTCCGGCGTGCACGGGTGTCGCGTCGGCGAGTGCGGTGGCCGCCGCCTCGCCGGCGATCACGAGCACGGCGAGGCCGCGCGCGGCGACCTCCTCGGCGATCTCCCACCACCGGCGGGGATCGCCGCCGTGGCGGTCGGGCGAGACGAGGACGACGCCCTCGACGCCCGCTCGCAGCACGGCGAGCTCGAGCAGCATCCGCACCCGGGTGTCGGCGTCGACGCGCCCGACAGGCACCCGCGTGAGGGACCGGAGGTCGTGGTCGGCGAGCCAGTCGAGCGCGGCGAACGGGTCGGAGCGCCGGCCCGCGAACATCAGCTCCTCGCTCACGACGCCGAGCACCGAGACATCGGGGGCAGGGTCGCAGACGTCGGGGGCGTCGACGAGCGCGACCCGGCGCCGGATCGCGCGGGAGCCGGGTCGCCCGTCGAGGGTGACGGTGCCGGCATCCGCTCGCATTCTTCCCGAGGCGATCAGGCCGAGGATCGTCGGGCGCTGTTCGGTCTCCGCGGTCGCCAGGGTCACCTCGCCGGAGGCGAAGGCGAGGTCGATCGGCGCGAGGACGGCGCCGCCGCGGCCCTTGGCGACGCCGGTGAGCTCGACCCTCATGCCTGCGCCTCCGCGACGGCGGCACGCCGGGCGAGCGCCGCCGTCAGAACGTCGTCGGCGTCGCGCCAGCCGAGCCCGGCGACGCCGAGGATCGCGCGGACGGCGATCGAGGCGGCGTCGGGGCTCGTGGTGTCGAGCCGGGTGATGACGGTGCGCGCGGCCTCCTCGACGAGGCGGGCGACCGTGGGGGCCGGCAGGTCGGTGCGGATCGACCCGTCGGCGCGGCCGCGCTCGACCACGCCGAGGACGCGGCGCCGCACCGGGGTGAGCACAGCGGCGGTGTCGGCGACGTGGGTGTCGTCGAGGGCGACCGTCGCGGCGAACTGCACGTGGGCGGCGCCGTCCCAGAGCGCGAGGGCGAGCCTCGCGAGGGTGAGGGGCGCCGGGTCGCTGTCGTCGACCTCGTCGGCGATCAGGTTGTACCGCTGCGCACCCACGCGGATGACGGCGCGCAGGAGGGCGTCACGATCGTCGAAGTGTCCATAGAGTGCGCGGCGGCTGAGGCCCGCGGCACGCGCGATCGTGTCGATCGGTGCGTGCGGATTCAGGGCGATGGTGGTCGCGGCGGCGGCGAGGATGTCGGCGCGGTTCGACGCGGCATCCTTTCGCGGCCGACGCGTCGATGCGGTCGAGGTCACCCCCCGATCGTACGAAAGTGCACACGAGTGTGCAAGTTAATGGCGTCGTCGGAACGACGCCGAGTCAGTCGGCCCCGAAATCGAAGGATGCCGAGTCGCCGGCCTCTTCGAACGCCTCCGCCAGGTCGTCGCTCTTCTCGACGTGACCGGTGATCTCGGCAGCGCCACCGCGCTCGAGCTCGCCGACGAGTTCGGCCGTCGCGCCCCCGATGAGGCCGAGCGACACGAAGTGCTCGAGACGGGAGCGGGAGTCGGCGATGTCGAGGTTGCGCATCGTCAGCTGCCCGATGCGGTCGGTGGGACCGAAGGCGGCGTCGCCGACCCGTTCCATCGACAGCTTCTCGGGGGAGTACGACAGGTTGCCGCTCTCGGTGTTCAGGATCGTGTAGTCCTCGCCGCGGCGCAGGCGCAGGGTCACGGTGCCGCTGATCGCGGAGCCCACCCATCGCTGGATCGACTCGCGCAGCATGAACGACTGCGGCTCGAGCCAGCGGCCCTCGTACATGAGGCGGCCCAGGCGGCGGCCCTGCTCGTGATAGGTCGCGAGGGTGTCCTCGTTCAGGATGCCGTTGACGAGGCGCTCATAGGCGATGAACAGCAGCGCCATGCCGGGAGCCTCATAGATGCCGCGGCTCTTCGCCTCGATGATGCGGTTCTCGATCTGGTCGCTCATACCGAGGCCGTGGCGGCCGCCGATCTCGTTCGCGGCCATGACGAGCGCGACTGCATCGGAGTACTCGACCCCGTTCAGGGCCACGGGGCGACCGGCCTCGAAGGTGATCGAGACGTCTTCGGTCTCGATGGCGACCTCGGGGTCCCAGAAGCGGACGCCCATGATGGGCTCGACGATCTCGAGCGAGACGTCGAGGTGCTCGAGCGTCTTCGCCTCGTGCGTCGCACCCCAGATGTTCGCATCGGTCGAGTACGCCTTCTCCACCGAATCGCGGTAGGGGAAGCCGTGGGCGACGAGCCACTCGCTCATCTCGGTGCGGCCACCGAGCTCGGTGACGAAGTCGGCGTCGAGCCACGGCTTGTAGATGCGCAGCGACGGGTTGGCGAGCAGGCCGTAACGGTAGAACCGCTCGATGTCGTTGCCCTTGTAGGTCGACCCGTCGCCCCAGATGTCGACGCCGTCATCCTTCATGGCGCGCACGAGCATCGTGCCGGTGACGGCGCGGCCGATCGGCGTCGTGTTGAAGTACGTGCGGCCGCCGCTGCGAATGTGGAACGCGCCGCAGGCAAGGGCGACGAGGCCCTCCTCGACCATCATCGGCTTGCAGTCGATGAGGCGGGAGCCTTCGGCGCCGTACTGGAGGGCGCGGCCGGGGATCGATGCGATGTCGTCCTCGTCGTACTGTCCGAGGTCGCCGGTGTAGGTGAAGGGCACGGCGCCCTTGTCTCGCATCCAGGCGACGGCGACGGAGGTGTCTAGGCCTCCGGAGAAGGCGATGCCGACGCGTTCGCCGACGGGCAGGGACTGAAGGACCTTCGACATGACTCAAGTCTAGTGATCGGCGCCCTCTCCTCCCGGTCACGGGGCCCGGGGCGGGGAGCGAGGCATCAGCGCCGAATGTGAATGCTCACATTGAGTCGACTCACTCGCGACCGACGCGGACACTGCAGCCCGGTGCTCGCGGGCCGTTACGCGAATGTTATCGCTCACATACTGGTGGAATGCGAAATGTTAGGGCTAACATTCGAGCATCCGGAAGCCATGGCGGCATCCGTACCGGCGGGGAAGCCGGACCCGAACGAGGAGGTTCAGGATGAGGAAGAGCATTTTCGCGGCAGCAGCGATGCTGGGTGCGCTCGCCTTGGTTGCGACGGGCTGTGCAGGCGGTGGCGCCCCGGGCGCTTCCGGCGGCGATGACGACGTCATCACGGTGGGCTTCGCGCAGACCGGATCGGAATCCGGCTGGCGTGCCGCGAACACCGAGTCCATCAAGGAGGCCTTCTCGGAGGCGAACGGCTTCGAGCTGATCTTCAACGCCGCGGACAACAAGCAGGAGGCGCAGATCTCCGCCGTCCGAAACTTCATCAACCAGGGCGTCGACGCCATCGTCGTCGCACCCATCACGGTCGACGGCTGGGACGACGTGCTCACCGAGGCGAAGGATGCCGGCATCCCGGTCATCCTCGAAGACCGCACCGTCTCGGCCAGCGAAGACCTCTACGCCTCGTGGGTCGGTCTCGACTTCGAGCAGGAGGGTCGTACCGCCGGCGAATGGGTGAAGGAGAACTTCGACGGCAAGGGCGCGAACCTCGTGGTCCTCGAGGGGACGACCGGTTCGTCGGCCGCCCTCGACCGGGCGACCGGGTTCGATGAGGCGATCAGCGGCACCGACGTGAACGTCCTCGACTCGCAGACGGGCGACTTCACGCGTGATGGCGGCAAGAAGGTCATGGAGGGCTACCTCCAGAAGTACGGCTCCGACATCAACGTGCTCTTCGCGCACAACGACGACATGGGCCTCGGCGCACTCGACGCCATCAAGGCCGCCGGCCTGACCCCCGGCAAGGACATCCAGATCGTCACGATCGACGCCGTCAAGGACGGCATGACCGCTCTGGCGAACGGCGAGTTCAACTTCATCGTCGAGTGCAACCCGCTCCTCGGCGAGAAGGCCGCCGAGCTCGTCAAGGCCGTCGTGGCCGGCGACGAGGTCGAGAAGAAGACCATCGTCGAAGACCAGTCCTTCACGCAGGAGCAGGCCGCCGAGGTTCTCGACTCGCGTCCGTACTGATCCTCGATCGTTCACCTCTCCCGCCGGGGGCCGGATACCGGCCCCCGGCGGGCACCACGGAAGGACGCGTCGTCATGGTCGATGTCGCATCGGGGCCCGAAGCCCCTCACCCCGCCGCAGTGGTCCTGCTGCGGGGTATCACGATCGAATTCCCGGGCGTCAAAGCCCTCGACGGCGTCGACCTCACGCTGCGAGCCGGCGAGGTCCACACGCTCATGGGTGAGAACGGCGCGGGCAAGTCCACGCTGATCAAGGCCCTGACCGGCGTTTACACGGTGTCGGCCGGAACCATCAACGTCGGCGGCGAGGAGAAGGAGTTCCGCTCCACGGCAGACGCCGAGGCCGCGGGCATCTCCACCGTCTACCAGGAGGTCAACCTCTGCACGAACCTGTCGGTCGGCGAGAACGTGATGCTCGGCCGCGAGATCCGCCGTGCCGGCTTCATCGACTGGCGCGCGACCCATCGCGAAGCGGCACGTCACCTCGCCGGGCTCGGGCTCTCCATCGACCCGCGATCGGCGCTCGCGTCGCACTCGCTCGCCGTGCAGCAGCTCGTCGCGATCAGCCGGGCGACGGCCACCGAGGCCCAGGTGCTCGTCCTCGACGAGCCCACCTCCAGCCTCGACCGCTCCGAGGTGGAGCAGCTCTTCACGGTCGTCCGAGGCCTTCGCGACCGTGGCGTCGCGATCTTGTTCGTCACCCACTTCCTCGACCAGGTCTACGAGATCTCCGACCGGCTCACGGTGCTCCGCAACGGCCAGCTCGTCGGCGAGTACCGCCCCGAGGACCTTCCTCGCGGCGAGCTCATCGCGAAGATGATCGGTCGTCAGCTCGATGAGCTCGAGGCCATCTCCCGCACGTCCGAGCGAGAGATCGACCGCTCGGCGGTTCCGGTCCTGTCGGTCTCGGGCCTCGGCCGGAAGAACGTCATCGCACCGGTCGACATGGACGTGTACGAGGGAGAGGTGGTCGGCATCGCCGGGCTCCTCGGCTCGGGCAGGTCCGAGCTCGTCCGCCTCGTCTACGGCGCCGATCGCGCCGATGCCGGCACGCACCGCGTGCAGGGCAAGGCCGCTCGTATCACGTCGCCGCGGCACGCGATCGACCGCCGCATCGCGTTCTCCTCCGAGGACCGGCGCGCGGAGGGCATCATCGCCGACCTCACCGTCGCCGAGAACATCATCCTCGGCATCCAGGCCAAGCGCGGCGCGCTCCGACCCGTCGGTCGCGCCGAGCGCGACGCGATCGTGTCGGAGTACATCGAGGCGCTCGGGGTCCGCCCCGCCAACCCCTCGGCGCTCGTCCGCAACCTCTCGGGCGGCAACCAGCAGAAGGTCCTCCTGGCGCGGTGGCTCGCCACGGCGCCGCAGCTGATCATCCTCGATGAGCCGACGCGCGGCATCGACGTCGGCGCCAAGGCCGACATCCAGCGCAAGGTCGCCGAGCTGTCGGCCGAGGGACTGTCGGTCGTCTTCATCTCCTCGGAGCTCGAGGAGGTGGTCCGGATCGCACAGCGCATCGTCGTGCTGCGCGATCGTTCTAAGATCGGCGAGCTGGATGCCGCGGAGGTCGACGTCGACGACCTGGTCGCCCTCATCGCCGAGGAATCCCGCGAGACGACGACGTCTCACCTCAATCCGGAGAACGTGGCATGACACCTTTGCTCTCGCGCGTGCTGAAGCACCGCCTCGTCTGGCCCATCGCGGCGCTCGTGGTCCTCGTGATCGTGAACACCGTGGCGCGGCCCTCGTTCGTCTCCATCACGGTGCAGAACGGGCAGCTCTACGGCCCGCTCATCGACATCCTCCGCAACAGCGCTCCCCTGATGCTGGTCGCGCTCGGCATGACCCTCGTCATCGCGACGCGGGGCATCGACCTCTCGGTCGGCGCGATCATGGCCGTCTCGGGAGCCGTCGCGTTGACGGTGATCTCGGGCTCGCCCGATCCGGGCTCGCTCGGCACCGTGATCCTCGCGATCGTCATCGCCGTCCTCGCCGCTCTGATCCTGGGCGTCTGGAACGGATTCCTCGTCGCCGTGGTGGGTGTCCAGCCGATCATCGCGACCCTCGTGCTCATGCTCGCCGGCCGCGGTGTCGCGCTCCTGATCACCGGCGGCTTCATCACCACGATCACGAGCCCGCCCTACCGGTTCATGGCTCAGGGCTACCTCTTCGGACTTCCCTTCGCCTTCTTCGTCTCGGCGATCGCGATCGTCGCCGTCGCCGTGCTCGAGCGGCGCACCGCCCTCGGCGTGCTGACCGAGGCGGTCGGCATCAACCCCGAGGCGAGCCGCCTCGCGGGAGTCCGCTCGCGCGGCATCGTCTGGGGTGCCTATGCGGCGAGCGGCCTGCTCGCCGGATTCGCCGGCATCCTCTACTCGTCGAACATCATGGCCGCCGACGCGAATGCGGCGGGCCTGTACATCGAGCTCGACGCGATCCTCGCGGTCGTCCTCGGCGGCACGAGCCTCATGGGCGGCACGTTCACCATCGCGGGCACCGTGGTCGGCGTCTTCACGATCCAGACGCTGAAGTCGACCATCACGTTCCTCGGGGTGCCGCCCGCGGTCAGCCCGCTCTTCCTCGCGATCGTCGTGGTCGTCGTGGTGGTCGTGCAGTCTCCGCGGACGCGGACGATGCTCGGCAGAGGAGCCGATGCGCTCCGACGAGGCGGACGTCCGGCCGCGGGGGTCGCATCATGACCGCCGTCGCAGAGCGCGAAACGCGCCGCACCGGTCTCGTCGAGACCGTCGACCGCTTCCGCAGCCGCCACGCCTCCTGGGTGCCGGTCTTCGCGGCCCTCGTGATCCTCGTCGCCATGATCGTCGGCGCGCAGGGGTACTTCGGCAACTTCCTCACCCCCCGGGTGCTGTCGGCGCTCCTGCTCGACAACGCCTACCTCCTGGTGCTCGCGGTCGGGATGACGTTCGTCATCCTCACCGGCGGCATCGACCTGTCCGTCGGCGCGGTCATGGCCTTCACCGGGATGCTGGGGGCCAGCCTTCTGAGCCAGGGCCTGCCTGTCGTGGTCGTCGTCCCGGTCATGCTCGTGCTCGGCGCCCTCATGGGGCTCTTCGTCGGGGTTCTGGTGCAGTACTTCGGAGTGCAGCCGTTCATCGCCTCGCTGGCGGCCATGTTCGCCGCGCGCGGCCTGGCGTTCATGGTGAGCCTGTCGTCGATCCGCGTCGAGGAGCCGGCCATCCTCTGGCTCCAGTCGACCCGGCTCCAGGGCGAGGCGGGCAGCTTCTACCTGACGCCCACGGGCATCATCGCGCTGCTGGTGGTGCTGATCGGCATCCTGGTGCTGCAGTTCACCCGCTTCGGCCGCACCGTCTACGCGATCGGCGGCAACGAGCAGTCGGCGCGGCTCATGGGCCTGCCGGTCGTCCGCACGAAGCTCCTCGTCTACGTCATCAGCGGTGTGTGCGCCGGGCTCGCCGGCGTCATCTTCACCGCCTACACGGGAGCGTCGTACCCGCTCAACGGCATCGGCACCGAGCTCGACACGATCGCCGCGGTCGTCATCGGCGGCACGCTCCTCACGGGCGGCAGCGGATTCGTCCTCGGATCGATGATCGGCGTCTTCGTCTACGGCACCATCAAGACGGTGATCTCGTTCCTCGGCGCGGAGCAGTCATGGACCCGCATCACGATCGGCGTGCTCCTCCTGGTATTCGTCGTCGTGCAGCGACTGCTCATCGCTCGATCGGGTCAGGTCAGACGCTGAACGACGGAGAGCTGGTCGCGCGGGCATGATGGTCCGTATGGATGCGCGCGCAGCAGCGGTCGCGTCGGTCATCGAGGTGACCGGCGCGACCGTGCGTTTCGGCGCCGAGACGGTGCTCGACGCCGTGGACTTCCGGCTGCTGCCGGGTGAGGTCCATTCGCTCATGGGCGAGAACGGCGCCGGCAAGTCCACCCTGATCAAAGCGCTGACCGGCGCGCTGCGCCTGGATGCCGGCCGCATCCGCGTCGCCGGCGAGGTCGCCGAGTTCGGCGGCCCGGCCGATGCGCTGGCCGCCGGGATCAGCGCGGTCTATCAGGAGATCGATCTCCTCCCGAACCTGACCGTCGGTGAGAACATCCTCCTCGGCCGCGAACCGCGTCGGCTCGGCGCGATCGATTGGAGCGCGCTGCACCGCCGTGCGGGCGAGATCATGGCGTCGCTGGGCCTCGAGATCGACTCCCGCACCCGCCTCGCCCGGCACTCCCTCGCCGTGCAGCAGCTCGTCGCGATCGCCCGTGCGATCTCGGTCGACGCGCGGGTGGTCGTGCTCGACGAGCCCACCTCGAGCCTCGACCTCGACGAGGTGGCCGAGCTGTTCCGGGTCATCCGGGAGCTCACGAGCCGGGGTGTGGCCGTGCTGTTCGTGTCGCACTTCCTCGAGCAGGTCTACGAGATCTGCGACCGCATCACGGTGCTCCGCGGCGGCCGTCTGATCGGGGAGTACGTGCCCGCGGAGCTCCTGCGCATCGACCTCGTCGAGAAGATGCTCGGCCGTTCGTCGGAGCACCTCGACCTCGGTCAGCGCGACGAGCCCGCGGCATCCGAGGCTCCCGCCGCACTGGGCGGTACCGGGCTCGCCTCGGGGACGGCGCTCGTCGACGCGACGGTCTCGATCGCCGAGGGGGAGGTGCTGGGCCTGGCCGGGCTGCTCGGCTCGGGCAGGTCGGAGCTCGCCCGCGCGCTGACGGGAATCGAGACGCCGGATGCCGGCACGGTCGACGTGCAAGGGGCGCCGGTCGTCCTCGGCTCGCCGAAGGCCGCGATCGGACGCGGCATCGTCTACTCCTCGGAGAACCGTCGCACCGAGGGGATCATCGGCGACCTGAGCGTCCAGGACAACATCACCCTCGCCCTGCAGGCCGACCGCGGCATCTTCCACCGGATCACCCCGGGACGACGGCGCGAGCTCGCGCTCAGCTGGATCGAGGCGCTCGACATCCGTCCCGCCGATCCCGAGCGGCTCGCCGGGACGCTGTCGGGCGGCAACCAGCAGAAGGTGCTGCTCGCGCGCCTCCTCGCCCTCTCGCCGCGGGTGCTCGTGCTCGATGAGCCGACGCGCGGCATCGACGTCGGCGCGAAGGTCGAGATCCAGCGTCTGGTCGCCGATCTCGCCGACAACGGCCTTTCGGTCCTGTTCATCTCGGCGGAACTCGACGAGGTGCTGCGGGTCTCGAACCGCATCGCGGTGCTGCGGGGCGGCCGGGTCGTGGAGACGCTGCCCGCCGAGGCGCTGACGGTCGACTCGCTGCTGGCCCTCGTGGCGCGGCCGGAGGAGACCTGGTGAGCGACGAGCGCGGCAAGTCCGCCAACATCTTCGACGTCGCGCGCCTCGCCGGCGTCTCGCATCAGACCGTGTCGCGCGTGCTCAACAACCTGCCCAACGTGCGCCCGGCGACCCGCGCACGCGTCGAGCAGGCGATGGCGCAACTCCGGTACAGCCCCTCGCCGGCCGCCCGCGCGCTCGTCACCCGTCGCACGCGCACGATCGGCCTCGTCACACCGGGGACGGCGGAGTTCGGCCCCACCTCGATCGCGACGCACTTCACCATGGCCGCACGAGCCGAGCGCTACTCCGTCGACGCGGTCACCTCGCCCGAGGGCGACGGGGCGAGCGTCCGCACGGTCGTCGAGGGGCTTCTCCGCCAGCGGGTCGACGCGATCGTGCTCATCGTCGCCGACCTCGCCGTGCTCGAGGCCGTCCGCGGGCTCGACCTCGGCGTGCCGGTCGTCGCCGCCGCGGCCACCCAGCGGCGGCACCCGCACCTGGTGTCGATCGACCAGTACCGCGGGGCCCGGTCGGCCGTCCGCCACCTCGCCGAGCTCGGCTACGCCCGCATCCGTCACATCGCCGGGCCGCCGCGCAACCCCGACGCCGTCGAGCGCATCCGCGGCTGGCGCGACGAGCTCGCCTCGCGGGGACTCGTCGCAGCCGATCCCGTGCACGGCGACTGGTCGGCGGCGAGCGGTCACGCGATCGGCGGCGCGCTCGACCTCGCGCCCGGCGACGCCGTGTTCGTCGGCAACGACCACATGGCCATCGGGCTGCTGTCGGCGCTGCGAGGGCGCGGACTCCGCGTGCCGGAGGACATCGCGGTGGTCGGGTTCGACGACGTTCCCGAGGCGGCCTACCTCAGCCCTCCGCTGACCACCGTGCGACAGGACTTCCGCGCGCTCGGCGAGCTCATGATGCAGAAGGTGCTGCTCGCGGTCGAGGAGCCCGACGCGCTGACCGAGGACACCCCGATCGCGACGCACCTCATCGTGCGGGAGTCGGCTCCGCCGCTGCTGGTGTGACCTCGCCGCGGCCGGCTGTCCGCCGGGCGCGCCACCGCGAGATCGCGACGATCAGGAGTCCGATCAGGACGAAGCCGGTCGCGATGCCCACGACGTAGGCCCCGACGCCGCCCCATCCCGCCACGCCGTTCGGGTTGAGGAACGGGTACGGGTACCAGAACGGCACGCCGTCGTTCGGGTTGGTCACGAGCGGCCCGCGCCACAGCGTGTAGCCGATCCAGACGAGCGGGAACACCATGATCGCCAGGACCGACCGCCAGGGGAGCGCTCGCCGCCCGGGGGCCAGGAACAGATCGAGGGCGAAGAACACCGGGGCCGCGACATGGAGGACCTCGTTCGTCCACCGCACCTCGGCGTCGGACGGCGTGAGTCCGCGAAGCAGCAGGTTGTAGACGATGCCGGTGACGAGCAGGTAGGCCGTCACGGAGGCGAGGGCGATCGCGAGGGCGCGCGGCTCCTGGCGCTCGGCCGGGGGACGCACCCAGAACCAGATCGCGGCGGCGAGGAGGACGAGCGCGCCGAGGGAGTTCGACAGGATCGTGAAGAAGCTGAAGAAGTTGGTGACCACGGTGGTGAGGTCGCGCCCCGCTTCGAGGGCGCCGGTCACGGTAGAGGTCAGCTGCGTGATGACGGCGGCGATCATCGCGGCCGCCGCGACCACGCGCGCGATCGACCAGACGGCCGGCCAGGGCTTCGTGGGCATGAGGGAACACTACTGGCCGCCGCTCGTTACCGCGCATGGCGGATGCGGAAGGATCCGCGGCGATCGACCGTTATCGTCAGGGCGTCGCCGGAGGACCGGCCGCGGGAGAGGACCGGAATGAGCACCATCGAGACAGCGGACGACGTCCGGGACAACGCCGCCTGGCACTCGCTCGCCGGCGCGCACGCGCACCTGGCGATCGGCGACGACCTCGTGCGGCGCTACCCCGACGACATCGCCGGGTTCGTCGGAGTGCGGAGCTGGGACGTCCCCGAGGTCTGGGATTCGCTCGTTGACGTGATCGGATCGGGCGCCGAGTTCGCGATCAGCGGCGCCGACCCCGTCCTGCCGGCAGGGTGGGAGCCCACGTTCCAGGTCGGCGGTGTCCAGCTCGTCCAGACCGACCGCCTGCAGACCCGACCCGATCCCGAGATCGTCGAGCTCGGAGACGCCGACGTCTCCGACATGCTCGCCCTGGTCGAGCGCAATCAGCCCGGGCCCTTCCGACCTCGCACCCATCTTCTCGGCCGCTACATCGGCATCCGTCGTGAAGGACGCCTCATCGCCATGGCGGGCGAGCGGCTGCGGCCCGGCGACTGGACCGAGATCAGCGCCGTCGCCGTCGACGCCGAGGCCCGCCGGCAGGGGCTCGGATCACGTCTGGTGCTCGACGTCGCCTTCCACATCCAGCAGCGCGGCGGCCGCGCGATGATGCATGCGGCCGCGACCAACACGGGCGCGATCGCCGCCTACGAGAAGCTCGGATTCGAGCTGCGACGGCACACGAGCTTCCTCGGGGTGCGCATCCCCTGACCGGTCCGCCGCAGGGATGTTACGCCGTGTTCCTGCGCATGTCGGCATGTGTAACGGCGCCGCGAGCGCCTCCTCGAGCCCGTCTTACAGTCGGGCGATCCGCCGCACTCCGCGTCGGATGTGAGGAGCATCCGAATGACCGACACCGTCTCGCGCACCGAGAGCATCGCTCCGGCATCCCGCGTCGACCTCGGGGCCATCCCGGTGGTCCGCACGAAGCACTGGTTCCGCTGGACCATCGCCGCCGTCGTGGTCTTCCTGCTCGCGCAGTTCGCGTGGTCGCTCGTGACCAACGAGAACTACGAGTGGGACGTCTTCGCGCACTACTTCCTGTCGGAGCCCGTACTTCAGGGGCTGTGGCTGACGCTCGTCTACACGGCCGTCTCGGCGACCATCGGGTTCGTGCTCGGCACCGTGCTCGCACTTGCGCGGCTCGCGCCGTCGCCACTGCTGAACGGGGCGGCGTGGAGCTTCATCTGGTTCTTCCGCTCGGTGCCCCTCGTCGTGCAGCTGGTGGTCTGGTACAACCTCGGCTACCTCTATCCGACGCTCGGGCTCGGCACGCCTTTCACGACCGACTTCTGGCTCGTCGAGTTCCCCACCGTCCAGCTCATCAGCGCCTTCGCCGCCGGCGTGCTGGGGCTCAGCCTGCACCAGGCGGCCTATTCGGCGGAGATCATCCGCGGCGGCCTGCTCTCGGTCGACCAGGGCCAACTCGAAGCCGCCGCAGCTCTCGGCATCCCGCCGCGCCGCCGCCTCAGCCGCATCGTGCTGCCGCAGGCGATGCGCTCGATCGTGCCGAACGCGACCAATGAGGTCATCGGCCTGGTCAAGGGCACCTCGGTGCTGTTCGTGATCGCGATCCCCGAGCTCTTCTACGCCGTGCAGGTGATCTACAACCGCAACAGCCGCGTGATTCCGCTGCTGCTCGTCGCGGTCGTCTGGTACGCCATCATCACGACGCTCCTGAGCATCGCGCAGTACTACATCGAGCGTCACTACGCCCGCGGCACCGTGCGCGTGCTCCCGCCGACCCCCCTGCAGCGGGCCAGACGCGCCCTCGCCGTGCAGTGGGCGAGACTCGGCGACGCCACCCCCGAGGGGGCCAGGTCATGACGACGACGGATGCCGCGACGCGCGGCCTGGTCGAGATCCACGACGTCCACAAGAGCTACGGGGGCATCCCCGTGCTGACGGGCATCGATCTGACGGTGCGCCCGGGCGAGGTCGTCGCGATCCTCGGCGCGAGCGGATCGGGCAAGTCGACGCTGTTGCGCACGATCAACCACCTCGAGACCGTCGACCGGGGATCGGTCACCGTCGACGGCGAGCTCATCGGCTACGAGCGGCGCGGCGGCAAGCTCTACGAACTGCGCGAAAAGGCCGTGCTCGAGCGGCGCACCCAGATCGGGATCGTCTTCCAGAACTTCAACCTGTTCCCGCACTTCACCGCCCTCGAGAACATCACCGAGGCGCCCGTCGCACTCGGCCGGCTCACGAAGGACGACGCCCGTCAGCTCGCCCTCGGGCTGCTCGATCGGGTCGGCCTCGCCGACAAGGCGGACCACTACCCCCGGCAGCTGTCGGGCGGTCAGCAGCAACGCGTCGCGATCGCCCGGGCGCTCGCCCTCAAACCGAAGGTCATCCTCTTCGACGAGCCCACGAGCGCCCTCGACCCTGAGCTCGTCGGGGAGGTGCTCGACGTGATCCGCGACCTGGCCCAGCTGGGCACGACGCTCATCATCGTCACGCACGAGATCGGCTTCGCCCGCGAGGTCGCCGATCGCGTCGTGTTCGTCGACGGCGGCCGGATCGTCGAGCAGGGCCCGCCGAGCGAGGTCCTCGTCCGTCCGCAGCATCCCCGCGTGCAGGAGTTCCTCGCCAAGGTGCTCGCCTGACCGCCTCCCTGCGCCGCCGGCATCCGCCGTCTGCCCGTCCCTCCATCCGCCGCACCCAGAACAAGGACACCCTCATGGCCATCAGCACGAAACAGCGCATCGCGATCGGCGTCGGAGTCGTGACCGTCGCCGCGATCGTCGGCGGCGTCACCGCCTTCACCCTCACCCGTCCCGCCGAGCGGACGGCCGCTCCGGCGGCGACGAACGCCGCGAACGTCACGACCGACGAGATCGATTGGGTGCACCTCGACGCGCCCGTCGCCGACGCGGTGGCCGCTCTCGAGGCGAGCGGCTTCGAGCCGGTCGAGGACGGAAAGCTGACCGTCGCGCTGTCGGCCTACCTGCCGCCGCTCGGCTACATCCCCGAGGGCGAGACCGAGGCGGCCGGCACCGAGCCGAACATCGGATCGCTCATCGCCGAGGCCCTCGGCCTCGAGTACAACCCCGTGGTGGTGGCATGGGCCGACTGGCCCCTCGGCGTGCAGTCCGGCAAGTACGACCTCATCACCTCGAACGTCACGGTGACGGAGGAGCGCAAAGAGCTCTACGACTTCGCCAGCTACCGCGTCGACCTGCTCGGGTTCGCCGTCCGCGCCGACAGCGACATCGACGCGATCGAGTCGGCCGAGGACATCTCCGGCCTGAAGATCGTCGTCGGTTCGGGAACGAACCAGGAGCAGGTGCTGCTCACCTGGAACGAGGAGCTCGAGGCCGCTGGAGAAGATCCTGCCGAGCTCGTCTACTACGACGACAACGCGGCGGCGGTGCTCGCGCTCCAGTCGGGACGCGTCGATGCGACCTTCGGCCCGAACGCCACGTCGGCATGGTCGGCGCGCGAGACCGGTGACACCAAGATCGTCGGTCTCGTTCCGGGCGGCTGGCCTCTGACCGCCAACATCGCCGCCGCGACGGCGAAGGGCAACGGTCTCGTCGAGCCGGTGCAGATCGCGCTCAACGCCCTCATCGACGGCGGCCAGTACGACGCGGTCCTCGACGAGTGGGGCCTCGACAGCGAGCGCATCGAGAAGAGCGAGATCAACCCGCCCGGGCTTCCGGCATCCTGATCCGCCCGCCGGGCCCGGTTCCCTTCGCGGAGCCGGGCCCGGCGCCGTGTTCCCGGCGTTCCGGGCACGGCGTCCTCGGCGGGTAGCGTCGACGGGTGAGCACCTTCCGTCCGGCCGCTCCTGATGCCGGCATCGACATCCGCCTGATCCGTCCCGACGAGTACGACCGGGCGGCCGAGGTCACGAGCCGGGCCTACGAGCACGCGTACGGCGAGCTCGCTCCGTCCTATCTCGCCTCGCTGCGCGACGTCGCCGGGCGGCTGCAGCACGGCGACGTCTGGGTCGCGATCGGCGCCGACGGAGACATGCTCGGCACCGTGTGGGTGGCCCGGCCGAACCGCCCGCTGTCGGACCTCGCGCTGCCGGGCGAGACGGACTTCCGGCAGCTCGCCGTCGCACCCGAGGCTACGGGCCGGGGGATCGGAGCGGCACTGACCCGTCACGTCGTCGACCTCGCGCGCGCCCGGGGCTCGCACCGGGTCGTGATGAACAGCAGCGCCGAGATGACCGGGGCGCACGCCCTCTACGAGCGGCTCGGCTTCACCCGGATGCCGGAGCGCGAGCACCCGTGGGAGGTCGAGCCGGGCCGCATCCTCGAGCTCCTCGCCTTCGGCTACGACCTCGCCCCGACGCCCGCGACGCCTCCCTCGGCGACCGAGCGGCCCCGGTGGACGGTCGTCTCGGCGGCGTGGGACGATCCGCGCGCCGTCGCGCTCCGCGACGCCATGGACCGGGAGGTCGGGCCCCGGTATGCCGATCGCCTGTCGGCCGTCGACCCGGCGGTCGCGGCGGCGGTCGATGCCGTGTTCGCGATCGACCCGGCGACGCTCATCGACACGCTCCTCGTGCTCTCGGACGACGGTGAGCCGCTCGCCCACGGCACTCTTCGCGATCTGCGCCACGACGGCATCCGCGATGTCGAGATCAAGCGCGTCTACGTCGACCCGCGGGCGCGGGGCCGTGGGGCGAGTCGGGTGCTGCTCGCCGAGCTCGAACGCCGTGCGGAGGCTCGGGGCGCCACGCGCGTCATCTTGCAGACCGGTGACCGGCAGCCCGACGCCGTGGCCCTCTATGAGCGGCTCGGATACACGCCGATCCCGATCTACGAGCCCTACACGGCGCTCGACTTCTCGATCTGCATGGAGAAGGCGCTCACGCCCGACGCGGCATCCTGATCGGACGACCCGCCGGCCTCGGGGAGGACGAGCTCTGCGACGATCGCTCCGGCGACCCGGTCGATCTGCCGGAAGGCGAGCGCGTCGGAGCGCGGCCGGCTGAACGCGCCGCCCTCGGCGGCCGCGGTGAACGGTCCGGTCGCGTAGAGCCCTGCCCGGGGCGTGCCGTCCGCCCCGAGCACCCTGCCGTCGGGGTCGACGTGCACGCGACCGAGTGTGCCGGCATACTCCTCGTCGCGGACGGCGAGCTCGACGCCGTGACGGGTGGCGAGCTCGCGCAGCGCCGGGTCGTCGCTCACGGCGGCACCGGCGGCGGGGAGCCAGGCGTCGACGAGTGCCCGCACGCGCAGGGGAGGGCGCCCCTGGCGGGTGATCGAGAACGCTGCGGATGCCGCGTCGTCATCGCCCGCGTCGATGTCGAGGGCGATGTCCGGGCCGAGGAAGCGCACGACGCCCGCATCGGCGAGAGCGAGCAGCTCCTCGAGGCGGAACGCGGGGGGTCCGCTCGCGACATAGCTGAAGAAGGTGTGCCAGCGGCCCGGCAGCGATTCGGCGCGGGAGCGGGCGTTCCAGCGGTGCGGCGGGATGTCGGCGAGGGCGAGGAAGCTCAGCAGGATCGCGAAGAAGAGGCCGCCGGTCGCGCTGTGCTCGGGGGAGGTGCGGAGGGCGAGATCCTCCGCGATGTGGGCGTACACCCGCTCGTGGACGTCGCCCCCCACGACGCCATCGCCGGCGAGCGGACGGTCGAGCGCGTCGACGTCGAGGCGGTCGCGCGGATCGGGGACGGCCCGCGCGACCGCGGCGCGGACCGCGGGGGAGTCGTCGGGAAGGCGCCGCAGCAGGTCGAGCAGCTCGGGCCAGTGGCCGGTGACACGGCCCGGGTGCCCGGTGAACAGCTCGCGGTAGTGGCCGATGAGCAGCTCCCGGCGCACCAGGGGCCAGACGTCCGCGTCGAAGTCGAGGGTGCGCGGGAGGTCGAGCAGCGCGGCGATCGCCTCGGGCGTGAGCACCTCGCGCGCAGGCGCGTCGCCCTGCAGCGTGGATGAGACCTTCGAGCGATAGGGCACCCCTCGGCGCGAGCCCAGGTGCAGTCGAGGCTCCCGGCCCGACGCCCGGTACCGAAGCCCGCCGTCCGCGTCGCGGTCGAAGCGCCCGCCCCGCCCCTGTGTGAGCAGCACGACCAGGTCGACAGCCGCGAGCCCCATCCCGCGCACCGCCACGTCGGCGCCCGGGACGAGACCCGACAGGTCGGCATCCGCGGTGAAGTCGGGAGCGACGTAGGTGAGTCCCGCGCGGCCGGCCGCGGCGGCGATGCCGGCGACGGTGGGGTCGGGGTCGCGTCCGGTGTGGCCGACGCAGTAGATCACGGCGTCGGCGATCAGCGCGTCGCCGCCGGCGAGGTGAACCGTGCGGGCGGGGTGTCCGGCCGGGCGGGAGGCGGCATCCGCACCGGGTGAGGAGACCCCGACGACGCGGTCTTGCACCCAGCGCACCGACACGCCGGCGGGAGCCGAGGCGACCGTGCGGGCGAAGAACCATTCGAGGTACGCGCTCTGCAGGCGCCGGCTCGGAAAACTGTCGCCGCGCAGCGCATGCAGCTCGGCGCGCACCGCCGGATCGGCGACGGCCGCATCGGGAAGGCCGCCGCCCCGCCACTGCTCGGCCCACTCGATGAGCGAGGGGCCGGAGCGCACCGGGCCCGCGATCGTGCAGGTGTCGTCGGTGAAGACGGTCACGTCGCGGGCCATGGAGTTGAGCGCGAGCAGCGGCGACTGATCGGCCCGCCACAGCCTTCCGGCGCCGGGAGGATGCGGATCGACCAGGGTCACCTCGAGCCGAGCGCGGTCGCTCAGCCGCGCGGTGATGCGCTCGAGCAGCATCGTCGCGCGCGGGCCCGCGCCGACGAACACGAGTCGCACCGGCTCGGTCATCGTGCCGCGGCCGCCGGAGCCTCTCGGCGCGCTCCGGTCGGGAGCCCCAGCAGATCGCGCAGGGTGGCGCCTTCCTCGTACGAGCGGCGGTACGATCCGCGCTCCTGCAGCAGCGGCACGACGCGGGAGGCGAACTCGTCGAGGCCGTGCGGGGTCTGGTGCCCCACGACCGTGAAGCCGTCGCTCGCCCGTTCCTGCACGTAGCGGTCGATCTCCGATGCGACGTGATCGGGGGTGCCGAGGAAGGTCGGCTGGGCGGTGAGCTGGATGACGAGCTCCCGGATGCTGAGCTTCTCCGCCTCGGCGCGCTCGCGGAGCGACGCAACCCGCGCGCGGAGCGCGGAGTGACGGTTGGCCCATCCCTGGGCGGTCTCGCTGCCGGCATCCGGATCGATGTCGGGAAGGGGTCCGTCGGGGTCGTAGCCGGTGAGGTCACGCCCCCACACCTGCTCGAGATACGTGATCGCGACCTCGGGCCGCACCTGCTGGAGGGCGATCTCGCGTGCCCGGTCGCGGGCCTCGGCCTCGGTGTCGCCGAGCACGAACGTCGCGGCAGGGAGGATCTTGAGCGACTCCTCCTCGCGTCCCCGCGCCGCCAGCCGCCCCTTCACGTCGGCGTAGAACGCCTGCGCCGCGGCGAACTCGGTGTGCAGCGAGAAGATCACCTCGGCGTGCTCCGCCGCGAACTCCCGGCCGTCGGCCGAGTCGCCGGCCTGCAGGATCACGGGGTGGCCCTGCGGGGAGCGCGGCACGTCGAACAGGGCGTCGACGTCGAAGTGCGGGCCGGAATGACGGATGCCGCGGGGCGTCGCCGGGGCGAGGAACTCGCCCGTCGCGGCATCCGCCCGTACGGCGCCCATGGGCCAGGAGTCCCACAGCTTCTTCGCGAGGTCGGCGAACTCCTTCGCCCGCTCGTACCGCTCGGGGTGCGCGAGGTAGCCGCCTCGGCGGAAGTTGGCGCCGTGGAACGCGTCGGAGCTGGTGACGGCGTTCCAGCCCGCCCGCCCGCCCGACAGGTGGTCGAGCGTGGCGAGCTGGCGGGCGAGCTCGTACGGCTCGTTGAAAGTCGTGCTCAGCGTGCCCACCAGGCCGATGTGCTCGGTGACCGACGTGAGGGCGGCGAGCACGGCGAGCGTGTGCGGGCGGCCCAGCACATCGAGCTCGTGCACGCGGCCCTTGTGCTCGCGGAGCCGCAGGCCCTCGGCGAGGAAGACGTAGTCGAACAGGCCGCGCTCGGCCGTCCGGGCGAAGTACTCGAACGCGGCGAAGTCGATCTGACTGCCCGAGTCGGGCGCCGTCCAGACCGTCGTGCTGTTGACTCCGGGAAAGTGCGCGGCGAGGTGGATCCGGCGGGGTGAACGGCTCATCGGGCGGCCTTCTCTCGGGTGTAGCGACTCACGGGGCGGGGCAGGCCGAGACGGCTGCGCAGGCTCGTGCCGTCGTCGTCTCGGGTCACGCGCGTCGCGCGGAGCAGGGGGGCGAGGCGCTCGGCGATCGCGACGACGTCGGCGGGCTGACGGGCGGGGCGGAGCCGCACGCCGTCGATCCCGGTGGCGGCGAGGGCGCGGATCGCGTCGGCCACCTCGCTGGGCGTCCCGACGACGAGAGCCGCATCAGACCGGAAGGGTGCGCCGGCGAGGTCGTCGAGACGCGCTGCCGCCTCGCGCGCCCGGGCCGGGGTGTCCTCGATCAGGACGACGAGGTCGGCGAAGACCCGGAGCGGCTCGGGAGAGCGCCGCCCGAGCGTGGCCGCGCCGTCGAGTTCGGCCAGGATGCCGGTGGCGTCGGCGTCGTCATGCGGGGTGATGAACACGATGTCGGCGTGCTCGGCGGCCAGTCGGTAGGGAACGCTCTGATGGGCGAGCACCGAGATGATCGGCCGTCCCTGCGGCGACCGGGGCACGATGGAGGCGCCGGTGATCGAGAAGAACTCGCCCTCGAAGTCGATGCGGTGGATGCGGTCGGCGTCGACGTACTTGCCGCGCGCGACGTCGCGGACGATCGCGTCGTCCTCCCAGGAGTCCCAGAGGCGCCCGAGCGCGTCGGCGACCTCGCCCGCCTCGCGGAATCCGGCGAGCAGCGCCGGTGCATCCTCGACGCGGCCGCTCGCGGGGAGGTCTGCGCCGCCGGCGGGGCGCCGGCCGAAGTTCGCGCGCTCGGCATCCGAACCGCCGACGACGAGCCGCACCCCGCCGCGCCCGCGGCTCACGGTGTCGAGGGTCTGGATGCCGGTGGCGACATGGAACGGCTCGGTGTGGGTCGTCGTCACTGCGGGGAGGAGGCCGATCCGCTGCGTGAGAGGAGCTAGTGCCGAGGCCAGCAGAAGGGCATCGAGTCGGCCCTGCACCACGCCGGGGCGCACCTGCCCGTCGTCGCCGCGCCCGACGAGACTGAGGGCATCCTCGAACGTCGCGAAGGCGAGCCCGGCGCGGTCGAGGGCGCCGAGCTGCGCCGCCCACGGGCGAATGCCCCACAGATCCTGCGGCGCGGCATCGGGCTCGCGCCACGCGGCGGGGTGCCAGCCGGCCCGCTCGAGGGCGATCGCGAGGTGGATGGGGTGAGGCACGGCGTCTCCTTGTCGGGGCCCGTCTCACCGGAGCGGATGCCGGGCCGTCGCCCCACTGTCGATCTCGGGCCGGTCGCAGCCAAGCGCAGCCGTCACGGGCCGACACGAGCCGTAACAGGGTGACGCGCCCCGCGGGCCGGGGAGCCGGGGCCGGATGGTGCCAGCCGATAGGATGAGAGTCAACCGATCACGGGGGAGTAATCCATGCCAGGCATCGTCATCGTCGGCGTTCAATGGGGGGACGAGGGCAAGGGCAAAGCCACCGACCTCCTGGGCGAGCGCACCGACTGGGTCGTCAAGTTCAACGGCGGCAACAATGCCGGCCACACGGTCGTCATCGGCGACGAAAAGTACGCCCTCCACCTGCTGCCGAGCGGCATCCTCTCGCCCGGCGTCAACGCCGTCATCGGCAACGGCGTCGTCATCGACCTCGAGGTCCTGTTCGCCGAGCTCGGCGCGCTGCACGCCCGCGGCGTCGACATCTCGCGCCTCAAGGTGAGCGCCAACGCGCACATCATCACGCAGTACCACCGCACCCTCGACAAGGTGACCGAACGCTTCCTCGGCAAGCGCATGATCGGCACGACCGGGCGTGGAATCGGCCCGACCTACGCCGACAAGATCAACCGCACCGGCATCCGCGTGCAGGACCTGTTCGACGAGAACATCCTCCGGCAGAAGGTTGAGGGCGCCCTCGACCAGAAGAACCACCTGCTGGTGAAGGTGTTCAACCGCCGCGCCATCACGGTCGACGAGGTCGTCGAAGACCTGCTCTCGTACGCCGAGCGGCTTCGCCCGATGGTCGCCGACACCGGGCTCATCCTCAGCCAGGCGCTCGACGCCGGCGAGGTCGTCGTGTTCGAGGGCGGTCAGGCGACCATGCTCGACATCGACCACGGCACCTACCCGTTCGTCACCTCGTCGTCGGCCACCGCCGGGGGCGCGGCCACCGGATCGGGGGTCGGGCCGAACCGCCTCGACCGGATCGTCGGCATCGTCAAGGCCTACACGACCCGCGTCGGCTCGGGCCCGTTCCCGACCGAGCTGTTCGACGAGAACGGCGACTTCCTCCGCTCCCGCGGGTTCGAGTTCGGCACCACGACCGGGCGGCCCCGCCGCGTCGGCTGGTACGACGCCCCGATCACCCGGTACGCGACGCGTATCAACGGCATCACCGACCTCGTGCTCACGAAGCTCGACATCCTCACGGGGCTCGAGCAGATCCCGGTGTGCGTCGCCTACGACGTCGATGGTGAGCGCTTCGACGAGGTGCCGGTCAACCAGACCGACTTCCACCACGCGACGCCCATCCTCGAGTACTTCCCGGGGTGGACGCAGGACATCTCCACGGCGCGCACCTTCGAGGACCTCCCGCTCGAGGCGCAGGACTACGTCCTCGCTCTCGAGGCGATGAGCGGCACCCGCATCTCGGTGATCGGTGTCGGCCCCGCCCGTGACGCGGTGATCGTGCGTCACGGTCTGCTCGACTGACCCGGTGCGCTTCCTCCTCGGCGGGTACTCCGCCGACATGGACGGGTCGGCCACGGGCATCGGTCTGCTCGCGGCCGGTGCCGCCGATTCACCGCTTGCGAGCGGACCCCTCGGGTTCGGCGGCGATGTCGTCGCGGCGTCCTCGCCGTCGTGGCTGGCGTGGCATCCGCAGCGCGAGATCGTGTACGCGACCCTCGAGGGTCGCGGCACGGTGCGCGCGTTCGAGCGGACGGGCGACACCTCGTTCGCGCCGCTCGGCCCCGAGGTGGCCGTGGGTGACGGCCCGTGTCACGTCCTCGCCGGATCCGAGGCCCTCATCGTCTCGTGCTGGGGAGACGGCCGCGTCGTGCGGGTCGCCCTCGACGCCACCGGGCGGCCGGGGGCGTCGACCGCCTGGGCTGCGGCATCCGAGGCGGACGACGACGATGATGAGCGGGTCGACGTCTCGGGCGCCATCGATCTCGGCGCCGCTGCGCGGGCACTGCGCGAGGCCGCCGGACCCGAGTTCGCGCACCTCATCCCGCACGCCGACGAGGCGCCCGCGCTCGGGCCCGCGTCGACAGGTGGTGCATCCCGCGCGCACCAGGCCGTCGCGCTCCCGGGCGGACTCGTCGCCACGACCGACGCCGGCCTCGACCTCGTGCGCTTCTGGCGCGGCGGGAGGCCGGCCCAGCAGGTCGCCCTCCCGGCGGGAACCGGGCCGCGGCACATGCGCTGGCATCCGAGCGGACACCTCTACGTGCTGACTGAGTTCTCGGGCGAGATCTTCGTGCTCGCTCCGGATGCCGCCGGAGTGTGGCGCGTGCGGGGCGGCGTGTCCCTCGGCGCCCTGCCGGGTGACACGGCCGCCGAGATCGCCCTCTCGGGCGACGACGAGTACCTCTACGTGGGCCTCCGGGGCAGCGACACCCTCGCGACGGCGCGGGTGCAGGGAGCGGGAGACGTGCTCGTCCCGGTCGCACTGAGCGACGCCGGAGTCGCGTGGCCACGCCATCACGTGGTCGAGCGCGATGCGATCGTCGTCGCCGGTCAGCGTTCCGACGACGTCGTCTCGCTCATCATCGACACCCGCACCCGGGTGCCCGGCCGCGTCCGGCACCGGACGGCGGCGCCGTCGCCGAGCATGCTCCTCGCTCTCCCGGCCTGACCGGTAGCCTGTTTTCCGGGCGGAGGGGGCGTATGAGTTCGGGGATGTCGACGCAGTCGGGGACGACGGCGGACCGTGGCGCACGGGCCCGGATCGGCGCGTTCACCGGACTCGTGTGGGTGGCCGGCCTCCTCGTCGCCGGGCTGATGGCATGGATCATGGTCGCGGACGGCGTCCTCGACGACGTGTCGGGCAGCAGCGGGTACAGCAACCCCTCCCCGTGGGAGGACGAGCCCGTGCTCGCCACCGACCTCGGCGGCGGCCTCTACGAGGGCCGCGACGGCGCGATGATCCCGCTGACCGGCGTCGATATCAGCCAGCCCATCGTCCTCACCTCCGAGAGCGACACGACACTCCTGGGCGCGTCGGTGACCGGCCCCGGCGGCGAGATCCTGACCAGGTCGGAATACGACTCGCCCCCCGACTTCGACTACCTCGAGGGCAACCGCGTCGTCATCCTTGTCGAGCATCCCGACGTCGAGCTCTGGGTCGATGCGCCCCGCGACGAGACATGGCGCGCGCGGGTGAGTGTCGGCGGCGTTCCCGACGCTTCGCTCGTCGAGTCGGGCTTCGAATCCGCGCACTTCCTCTACCGCGGGCCCGCGAGCTCGGCACGCTTCAGCGGACGCGGTGACGGCAGCGTCATCGTCTCCGCCTCGACGGTGCGCGGCTCGGACATGATCCTCGCCGAGGACACCCCTCTCGACCAGACCCTGGCCTGGCCCGACTCCTCGTACGTCCTCTTCTCGGTCGAGCAGTACGGCGACGCCGGCTGGCGCCTCGAATTCCCCCCCGATGACGGCACGTCACCGACCCCGTCTCCGACCGCGACCCCGGCGGTGACGAGGTGACGCGCGCCGACACACGCATCCGGCGCTTCTCTGCGATCACGTGGCTCGCCGGCTCGGCCGCCGCGATCGTCGTCGCGTTCGTGACGATGCCGTTCATCGCGGTCAACCCCGCGACCGGCGGACTCCTCTTCGACGACCCGAACGCCTTCGAGACCCGCCCGTGGGAGGACCCCGACCTCGGCGAGCTCCCGATCCGCGACGGCGAGATCGTCGGGAGCGCCGACGGCGGCTACATCGACCTGCCACCCGGCGACGCCCTGTGGTCGATCGGATCGCCGAGCGGACTCGGCGAGGGGCAGTACGTCGCCGTGTACCAGCAGGTGGACTCGAGTGCCCGCATCGAGGACGACCGCCCGGCGTATCTGACGAACCTCCGCAACGGGCGTGGAGCGGTCGCGATGCCCGCCACGACCGAGGGGCGACTGTGGTTCTCGCCCCAACTCACCGATTGGCGGGCTCCGCTGACGCTGCAGCCGGCGACCCCGATCGAGACCCCGACGATCACGGGCGAGGGCCGCAGCCTCCTGCTCTACGAAGGTGACGCACTCAGCGCGCGCGTCACTTTCGAGGGGGAGGGCTTCCTGACCGTCGATGCCCTTCAGCCCGGCCTCTATGAAGACGTGGTGTCGGGCGTCGACCGGATCGATGAGCGAGCGTCCTGGTCGCCCGGCGACCGTGTCGTCTTCCGCATCGAGGCCGATGAGGGCTCGGGACCGTGGACGATCACGCTCGACGAACCGGCATCCCCGCCCTCGACCCCGCCCACTCCGTAACGCCATGCCGACCCACCACCGGGAGCAGATGTGACCTTCGCCCAGACGCTCGACGAGGCCTTCAAGGCCCGCCTGCCGCTGCTGTACATCGAGACGGGCGAGGAGGTGCGCGCCGTGGCGGCGATCACGGATGCCGCGCACGCGCAGCGCAACCGCCGCGACGTCTGGTCGTGGACCTCGGCGCTCGGCCTCATCGGCCCCGACGGCAAGACGGTCGCGAACACCGCGAACCCGACCCGGGCGCTCCAGCACATCGCGGGGGTGTCCGAACCGAGCGTGTTCGTCTTCTGCGATCTGCACGCGTACTTCGGGTCGGAGCATCGCCCGGGCGATCCCGCCATCGTCCGCACGGTTCGTGAGACCGGGCTCGAGTTCCGCCACGGCGACGTGTCGCGCACGCTCGTGGTGACCGCGCCGGTGCGGGTGATCCCGGCCGAGCTCGACGAGCTCACGCACCTGCTCGATTTCCCACTGCCGACGGCGGAGGAGATCCGCGCGCTCCTCGACACGATGATCGACAACAACTCGAGGGAGATCCGCGTCTCCGCCGACGACGCCGCGCGAGAGCAGCTCGTCCACGCCGCCATCGGGCTGACGATGGCCGAAGCCGAGAACGCCTTCGCCCGTGCGATGGTCAACGACGGCAGCCTCTCGGGCGCCGACATCGACATCGTGCTCGACGAGAAGCGCCAGGTGGTCCGCAAGTCGGGCGTGCTCGAGTTCGTGAAGGCGGGTCTCGACCTGGACGACGTGGGTGGCCTCAACAACCTCAAACGCTGGCTCGACCGCCGCAACGGCTCGTGGTTCGGCAGCGCACGCGACTACGGCCTACCGTCGCCGAAGGGCGTGCTGATCACGGGCGTGCCCGGCTGTGGCAAGTCGCTGACGGCGAAGGCGACCGCCGCGTCGTGGGGTCTGCCGCTGCTACGGCTCGACATCGGGCGGATCTTCTCGGGCCTCGTCGGCTCGAGCGAGCAGAACCTCCGCACGGCGATCGCGACGGCCGAGGCGGTGGCGCCCTGCATCCTCTGGGTCGACGAGATCGAGAAGGGCTTCTCGAACACCACCGGTCAGGGCGACTCGGGAACGACGGCGCGCGTGTTCGGCACGTTCCTCACCTGGATGCAGGAGAAGAAGCATCCCGTGTTCGTCGTGGCGACCGCGAACAACATCGACGCGCTTCCTCCCGAGTTCATGCGCAAGGGCCGGTTCGACGAGATCTTCTTCGTCGACCTTCCGACCGCCGTCGAGCGGGAGGCGATCTGGGCGCTGCAGCTGAGTGCGCAGGCGACGCCCGCGAACGGGCTCGCGGCGCTCGCCGACGACCGAGCCGCGCTGGACACGCTGATCTCGGCGAGCGAGAACCACTCGGGCGCAGAGATCGAGCAGGCCGTGGTGTCGGCGCTGTACGAGGGGTTCGCGAAAAAGGAGCGCGTCACGCTCGACATGGTGAACAGCGTCGTCCAGACGATGATCCCGTTGGCCGTGACGCAGGCCGAAGAGGTGCAGCGCATCCGTGACTGGGCGGCGCAGCGCGCCGTCCGCGCGACCGGCGCGGAGGATCTCGACAGCGGCGAGGTCGGCGGTGGTGAGGTCGACGGTGCGCTGTCGTCGCGCCGCGGCGGCCGGACCGTCGACTACTGACGGTGAGGCGCGAATGTGCGTAACTGACTGCGGACCCGCAGACCCACACGACGGAGGTCGGACATGAAGAAGCTCGTGGTGCAGCTCCACGCCGATGGCACGGTCGCGGCCGAGACGTTCGGCATGACCGGGCCTGAGTGCCTCGACTACATCGAGCAGCTCGAGGCCCTCCTCGACGCACAGACGGAATCGTCGCAGTTCACCGACGACTACCGGCGCGTCGCCGACACGGCATCCGATCACGCTCCGCAGCAGACCCAGGACCTCGGATGACGGTCGTCACCGAATCGCGCGGCGTCGGCGGCGAGCGGAGCCTGCTGGGCAAGGCTGCGCCGGCGGCCGACGACGCGGACGCGCTGCGCTGGTCGAGGTTCGTCGCGGCGACCGACGCAGAAGGGCCGGGCACCCGCGCCGCCGTGTGGGTGCAAGGATGCGCGGTGCGCTGCCCCGGATGCTTCAACCCCCACCTCTGGGCGGCGCGGGGTGCTCACCTCGACGACCCCGCCGCGCTGGCGGCCACCTGGGTCGCCGAGGCAGAGGAGGCCGGCGCCGAGGGCATCACCCTCCTCGGCGGGGAGCCGTTCGACCAGGCGGGGGCGCTCGCCGTGGTCGCCGAGGCGTTCCGCTCGGCCGGCCTCGGCGTGATGGCCTTCAGCGGGTACACCCTCGACCGCCTGAGCGCGTGGGCCACGACCCGCCCCGGCATCGCGCGCCTCCTCGCCGCGACCGACCTGCTCTGCGACGGCCCCTACCTCGCCGACCTGCCCGACGCCCATCGCCCCTGGATCGGGTCGCGCAACCAGTCGATCCGCGCCCTGACGCCGCGTTACGCCGCTCGGGTGGAGGAGATCGCCCACCACGGTGGCGCCGACACCCTCGAAGTGCGCATCGCCCCCGACGGCACCGTCGCCGTCAACGGATGGGCGACCGACGCCGCCCTGGCCGAGCTGTTCGACGACCTCGGCGTGCGCGGCGACCGCGCGGCATCCGTTTCTTCCGTCCCGTCCTCGAAGGAGTTCCGCCGGTGAGCATCTCGCTGATTCTGATTCCCGCGGCCCTGGCCGCCGCTGCCGCTCTCGGAGGCACCGGCGTGATCGGCGCCATCGCCGCAACGTCGGGCGATCGCACCGATCCGGGGGGCGGCGAGGCGGTGCCGATCTCGGTGCAGACCCGGATGAAGGACCCGGAGCTGCTGGCCGCGGCGCTCGCCGACCTCGGGGCGACCTCGGTTTCGGCGAGCGACGGGTCGGTGACGGCGACCGTCGACGGCCTCGAGATCGAGATGGCCCGCACCGACGACGCCGTGTGGGGCGCGCACCTCCAGCGCGTCGACGGCCACGACGTGACCGAGGCCGAAGCGACCGAGCTCGTCGCGCGACTGGATGCCGCCTACGCCCGCCGTGTGCAGCGCGCTGTAGCGGAGCGCATCCGTTCCCGCGCCGACCAGGCCGGCTTCGAGCTCGTCTCGGAGACCCGCGACGACTCCGACACGGTCACGATGGTGCTGAACGTGAAGGACTACGCGTGACCGTCGCGTCGCGATCGGATCAGGTTCCTGGGTACGGCTGGCTGGCCGGGCTGAGCTCATGGATCGTGCTGCCGATCCTCGGACCGGCGGTGGGGTGGATCGGGTTCCTGGCGGTGGGCTTCGTGTCGCGTCGCCGCGCGGCGATCGTGCTCGGCGTCGTGCTGGCGGTGGTGTCGCTCACCCTCGGGATCGACCTCTGGAACGACCTGACGGACATCGTCAGCGCGATCGTGCACCTCGGCGGCATCGTCGCGGCCCTCGCGCTGAACCCCGGCTGGCTGCGGACCATGTGGGAGAGGCGCAGTCGCGGTCAGAGCATGTGGAGCGCGGGCACCGCCGCAGCCCCGGCCCGCAGGGCGCCCCGGAAGAGCCGCTCCCGGGGATCCCGCAAGGTCTCCGGCTCGGATTCCGGCTCCGGCTCGGGTTCGGGCTCCCGCTCTGCGGCCGATACGGATGCCGGTTCGACCTCGCGCGAGGAGGCCGCCCGCCTGGCGGCATCCGTGGGCGCAGGCACCTCGGACATGTGGGCCGGCGGAGAGGCCGGTGAGCAGGTCGATGTTCAGACGGCGCCTGCCGAGAAGCTGATGGATCTGCCCGGGATGACCCGCACGCGTGCCCGCCGCGCCGTCAAGGAGCGCACGCGCCAGGGCGGCTTCACCTCGCTCGAGGACTTCGGCGAGACGGCGGGTCTGCAGCCTCACGAGATCGTGCGGCTGCGCGCGGTCGCGACCTGCTCGCCAAGGCCGCGGGCCGAGCGCCGCTTCGGTCGCCGTGTGGACCTGTGACGAGTCGCACCTCGCCGTACGCCTGCCCGACGTGTGGCGAACCGCTGAGGTTCGACGTGCTCGACGACGAGAAATTCCTCGTCGCCTGGTCGTGCCTCTCGTGCGGCTACCTGCGCGCCAGCGAACCCGGCTGAGCGCTGACCGACCGCCCCCTGACGCGACGCATAGAGAGCTCGCGATAGTCTCTGCCCCGGAGGAACCATGACCGACCCGACGACTCAGCTGACCACCCTGCGCTCCAGCATCGACAACATCGATGCCGCCCTGATCCACATGCTCGCCGAGCGATTCCGCTGCACGAAGCAGGTCGGGGTCCTGAAGGCGGAACATGGGATGCCGGCATCCGATCCCTCCCGCGAAGAGCAGCAGATCGCACGCCTGCGCCGCCTGGCGGCCGACGCCGACCTCGACCCCGAGTTCGCCGAGAAGTGGTTCAACTTCGTGGTCGCCGAGGTCATCCGCCACCACAGCGAGGCCGCGGGCGAAGCCGGGGCCTGATCCCCCGGGCTCAGGCGTCAAGCGGTGCTGCTCCGCGGGGCGGCCACACCACGGCGAACCGCTCGAAGACGATCTCGTCCTCTTCCGACCACACGCGGCCCTGGGCGGCCGACACCCGCTCCCAGTAGCGCCGGTGCTCGCGTCGCCAGCTCTCCAGGGTGCGATCATCTTCGCCTTCGTCGGCCGCGAAGGAGGCGTCTGCCGAGGCGAAAGGGCCGATCCGGAGATCGGTACTCCGGATGATGATCCGGGGCGCGCCCTGCGAGTCGCAGGCGATCCAGTGCGACCCGATCCGCGGGATGGGGTCGCCGCGGCCCACGAAATCGGCGACCAGTTCCGCGGTCGCCGATTTGACGCCATTCATCACCAGCCCGAGGAGCTCGTCGGCGAGCCGCTGCGAATCTCCGAAGTGCTCCACGGTGTAGTCGGGAAACGCCGCGACCACCTCGGGCCGCGCGAGGGCGTACTCGGCCCAGAGCTGCTCGGCGGCGGTGCGATCCACCGGCTCGACGGGGCGATCGTTCTCAGTCATGGACTCCACGATCCCGCATCCGGTCTCCTCCTGCCACGACGAAGCGCCGGTGAGCTCCCGAGGGAGGCTCACCGGCGCTCGCCGGCGGATGCCGATCAGATGACGGCTCGGCGCAGGGCGACGTAGGAGATGCCGGCGAGGACGGCGGTGGCCGCGAGCAGCGACGCGGTCAGCCCGATGGGCGTCAGGCCGCCGAACCAGGCGAGCAGTTCGGGCCAGGCCTGGAGCTGACCCACGAGCCACATGATCCCGATCAGGACGAACCCGAGGCCGACGAGGATGCTCGTCAGTGCGACCGATCCCCACCGCTTGTAGATGGTTGCGAAGAAGAAACCGACGACGAAGAACAGCATCGCGAGGGCGAAGAAGAAGAGTCCCGCGACGAGCGGTCCCTGCTGCCATACCCACACCAGGCGGAACATGTAGCCGTTGAGACCCCAGCCGTTGGTCGCCTCTTCGATCAGGCCGCCGATCACGAAGATGACGGCGAGTCCGAGCGAGGTGAGCGCCGCCGTGACGAGGGTGCCGACGTAGAACTCGCGTCGGGTCACGCTCATCGCCTGCGAGAACGGGAAGGTCAGGGTGAGAGCCTGCACTCCCACGGCCAGGAAGTACCAGAGCGGAGCCTGCGCGCCGCCGCCGAACATGTCGATCTTCACGCCGTTGCCGGCGATCAGGCCGAAGATCGAGAGGCTGATGACGAACGTGCCGCCGAGCACGATCAGGGGTACCCAGATGAAGGTCTGACGGTTGACCAACTGCATGCGGACGACGTTCCAGGTGCGGTTCATCGCAAAGCTCCTTCGTCGGTAGCGGGGGTGGCGGTGTGCTGGGTCTGACGCACGATCAGCTGCTGCAGGGAGACGGCGCCGACCTCGAGTCCGGATGCCGCGAGCTCAGAGCGCTCGGCCGAGGTCAGCGCCCCGAGGACGGTGACGCTCGTGACCCGGCCGAGCGTCTCGCGGTGGATGACCTCCCGGCCGACGACGAACGCTTCGACGGTCGCCGTGTCGCCGAGGATCGTGGCGGCGCGGTCTCGCACCGAATCGGTGTCCTCATCCATCACGATGCGGCCCTTGTCGATGACGATCACCCGTTCGAGGAGGTTGGCGACCTCGTCGATGAGATGGCTCGACAGGATGATCGTGCGGGGGTGCTCTGCGTAGTCCTCGAGCAGACGGTCGTAGAAGATCTGGCGGGCGACGGCGTCCAAACCGAGGTACGGCTCGTCGAAGAAGGTGATCTCGGCCCGTGCGGCGATGCCGATGACGACGCCGACCGCGCTCAGCTGGCCGCGCGAGAGCTTCTTGATCCGCCGGGTGAGCGGAAGCTGGAACTCCGCGATCAGGCGTTCGGCCAGCGGCTGGTCCCAGTTCGGGTAGAACAGTCGCGCGATCCGGAACGCGTGCTGCGGGGTCGCGTCGTCAGGGTATTTCTGGCTCTCCCTCACGAAGCACATCCGCTGCAGGACGGCGGCGTTCTCGTAGGGGGACTGCCCGAAGATCCGCACGTCGCCGCTGGTCGGGAAGTTCTGGGCCGTCAGGATCGACATGACCGTGGTCTTGCCGGCGCCGTTGCGGCCGAGCAGGCCGTAGATGGCGTCCTTCTCGATCGAGAACGACACGTTCTCCACGGCGGTGGTGGAACGGTAGCGCTTGGTGAGGTTCGTGACCTCGATCACGGTGGTCATCGGGTCGCTCCTTCCGTGGTGGGTGATGCGGATGCCGCGCGGTCGGCGAGCAGCCGCGCGAGGTCGTCGGGGCCGAGGCCGAGCTTGCCGGCCTCCGCGAGGAGGGGGTCGAGGTAGCGGTCGGCGAACGCCGCCCGCCGCTCGGTGAGGAGCAGGTCGCGGGCGCCGTCGGCGACGAACATGCCGATCCCGCGCCGCTTGGTGAGCACGCCCTTTTCGGTGAGCATGGCGATTCCTTTCGCGGCGGTGGCCGGATTGATGCGGTGGAAGGCGGCGAGTTCGTTCGTCGACGGAGCCTGGTCCTGTTCGACGAGACTCCCGTCGATGATCGAGTCCTCGACGCTCTCCGCGATCTGCAGAAAGAGCGGGCGTCCCTCGTCGACCATGCGATCTCGCTTCCGTGGTTGGTGGGTTACTTACATGAGTAGGTAACCACCTAACCCACCGTATGTCAACGGTTCCGTTTCCGTCCGCCGCCAAGGTCGTCGTGGCCGTTCGCGTTCGGCTCCTACGACGCCGCAACGGCCGAACCGTACCTGCAGTGGCTCGCCGCCACGGGTGCGGATGAACAGCGGATACGGCACCTGAGTGCTCTTCCGGCAGATGCAGGCATCCCGCAGCCCGCGCTCGACCGGCTCGATCACATCCGGACGGCGCGAAGAGCGCCGGAATCGTGGGAGGCGGTCTCGTTGCTCGGTGTGGTCCTCTTCGTCGTGCTGGCTCTCTTCACCTCGGCCGCCGTCTGCGTCGTGGTCATCCTGGGTGAGAACCTCGGGAGCAGCGGGCGGCCGGGTCGTCGGGAGTGATCTCGGTGGCGGCGCTCGCCGACCCGGTCAGCCGCCGATGGCGTTCATGCCCCGCGCGGGCTGCAGGAACGACGGGTCGTTGATCGCGTGGCCGGGCAGCTTCCCCAGCACGCACGCGTGCAGGATCTCGGCGATGACTCGCCGGCGATCTCCCGGCGCAGCGCCCACCGGCATCCCCCGCACCGCGGTCGTCACGTCGTACTCGGTCAGCGAGAAGAGGCAGTTGCGGAACTGACCGTCGGCGGTCAGGCGCAACCGGTCGCACGCTCCGCAGAAGGGCGCGGTCACCGACGCGATCACGCCGACCTCGTGCGGACCGCCGTCGATGCGCCACTTCTCGGCGGGCGCCCCGCCGCGGCCGGGAACCGGCTCGAGCGACCAGCGCTCCGACAGCGCCTCGAGGATCTCCTCGCGCGTCACCATCGAGCTCCGATCCCACGTGTGCCCGGAATCCAGCGGCATCTGCTCGATGAACCGCAGCTGAGCGCCCACGTCCATCGCGAAGGCGACGAGGTCGGCAAGCTGGTCGTCGTTCACACCCCGCATCGCGACGGCGTTGAGCTTCAAGGGCTTCAGATCGGATGCCGCGGCTGCGGCGATCCCCTCGAGTACGTCATCGAGCCGGTCGCGCCGGGTGAGTGCAGCGAAACGCTCGCGATCGATCGTGTCGATGCTGATGTTCAGCCGCGTGAGGCCCGCGGCGATCAGGTCGGGCAGCACCTCGGCGAGACGGATGCCGTTGGTCGTCATCGCGACCTCGACCGGCCCGTCGGGGCCCGAGATCGCGGCGACCCGCCGCACGACGTCGACGATGTCGGTACGCAGCAGCGGCTCGCCACCGGTGAGCCGGAACGTGCGGATGCCGAGGCTCGCCGCGACCTCCGCGATCTCGACGATCTCGTCGGTCGTGAGGATGCTCGTGCGTGCCAACCACTCGTTGCCCTGCTCGGGCATGCAGTACGTGCAGCGCAAGGAGCAGCGGTCGGTGAGGGAGATCCGCAGGTCGCGGTGAACGCGTCCGTGCGTGTCGACGAGGGCGGCGCCCGGATCGGGAGCAGCGCCCGAGTGAGGCGCGATCTGCGGCGCCCGACCGATCGTGATCGGGATCGCCGTCATCGCGTCGTCCCCCAGTGGCATCCCATTGTCCGAGCCTAGCCGCGCACCCCTGGATCAGGGCTGATCAGGGCACCTTCACGGCATCGGAACGAACCGCACCCGTGACGGGTCGATGTGCAGCCGCACCGTGTCTCCCGCCGACCACGCGGCGACGGTCTCGGCAATGTCCGCCGCGCCCGCGGACGTGTGGATCCGCAGCCCCGACAGCGTCGGCTCGGCTCGCAGAACAGTGGCCGTCCACGTGTTCGCGCCCTCCTCGGCCACGATCCGCACGTCGCTCGGATGGAACACGGCGGCGTGCGCGACACCCTCCGTGGCAACCCGTGCGATCGATGCGGCGTCCGCGCTCCTCAGCACCTGGCCGGCGGAGTCGGTCCACCCGCCGCGCGCCGAGACTCCCGGCATCCGATTCATGTCTGCGATCGACGCGACGAAGGCGGATGCCGGGGCCCGCAGCACCTCGCGCACCGAGCCGCTCTGCACCACGGCGCCCGACTCGACGACGAACAACCGCTCGGCCAGGGCCACGGCGTCGCCGGCGTCGTGCGTCACGGCGACCGTGGTCGTGTCGGTGAGCTGATCGCGCAGCATGCCGCGGATCGACGACGCCGTGACCGGATCGAGCGCGACGAGGGGCTCATCGAGCAGCACCACCCGGGGCGACGCCGACAGCGCCCGCGCGATCGCGACGCGCTGCTGTTCTCCTCCCGACAGCTCGCGGGGCATGCGGGCTCCGAGACCACCCAGGCCGACGCGCTCGAGCCACTCGTCGGCGTCCGCGCGCGCCTGCGGTGCGGGGGTTCCCGCGGCACGCGGCCCGAAAGCGACGTTCTCCCGGGCACTGAGGTGAGGGAAGAGCCGCGGGTCCTGACCGAGCAGCACCACCCCGCGATGCATCGGCGCTGTGCTCACCCGCGGCGCGGACACGCGCTCGACCGTGCGGCCGGCGACGGTGATCTCCCCGCCGTCGAGCGACACCAGCCCGGCGACAGCGGAGAGGAGCGTCGACTTGCCGGCGCCACTCGGACCCATGACCGCGATCGTTTCGCCCGCGGCGGCGTCGATCGTGACATCCACCCGAAAACGCGGCCGATTGACGACGACGTGCGCCCGCAGGCCGCTCATCGCACGGCTCCCGGTCGCCACCCGCGCACGAGCATCAGAACGATGACGGCCGCGGCGAGGAGCAGGAGCGCGAGAGCGACGGCCGTCCCCTGTGTGACGCCGGCGCCGTTGAACGCCGTGTAGATGGCGAGGGGCATCGTCTGCGTGACACCGGGCCGGTTTCCCGCGAAGAGTGCGGTCGCGCCGAACTCGCCGATCGCCCGCGCGAAGCACAGCACGGTTCCGGCGACGATCCCGGGTGCCGCGAGGGGAAGCGTGATGCGCCGGAGGATCGTCCAGCGGCCGGCTCCCAGCGCCGCCGCCGTGCGCTCGAAGTCCACTCCCGTCGACCTCACCGCGCCCTCGACGGCGAGGACGAGGAACGGCAGCGCCACGAACGTCTGCGCGAGCACGACCGCCGGTGTCGTGAACGACAGCCCGAGCCCTCCGAGCCACCCGGCGCGACCGAACAGGTAGAGCAGCGCGATGCCGCCGACCATCGGCGGGAGGACGAGCGGCACCGTGACTGCCGCTCGCAGAACCGCCGCCAGCCGCGGCCCCGAGCGAGCGATCAGCAACGCCAGCGGCACACCGATGACGACGCAGATCGCCGTCGCGGCGATTCCCGTACCGAAGGAGAGACCGAGGGCGGCCAGCGCGGCCGGCGAGGTCACGTCGGCGACGAACGTGGCCCACTCCACACGGGCGATCAGGGCGATGAGGGGGAGGATCAGGAAGCCCAGCCCGACGAGCGCGGGCGCGGCCAGCGTCCGGGGGACGTACCCGCGCTCGGCGACCGAACTCACGGTGCCCCGAACCCGCGGTCCCGGAGGATCTTCTGCCCGGCGTCCGACAGGACGAAGTCGACGAACGCCGCCGCAGCCCCCGGATTCGCGGCATCCGTCAGCGCGGCGATCGGGTACTCGTTGACGACGTCGTCGCTGCCCTCGGGCACCACGGAGGCGACGTCGTCGCGGCCGACGACATCGGTCGCGTAGACGAGACCCGCATCCGCCTCGCCCGCCGCCACCTTCGTGAGCACGGCGGTCACGTTCTGCTCGAGACTGGCGGCGTCGACCGTGACGTCGGCGGCCGCGAGCAGCGTCGCGGATGCCGCGCCGCACGGCACCTCGGGCGCACACAGCACCGTCACGACGCGCGACAGGTCGCCGAGGCCCGTGACCTTCTGCGGGTTGCCGGCGGGAACGACGATCACGAGCGTGTTCGAGGCGAAAACCTGGGGGCTGAGGGTGAACTCCGACACGGTCGCCATGGTGGCGGCATCGGCCGAGGCGAACACGTCTGCCGGCGCTCCCGCGTCGATCTGGGTGGCGAGCGTCGACGAGCCGTCGTACACGGGACTGATCTGGATGCCGGGATGCTGCGCCGTGAACGCTTCGGCCACTTCGTCGAACGACGTCTTCAGCGACGCGGCGGCGTAGACGGTGAGTGAGCCCGACACCGCGCCGTCGTCGGGTGCCGGCGCGGCGCAGCCGGTCATGAGCAGCGCGAGCGCTCCGAGGGCCAGCGGCCGGAGGAGGAAACGACGCACGTCACTCCTTCGCGATCTCGACGACGACGTTCGTGGCCTTCACCGATGCCCGCGCGAGCGTGCCGACCTCGAGCTGCAGGTCGTGCACCGCCTCGGCGGAGAGCAGCGACACGACGCGATGGGGGCCGGACTGGATGTCGACCTGCGCCATGACGCCGTCGACCTGCACGCGCGTCACGATTCCGACGAAGCTGTTGCGCGCGCTGGAGCGGTGCTCCTGCGCGTCACCGGGCTCGTTCGCCATCGACACCGCGAAGGCCGCGAGCGCCTCGCCGGGAATCTCGGCGGGAACGGCATCCGTCACCGGCAGCAGTCCCTGATCGATCCATCGGCGCACCGAATCGTCGCTGACGCCCAGCAGGCGAGCGGCTCGAGCTACGCGATAGGCGGTCATCCCTCGATCATGCCGCATCTGCGGCTCATATGTATCTCTTGCGACGCATCTGCGACTCCTGGACCTGTTCAGAATCCGATCCCCCGGCACGCCCGGTCGGGCTCCCGACGCGTAAACTCGGGTCATGCGCCCCCTGGTCGATCCCGTGCCCGAGTTGGATCCCGACGAGCGCAAGCGGACCGCTCGCCACACGGTGCTCAAGGGCATCGGTGACGAGGGACAGCGCCGGCTCGCCGCCACACGCGTCGCCGTCGTCGGGGCCGGTGGAATCGGCTCGCCCGCGATCCTGGCGCTCGCCGCCGCCGGCATCGGCGGCATCACGGTGATCGACGACGACATCGTCGAACTCCACAACCTGCAGCGCCAGATTGCCCACCGCATCGAGGACATCGGCGTGCACAAGACGGAGAGCGCGGTGCGCGCGGTCGCGGCGCTGTCGCCGGTCACCGTCGTCACGCCCGTGACCGCCCGCCTCGACGAGACCAACGCGCAGGAGTTCTTCGCCGGCGCCGACATCGTCATCGACACGAGCGACTCGTTCGCGACGCGACGCGCCGTCGCCGCCGCCACAGAGGCGCTCGGCATCCCGCTCGTCTGGGGAGCCGTGCGCGAGTGGTACGCGCAGGTCACCGTCTTCTGGTCGAACCCGACCGACGCCGCTCCCGTCGTCCTCAACGATCTCTTCGCCGTCGGCACCGAGGGCGACCCGCCCACGTGCGCACAGGTCGGCGTGCTCGGCGCGCTCTGCGTCCAGGTCGGCGGACTCCTGTCGACCGAGGTCGTGAAGCTCGCGATCGGCGTCGGCGAGCCGCTGCTCGGACGCCTGCTCGTGCTCGATTCCCTCTCGGGCCGCCAGCGCGAGATCCCCCTCCGGTCGGCCGAGACGGCTGCGGCATCCGCATGAGCGAGCTGCGCAGCGTCGAAGAGCAGCTCGTCCGGGTGCTGGCCGCCGTCCGCACCCTCCCGAGCGAGGTCGTGCCCGCTCACGAATCCGCCGGCCGCACGCTCGCGGCGCCGGCCGTCGCCGCCCACGACATCCCCCTCTTCGACAACTCCGCGATGGACGGGTTCGCCGTGCACGCGGTCGACGTCGCGTCGGCGGGCCCGGAGAACCCGGTTGCCCTGCGCGTCGTCGCCGACCTGCCCGCGGGCGTCTCGACCGACCCCCCGCTCGCCGCGGGCGAAGCGGCCCGCATCATGACGGGCTCGCCGACACCGACGGCGGCCGACGCCATCGTGCCGTTCGAGGCCACCGCGGGCGGGCTGGCGGACTCGCTCGACGTCGTCCAGGTGCTCGACGCCCCTGCCCCCGGGGCGTTCATCCGCCACCGGGGAGCCGACCTCCGCGCCGGCGACGTCGTCATCGACGCCGGCGAGCGGATGGGCGCGTTCCAGGTCGCTGCCGCCGTCGCCGCCGGCGCTGACGACGTGACCGTGACCCGCGCGCCCCGCGTCGCCGTCGTCTCCACCGGCAGCGAGCTCATCGCCCCCGGCGAGACCGTGCGCCGGGGGCTCATTCCCGACTCGAACGGTCCGCTGCTCGCGCAGCTCGTCGCGGGCGCCGATGCCGAGGTCGTTCTGATCGCCCGCGTCTCGGACGACGGCGCGGCCGTCGCTCAGGTCACCGCCGACGCTCGAGCGGCGGGCGCCGACGTCATCGTCTTCACCGGCGGGGTGAGCGCGGGCGCCTACGAACCCGTGCGCGCCGCCTTCGACGGCCACGGCGAGGTCGAGTTCGCGAAGATCTCGATGCAGCCCGGCAAGCCGCAGGCCTTCGGAACCGTGGGCGACGGCTGCCTGGTGTTCGGCCTGCCCGGCAACCCGGTCAGCGTCGCGGTGTCGTTCGAGGTGTTCGTGCGTCCTGCCCTCCTGGCCCTGCAGGGCCGGTCGGTCATCCACCGCGCCCACCTGACGCTGACCGCGGCGGAGTCCTGGAAGACGCCGCCCGGACGGCGGCAGTACCTGCCCGCCGTGGTCGACCTCGCCGCGCGTACCGTCCGCCCCGCCACGGCGGGCGGCTCGGGATCGCACCTGGCCGGTGGGCTCGCACAGGCATCCGCTTTCGCGATCGTTCCGGCGGAGGTCGCTGCCGTGGCCGCCGGCGACGAGCTAGATGTCATGCTGGTCTGATGACGTTCCCTCATCTCGACTCGGCCGGCCGTGCGCACATGGTCGACGTCACGGGCAAGACTCCGACGGTCCGCACCGCCACCGCCCGAGGTTTCGTCCGCTGCGGTGCGGAGGTCGTCTCGGCGCTTCGCGACGGCACCGCCCCCAAGGGCGACGTGCTGGCTGTCGCCCGCATCGCCGGCATCCAGGCGGCGAAGTCGACCGCCACACTGCTGCCGCTGGCACACGTGATCGGCGTGCACCGCGCGTCGGTCGAACTCGACATCGTCGACGACGGTGTCGAGATCGAGGCGACCGTCGGAACGGCCGACCGCACCGGCATCGAGATGGAGGCGCTCACCGCCGTCTCCGTCGCCGCCCTCGCCATCGTCGACATGATCAAAGGCCTCGACCGCTCGGTCGTGATCGAGAACGTCCGCATCACCGCGAAGTCGGGCGGCCGCTCCGGCGACTGGACGCGGCCCGGAGAACAGGACCAGGCATGACCCTCGTGCGCTACTTCGCCGCCGCCGCAGAGGCTGCCGGCACCGAAAGCGAGGAGCGGTCTGAGGCGACGCTCGCCGAGCTCCGCACCGCGATCCTCAACGAGCATCCCGCGCTGTTCCTGGTGCTGCCCGACTGCGCTGTGCTGGTCGACGGCGTGCGCACCGACGGCGACACCTCGCTCGCCGATGCCCGAATGATCGACGTACTGCCGCCCTTCGCGGGCGGCTGAGTCGCGGGGCTGAGCCTCAGCCGCCGATGCCCTTCCAGGCGGTGGTTCCGTCGGTTTCGAGCTGACGCTTCCAGACCGGCAGGTCGGTCTTGATCGCCTCGATGACGGCGCGACAGACCTCGAACGCCTCGGCCCGATGCTCCGACGCGACGGCGATCACGACCGCGGCGTCGCCGACGGCGAGGTTGCCGATGCGGTGACTGACTGCGACGACGGCGCCCGAAGCGTCTCCCGCCTGCTCCGCGATGCGGTGCAGCGTCTCCTGCGCATCGGGGTGCGCGCTGTACTCCAAGCCGATCACCGCCGTCTGGGCGTCGGGATCGTTGTCCCGCACACGTCCGACGAACGTCGTGACCGCGCCGAACGCCGGATCATCGACGGCACGGAGGTGCGCGTCGAGGTCGAGCGGGGTGTCTTCCAGTCGCGCGATTCTGACCGTGTTCACGAGTGGTCTCCGCCTTTCATCTGATCAACCACGTGGGCTGCCACCGACACGATGACAGGGATGCCGGAGGCCACTGCGCGGGGTGAGCCGGGAAGGTTCACGACGAGCGCGCCTTCTGGCTCGATCACGCCCGCGACCCCGCGTGAGAGCACGGAGAGAGCCGTGTCGGCGATGCCGACCCGGCGGAGCTCTTCCGCGATCCCGGGGAGCATCCGGGTCACCACGCGTTCGGTGCCCTCGGGCGTCCGGTCTCGCGGACCCACCCCCGTTCCTCCGGTGGTGACGATGACCCGCGCATCCGTGCGCACCGCCCGCCGGAGGGCAGCCTCCACGGAGTCCGCGCCGTCCGGGACGATCTCGGTGCCCGCACACGCGAGCCCCGCGGCCTCGAGGAGCTCGACCGCGAGCGGCCCGCCGCGATCCTCGCGCACACCCGAGGCCGAGCGATCCGAGACGGTGATCACGTATGCGAGAAGCGGTGCCATGTGCTCACCCTAGGCCCGTCGGCCCGAGCCCTCACGAGACGGAGATCAGCGAGCGCTGCCATCCCGACGAGCCATTGGGGGCGATCGGTGCGCGCTCCTGGATCTGCAGATCGCCGTTCTTGTTGACGGCGCGGACCGCGACGTAGTGGGTGCCCGGCGTGGCATCCCATTCCAGGACCCACTGCACCCAGGTGTCCTCGTTGATCGGCGTGGAGAGCTTCGCGGGCATCCATTCGCCGTTGTCGATGCTGACCTCGACGCGCTCGATCCCCACTGTCTGCGCCCACGCCACTCCGGCGAGAGGCACACGACCCGCCTGCACGGGCGAGCCGATCTTCGGGGTGTCCATGCGCGAGGCGAACTTGATGGGGGCCTCGGCGCTGTAGCCACGGGGAGTCCAGTAGGCCTCGTCGGCGTCGAACGTCGTGACCTTCAGCTCCGTCAGCCACTTCGTGGCGGAGACGTAGCCGTAGAGCCCCGGCACGACCATGCGCACGGGGAAGCCGTGCTCGGCGGGCAGCGGCTCGCCGTTCATCGCGACCGCGAGGATGGCATCGATCCCGTCGTCCGTGACCGCCGACAGCGGCGTGCTCGCCGTGTAGCCGTCGACACTGCGCGAGAGCAGCATGTCGGCGCCCGACTTCACGCCGGCCATCTTCAGCACCTCTCGCAGGGGCACGCCCTGCCAGATCGCGTTGCCGACGAGCTCGCCGCCCACCTCGTTCGAGACGCAGGTGAGCGTGATGGCGTACTCGTCGAGGCCCATGTCGAGGATGTCCTGGAACGTCAGCTCCACGCGCTGATCGACCATGCCGTCGATGACCAGTCGCCAGGTGTCGGGGTCGATGGTCGGAACGGTGAGGGCGGTGTCGACGCGGTAGAAATCGGCGTTCGGAGTGATCAGCGGGCTGATGCCCGGCACGTCGAGCTCGGCGCCCGACGGGATGGGCACGGTGGATTTCGGCGCCGGGAGCTTCAGCGCCCGGCGGATGGCGTCAGCCGACGACGTCGCGGCGCTCACGGCGCGCGCCGTGATCCCGACGACGACCGCCGAGGCACCCGCGATGACGGTCAGCGTGAAGAAGCGTCGCCGGTCGATCCTGCCGTCGCCCGAGGTGTCGTCGACGGATGCGCCCTGCGCAGCCGTCTTCCATGCGCGAAGGCGACGTGCCAGGAGAAGCAGCACGATCGCCGAGGCGACCGTTCCGAGGATCGGCGGGAGGTAGGCCAGCAGCGTCGCCTCGGCGCGCGTGACGATGGCCGCGCCGGAGAGGACGCCGGCGACCGCGAAAGCGATGACACCCAGAGGAGGGCGGAGATACTGCAGGACGCCCGCGAGAGCGGAGGCCACGGCGACGGCCAGGCCGAGCCCGGCGAGGAGGGCGATCTTGTCGTACTCGCCGAACGTCGTGATCGCGAATTCCTTCAGCGGACGCGGAACGATGTCGATGACGAACGAGCCCACCGCCAGGATCGGGCTCGCCGTCCTCGCGAAGATCAGCGCGCTCAGCTCTGCGATGGCCAGGAACACCAGCCCTGCGACCAGTCCCGTTACGGCCGCCCATACGGGGAACCGCCTACCCTTGCTCTGATTAGACATCACGCCTCCTACACAGTGTTCGGAGCGGACGGCTCGTCGGATGTCGGCCAGGTGAGGACGATGCCAGAGGCGCCGGAATCGACCACGTCGATCTCCCGCTGCGTCAGTCTCGCAGACAAGCCGACTTCTCCACGCTCGTGGACGCGCCCGAGCGCGCGTGATAAGGGGCCCTCGCAGGAGCGTCAAGGGGCTTCCTCGATTTGATCCGGGTAGGGCATCTCGTTACCGTCGAGTGCGGGCTTCGGCCCTCGACGACCAGTCCGCGGCCATTCGGCCCGACTCTCTGAGCATCGGCGACGAGTGGACGTATGGTCGACGGTCTGGGCTGGTGCACCCGATGTGCGCCGCTGGAGCGCCGCGCTCGATGTGTTCCCGAACGCTCGCGCAGCGCCTGTGACCGTCACCCGGGCGTAACCGATGCGGACGCGTGCGCCCGCCGAGGTGAGCACGTGACCACACCCGCTGTTGAAGCGAAGAATCTGTTCAAAGTATTCGGACGGAACCCGGCCGGGGCCGTCAAGCGACTCAGATCCGGTGAATCCCGCACCGATGTCGCGGATGCCGGAACCGCCGCCGTGATCGACGCGAGCTTCTCGGTCGAGCGGGGCGAGATCTTCGTGATCATGGGCCTTTCGGGCTCCGGCAAATCGACGATCATCCGCATGCTGAACGGCCTCCACGACGCCACCGGCGGATCGATCCTCGTGCAGGGCGATCCCATCACCGGCATCCCGGCCGCCAAGCTCCGCGGCATCCGCCGGGAACGCCTGGCCATGGTGTTCCAGCACTTCGCCCTCCTGCCGCACCGGACGGTCGCCGCGAACGTGGCCTACCCGCTCGAACTGCGCGGCGTCGGCAAGGCCGAGCGTCTCGCCAAGGCCGAGGAGATCCTCGCGCTCGTCGGGCTCGAGGGCTGGGGCGAGAAGCTCCCCTCGGCGCTGTCGGGCGGAATGCAGCAGCGCGTCGGCATCGCCCGCGCGCTCGCCGCCGACACCGACATTCTCCTGATGGACGAGGCGTTCAGCGCCCTCGACCCGCTCATCCGGCGCGAGATGCAGGAGCAGCTGCTCGAGCTGCAGCAGAAGCTGCAGAAGACGATCGTCTTCATCACGCACGATCTCAACGAGGCGATGTTCCTCGGAGACCGCATCGCGGTGATGCGCGACGGGCGCATCGTGCAGATCGGCACACCCGAGGACATCCTCACCGACCCGGCCAACGACTACGTCGAGCAGTTCGTGCAGGACGTCGACCGCGCCCGCGTGCTCACCGCCTCGAACGTGATGGAGCGCCCGAGCCCGGTCGTTCCCGACACGGCCGGCCCGCGCACCGCGCTCCGCACGATGCGCGACGCCCGGATGGCGGCGGTCTACGTGACCGATCGCGGTCGGCGGCTGCTCGGCATCGTGTCCGACCGCGACGCCCTCAAGCTGGTCCGCCGCGGCGAGACCTCGCTCGCGTCCGCGATCCGCCCCGTGCCGCAGGCCGTCAGCAAGGACGACGTGCTCATGGACCTCTTCGTGCCCGCTGCGGAGTCGCCGCTCGCCCTCGCCGTGACCGACGCGGAGAACCGGCTCGTCGGCGTCATCCCGCGCATCACGCTGCTGACCGCCCTCGGACCGCAGACCACCGAGACGACGGAGATCCCCGTGATCCTCGATCCCGTGCCCGAAGCGGTCATCGACGAAGCACTGGCGGTCGCCGCCACCGAAGACCTCGCCGGCGAGAAAGAGGGGGTCCGCTGATGGATGGGTTCCGCATCCCGGTCGGCGAATGGGCCGACGTCGCGGTCGACTGGATCCGCGACAATCTCGGCTGGCTCCTCGGCGGCATCGCCGCCGTGGTCGGCTGGCTCGTCGACTCGCTCGCCGATCTGCTCCTGAACGCGCCGATCGCCGTCGTCATCGTCCTGCTCGCCGCGGTCGGCTGGGCGCTCCGCTCCTGGCAGTTCGCGCTGGGCACGGTCATCACCTTCACGCTGATCCTCGGCATGGGGCAGTGGGTCACCTCGATGCAGACCCTCGCGCTCGTCCTCGTCGCCGCGGTCATCGCGGTCGCCATCGCGGTTCCCGTGGGCATCGCCGCGGCGCGCAACGATCGGCTGAGCGCCGCCGTCCGCCCGATCCTCGACCTCATGCAGAGCATGCCGGGCTTCGTCTATCTGATCCCCGCGATCGTGTTCTTCAGCATCGGCGTGGTGCCGGGTGTCGTCGCCACCGTCATCTTCGCGCTGCCCCCGGGCGTGCGTCTGACCGAGCTCGGCATCCGCGGTGTCGATTCCGAGACGGTCGAAGCGGGCCACGCGTTCGGCGCGACGCCCGCTCAGATCCTCCGAGGCGTCCAGCTCCCGCTGGCCATGCCGAGCATCATGGCGGGCATCAACCAGCTCATCATGCTGGCACTGTCGATGGCCGTCATCGCCGGCATCGCGGGCGCCGACGGTCTCGGCAAGGAGATCGTCCAGGCGATGTCCACCGTCAACATCGCGAAGGGTGTCGAGGCCGGCCTCAGCGTCGTCATCCTCGCCGTCTACCTCGACCGGCTCACCGCCGCGCTCGGAAACCTCCGCGGGCAGCGTTCGTCGCTGCTCGGGGAGATCGCACGTCGTCGCGCAGGCGCCGGCGCGGCCGCCCCGCGCGGCCTCGCACAGGTGTCCTGAGCACGATCCCCGCGGCGCGGCGACAGCTCGGTGCGCCGCGGGTCAGCACGATGCACCACCCCTTCATACGGAACCGACCAAGAGATACGGAAGTCACATGAACAAGCGCCACCTGACCACGATGATCGCCCTCGGGGCAGCAGCATCCCTCACCCTCGCCGGCTGCGCGAGCGGCAACCAGGCCGCCGGCGGATCGGGAGAGGGCGACGGCGACCTCGGCACCATCACGCTCGGCTACCTCCCCTCCTGGACCGACGGTCTGAGCACCGCGTACCTGCTCGAGGACCAGCTCGAGAAGATCGGCTACACGGTCGAGCTCGAGGAGCTCACCGAGGCCGGCCCGCTGTACACCGGACTCGCCCAGGGCGACGTCGACGTGTACCCGTCCGCCTGGCCCGAGCTCACCCACAAGTCCTACATGGACGAGTACGGCGACAAGATCGAGGACCTCGGCGCCTATTACGACAACGCCAAGCTGACGATCGCCGTCCCCGACTACGTCGACATCGACTCCATCGAGGACCTCGCCGCGAACGCCGACCGTTTCGGCGGCAAGATCTACGGCATCGAGCCGGGCGCCGGACTCACCAAGCAGACGCAGGAGTCGATGATCCCCGAGTACGAGCTCGGCGACTCGTACGAGCTCGTCACCTCGTCGACCGCCGCGATGCTCACCGAGCTCGACAGCGCGATCAGCGCGAAGAAGGACATGGTCGTCACCTCGTGGCGTCCGTTCTGGGCGAACGAGGCCTACGGCCTGAAGGACCTCGAAGACCCCCGTGGCGCCATGGGCGAGGCGGAGGCCCTGCACTTCCTGGGCACCGACGGCTTCGCGGCGGAGTTCCCCGAGGCGGCTGAGTTCATCAAGGGCATCAAGCTCGACGACGAGCAGTACGCGACCCTCGAGGACATGGTCGTGAACGAGTACGGCGAGGGCAAGGAAGCCGAGGCGGTCGACGCGTGGATCGAGGCCAACCCCGAGGCGTTCGACACCCTGATCACCGAGTAAGAACGGCGAACGGACGACGGGGGCTCGGCATCATGCCGGGCCCCCGTTCTCGTGCGCAGCGTCAGGTCCCGCGCGGGCTCACGCGTCAGGCGGAGTGAGCGGGTCGCGACGCGGGGCCGATGCGGGAAGCTCGCGCGCGACCTGCTTCTCGAGCAGCTCGACGGCGTCGTCGGAGAGCGCGATGAGACCGTCGATCTCCTCGCGCACCCGCTCGTAGGCGAGGTGGCGTTCGGCGGGGGTGGCGGCGGTGTCGGTGGCGACGGCGAGCAGACGGGATGCCGTCGCGAGACGTTTGCGCTCGGCGGTGCTGAAGCCGCTGTCCCGCACCCGGCGCGCGTCGCGCTCGGCGAGGTCGAATGCGACCTCGAAGTCGGTGACGGCGGCGCGGTAGTCGGCGATCTGCTCGGCGGTGGGTGCCTCGCCGTCGGCGGGACGGGCGCGGTCGGCGACCTTCTTCGCGCGGAGGAACGCCGCCGTCAGCGGTTCGCGGCCGTCGCTCATGGACGGGAAGGCGATGAGCTTGGCGACGTCGAGTTCATAGTCGAGCCAGCGCTTGGTGACGTCGTCGTGAACCGTCCGGAGGTCGTCGGCCTGCGTGCTGAACGAGCGCGCCGGCGCCCCGGCGGCCTCGACGGCAGCCGACGCGCCGATCCCGTGTTTCGCGGCCGAACGGGCGGCGGCGAGCTCGGCTTTCGCCTTCATCACCTCGAGGCGCTGCTTGTGCCGCCGCTTCGATGCGCTCGCCCACGAGCCGCTCCCGGCGGAGAGCAGACCGAACGCGGGGAAGATCAGCCACCAGTAGTTGCCCGCGAAGGCCCAGAATCCGTCCACGCGTCCACACTAGGGCCGGGCGTCGTCGTCGCGATGCTCGGTGCGCGAGGGCACAGGCCAGATCGGCCGGCGCGGCGCGGCATCCTGGCCCGCATCGCCCGTGCGCCGGCGTCCGCCGCGATGGGAATCGAGAGCGGATGCCGCCGACTCGGCCGCACGCGCGAGACCGTCGGCCGAGCGGGTGATCGCCTCGGTCGCGGCGATCGTCCACCGCTGGCCGATCGACGGCGGGGGCGGCGGCGCGTCGTCGGGTCGGTGTCCGGCCAGCCGCCAGGCCTCCTGCTCGGCGGCCTCGAACGCCCGTCGGGCGTCGTCGACGGCCGCGCGGTACGCCGCGAACTCCGCGGGCGTGACGCGAGCGGTCGCCGTCGCCGGACGACGCTCGCGCGCGACGGCTTCGAGGCGGAGGAACTCGGCGGTCGCGGGCACGCGCACATCGCTCATCGCGGGAAAGGCGAGGTGGCGGGCGGCATCCGTCTCGTACGCCATCCAGCGGGCGGCGTTCGCGTCGTGCGCGGCCATGAGCCTGGCGAGCGGGAGGTGGGCGGTGTCGGTGCCGCGCGCGGGCACCGTGGCCCGCTCGGCGCCGATGCGCGCACGCGCGACCCGGATGGTCGCGGTGCTCGCGGCACGCGTGCGCTGGGCGGCGTCGAGCGCGCGCCGCGCGGTGCGGACGTCTTCGGCGCTCGCCCTGCCGGCGGCGCGCTCCGCTTCGGCGCGGCTCACCTCGGCCTGTGCGACCCGGGCGGCGGCACGCGCTCCCTGGCTCTCGGCGCGGGCCTGTTGCAGTTCGAGGCGGGCCGAGGCGACGCCGAGCCGCCGGGCGCGCGTCGACCGGCTGCGGCGGACGCCGAGGAGACCCGCCGCGCCGGCCCCCGCTGCGGCGGGTGCGACCCACCAGAACTCCGCCACCGCGGCTCCGATCGCGACGACCCAGAGCTGCATGCCGCCCATGCTAGCCGCCGTGACCGTGGACGCTCACGGGAACGGTGCGATCAGGCATCCGTCTCAGCCGATCGCGCGCGACGCCGAGAACCGCGTCACGAACCCCGGATGCCGCGGCGGCATCGCCAAGACAGAGTCGGGCGCCCGCTCGGCGAGGCCGGGGAACCCCGCCTCCGCCACGAGGTCGTCATCGAGCGCATCGAGCTGCGCGTCGTGCAGCGGCCACGGCTCGTGCTCGTTCGCCGCCCAGATCGTGCGCCCCAGATGACGCTCGTGGAATCCCCACCGGGCCGTGAGGAAGCGGCTGAGCGGCGTATCGACCGGCTCGGTGCCCACCGTGACCCGCAGGGCCGTCGAGCGCCTCGATCGGCCGTGCCGCCGAGAGGCGAACGAGACCGCGTCGCCGTCGACCTCTCGGGTGGCCCGCGCCCAGCGGTAGGGCAGGCCGAACAGCGCGCGGGCGCCGAGCACCGGGAGGAGGTGCTCGGCCTCGAGCGTGCGGAAGACGACGCCGCGCCGGCCGTCGGCGTCGACGGCGTAGGTGCGCACGTTGATCTCGACGAAGGAGCCGACGAGCGGAACAGGCCGGAGCGGGAGGAACCGGAACTCGCTCAGCACGAACGGCACGAGCCCGATCCACGCCGATCCGTCGAACTCGTCGGGACGGGTTCCTGCGGGGAGGAGCGGGGCCACGAGCGCGGGGTCGACGCGCCAGTGCACGAAGCAGGCGCTGCTCCAGCGCTGCGAGATCACCGCGCGCCCGGGCAGGGACGGCGCGGTGGGCTCCATGCGGCTCCTCGTCCTCAGCCGAAGAGGAGGGTGAGCACAGTGGCCCCGCCGCCGACGAGGACCATCGAGATGATGACGACCCACGCGATCACGCGGGTACGGGCACGCCGCCGTCCGGCGAAGTCGGCGTATTCCGGATCGTCGGTCACGCGCGCACCTCGTCGATGACGGGCCCGAACGCGGCGGGGAGCGTCGCCTTCGAGATGCCGCGCATCTCGGGGACCGTGAGGGTGAACACGTCCTGCACCTCGAGCGCAGCGGCCTCGCCCTCGGCAGCCGGATCCGTGACGCCGATGCGGAGCACCGGGTAGCCGCGGCCTTCGCAGAGACCGCGGAACTTCACGTCCTCCTCGCGGGGGACCGAGACGATGATGCGGCCGGTCGACTCGCTGAACAGTGCCGTGGCGGCATCCACTCCGTCGCGTTCCATGATCTCGCGCAGCCACACCCGCGCGCCGATGCCGAAGCGGGTGACCGATTCGGCGAGGGCCTGGCCCAGGCCGCCCGCGGAGAGGTCGTGCGCGCTCGAGACGAGGCCCTGCTGCGCCGCCGACTGGATCAGCTCGGCGAGCGTGCGCTCGGCGGCCAGGTCCACTTTGGGGGGACGACCACCCAGGTGGTCGTGGATCGTGCCCGCCCACGCCGACCCGTCGAGCTCGAGGGCGGTCGTGCCGAGCAGGTAGATGTTCTCGCCCGCGTCCTGCCAGCCGCTCGGGATGCGGCGGGCGACGTCATCGATGATGCCGAGCACACCGACGACAGGGGTCGGGAAGATGGGCTGGTCACCGGTCTGGTTGTAGAAGCTGACGTTGCCGCCCGTGACGGGAACGCCGAGCGCGAGGCATCCGTCGGCGAGACCGTCGACAGCCTGACCGAACTGCCACATGACCTCGGGGTTCTCGGGGCTGCCGAAGTTGAGGCAGTCCGTGACGGCCGTGGGCACGGCGCCCGTGACGGCGACGTTGCGGTAGGCCTCGGCGAGGGCGAGCTGTGCACCCGCGTAGGGGTCGAGCTGGCAGTAGCGGCCGTTGCAGTCGGTGGCGATCGCGAAGCCGAGGCCCGACTCCTCGTCGACGCGGATCATGCCGGCGTCGTCGGGGAAGCTCAGGGCGGTGTTGCCCATGACGTAGTAGTCGTACTGGTTCGTGATCCACGACGGGTCGGCGAGGTTCGCGCTGCCGAGGAGCTGCACGAACTGGTCGCGGAGCACGGCCGGGTCGTCGCTGCGCTCGAGGCGCGCGGCGGAGTCGGCGTTGAGGGCGTCGATCCAGGTCGGGTAGGCGACGGGGCGCTCGTACACCGGGCCGTCGACCGCGACGGTCGAGGGGTCGACGTCGACGATCTGCTCGCCGTGCCAGAAGATCTGCAGGCGGCCGTCGCCGGTCACCTCGCCGAGCACGCTGGTCTCGACGTCCCACTTGCCGACGACCTCGAGGAAGGCGTCGAGCTTCTCGGGAGCGACGATGGCCATCATCCGCTCCTGGCTCTCGCTCATGAGGATCTCTTCGGGCGTGAGCGACGGGTCGCGGAGGAGGACGTTCTCCAGGTCGACGCGCATGCCCGAGCCGCCGTTGGCGGCCAGCTCGCTCGTCGCGCACGAGATGCCGGCGGCGCCGAGGTCCTGGATCGCCTCGACCAGCTCGCCCTTATAGAGCTCGAGGCAGCACTCGATGAGCACCTTCTCGGCGAAGGGGTCGCCGACCTGGACGGCCGGGCGCTTCGTCGGGCCGCCGTCGGCGAAGGTGTCGGAGGCGAGGATCGACGCGCCGCCGATGCCGTCACCACCGGTGCGCGCCCCGAACAGGACGACCTTGTTGCCGGCGCCGGTCGCGTTCGCGAGCTTGATGTCCTCGTGGCGCATGACGCCGACAGCGAGCGCGTTGACGAGCGGGTTGCCCTGGTAGACCGAGTCGAAGACGGTCTCACCGCCGATGTTCGGCAGGCCGAGGCAGTTGCCGTAGAAGCTGATGCCGCTCACGACGCCGTGCACGACGCGCGCCGTGTCGGGGTGGTCGATGGCGCCGAAGCGGAGCTGGTCCATGACGGCGACGGGGCGGGCGCCCATCGAGATGATGTCGCGGACGATGCCGCCGACGCCGGTCGCGGCGCCCTGGAAGGGCTCGATGTAGCTCGGGTGGTTGTGCGACTCGACCTTGAAGGTCACCGCCCAGCCCTCGCCGACGTCGACGACACCGGCGTTCTGGCCCATGCCGACCATGAGGCGCTCGCGCATCTCGTCGCTGACCTTGTCGCCGAAGCGGCGCAGGTAGATCTTCGACGACTTGTACGAGCAGTGCTCGCTCCACATGACGGAGTACATGGCCAGTTCGCCCGACGTGGGGCGGCGGCCGAGGATCTCGCGGATCCGGTCGTACTCGTCTGCCTTGAGACCGAGCGCCGCGTACGGCTGCTCCCTCTCCGGCGTGGCGACGGCGTTCTCGACGGAATCTGCGACAGAAGAGGGGGTGCTCACGCGGCTGGGCTCCAAGACTCGGGATGCCGGGGGTCGCCCCCATCCTACCGACGGGCCCGATGCGCGACGGTCAGCCGCGAGCCCGGTGCGCTACGCCTCCTGAGGTTCGTCGTCCGTAGAGACCGTCTCGGACTCGACGATGCCGATGCCGACGGCGTGGTGGCTGGGCTCCTCGTCCTTCTTCTCAGGTGCCTTGGGCTCCTCGCCCGGCTCCTTCGCGACGCTGGGCTCTTCGAGCTCCTCGGTGTCGGGCATCTCTTCGGGGTCGTGCTGCTGCTCGTTCTCAGCCATGGTGGCTCCTTCCGTTGGACTCCACCCTCGCTCGCCGAAGGCGGGGCGGCCACGGTCTTGACGCCGGCCCGCGGCGCCGGTACCGCGCCTACGATGGGGCCGTGGCGGAGGTGGACCCGGTCGAGCAGCTCGAGCGTCGACAGCGCGAACTCGCCGGAATGCTCGGCCGTCTCGACGCCGACGACGCGTCACTGCGCGCCGATCGGGCCGATGCGACCGCCGACGACGAGCACGACCCGGAGGGGTCGACCCTGTCGGGGGAGTGGCAGCGGGTGTCGGCGGTCCAGGCATCCACCCGCCGTGAGCTCCGCGAGGTGCAGGACGCGCTCGCTCGCGTGGCGGCCGGAACCTACGGTGTCTGCGCGGGCTGCGGCCGCGCGATCCCCGCAGGCCGGCTCGAGGCGCGGCCGCAGTCGACCCTCTGTGTGGAGTGCGCCTCGCGGCTCTGATCAGGGCCCTAGGCTGAGGCCCATCCTCCGGCAGAAAGAAGCCCTCATGTCGAGCTCCGCACAGATCGCCGCCACTCTGACCACCCCCGAAGGCTTCCTCGCGGCCACGGACCAGCCGCGCGTCTTCGGGGCGAAGAAGCAAGCCCGAGTCGCCTTCGACCTCTGGGAACGAGCCGACGAACGCTACGTCGGCGCGTATCGAGGGTTCCCGGCGCCAGGAGGAAAGGGCACCGGGTTCGTCATCCGCGTCTTCTGGGACCCGGCGAAGACGACGCCGGACCTCGATGCCATCCAACTCGCGATCGACACCGCGCTCCCGGTCGATCTCATACAGGCCGATGAGAAAGCCACCTACCGGGATCGGGACAAGAAGCAGACCGTGTTCTTCTGCTGGCAGGGCATGAGCTCGCGCCCTCTCTCGCAGTGGTTCCTGGAGCGCTTCGGGGTGAGCGCCTGCGCGACGCAGCTCTTCGACCGCTCCGACCTCACACAGAACGTGGCGGTCGTGGCGATCGAGAACGGCACCGATCACCTCTGGACGCTCACCGGCGGTGAGTGACTCGCCCGCCGGGGGAGGGGATTCCCCACCGGCCGGCCACCGCGCGAGACGCGCGCTTCTCGGCATGCTCTCGTGGCTGGCCACCGGCGTGGCGGTCCTCGCCATCGTCGTCGTGCTCGCCGAGCCGGCGGGTGCGCTGTCGGATGCGGCGCGACTGGCCCTCGGCCTGTGTCTCGGCGTCGGAACGCTCGTCCTGGTGGTGACGCCGGTGGTCTACGTGATCGCGCGTGCCCGGAATCGCCGGTCGACGACCGCCGGCGGTCCGCTCCCCGACGCGCCCCGCAGCCGTGCCGTGCAACGTGCCGCCGGGTCTCTGCTCGCCCGAGGGGGTGCCTTCGCGCCGCCGGATGACACGGTGCGCCGCATCGTGCTGACGGACCGGGTTCAGCTCACCGCCGCGGCGCTCGCCGACATCGACGACCGGCGCGATGCGCTCTCCTTCATCTGGGCCGTTCGCCCCTCGCAGCCGAGCGGATTCGGCGACTCGGCACAGTTCCGCACTCTGCCGCCCTGGGCTCAGGATGCCGTGATCCTCCTCGACCTCCGGAGGGACATCCAGGTGCGCGGAGCGGATGCGGCGTTCCGTTCCGCGCCCGGTTTCTACGCTCAGCCCTTCGACCGCATCGTGGACGCCGCCCGCCGCACCGCGAACACCGAGCTCGAGGGCGCGCTCGAGCGAGCCCGGCAGGCGGTGGTCGCGCCGGCAGGCACCACGACGACCGGCCCGCACGACGCGACCATCGCCGTTCAGCGCGTCCGTGATCTTCTCGACGACGAGGACGTCTGGGCACGGGTGCTCGCGGGCGCGAACTGAACGCCCGAAGGTCTTGACGCGGCGACCCCCCGGGTCTAACGTGCAACCAAATGGTTGTACAAAGATCCTCCCCGCAGAACGGCCTCACCGATGAGCAGATCGACCGCGTCTTCCACGCTCTCGCCGCCGCCACCCGACGAGACATCCTCCGCCGCACGCTCGACCGCGAGCAGTCCGTCTCCGCGCTCGCCGCGGACTACGACATGTCGTTCGCAGCCGTGCAGAAGCACGTCGCCGTGCTCGAGGCGGCCGAGCTCATCGTCAAGCGTGCCGAGGGCCGTGAGCGGCTCGTGCGGGCGGACCCGGCGATGATCGCTAGGGCCCGGGCCCTGCTCGCCCGGTACGAAGACCTCTGGCGGGCGCGCGTCGACCGCCTCGACGACCTGCTCGCCTCGCCCGAAGGCTGACTCCCACCCCGCACATCGACGACGCACACCACCTGGACCCACGAAGGAGAACGACATGCCTGTGACCGACATCACCACCGACGCCGAGACGCTCACCATGACCCTCACCGCGGAGGTCGACGCGCCCGTCGACCGGCTGTGGCGCGCGTTCACGACACCGAGCCAGCTCGAGCGCTTCTGGGGCCCTCCCGGCTGGCCGGCCGTCTTCACCGCCTTCGATTTCACCGTCGGCGGCGAGGCGCACTATGCGATGACCAGCCCGCAGGGCGAGACGTCGCGCGGACGCTGGGAGTTCCTCGCGATCGACGACGGCGTGAGCTTCGAAGTCCTCGACGCCTTCGCCGATGAGAACGGCGAGCCGATGGCCGAGTTTCCGGCCATGCGCATGGTGTTCACATTCGCGGCGACCGAGACCGGCTCGCGCATGTCGAACATCACCTTCTTCACCTCGGCCGAAGCCCTCGAGCAGGTCGTCGCGATGGGGGCCGTCGAAGGCTCGCGCATGGCGATGGCGCAGCTCGACGCCGTGCTCCGCGACCTCCGCGACTACTCGCGGGGAGCGGGCACCCAGGTCGAACTCCTCGACGACACGCACGTGCGCATCACGCGCCTCATCGACGGCCCCCGCGACCTGGTGTGGCAGGCGCACCACGACGCGGAGCTGATGAAGAAGTGGATGCTGGGCCCCGACGGCTGGTCGATGACGACGGTCGAACCCGCGACCGAAGCGGGTCAGTCGTACCGGTACGCGTGGGAGCAGGACGGCAACCCCGACACGGCGTTCGGGTTCGAGGGCGAGTCCCTCCAGGTCGATGCGCCTCGACGGTCGGTGAGCACCGAGAAGATGTCGGGCACCGACGGTCCGTCGACGATCAACGACCTGCAGCTCTACGAGGAGGACGGCATGACGCTGTTGACCCTGCTCATCGAGTACCCCGACAAGGAGACGCGCGACATGATCCTCGCCACCGGGATGACCGACGGCATGGAGACGTCCTACGCACGGCTCGAACAGGAAGTGCTCGCCGCCGCGTGAGCCTGCGGCGGGCGGCTCGGCGCCGCTCGCCACACCTCGCGGTCGCCGCTCAGGCGCGGGCGAGCGCGTCTTCGAGCGCGACCCAGGCGAGCATGGCGCACTTCACGCGCGCCGAGAACTTCGAGACGCCCGAGAGCGCTGCAGCGTCGGCGTAGGTCTCCTCGTCGAGCGGAATCGTCCCGCGTGAGCGCAGCGCCTCGCGGAAGCCGTCGATGAGGTGCGTCGCGTCGGCACGGGCGAGGCCGGTGTCGCCGCCGTCCTCCTCGATGAGCGCCGCGAGCATCGACGCGGACGCCTGCGAGATCGAGCATCCCGAGCCCTCCCAGGAGAGGTCGACGATCCGTTCGCCGGCGTCGTCGACACGCACCCGCAGGGTGATGTCGTCGCCGCACATCGGGTTGTGCTGGTGCGAGCTCGCGCTCCGCCCCTCCTCGGGCGACAGGCCCTGACCGTGGGGGTGCTTGGAGTGGTCGAGGATCAGGTCTTGGTACAGCGAATCGAGGCCGCTCATGCGTTCACTCCGAAGTAGGACCGGATGCCGCTGACGGCATCGAGGAAGGTGTCGATGTCGGCATCCGTCGTGTAGAGCGCAGCCGATGCCCGGACGGATGCCGTCATGCCGAAGCGCGTGTGGAGAGGCGCCGCGCAGTGGTGACCGACGCGGACCGCCACGCCCTGCGCGTCGAGGAACTGTCCGGCGTCGTGCGCGTGCACGCCGTCGACGTCGAACGCCCAGACCCCGACCCGCTCGGCGCCGGGCGCGTCGCCCAGGAGGCGGATGCCGGGGATCTCGACGAGCCCTTCGCGCATGCGCGCGGCGAGCCGGGCCTCGTGGGCGTGGATCGCCTCGAGCCCGACTCCCTCGAGGTACTGCACGGCGGCGGCGAGACCGACGGCCGGGCCGACGGGCTGCGTGCCCGCCTCGAACCGCTGCGGCGGCGGCAGGTAGCCCGCCTCGTGGAGGGTGACCGTCGTGATCATCGATCCGCCCGTCAAGAACGGGGGCAGCGCCTCGAGCACCTCGCGGCGGCCGTAGAGGCCGCCGACGCCGTAGGGGCCGAGCATCTTGTGTCCGCTGAAGACGGCGAGGTCGACCCCGAGCGCCGGCAGGTCGAGTCGCATGTGCGGCGCGGACTGGCACGCGTCGAGCACGGTCAGGGCGCCGACCGCCTGGGCGAGGGCGACGATCTCCCGCACCGGGTTCACGATGCCGAGGACGTTCGACACGTGCGAGAACGCGACGATGCGGGTGCGCTCGCCGATGAGTGCCGCCGCGGCATCCATGTCGAACGTGCCGTCGTCGTGCACGGGGATGTGGCGCAGCACGGCGCCGGTGCGCGCCGCGAGCTCCTGCCACGGGATCAGGTTGGCGTGGTGCTCGATCTCAGTCGTGACGATCTCATCACCCGGTGTCAGCGCGAACCGAGCGGATGCCGGTGCCCCCCGGCCTATCGACGCGTTGCCGATCGCGTAGGCGACCAGGTTGAGGCCCTGGGTCGCTCCGCTCGTCCAGACGAGGTCGTCGGGCCGGGCGCCCACGAAGCGCGCGACGGCGGCCCGAGCGTCCTCGAACGCGTCGGTCGCCTCAGCCGCGAGGGTGTGCGCGCCACGATGCACGGCCGCGTTGCTGCGGGTGAGGAAGTCGTACTCGGCCTGCAGCACCTGGCGCGGCTTCTGGCTCGTGGCGGCGGAGTCGAGGTAGACGAGCGGGTGCCCGTTCACCTCCTGCTGAAGGATGGGGAAATCCGCTCGGATCGCGGCCGCGTCGAGAGTCGCAGGGAGAGCAGGAGAAGTCATCCTCCTAGGCTACGCCGGTGCGGGAACCCGAGGTCGGTCAGAGCTCCGAGTAAGGCCGGTAGGTGATCGTGGTGACCTCCTCGGTCCCGGGGTCGGTGTCTACCCAGGCCGAGTACTCGTAGGCCAGATCGTCGGCGGGGCGCTGCCGTTCGGTGGCGAAGAAGAAGCGCGGACCGTTGCTCGCGGTGGGCTCGTTCTCTTCATCGGGGCCGAGCGCGCGCACCTCGTCGGCGCTCAGCCCGATCGCCAGATCGAACTCAGGGGTCACCGTGACCGCGCCCGTCGAGTTGCTCGTCAGGATGACGTACGAGGGCACGAAGTACTCCGCCCGCGCCTTGCCCCCCTCGCTCGGGATCATGTCGAGGAACTGGAACCCGCCCCAGCTGTAAGACGAGTAGTCGGGGAAGTGCGTCCCGTCGCCCTCCACCACGCCCTCCTCCGGCGCGTCGCCGAACGCGGCCGTCAGCGCCTCGACCGCGGGCGCCGCGTCGTCGGGCCACTCGTACGCGAAGATCGTCGACCCGTCATCGGCCACGATGTCGAAGCCGAGGGCGTCCACCGTGACGTTGCTCGCCGCGGCGGCTCCCGTTGAAGACGGGGTGGGCGTCGGTGTGGGTGTGGAACTCGGAGTGGCGGCCGGTGACGAGGGCGCGGCTGACGGGGTCGGAGACGTCGGAGCGGCGGCCGGACCGCCCGGCCGCCCGAGGAGCATGATGCCCGCGACGATGGCCGCGATCACCAGAACCGCGGCCACGATCAGCAGGGGGATCAGGGCTTTCGGGCGTTCGGAGGCAGGCATGGCGCCATTGTGCCAGAGCGACGGACCCCGCTCGACCGTCAGTTCTCGGAGTGTTCGACGAGACCGAAACTCGGCTGCGGACGCCCGGCGCGGTCGTCGCCCGGGAGGGGGCGGGAGCGTCGGCCATAGATGACCTCCGACGAATCCAGCAGCCACGGAACGAGCGTCACGGTGACGCCGTGCACGAGCATCAGCTGGTGCGCGATGCGACGCGCGCGCCGGTTGTGCAGCGGCGCCTCCCACCAGTGCCCCACGATGTACTGCGGCAGGTAGACCGTGACCACGGCGGGGCCGTGCTTCTCGCGGTATTTCTCGATGAAGCCGGTCAGCGGGGCGGCGTAGTGCCGGTACGGCGAGTCGACGACGATCAGGGGCACCGGCATCCGATGCACGTCCCAGTCGGCCTGCAGCTCGGCGATGTCATCGGTGGTCACCGCGATGTGCACGGCGAGGGTCTTGTCGTGCTTGGCGGCGAGGGCGTAGTCGATCGCCTTCGCGACGGGCTTCTGGAGCTTCCCGACGAGGATGATCGCCAGGTCGCCCGTCGAGCCGTAGCGCACGGTGTCGTCCATCGAGATCTCGTGCTCGACGTCGCGGTAGTAGCGGTTCACGCCGATCATCAGAAAGGACAGGACGGGGATCGCGAGGAACACCAGCCACGCACCGTGGGTGAACTTGGTCACGGTCACCACGAGCAGCACCGCGATCGTGAAGGCCGCCCCGATGCCGTTGATCACCAGTCCGACACGCGCCTCCCGACGCGCCGCGGCGTCGTTCTTGCAGTACCGGAGCTCGCGGCGCCAGTGGCGCACCATTCCGAGCTGCCCGAGCGAGAACGACACGAAGACGCCGATGATGTAGAGCTGGATCAGGGTGGTGAGGTTCGCCTGGAAGACGATCAGCACCCCGATGGCCGCGGCGCCGAGGATCAGCATCCCGTTCGAGAAGACGAGGCGGTCGCCGCGCGAGTTCAGTCCCTTGGGGGCGTAGCCGTCGCGGGCGAGGACGGCGCCCAGCAGCGGGAACCCGTTGAACGCGGTGTTCGCGGCGAGGAGCAGCACGCAGGCCGTCGCCGCCTGCACGAGGAAGAACAGCGGCGACGTCGCCCCGAACGTCGCGGCGGCGACCTGCGCCATGAGGCTCGGCTGCGGCCCGGCAGCGCAGTCGAAGCCGATCAGCGCGCACGGATCTTCGGCGTAGTGCACCCCTGCGACGAGAGCGAGCGCGGTGAGCCCGGCGAAGAGCATGATCGCGATCGTGCCCATCAGCACGAGGGTGGTCTGCGCGTTCTTGACCTTCGGGGCGCGGAAGGCGGGCACGCCGTTGCTGACCGCCTCGACGCCGGTGAGGGCGGAGCAGCCGCTCGAGAACGCCCGCAGGAGCAGCAGGATGACCGCGACCTGCGACAGGTTCTCGGCGTCGACCGCGTAGCCGGCGCTTGCCGCCACGGGTGCGTCGCCGATGGCCCAGCGGAAGAGGCCGGTGCCGATCATGAGCGCGACCGAGCCGATGAACACGTAGGTCGGGATCGCGAAGGCGTGGGATGCCTCGCGGACACCGCGCAGGTTCACGATGACGATGAGGATGACGAAGCCGATCGCGAGCTCGACCCGCCACGGGTCGAGTCCGGGAACGGCGGAGATGATGTTGTCGACGCCCGAGGACACCGAGACGGCCACCGTCAGCACGTAGTCGACGAGGAGCGCCGAGCCCACCACGACGCCCGAGTTCTCGCCGAGGTTCGTGCGGGCGACCTCGTAGTCGCCACCGCCCGACGGATAGGCCTTGATGAGCTGCCGGTAGCTGAGGACGACGACCACGAGCAGGACGATGACGGCGGCCGCGACGGGCGGGGTGAAGGCGAGGAAGGCGGTGCCGCCCACGAGCAGGATCATGAGGAGTTCCTGCGGCGCGTAGGCCACCGATGACAGTGCGTCCGACGCGAAGATCGGGAGGGCCCGCTTCTTGGGGAGGAGCTGCTCGTCGAGCTTCTCGGAGGTGAGGGGATCGCCGATCAGGATGCGTTTGGCGATGGGGGATGCGGCCGGTTCCGGCTCGCGACTGTCAGGAGCCACGGCGGGCGACACTACGCCTGCCGGGCCCCCCGCGCAATGCGGCGCCTCTAGGGTGGCCATCATGTCGTCACAGGTGTTTCCCGCAGTCGCCGCCGTCGTGCTCGGGCTGCTCGTCGGATTCGTCCTGTTCGTGCCGCTCGTGGCGGTCAGCTATCGCCGCCGCGGCACCCTCACCCCGGCGCGATTCGCGCTGTGGGCGGCCGCGCTCGTCTACTTCCTGGCGCTGTGGACGTACACGCTCCTGCCCCTTCCGGCATCGGATTCCTACGCGTGCGCGCCGGCCGTGCTCTCGCTGGCCCCGACGATCGACGACGTGGCCGCCGCATTCGCCCACGGCCGCCCCTGGACGGACGTGCGCCTGCTCCAGGTCGTCTTCAATGTGGCGCTGTTCGTTCCGGCGGGGATCTTCGTGCGTCTGCTGGCCCGGCGTGGCGTGGTCACTGCGCTGCTCGTGGGCGGCGCCGTCTCGCTCCTCATCGAGCTCACCCAGGTGACCGGGGTGTGGGGCGTCTTCCCCTGCGCCTATCGGATGTTCGACGTCGGCGACCTGGTCACCAACACCTCCGGCGCGGTGATCGGGGCCGCGGTCGCCCTGCTGATCCCGGGCCGAGCCGGTGGGGTCGAGCGGCTTCCGGGCGCCGATGAGCCCCGCCCCGTCACGCGCGGTCGTCGCCTTCTCGCGATGCTCTGCGACGTGCTCGCCGCGAGCGTGGTCGCCGCGCTCGCGGGCACGGCGGTGCAGGTGTGGCTGCAGTACGTCGCCCGCGACCGCGACGCGGTGCTCGACGGCGTAATCGCCGGTCTCGCGAACACCGCGACGCCCATCGCGGTGACGCTGGTGCTGACGCTCGCGACGGGACGGAGCATCGGCGACCTGGCGGTGCAGCTCCGCTATCGCGGCGACGTGCTCCCGGCACCGCTCGCGCGGCTCCTCCGATGGGCGGGCGGTATCGGCGGCATCCTCGTCGCGAACACCCTTCCGAGCCCGTTCTCGCTCGTCGGTGGACTGCTCGTGCTGCTCGGGGTCGTGCTCGTCTTCACGACGGATCGAGGCCGAGGGCTTCCGGGTGTCGTCAGCGCACAGCGCCTCGAGGACGCCCGCTCGCGCTACTGACCCCGCGCGCGGAACGTGTAGGTGATGGAGGCCACGCTCGAGCCGCCGGCATCGGACACCACGAAGGCGCTGAAGGTGCGGTCGCCGTTCGAGTAGAACGTGCCGCGGCCTTCGCCGAGGACGAGCCGGACGCCGCCGCTCGAAAGCTGCACCTCGTCGACGGGATCCTTCGACCGGACCTCGTCGATCGAATCACCGATCTCGACGCCGAACTCGTCGACGATGCTCACCGATTCGGGTGCGCCGCCCGTGATCATCGCGAACGTGGGCGCCGGCACCTCCGACCGGGAGCGGCCGCCGTCGCCGAGGAACACGTCGTAGAGGCGGAAGCCCGACCAGTTGTAGATGTCGTAGGCCCAGTTCTCGGCGTCGCCGTTCTGGAAGTCCTCGGTCGGGGCTTCGCCGAACACCTCGGTGAGCGCCTCGATGGCGGGCGCGGCGTCGTCGGCCCAGGCGTGGGTGAAGGTCGAACCGTCGGCATCCGTCACCGTGAAGCCGGTTCCCGTCACGGACACGGATGCCGCAGCCTCCGGCTCGGCCGGCGCCGGCTCGCCGCCGGTCTCGCCGCCCGTCGTGCCGTCGCTGCCCGGAGCGGTCGTCGACCCGGCCGGTGCGGCCGGAGCCGGACCACCCTGCCCGCGCTGGAAGAGTGCGCCGAGGGCGACCACCACCGCGATCAGGAGGACGACCGCGACGACGCCGAGGAGGATCGGCGTGCGGCGGTTCGGGGCGTCGTGCACACCGCTCACGCGAGGAACTCCCGGGCTGCAACGGTCAGAGCGTCGACGCCGCGCGCGATGGTCGGGTGGAGGACGGGTGCGAAGAACGGCGAGTGGTTCGTCGGGATGTCGCGCGCGACGGAGCCTGCGGCCACGGCATCCGCGTACTGCGCCGGCTCGACGCCGCCCCAGAACCAGTAGACGAGCGGCACGCCGGCCTCGCGGGCGAACCACGAGACGTCCTCGCTCCCGGTGAACATGCCGGGATCGACGACCGCCCCCTCGCCGAACGCCCGCTCGAACGCACCCGTGAGGCGCGCCGTGGCGGCGTGGTCGTTGATCGTCGGGGGCAGGCTGTGCTGCGTCGAGATGATGGGCTCCTGCTCGGCACCGGAGGCCGCCGCCTCGGCGCGGACGATGCGCTCGACGCGGGCCATCACATCGGCGCGGGAGGCTTCGTCGGGGTAGCGGAGACTGAGCTCGAGCCGGGCTTCGGCGGGGATGATGTTGTTCTTGAGTCCCGCGTGGATCGATCCGACGGTCACGACCGCCATCTCGCGGGGATCGATCTCGCGCGACACGATCGTCTGCAGGCGCATCACGGTCGCCGCGGCCATCACGACCGGGTCGATGGTCGAGTGCGGCCGGGAGCCGTGCCCGCCGCGTCCCAGCAGCGTCACCGTCAGACCGTCAGAGGCGGCCATCTGGGTGCCGGGGCGTACGCCGATGACGCCTGCCGGAAGCGGGGTGAGGTGCTGGCCGAGCACGATGTCGGGCTTCGGGTAGCGGTCGAGCACGCCGTCGGCGATCATCGCCTGCGCGCCGGCGCCGTATTCCTCGGCGGGCTGGAAGACGGCGACGACGGTGCCCGACCAGGCGTCCTTCGAGGAGGAGAGCTTCTCGAGGGCGCCGAGGAGCGCGGTGACGTGCATGTCGTGACCGCACGCGTGCATCACCGGCACGTCGGTGCCCGCCGGGTCGACGCCGCGGGCCGTGCTCGCGTAGGCGAGGCCGGTCTGCTCCTCGACGGGGAGGCCGTCCATGTCGGCGCGGAGCCACACCACGGGGCCGTCCCCGTTGCGGATGCTCGTCACGACGCCGGTGCGGCCGACACCCTCTTCGGCGTCGAGGCCGAGAGCGGCCAGTTCGCGAACGATGACCCCGGCGGTGCGGGTCTCCTGGAACGAGAGCTCGGGGTGGCGATGCAGGTCGGTGTAGATCGCTTCGAGGTCGAGGGTCATGCCGTCGAGCCTACGGGGGACACCTCTGCATCCGCTGCGGGAGCCGCTGTGGAGCTGCGGACGACGAGCTCGAACGGGAGCTCCCGGTCGGCCGGCTCCGCGCCCTCCTCGATCGAGCGGAGCACGGCGTCGCCCGCCCGCTCGCCCTGCCCGTGCGGGAACTGCGCGACGGTCGTGAGGCCGAAGAAGCCGCTCATCTCGTGACCGTCGACCCCGACGACCGACAGGTCGCGCGGGACCTCCAGCCCGCGCTCGCGAGCGGCGAACAGCGCCCCGAACGCCATCTCGTCGGATGCCGCGAAGATCGCCGTCGGCGGGGTGCCGCCGTCGAGCAGCCGAGCCGCCGCCCGGTGGCCCTCCTCGATCGTGAACAGGGCCGGTGCGTATGCGGGCTCGGGGACACCGGCATCCGCCATCGTCGCCGCGAACCCGTGGCGCCGGAGCGAGGGGATGTCGAACCCCGGGTCGCCGTCCTTGCTGTAGCCGATGTGCGCGATCCGGCGGTGCCCGAGATCGAGCAGATGCTGGGTCGCCAGGCGCGCGACCGCGGCGTCGTCGACCCGGAGGACGGGCAGGCGGGCGCTCATCGCACCGAGCCCGACGACCGGCAGATCGAGCGCCAGCAGGCGGTCGATCTCGTCTTCGGCGAGGTCGACGGAGAGCACGACGAGCCCGTCGACACGACCCCGGCGCAGCGAGACGTCGAGCACATTGGCGCGCTGCGCGGGGTCGTCGCTCATGTTGTAGAGCGTCATGTCGTAGCCGCGCGGCGCGAGCCGGCTGGCGATGCCGTCGAGGACGTTCGCGAAGAACCACCGGTCGAGGAGCGGCACCACGACCCCGACGTTCGAGGTGCGGCCGGTCGCCAGCGTGGAGGCCGCGGCCGACACGACGTACCCGAGGTCATCGGCTGCCGTGCGGACGCGGGCACGGGTCGCATCGGAGATGCGCCCGCGCCCGCTGAGCGCGCGTGAGACGGTCGCCGCCGACACGCCCGCGGCGCGGGCGACGTCGTCGATGCCGGGCATGGTCAGTCCGCGGCGATCCAGACCGTCGTGTCCGCGGGCAGCTCGCCACCCTCGAACGCGGAGCTCGCCACCAGCAGGGTGCCCTTCGGCAGCGCGACCGGCGACGTGCCGATGTTCGCGATGACCGTCACGTCTCCGTTGCGCACCGCGATGACGTCGTCGCCGTAGCCGTCCAGCCACTCGAGCGATCCAGCGCCGAGCCCGTGCGCACGACGCGTCGCGAGCAGGCTGCGGTAGAGCCACAGGGTCGACTCGGGATCGTTCTCCTCGACGTCGCGGGAGTATGCGGTCCAGTCGGTGGGCTGGGGCAGCCAGCTCTCTCCCGAGGGGCTGAAGCCGAACGCCGGGGCGGTCGAGTCCCAGGGCAGCGGCACGCGGCATCCGTCACGGCCGTAGCGCTCGCCGTTCGTGCGGAACCAGGTCGGGTCCTCGCGGACGTCGTCGGGCAGCTCCATCGCCTCGGGAAGGCCGAGCTCCTCGCCCTGGTAGACGTACGACGAGCCGGGAAGCGACAGCATGAGGGCCGTGGCGGCGCGGGCGCGGCGGAGTCCCATCGCGGGGTCGGGCTTGCCGGGGGTCTCGGGTCCGACGCCGTGGCCCTGCGGGTGTCCGGGCATCGCGAGGCGGGTCGCGTGGCGGATCACGTCGTGGTTCGAGAGGACCCACGTCGCCGGGGCGCCGACGGCGGGGAAGGCGCGCAGCGACTCGCTGATGACCTCGCGCAGCTGCGCGGCGTCCCAGTCGCTCATCGCGTACGGGAAGTTGAACGCCTGGTGCATCTCGTCGGAGCGCACCCACTTCGCGGTCTCGTCGACGGTCGGGAGCCACGCCTCGGCGCAGAGCGCGCGGTCGCCCTCGTACTCGTCCATGACGCGGTGCCAGTCGCGCCACACCTCGTGGACGCCCTCCTGACCCCAGTACGGGACGGGCTCTTCGCCGCCCATGGAGTCGGCCTCGGCGGGCGGGGTGTAGTCGGGAAGGCCGTCGGCCTTGATCAGGCCGTGCGCGACGTCGACGCGGAAGCCGTCGACGCCCCGGTCGAGCCAGAACCGGAGGGTGCCGCGGAACTCCTCGCGGACCTCCTCGTTGGTCCAGTCGAAGTCGGGCTGCGAGGTGTCGAAGAGGTGCAGGTACCACTGACCGTCGTCGACGCGCGTCCATGCCGGACCGCCGAAGACGGACTCCCAGTTGTTGGGGGGCAGCTCGCCGTTCTCGCCCGTGCCGTCGCGGAACATGTAGCGCGCGCGCTCGGGGCTGCCGGGCGCGGCGGCGAGAGCGGCCTGGAACCAGACGTGCTGATCGGACGAGTGATTCGGGACGAGATCGATGATGACGCGGATGCCTCGGGCGTGCGCGGCCTCGAGCATGTCGTCGAAGTCGCCGAGCGTGCCGAACAGCGGGTCGACGTCGCGGTAGTCGGCGACGTCGTAGCCCGCGTCCTTCTGCGGCGAGGTGAAGAACGGGCTCAGCCAGACGGCGTCGACGCCGAGCGAGGCCAGGTCGTCGAGACGCGACGTGATGCCGGGCAGGTCGCCGATGCCGTCGCCCGAGGCGTCGGCGAAGGAGCGGGGGTAGATCTGGTAGATCACAGCGGTGCGCCACCACTCGGCGCCGGGGCGGCTCTCGCCGATGGGGGCCAGCGTCGACGGGTGCGTCGCGGGGGAGATCGAAGTCATGCGCGTCAGCCTAGCGCAAGCGCTTGCGCACGGGAGGGTGCGGGACGCGTGAGGACGAGCGGCCCGAGTAGCCTGGGTCGGTGCCCTCCGAAGCCCTCACCCGCGCCGAGTCGCTGATCGCGACGATCCCCGACTTCCCCGAGCCGGGCATCCTGTTCCGCGACATCTCCCCGCTCCTGGCGGATGCCGCGGGGCTCCGCGCCGTCGTCGACGCGATGGTGCAGCCCTTCGAGGGCCGTTTCGACGTGGTCGCCGGCGTCGAGGCGCGCGGCTTCCTCCTCGCCGGCGCGGTCGCGACGGCCGCGGGAGTGGGGCTCGCCCCGATCCGCAAGGCCGGCAAGCTGCCGCGGCCGGCCGGAGCGGTGAGCTACGCCCTCGAGTACGGCACTGCGACGATCGAGATGGCCGACGACCTGCCGCGCGGCACCCGCGTGCTCCTGGTCGACGACGTGCTGGCCACCGGCGGCACGCTGCGCGCCGGCCAGGAGCTCCTCGCCGAGCTCGGCTACGAGCTGGCGGGCACGGCGGTGCTCATGGAGCTCGCCGCGCTGGACGGGAAGAAGGTCTGCGGCCCGGTGCACAGCGTCTTCACCGTCTGAGCTGCGGGTTCGCCCGCCCGGCTCAGGTGCGGATCACGACGTTCTCCGGCTCTTCGCCCGCGAGCAGGTGACCGATCTGCCGGCGGATGAGCCGCTCGATCCGCGGGTGCATCGCGGCGGTCGCGCCGCCGATGTGCGGCGAGATGACCACGCCGTCGAGCGTCCACAGCGCGTGGTCGGCCGGGAGCGGCTCGGGGTCGGTCACGTCGAGACCCGCGCGGATGCCGCGTCGCCGGACGTGGTCGATGAGAGCGTCGGTGTCGATGAGCGAGCCGCGTCCGACGTTCACGACGAGGGCGCCCTCCGGCAGCGCCGCGAGGAACGCATCGTCGACGATGTGCCGGGTCTGGTCGCCGCCGGGCAGCGTCACGACGACGATGTCGACCTCGGGAAGGAGCGCCGGCAGCTCATCGACGCCGTGCACGTGGACGCCGCCTTCGTCGCGCGCGCGGGAGGCGACAGCCACGAGGTCGATCTCGAACGGCTCGAGCCGCGCGGCGACGGCCTTGCCGACGCCGCCGTAGCCGAGCACCATGACGCGGCGATCGGCGAGGCCTGTCGCCGAGAACGGCGACCATTCCCGCGCGTCCTGCGACCGCACGAAGCGGTCGACCTGGCGTTGCGCGGTGAGGGTGAGGGCGAGGGCGAGCTCGGCGGTCGACGCCTCGTGGACGGTCGCGGCGTTCGCGAAGACGGATCCGGCGGGGAGGAGGTCTTCGACACCCTCGTACCCGATCGACTGGCCCTGCACGAGCCCGACCTCCACGCCCTCCAGCCAGGGGAGCGGGCTCCCCGTGCCCATGTAGGGCGGGACGACGATGTCGATCCGCGGTCGCGGTGACGCGGCATCCATCTCCCAGACGAACACGTCGGCGCCGTCGATGTCGGCGAGCTCCTCGGCGAGGCGGGCGGACGGGACGCTGACGCTGATCTGAGCCATGCGTTCGAGGCTAGCCCCCGTCGCGGCCGGCGCGCCCGAACGGTGATCGCCCTGCGCGCGAACCCGGCCCGCGCGCACCGGGCCCCGCATAGGCTGGCCCGATGCCCGAAAACCCCCGCGGAGCCCCCGACGCCTTCGTCCGCGTGCGCGGAGCGAACGAGAACAACCTCCGGAACATCGATGTCGACGTGCCGCGCGACGCGATCGTCGCCTTCACCGGGGTGTCGGGATCGGGCAAGTCGTCCCTCGCCTTCGGAACGATCTTCACCGAGGCGCAGCGCCGCTATCTCGAGTCCGTCGCGCCGTACGCGCGCCGCCTGATCCAGCAGGGGCACGACCCGCACGTCGACTCGATCACCGGGCTTCCCCCGGCGGTCGCCCTCCAGCAGCGGAGGGGCGCGCCGAGCTCGCGCTCGAGTGTCGGAACCGTGACGACCCTCTCCAACTCGCTGCGGATGCTGTTCTCCCGCGCCGGGACCTTCCCCGACGGCTTCACGACCCGCCTCGACTCCGATGCGTTCTCGCCCAACACGGCGGCGGGCGCCTGCCCCGAATGCCACGGCGTCGGCGTCGCGCACACCGTCACCGAGGACACACTCGTGCCCGACCCGTCGCTCAGCATCCGGGGCGGCGCGATCGCGGCGTGGCCGGGAGCCTGGCAGGCCAAGAACCTGCGGGACATCACCATCGAGCTCGGCTACGACGTCGACCGCCCGTGGCGCGAGCTCGACCGCGCCGACCGCGACTGGCTCCTCTTCACCGACGAGCAGCCGGTCGTGCAGATCACTCCCCAGCGCGACCGGGTCGCCAAGCCCTACAACGGCATGTTCTGGAGCGCCAAGAAGTACGTCTTCCACACGCTCTCCGACTCGAAGAGCGCGTCGATGCGCGCGCGCGTCCTCGCGTTCGTCCGCACCGGTGTGTGCCCGCTCTGCTCCGGCACGGGCCTTCGGCGAGAGGCCCTCGCCGTGACGTTCGCGGGGCGCACGATCGCCGAACTGAACGCCCTGCCGCTGCGCGAGCTCGCCGAGATCATCCGCCCCACGACGCTGATCGAGGATGCCGCGCCGGCGCTGCCGACCACGGAGTCGGGGGAGCGCACCGATGTCGCCGTGGCCATCACGACCGATCTGCTGGCCCGCATCCAGGTGCTCCTCGAGCTCGGGCTCGGCTACCTCGGGCTCGGCCGCGTCACCACGACGCTGTCGCCCGGGGAGATGCAGCGACTGCGCCTGGCCACGCAGCTGCGTTCGGGCCTGTTCGGCGTCGTCTACGTCCTCGACGAGCCGTCGGCCGGTCTGCATCCGGCCGATGCGGCGCCGCTGCTCGACGTCCTCGAGCAGCTCCGGTCGTCGGGCAACTCGGTCTACGTGGTCGAGCACAACATGGACGTCGTCCGTCGCGCCGACTGGATCGTCGACGTGGGCCCCGGCGCGGGCGAGGCGGGCGGCGACGTCCTCTACTCCGGCACCGTCGACGGACTCGAGAAGGTCGAGGCGTCGGCGACGCGCCCGTTCCTGTTCCCGGGGCGCGGCGGCGCCCCCGAGCCGGCGCGTCCGCGCCGGACCCCCACCGGCTGGCTCCGCCTGGGCGGCATCTCGCTGCACAACCTCTCGGGCCTCGACGCCGAGATTCCGCTGGGCGCGCTCGTCGCCGTGACCGGCGTCTCGGGCTCGGGCAAGTCCACCCTGGTGAGCCGGGTGCTGCGGGAGGTCGTCGACCGTCACCTCCGGGGCGGATCGACGGGCGATGCGGATGCCGACGGCGCGACCGACGAGCCAGGCGAGGCCGAGGGGCTCGCCGACGCCGCGCTGCCGGCGACCTCCGCCGACACGCTCCGGGTCGATGAGGTGTCGGGTCTGGAGTTCGTCGACCGGCTCGTGAGGGTCGACCAGAAGCCGATCGGGCGCACGCCGCGGTCGAACCTCGCGACCTACACCGGCCTGTTCGACGCCGTCCGCTCGGTGTTCGCCGGCACCGACATCGCCCGGGCCCGCGGGTACACCGCCGGACGCTTCTCGTTCAACGTCGCCGGCGGACGCTGCGAGACCTGCCTCGGCGAGGGGTACGTGTCGGTCGAGCTGCTCTTCCTCCCCGGCAGCTACGGGCGCTGTCCCACGTGCCACGGCGCCCGCTACAACGCGGAGACCCTCGAGGTCACGTACGAGGGCAGGACCGTCGCCGACGTCCTCGCGATGACCGTCGACGAGGCGGCGACGTTCCTGGCCGCTGTCCCCGTGGCATCCCGGAGCCTCCGCACCCTCCAGGACGTGGGTCTCGGCTATCTCCGTCTCGGCCAGCCCGCGACGGAGCTGTCGGGAGGCGAGGCGCAGCGCATCAAGCTCGCGACGGAGTTGCAGCGCGCCCGTCGCGGCCACACGCTCTACCTGCTCGACGAGCCCACGACCGGACTCCACCCGGCCGACGTGCGCCTGCTCCTCGAGCAGCTGCACGCGCTCGTCGACTCGGGCGACACGGTCGTCGTCGTCGAGCACGACATGGACGTCGTCGCCGCGGCCGACTGGGTCATCGATCTCGGACCCTCGGGCGGCGACGCGGGCGGCCGGATCGTCGCGGCGGGAACTCCGGATGCCGTGGCCGCCGCGCCCGACAGCCGCACCGCCCCGTACCTCGCCCGGCGCCTCGCTCCACGCGAAGCCTGAGCTCCGGTCAGTCGAGGGTCGCGGTGCGTCGTTTCGCCTGTGCGGCGATACCTCGTCAGGCCACGGAGTGGACGACGGCGGCGATCGCCGAGGTGAAGAACTTGAGTCCGTCGACGCCCGATCGCATCGCGACGGTCGTGTCGGGGCCGAAGCCCGGCTCGATCGCGTGCTCGGGGTGCGGCATGAGGCCGACGACGTTGCCGCTCTCGTTGGTGAGCCCCGCGATGTCCTCGATCGACCCGTTGGGGTTGACGCCGGCGTAGCGGAACGCGACGAGGTTCTCGCCGTTGACCCGGGCGAGCGTCTCGGCATCGGCCGTGTAGCCGCCGTCCGCGTTCTTCAGCGGGATGACGATCTCCTCACCGGTGCGGAAGTCGCTCGTCCATGCGGTGTCGTTGTTCTCGACGATCAGGCGCTGGTCACGGCGGATGAACTGCTGGTGCGCGTTGCGGATGAGGCCACCCGGCAGCAGGTGGGCTTCGACGAGCATCTGGAACCCGTTGCAGATGCCGAGGATCGGCATCCCCTTCGCCGCGGCGTCCTTCACCTCGGACATGATGGGCGCGAGCGCCGCGATCGCGCCGGCGCGCAGGTAGTCGCCGTAGCTGAAGCCACCGGGCAGGACGAGCGCGTCGACGCCGTCGAGGTCGTGCGAGCCGTGCCACAGCGCGACGGGCTCGCCGCCGGCGAGGCGGATCGCGCGCTGCGCGTCACGGTCGTCGAGCGACCCGGGGAACGTGATGACGCCGACGCGGGCGGTCACTCGACGACCTCGATGCCGACCACGTCTTCGATCACGGAGTTGGAGAAGATCTCGTCGGCGAGCTCGCGCACGGCGGCGAGGGTCTCGTCGTCGGCGCGCTCGACGGTGAGCTCGAATCGCTTGCCGATGCGGACATCGGAGAAGCCGCTGTGGCCCAGGCGCTGGAGTGCGCCGGCGACGGCCTTTCCCTGCGGGTCCAGCAGCTCGGCCTTGGGCATGACGTCAACGACGATGGTGGGCATTCGAGGCTCCGGGATGTCGCGGGCAGGGGGTGTGCCCAGTCTATGGCCCCGGACGCGTGACCAAACCGTGACCGAGGTGGCATCCCGAGCTGCTTGACACTCGTGGGAGCGATCCCATAGCGTCGAGCCAGATCGATGAGAGCGCTCCCACCACGGGGGACCCGCACCTCGCTCTCGCCCACACCACAAAGGAGTGTCCTGTGAATTCACGCGCCCTGCGACGCGTCGGCCTCATCGCCGGTGTCGCCACCACCTCGGCCCTGATGCTGGCCGCCTGCTCGAACGGCGGCACCACGCCCGCCGCCGAGGGGACGACCGGTGAAGAGGACGTCACGCTGACCATCGCGACGTTCAACAACTTCGGCTACACCGACGAGTTCCTGCAGAAGTACGAGGACGAGAACCCGAACGTCACGATCGTCCACAACAAGGCGGCCGAGTCGGGCGACGCCCGCAAGAACTTCTTCCAGAAGCTCGGCAAGGAAGGCCTCGCCGACATCGAGGCCGTCGAGGTCGACTGGCTGTCCGAGGCCATGCAGTACTCCGACCTGCTGGCTCCCGTGCCCGCAGACCTGAAGGGCCGCTGGCTCGACTGGAAGGAAGCCGCCGCGACCGACCCCGAGGGCAACCTCATCGGATACGGCACCGACATCGGCCCGCAGGCGATCTGCTACCGCTCCGACCTCTTCGAGGCAGCCGGTCTGCCCACCGAGCCCGCCGAGGTCGAAGCCCTCTTCGACGGCGACTGGAACACCTACTTCGACGTCGCCGACCAGTACAAGGAAGCCTCCGGCAAGGCGATGATCGACTCCGCCAACTCCGTGCTCCAGGGCATCGTGAACCAGATGGAGCTCACCTACGACGAGCCCGACGGCAACGTCATCGCGACCTCGAACCCCGAGATCGCCGAGGCCTACAAGAGCGTCACCGAGCGCGCCGTCCCGAACTCGGCCTACTCGGCTCAGTGGGGCGACGACTGGATCGCCGCGTTCAAGACCGACGAGTTCGCCACGGTGCTGTGCCCCGGCTGGATGCAGGGCATCATCGCCGGCTACGCACCCGACCAGGCCAACTGGAAGATCGCGAACACCTTCCCGAACGGCGGCGGCAACTGGGGTGGCTCGTACCTGACCATCCCCGCCAACGGCAAGAACATCGCCGAGGCGCAGAAGCTCGCCGACTGGCTGTCCGCTCCCGAGCAGCAGGTCGAGGCGTTCGTCAACGTCGGCGCCTTCCCGAGCCAGAGCGAGGCGTACGAGAACCCCGACCTGACCGGCTACGTCAACGAGTACTTCAACGACGCCAAGACCGGTGAGATCGGCGCCTCGCGCGCCGAGGCCGTGACCGTCCAGCCGTACAAGAGCGCCGACTACTTCAAGTACCACGACGCTCTCCAGAACGCCGTGAACCGCGTGTTCGACGGCACCGAGAACGAGCAGGCCGCCTGGGACACCTGGGTCGCCGAGGTCGAGAAGTTCTGACCCATCTCTGACGGGATGCCGGCCGCGCTCCGCCCGCGGACGCGGCCGGCATCCCCTCTCCTCCTGCCATCCTTCGACCGACGCTGACGACGGAGAACCTCGTGACCGTGACCGAAACCCGCACCACGAGCCCGCTGGACGACCCGCCGTCCGCGGAGCGCGCCCCCCGGGTGCTCTCGTTCAGCCAGCGGTTGAGCCGGTGGGACCTCAAGCTCTCGCCGTACCTCTACATCTCGCCCTTCTTCATCCTCTTCGCGATCGTCGGGCTCTTCCCGATCGGCTTCACCGCCGTGATCTCGTTCCAGGAGTGGGACCTGATCCGCAACGAGGGAACCTTCGTCGGATTCGAGCAGTACGCCTGGATCCTCAACGACCCGAAGTTCTGGTCGGCCCTCCGCAACACCTTCAGCATCTTCCTGTTGTCGACGGTGCCGCAGCTGATCCTCGCGATCTTCATCGCTGCCATGCTCGACCGCAACATCCGCGCCAAGACCTTCTGGCGCATGAGCGTGCTCCTGCCCTTCGTGATGGCGCCGGTCGCCGTGGCCCTGATCTTCAGCAACATGTTCGGCGACGTCCACGGACTCGTGAACAACACGCTCACCGACCTCGGCCTCGACCCGATCGGCTGGCACAAGGACCCGTTCTGGAGCCACGTCGCCATCTCCACGATGGTCAACTTCCGCTGGACCGGCTACAACGCGCTCATCCTGCTCGCCGCGATGCAGGCCGTCCCCCGCGAGTACTACGAGGCAGCGACCGTCGACGGTGCGGGCATCTTCCGCCAGTTCGTGAGCATCACGCTCCCCTCGCTCCGCCCGACGCTGATCTTCGTGATCATCACGTCGACCATCGGCGGCCTGCAGATCTTCGACGAGCCGCGCATGTTCGACAACACGGGTGAGGGTGGCGCCGCGCAGCAGTGGCTCACGATCACGCTGTACCTCTACAACATCGGCTGGGGCGACTTCAACTTCGGTCGCGCCGCCGCGCTCGCCTGGATCCTCTTCATCATCATCGTGGTGATCGGCCTCATCAACCTGCTCATCACCCGTCGCCTCGTCCGCGACGAAGGCGGTCGCGGCGTCACCGCACCGCGCCGTGCCCGCCGTGCCGCGAAGGAGTCCCTGCGATGACTGCGATCAACGAACCGCCCCTCGCGATCGTCGAGAAGAACATCCCGGATGCCGGGCGTCGCCGCCGCGGTGAGCGCACCACGAAGATCCGCGGCATCCGTGCCGGCTTCTGGGTCTACATCGGGCTCGGCGTGGTCGCCGTGTCGGCGATCTTCCCCTACTACTGGTCGTTCCTGATCGGCTCGGGCGACTCGGCCACGATCAACGACCCCAACATGTCGTGGATCCCGGGAGCGAACTTCGTCGCCAACGCGATGTCGGTGATGAACGACCCGGCCGTGAACTTCTGGCTCGCGCTGTGGAACTCGATCTTCAGCTCGACCGTGATCGCGGCATCCGTCGTCGTGTTCTCGACGCTCGCAGGATGGGCCTTCGCCAAGCTGCGGTTCCGCGGCAGCAAGGGACTCCTCGCCTTCGTCGTCGCGACGATGGCGGTGCCGACGCAGCTCGGTGTCGTCCCGCTCTACATCCTGTTCGCCGACCTCGGCTGGACGGGTCAGATCGGCGCGATCATCATCCCGGCGCTCACGAGCGCCTTCGGGGTGTTCTGGATGACGCAGTACATCGGCCAGGCGGTTCCCGACGAGCTCATCGAGGCCGCCCGCGTCGACGGTGCGACGCAGATCCGCACCTTCTGGACCGTCGGTGTCGTCGCTGCCCGCCCTGCCGCAGCCATGCTCTTCCTCTTCACCTTCGTCGGCGCGTGGAACCAGTTCTTCTGGCCCTTCATCGTGCTCGACCGGCAGAGCCCGACGCTGCCCGTCGCGCTCTCGCTGCTGCAGGCGAACTACTTCGTCGACTACTCGATCGTGCTCGCCGGCGTGCTGATCGCGACCATCCCGCTCATCCTGCTCTTCGTCGTCGCCGGCAAGCAGCTCGTCAGCGGCATCATGGCCGGCGCGGTCAAGGGCTGACGGTTCATCGCATGAGCATCGTCTCGGCGGGATACCCTGCGACCGTGACCACCGCATCCGCCCGTCCGTTCCCCACCGACTTCCGCTTCGGCGCCGCGACCGCCGCGTACCAGATCGAGGGGGCCGCGTTCGAGGACGGACGCACGGCATCCATCTGGGACGCGTTCGCCCGCGTGCCCGGCGCCGTGATCCGCGGGGAGAACGGCGACGTCGCCTGCGACCACTACCACCGGTACCGCGGCGACGTGGCGCTGATGCGCGAGCTGGGCCTCGACTCGTACCGCTTCTCGACGTCGTGGTCGCGCGTGCGTCCCGACGGCGGTCCCGTCAACCAGAAGGGGCTCGACTTCTACAAGCGCCTCGTCGACGAGCTCAGCGACGCGGGCATCGCCCCGCTGCTCACCCTGTACCACTGGGACATGCCGCAGGCGCTCGAGGACCGCGGCGGCTGGACCGTGCGCGAGACGAGCGACCGGTTCACCGAGTACGCCCTGTCGGTGCACGACGCCCTCGGCGACCGGGTCACCGCATGGACCACGCTGAACGAGCCGTGGTGCGCGTCGTTCCTCAGCTACACGGCGGGCATCCACGCCCCGGGGCGGTACAGCATCCGCGACGGCCTGCTCGCCTCGCACCACCTTCTGCTGGCCCACGGTCAGACCATCCGCGAGCTGCGCTCGCGCGACGCGTCTCTCGACCTCGGCATCACGCTCAACCTCACGGTGGCTGAGCCCGCCGATCCGTCGAAGCCCGAGGACGTGACGGCCGCGCGACTGATCGACGGTCACTTCAACCGGTGGTTCCTCGATCCGGTGTTCGGTCGCGGCTACCCGGCCGACATCGTCGAGGACGTCCGGGCCGTCGACGCCGACGCGGTCGCCGCTTTCGAGGACTCGGTGCGCCCGGGCGACCTCGAGACGATCGCGCAGCCGATCTCGGCCCTGGGCGTCAACTACTACCACGGCGAGTTCGTCGGAGGCACGCCGCCCGTCGACCCGCCGGCCGCCGGAGACGCCCCGACCGAGCGCCTCGCCGGGTCGCCGTGGCCCGCCGGAGAGCACGTCTACTGGTACGACCGGGGCCTGCCGCGCACGTCGATGAACTGGGAGGTGCAGCCCGAGGGGCTCACGACCCTGCTCACGCGGGTGTGGGAGGAGTACGCACAGGCCGCCTGCACGTCGCTCTACGTCACCGAGAACGGAGCCGCGTTCGACGACGTCGCCGTCGACGAAGACGGTGAGACGCGGGTGCACGACGCGGATCGCGTGTCGTTCCTGCGCGGTCACCTCGGCGCGATCCTGGATGCCGCTGACGCGGGCGTCGACGTGCGCGGCTACTTCTACTGGTCGCTGATGGACAACTTCGAGTGGGCGTGGGGCTACGAGAAGCGGTTCGGCATCGTCCGGGTCGACTACGAGACCCAGGAGCGTTCCTTCAAAGACAGCGCGCTGGAGTATCGTCGCATCATCGCTGCCCGAGCGATCGACATCCCGCCTTCTCAGAGGTAGCCCCGCCGTGACCGACATCCTCCGCACCCCGGTGACCATCGAAGAGGTGGCGGCGGCTGCCGGCGTCTCCCGCTCGACCGTCTCCCGCGTGGTGAACGGCTCGACCGCTGTCAGTCCGACGGCGCTCGAATCCGTCCGCCGCGCGATCGACGCGCTCAACTACGTGCCCAACCGGGCCGCGCGCTCGCTCGCGAGTCGGGCGACGATGGCCATCGCCCTCGTGGTGCCGGAGGACACGACGCGGTTCTTCGGCGACCCGTTCTTCGCGGCGATCGTGAGCGGGATCAACTCCCGGATGAGCCGGTCGGACTACGTCCTGAACCTCATCATCGCCAACGACGACCCCGACGACAAAGCGACCGCGTACCTCCGCAGCGGCGCCGTCGACGGGGCGATCATCGTCTCGCACCACACGAGCGACACCTTCATCGACCGCATCGCGGCGGCCGTTCCGGTTGTCTACGGCGGGCGACCCGTCCGCGACCGCGAGAGCGACTACTACGTCGACGTCGACAACGTCGCGGGCGGCCGGCTCGCCACCGACCACCTCGTGTCGAGGGGTCACACGCGCATCGCGACGATCACCGGTCCGCCGACCATGCCCGGGGGCATCGACCGGCTCGCCGGGTTCCGGGCATCGCTCGCCGAGGCGGGGCTCGAGCCCGTCGCGATCGAGGACGGCAACTTCACCGCCGACGGCGGCGCGGCAGCGATGCGCCGCATCCTCGACTCCGGCGCCCCGTTCGACGCCCTCTTCATCGCGAGCGATCTGATGGCGCGGGGCGCGTTCGCGGTGCTCGCCCGCGCCGGCATCCGGGTTCCCGAAGACGTCGCCGTCGTCGGCTACGACGACTCGCCCGTGGCGACCACCGTGTCGCCGGCGCTCACGACCGTGCGGCAGCCGTCGTTCCAGCAGGGCGAGATCATGGCCGACACCCTCCTGAGCCGCCTCGCCGGCGGCTCGTCGCCTTACGTGACCCTGCTCGACACCGCGCTCGTGGTGCGGGAGTCGGCCTAGGCGACGACCGCCGTCAGGGCGTTCTCCCACGGGTCGGCGAAGCTGACCGTGCGGCCGTCGTCGGCGAGGGGGATGCCGCGGCGGCGGAGCCGTTCGCCGAGTTCGCCGAGGGAGTCGGCGTGCGGCAGGACCAGGTCGACCCGCCCGAGCCCGAGCGACGGCATCCGGGGTCCGGCGCCGCGGGAGTTCCACACGTTCATCGCCATGTGGTGGTGGTATGCGCCGGCGCTCACGAACAGCGCCGAGCCGGCGATCGACGCGGTCGCCTGGAATCCGAGCGTGTCGACGTAGAAGGTGCGCGCGGTGGCCACGTCGCCGACGGAGAGGTGCACGTGGCCGATCGTGGCGGGCTCGGATGCCGCGCCGCCGTCGGCGGCCTCGGGGGTGAGATGCTCGGCCAGGAACGCGTTCGGGTCGAGGAAGAGGGTCGCCATCTCGACCTGGCCGTGCGTCCACGACCACTCCGAGCGCGCCCGGTCCCAGTAGAGCTCGATCCCGTTTCCCTCGGGGTCGGTGGCGTAGAACGCCTGGCTCACGAGGTGGTCGGCGCTGCCCGTGAACGTGTGCGGGGCGTGCAGAGCCAGCGACGCGAGGGCGCCGGCGAGGGCCGCCTGCGTCTCGAACAGGATCGCCGTGTGGAACAGGCCCGCAGACCCGTGAGTGGCGTGCCGGAGCGCCGGCTCGGAGCGGAGGACGATGAGGCCCGTGCCCGCGCGGCCGAGCGTCACGGAGTCGCGGTCGGACGAGATCACCTCGAGCGTGACGACGTCGCGGTAGAACCGCGTCATCGCGTCGAGGTCGCCGACGAGCAGGGTGACCGCACCCATCGTGGTGTCGGCCGCGAGAAGACCGGATGCCGCGGAGGATTCATTCATGCGAATGAGAACCCCCGCGGCATCCGGGCTATTCCGGTCAGTTCTCGGGGTCGCCGCCGAGCGGGCCGACAGCCGGGATCGGTCCGCCGTCGTCTGCGCCGGTCTGGCGCGCCCGGGCGATCGCGTTGCCCACGTGGTAGATCACCAGGGCGGCGAAGGTGCCGAGGACGATGCCGCCGAACTGGAAGCTGCCGGCGGTCATGGTGAAGTTCGCCATCGCGATGACGAAGGCGACGGCCGCGGTGAGCTGGTTGACCGGACGCGAGAAGTCGACGCGGTTGTCCACCCAGATCTTGATGCCGATGATGCCGATGAGGCCGTAGAGCGCGGTCGTCACGCCGCCGATGACGCCGGCGGGGACCGTGTCGATGACGGCGGCGACGAGCGGCGAGAACGCGAACAGGATCGCGACTCCGCCGGCCACCCAGTAAGCGGCGGTGGAGTAGACGCGGGTCGCGGCCATCACACCGATGTTCTCGCCGTAGGTCGTGGTCGCCGAGCCGCCGAACGCTCCGGCGAGCGTGGTCGCCAGGCCGTCGGCGAACAGCGCGTTGCCGGTCTGCCGGTTCAGGGACGGATCGTTCGCCATCGATGCGACGCCGCGCACATGGCCGATGTTCTCGGCGATCAGCACGAGGACGACCGGCAGGAACATCGGCAGGAAGCCCCACGATGCGGGGTCGCCGAAGGCGGGGAGGTGGAACTGCGGCAGTCCGATCCACTTGCCGAAGATGTCGCCGAACGAATCGACCTGGGCGAGCTCGGCGACGCGCGCGAACTTGGCGGACTGCACCTCTCCCTCGCGTCCGACCCATTCCTGAAGGAAGAGGGATGCCACGTAGCCGACGACCACGCCGAGGAAGATCGAGATGCGCCCGAGGAATCCTCGGAACAGCACCGCGAACAGCACGAGGGCCGACAGCGTGATGGTCGCGGTGATGGGCTCGAGGGTGAAGTTGTTCCACGCGGCCGGAGCCAGGTTGAAGCCGATGAGGGCCACGATGGCCCCGGCGACGACGGGCGGCAGGAGGCGTTCGATCCAGGCCGACCCGACGCGCTGCACGATGAAGCCGATGAGGGCGAGCAGGACGCCCGCGAAGAAGACGCCGACGAGGGCCTGACCGTACTGCGCGGGGGTCTCGAGGCGGTTGCCGCCGTTCACCGCGGTGATCGGCGCGAGGAAGGCGAACGACGAGCCGAGGTAGCTCGGGAGCTTGTTGCGGGTCAGGAGGAGGAACAGCAGCGTGCCGAGACCGGAGAACAGCAGCGTCGTGGCGACGGGGAAGCCGGTGATGATCGGCACCAGGAACGTCGCGCCGAACATCGCCACCACGTGCTGCGCGCCGATGGCGATCGTGCCGCCCCACGCGAGGCGCTCCGACGGGGTGACGACGGCGCCGGGGGCGATGCGCCGGCCGTCGCCGTGCAGGGTCCAGATGGGCATGGGTGCTCCTCGAGATGCGGGTGAAGCGACAGGGGGTCAGGCGGTGAGGCGGTCGAGCAGTTCGCGATACTTCGCGGCGGTGCGCGAGACGATGTCGGCGGGAAGCTCCGGCGGCGTGCCCGTCTTGTCCCAGTGCGCCGCGAGCCAGTCGCGGACGATCTGCTTGTCGAAGCTGGCCATGCGCGCGGCGGGCGTCTCGCCCTCGTGCCACGCCGCGGCGTCCCAGTACCGGGAGGAATCGCTGGTCAGGACCTCGTCCGCGAGGGTGAGCACGCCATCGGCGTCGGTGCCGAACTCGAACTTCGTGTCGGCGAGGATCAGCCCTCTGCGCTCGGCGATCGCGGCGGCACGGCGGTAGATCTCGATCGAGGTGTCGCGCAGATCGGCGGCACGCTCCGCGCCGACCAGCTCGACCGTCTGCGCGAACGAGATGTTCTCGTCGTGCTCGCCGAGGGGCGCCTTGTATGCGGGTGTGAAGATCGGCTCGGGAAGACGGTCGCCGTTGCCGAGGCCCCCCGGGAGCGCGATGCCGCACACGGTTCCCGCGGCCTCGTACTCGGCCCAGCCCGTGCCGGTGAGGTAGCCGCGGACGACGCATTCCACCGGCAGCATGGTCAGGGAGGCGACGACCATGCCGCGGCCGGCGGTCGCGGCAGGCGGCTCGATCCCGTCGACGAGGTGGTTCGGGATCGCCCGGCCGCCGTCGCCGCCGCTGAGCTGTGCGAACCACCAGAGGCTGAGCTCAGTGAGCAGCGCGCCCTTGTCGGGGATCGCCGGCTCGAGCACCGCGTCGAACGCGCTCACCCGGTCGCTCGCCACCACCAGCAGGACGTCGCGGGCGTCGTCGGGGCCGCCGGATGCGGGCCGGTACAGATCACGGACCTTGCCCGAATAGGTGTGGGTCCATCCGGGCAGGGAGGTCGCGGCATCCGTCACGCCTTCATTATGGCGGTCCGGGCCGCTTCCTCACGGCTCTGTGGCGTGCGCCCGCTCCGCGCCATCGCGCGGGAGATCGAGCGTGAAGGTGGTCTGCGCCCCGGGGGTGCTCTCCACGCGGGTGTGACCGCCGTGGGCCACCGCGATCGCCCGCACGTTCGTGAGGCCGAGACCGAAGCCCTGGATCGCCTCCGCCCGTGCGTACGGTGCGCGGTAGAACCGGTCGAAGATCCGCCGCTCCTCCGCGTGCGTGAGGCCGTGACCGACGTTCGTGACGGCGATCCGGACGCGGTCCCCCACGGCGCCGTACTCGAGGGCGACCGTCGCCGACGGTGCTCCGAACTTCACCGCGTTCGTCAGCAGCTCGATGATCGCCGCCGTGAGGTGTGCGCCGTCACCGTGGAGGGCGAGAGCGTCGGGTCCGCGCACCTCGATGCGCACGCCGCGGGATGCGGCCAGCTCGCCGACCTGCGCGGCCGCGTGGCGGGAGAGCGCCGCGACATCGAGGTCCGCGGTGTCGAGGGTCTTCACCGCGTCGTTCGCTGCCAGCAGGTCGCTCACGCGGTCGAGTAGATCGTTCGTCTTGCGGGTGACGATCTCGATGTAGCGCCGGATCTCGGTGTCCGCCGGATCGACGGCGTCCTCGATGAGCTCGAGGAACCCGGTGATGCTCGTGATGGGGGTGCGCAGCTCGTGGGAGACGGTGCGGAGGAATTGCTCCCGCACATCGATGGCATCGGCCAGCTCGGTGACGTCGTAGGCGACGATCACCGTTCCGAGCAGCTCGCCGTCCTCCCGGAGCACGCGACGCGTCGAGGCGATGATCGCCATCTGAGCGTCGGGCGGGCCGAGCCACTCGACGTGATCTTCGAACATGTCGCCGCGCAGTGCGCGGGGGATGATCTGGTCCTCGTAGGGGATGGTGCTCTTGCGATCGGCGGCGAGCACGTTGTCGCCGGCGTACGGCGGCCGGTCGAGGTGGAAGCCGACCAGCTCGGTCATCTGCCGGGCGTGATCGTTCGCGACGTCGAGCCGACCGTCTTTGTCGTAGAAGGCGACGGCCGCGTTGACGGTGTTGAGGATGCTGAGGGCGAGGATCTCGGTGTCCTGCGCGACGCGCAGTGCGGCGGCCTGGGTGAGGTGGGCGTCGGCGAGCCGCCGGCCGTTGCTGCGCAGATGCCGCGCGGCGATGAAGACGATCACCGCGACGCCGACCATGAAGGTCGGGAGGGTGATGACGTTCGCCCACTCGAGTGCGGTGTCTGGCCAGGCGCTCACATAGGCGAACCGGAACGAGGTGATGAAACCGGCCCCGAAGACCGCGAGCACCATGCCGTACCAGGAGAAGCCGTAGGCGAGCCAGAGGATGGGGAAGACCGCGAGCACGGTGATCGAGGGGAGCACCGGCAGCAGCTCGGCGCGCAGCAGCGCCACCGCGAGGATGTCGAGACCCGCGATGGAGGTGAGCCACCACGAGGGGAATTTCTCCCAGGGGATTACGACGGCTGCGACGGTCGCGACGGCCGTGACGGCGAACCCGCCGAGCATCGCCCAGCTCGAGAGGACGACCGGATGGGCGATGAGCACCATGATCGCGATGTAGACGACCGCGAGCGTGAAGGGCAGCTGCGCCCGAAGGAAGACCCGTATCCGACCGCGCGGGCTTCGCTCCACCTCGAACAGCGGCATCGGCGTCCCCCTTCGAGAACGCTCTCATACGCGCCCCTCAGGGAGAAAGTACTGTACGGAAGGCCTCGACATAGGCTGAGATGATGACATTCCGCGCATCGCTTCTGTCCATGCCGCGTCGTCTCACCGTCGTGGCGGCCGTCGCCGGCCTCTCCGCCGTCACTCTCACCGGGTGCATCTCGACGACGGAGGTCCAGCCGGAAGGCTCGCCGTCCGCGGCGCCCTCCGCCTCGGCGGCGCCCACGCCGTCTCCCACCTGGGAGGGTGTGGCCGCTCCGTTCGAGGTTCCCGCGGAGTCCGAGGGCGAGATCTCCCGCGTCGTCTTCACGGCCGACGGGCCGGACGGCGTTCCGACATCGGAGGTGCAGATCTTCGAGGCGGTGCAGCCCGGAGTCACCTACACCCTCGAATACGACTGTCGCCCGACCGGGATGCCGGTTCCGTTCATGATCTCGTGGTCCACGGTGACGCCCGAAGGATCGACGCCGAACGCCGAACCCGCCGGTCGGCACGCGGCGGAGTGCGCCGGACCGGCCGAGGTGACCGGGCTCACGCTCGAGCCCGGTGCGCCACTGCAGCTCTCGGCATTCGAACTCGACGCGGTCGAGACCGCCTGGGCCCGCCTGACCCCCGACGGCAGCTGACCTCGGACGGCAGCTGACCCCCGACGGCAGCTGACCTCCGCGCCTGCGGTCAGTCCGCGACGCGGGCGGCGATGTCGCTGCGGAAGTGGGAGCCTTCGAGGCCGATCTCCGCGAGCGCGGCGTAGGCCCGCTCGCGCGCCGCGCCGAAATCGGATGCCGTCGCGACGACGCTGAGCACGCGTCCGCCGGTGGCGACCATGTCGGCGCCGCCCGCGCGCGTCGCGGCGTGGGCGAGATGCACTCCCTCGACGGATGCCGCGGCATCCAGCCCCGTCACGATGCGACCCGTCAGGGGCGCATCGGGATAGCCCTCGCTCGCGAGCACGACCGTCACGGCGACGTCGTCGGCGAACGTCGGCTCCGGCTCGGACTCGAGAGTGCCGGCCGCAGCGGCGAGGAGCAGGCGCGAGAGCGGGCTCCGCAGCCGCGCCAGGACGACCTGGGTCTCGGGGTCGCCGAAGCGGGCGTTGAACTCGATGACCTTGATGCCGTCGTCGGTCAGGATCAGGCCGGCGTAGAGCAGACCGATGAAGGGGGTCCCCTCGGCATCCAGCTCTCGGATGACCGGCTCGGCGACGTCCCGCGTCACCTCGGCGACGAACGCGGCCTCGCTGCCGAAGCGCTCGGCGAGCCAGGGAAGGGGGGAGTAGGCGCCCATGCCGCCCGTGTTCGGGCCCGCGTCGCCGTCGAAGGCCCGTTTGAAGTCCTGCGCCGGCGACAGCGCGCGCACGGTGTCGCCGTCGGACACGAAGAACAGAGACACCTCAGGGCCGGCGAGGAACTCCTCGATGAGGACGTCGCCGGTGGGGAGGAAGCCGTCGGCGTGGGCGAGGGCCGCAGCGCGGTCGTCGGTCACGATGACGCCCTTGCCGGCAGCCAACCCGTCGGCCTTGACGACGTACGGTGCGCCGAACTCGTCGAGGGCGGCGACGACCTCGTCGGCCGTGCGTGCTCGTGCGGCGCGGCCGGTGGGCACCTTGGCGGCATCCATGATCCGCTTGGCGAACGCCTTCGACCCCTCGAGCTGCGCGGCGGCGCGGCCCGGGCCGAAGACGGGGATCCCCCGCTCGCGAAGGGCGTCGGCGACACCCGCGACGAGGGGCGCTTCGGGGCCGATCACGACGAGGTCGACCGCCTGCTCCTTGGCGTAGTTGGTGACCGCGGTCGGGTCGACGGGATCGATGCCCACGAGCGTCGCGTCGGCCGCGATGCCCGCGTTGCCGGGGGCGGCGAGCAGCTCGTGGCCGGCGTTCTCGGAGCGCAGGGCGAGGATGATGGCGTGCTCGCGGGCACCGGAACCGAGGACGAGGATCTTCACGCGGTCAGCCTAGCGGCGGCGCACTCGGGCCACCGGGTCGAGGACTACCGTGGGCTCATGCCCCGCAAGATCCTGACGGCCGAGGGCCGTGACGCCCTTGACGCCGTCCGCGCGGGCAGCACCGCACGCGGCGACCTGGGGACGGCGGTTCGCTACCTCCTTCAGCTTCTCGCCGAGAAGGCCCCCGGCAACTCGGTGGAGGTGCGCGTGCCGCCGTACGGCGCCGTGCAGGTCGTCGAAGGACCGCGGCACACTCGCGGCACACCGCCGAACGTGATCGAGACGGATGCCGCGACCTGGATCGCTCTCGCCACGGGCCAGACCGCGTGGGCCGATGCCGTCACCGCCGGCCGGGTGCAGGCGTCCGGCACCCGCGCCGACCTCATCGCGCTCCTCCCGCTCCGCCCCTGATTCCTGCGACCCGGCGGAATTCCTGCGACCCGGCGCGTCCCGGCGCGGCAGCGAGACGGCGGACGCACGCCCCTCCGCTGACGGATACGATCTCCTCCGGAGAGGAGCGTCATGCCGAATCGGCAGCGCACGACCACCGCGATCGCGGCGGTGGTCCTGGTGGTCGGAGGACTCGCCGCAGTCGGCGCGGCGTCGCCCGCCCTCGCGGCCGACACCACGGCGTGCACCGTCTCCGTCGCAGAGCTCGCCTGGCACGCCGACGCGGCCGACGTGGAGGTCTCCGGCGGCGCGGAGGCGGACGCGGACGGCATCCGTCTCACGGGCGGCGTGGGCATCCTCGATCCCGTCGCCCCCGTCGGAAGCGCCTCGTTCGAGGCGACCCTCACCTTCGCCGATGAGGAGGGGGTCGACACGGTGCTCAGCAACCCCACCCTCGTGATCGAGGAGGGCGACGGCGAGCTGCTCTTCGACGTCCAGGTGGGCGACGAAGCGCTTCGCGCACAGACCGCCCTCGGGGCCATCGACCTGCGCGCCGCGACCGTCTCGGAGGACCGCGAGGTCGTGACGTTCCGCGCGCTCGAGGCCGCCACCGAATGGACGGCCGGAGCGCCGGCGTCGTGGGCGGCGGCCACCGACACGCTCGACCTCGACCTCACCGCCGACTGCCCGGCATCCGAGACGACGCCGTCGCCGGGCGCGACCGGTGACGCCGCGTCGGACGGAGGCGACGGGATCGGCATCCCGATCGCCGTCGTGTCGGTCGCGGTGGTCGTCGTCGCCCTGCTGGCCTTCGGATCGATCGCCCGCCGCCGCCGCAACACCGCGTCGGTGGACGACCACCCCTCCCTCTGAGGGCACACGGGCGAGCCTTCTCGGAGAGGCCCCACTTCTGTCATCGCGGGTGGACAATGGACACATGGCCGAGCACACCGAATCGCACGTCGAATCCGCGGAACTGCGCCGCAGCCCCCGCTTCGGCGTCTTCTTCGCGCTCGGCGCGGCGCTGGGCGTGCTGCTCGCGCTGATCCTCACCTTCTCCTTCGACTCATCGGGAGCGGTGTCGAGCTCGGGCGCGACCTACTCGACCACCCAGGTGTTCGGATTCCTGCTGCTGTTCTGCATCCCGATCTGCGTCGCCATCTCGGCGGGCGTCGCGCTCCTGTTCGACCGTGCGTCGAGCCGTCACACCCGCACGGTGCGCATCGAGCGGGAGACCGTCGACACCGACGACTGACCCCCAGCATCCGCTCCGGTTCAGGCCAGCTCGGCGATGATCGGCTGGATCGCAGGGTCGAACGACGCCACATCGCCGCGCAGGCCATCGGTCACCGCGACCGTCAGAGAGCCGATCCACCACACCCCGCGCTGGGTGAGCGGCAGAACCTGGACGTTGAGCTCGAACGAGTGCGCCCGGCGACCGACGCGGCGCTCGTGCTCGGCGATCGCGCTGGCGTAGGCGCGGTAGCTGCTCGACGATCCGGTGCGCGCCTGCAGGGCGTATCGCTCGCTCGCGCGGCGCGCGTAGGTCACCGCCTCGGCGGCGAACGGGGTGATGGCCGACCGCAGCTCGTCGAAGCCGTCGACCGGCAGCACGGCGAGGGTCTCGAAGCCGTCGACGAGCTCGAGCGGCACCGGAGACGGGTGCGCCTGCGGTTCGACCGACAGCGCCCAGTAGGCGAGCCACTGCCGCTGGAGCAGCTGGGCGGCGTCGTCATCGGCCGAGGCGGCCGCCGGAGCGCCGCGGAGGTGCGGGAGCTCCTCGGGAGCGCGGATGCCGAGCGCCTGGCGCAGGTAGAGCGCGACGAGCACGCCCGCGCTCGCATCCTCTCGGACGACCCATTCGGGCCGTTCAGCCCCACTCATGGCGCCATCCTAGGACCCCGCCGCGCGTCGGTGTCGGATCAGCCGGGCTGCGCAGCCGGTACGCTGATCCCGTGGCATCCTCTCCCCACAACAATCCCTACTCCGCTGCCGGCGTCGACACCGCTGCGGGCGACCTCGCCGTCGAGCTGATGAAGTCGGCCGTTCGCCGCACCCAGGGCCCTGAGGTCCTCGGCGGTGTGGGCGGATTCGCCGGCCTCTTCGACGCCTCCGCCCTGCTCGGCTACTCGAAGCCCCTGCTCGCGACCTCGACCGACGGCGTCGGCACGAAGGTCGCGATCGCCCAGGCGATCGACAAGCACGACACGATCGGCCAGGACCTCGTGGGCATGGTCGTCGACGACATCGTCGTCGTGGGCGCCAAGCCCCTGTTCATGACCGACTACATCGCCACCGGCAAGGTCATCCCGGAGCGCGTCGCCGACATCGTGCGCGGCATCGCCGACGGCTGCACCGCGACGGGCACCGCCCTCGTGGGCGGCGAGACGGCGGAGCACCCCGGCCTGCTGGGCCCCAACGACTACGACGTCGCCGGCGCGGCGACGGGTGTCGTCGAGGCCGACGGCGTGCTCGGCGCCGAGCGCGTGCAGTCGGGCGACGTCGTGCTGGCGCTCGCCTCGAGCGGCCCCCACTCCAACGGCTACTCGCTGATCCGGCACATCGTCGCGAACGCCGGCATCGGGTACGGCGACCACGCCGCCGACTTCGGGCGCACCTGGGGCGAGGAGCTCCTCGAGCCCACCCGGCTCTACACGTCGCCCCTGCTCCGCGCGATCGACGCCCACTCCGGCGGCATCCACTCGCTGAGCCATGTCACGGGCGGCGGCATCGCGGCCAACCTCGCCCGCGTCCTCCCGCGCGGCACCTGGGTCGACGTCGACCGCTCCACTTGGTCGCCGTCGGCGGTCTTCCGCGTCCTCGCCGAGCTGGGCGAGCTGTCACTCGAGCAGACCGAGGGCACCTGGAACCTGGGCATCGGCTTCCTCGCCGTCGTCTCCGCCGATCAGGCGGATGCCGCGACGGCCACCCTCACTTCCGAAGGCATCCGCACCTGGCAGGTCGGAACCGTCTCGGACTCGGCACTTCCCACCGGTGACTACGAGCAGGGCGCGAAGGGGGTCGATGGCGGCGCGGTGCGCCTGGTCGGCTCCTACGCAGAAACGGACTGAGCTACCTCAATGTGCGGAATCGTCGGCGTGGTCGCTCAGGGGCCCGCCAACCAAGAGGTCTACGACGCCCTCCTGCTGCTGCAGCACCGCGGCCAGGACTCGACCGGCATCGCCACCGCCGAAGCGAGCGGCATCTTCCACATCGCGAAGAACCGCGGCATGGTGCGCGAGGCGTTCCGCACGCGTGACATGCGCTCGCTCCTCGGCACGATCGGCCTCGGCCACGTCCGGTACGCGACCAAGGGCACGGCGTCGAACGAAGAAGAGGCGCAGCCGTTCTACGTCAACGCGCCCTACGGCATCGTCCTCGTCCACAACGGCAATCTCACCAACACGCGTGAGCTCACCGAGGAGCTGTTCCGCACCGACCGTCGCCACCTCAACACGAGCTCCGACACCGAGCTGCTCGTCAACGTGCTGGCGAACGAGCTGCAGACCGTGATCTCGGGCCTCGAGCTCGACCACGAGCAGGTCTTCGAGGCCGTCACCCGGGTGCACGAGCGGGTCGAGGGATCGTACGCGTCGATCGCCCTCATCGCGGGCTACGGCCTCCTCGCCTTCCGTGATCCCTTCGGCATCCGCCCTCTGATCCTCGGCACCCGCCGCGCCGAGAACGGGCGGTACGAATGGACCGTCGCGTCGGAATCGCTCGTGCTCGAGAACGGCGGCTTCGAGGTCGTCCGCGACGTCGAGCCCGGTGAGGCCGTCTTCATCGACCTCGACGGCAACCTGTTCACGAAGCAGTGCGCCCCGAAGGCGCAGCTCGTGCCGTGCTCGTTCGAGTACGTGTACCTCGCGCGTCCTGACTCGGTCATGAACGGCATCTCGGTCTACGAGGCGCGGCTGCGGATGGGCGAACGCCTCGCCGACACGATCGCGAAGTACACGCCCACGGGGTCGATCGACGTCGTGATGCCGATCCCCGACTCGTCGCGTCCCGCGGCGATGCAGGTGGCCCGCAAGCTCGGCATCGAATACCGCGAGGGCTTCTACAAGAACCGCTACATCGGCCGGACCTTCATCATGCCCGGCCAGGCGATCCGAAAGAAGAGTGTCCGGCAGAAGCTCAACGCGATGTCGACCGAGTTCGCCGGCAAGAACGTGCTCCTCATCGACGACTCGATCGTGCGCGGCACGACGTCGAAGGAGATCATCCAGATGGCGCGGGATGCCGGTGCGAAATCGGTCACGTTCGCCTCGGCGGCGCCGCCCATCCGGTTCCCGCACGTCTACGGCATCAACATGCCCTCGCGCCACGAGCTCGTCGCCTACAACCGCACGATCCCCGAGATCGCGGAGGAGCTGGGCTGCGACTACCTGGTCTACCAGGAGGTCGACGACCTGAAGGCGGCGATCCTCGAGGGCTCGGCCGACGTCGAGGACCTCGACATGAGCTGCTTCGACGGCCGGTACGTCACCGGGACCGTGAGCGACGAGTACCTCGCCTGGGTAGAAGGCACGCAGGAATCCTGACGTGACCTCCTCCGTATGACCGTCGCCACGTCGCGCCCGCTGTGGCAGGGCCGGGCGCTCGCGCTCGTCGGGATCGTGCTGATGGCGTTCTCGCTCCGCTCTGCGGTGGCGTCGCTGTCGCCGCTCTACGACCACATCGCCCGCGACTTCGCGCTGCCCGCGGCCGTCATCGGCCTGATCGGCACGGTGCCACCGCTCTGCTTTGCGGTCTTCGGGCTCACGGCGGCGTCGCTCGAGCGACGTTTCGGTCTCGAGCGCACGACGATCACGTCGCTCGGCGTGATCACCGCGGGCCTGGTGATCCGGGCGTTCGCCGCCGACGCGTGGGGTCTGCTCGCGGCATCCGCTGTCATTTTCGCGGGTGTGGGCCTCGGCAACGTGCTGCTGCCGGCGCTGGTCAAGAAGTACATGCCCGACCGCATCGGGCTCATGACGACGCTGTACACGACCATGATGGCGATGTCGACGTTCACGCCGCCCCTGGTCGCCGTGCCGCTGGCGGACGCCGCGGGGTGGCGGGTCTCCCTCGGCGTGTGGGCGGTGTTCGCCTTCGCGGCGCTCATCCCCTGGCTGGTGCTGACGATCCGCTCGCGCGGGGGAGAAGCGGAGGTTGACCTCGCCGGGGTGAGCCCTCGCGTCTTCGGACGGATGTGGCGCCTCCCCACCCCGTGGGCGATGGTGGCGGCCTTCTTCGCGTCGAGCACGATCGCCTACACGTCGTTCGCCTGGCTGCCGAAGATCCTCGTCGACATCTCCGGCGTCACGCCGCAGGCCGCCGGCGTACTGCTCTCGCTGTTCGCCCTGATGGGGCTGCCGGCGTCGCTCGTCGTCCCGGTTCTCGTGGCACGCAAGGGTGTCGTGATGCCGCTGTTCCTCGTGGCATCCGGCGCCGGCCTCGCCGGTGTGATCGGGCTGCTGCTCGTTCCGACCTGGGCGCCGTGGCTGTGGGTCGCTCTGCTCGGAACCGCGCCGATGCTCTTCCCGATCGTGCTCGTGCTCATCGGCCTGCGCACGCGCAGCCACGAGGCGACCGTCGCGCTGAGCTCGTTCACGCAGAGCCTCGGCTACGGAGCGACGATGATCATGCCGCTCAGCGTGGGCCTGCTCCACGACGCGACCGATTCGTGGACGGGCGCGCTGATCCTGCTCGGCGCGATGGCCGTGCTCGCGATTCCGGCCGGCATCGTCGTCTCGCGACGTCGCACGGTGGAGGAGGAGTGGGAGGCGCGCTACGGCACCTGGTGACGGGAGCGGGCGTCAGGCCTTCTCGAGTGAGGGAGACGCGGATTCCGCGGAATCGTCGTCGTCGTCCTCGCCCTCTTCCTCGTCGGCGTACTGGTCGGCCCACTTGTCTTCGTATTGCTCATCGTGAGGCGCGCCGAGTTCACGCTCCAGCGCAGACAGATTCACATTGAATGTGTCGTACTTGAGTTCACGGGCGATTTTCGTGTGTTTCGCCTTCTGACGGCCACGCCCCATGCGTAACCCCCTCATCTCACGATTTTCGGGCATGTCCGGCTGCCCGACGCAGTCATAGTCCGGCAGAGGCCGGGAAGAGTAGCATTCAGGATATCACGGAGCCTTCATGCCGCCCTTGTGGCGAAGGCCCGCCGGGATGAACGAAAGGCTTGATCGACATGACCGATGCCGCGCCCTTCGAACAGAGCGTACGCCGCCCGCACCGTCCCGTCATCGTCGGGGTCGTTCCCGGGCAGTCCGCGCGTGTCGTCAGAGAAGCGGCGACCTACGCCCGTCTGCACCGCTGCGCGCTGCTGGTCGTGCACGTCGACATCACCCGCTTCGTCTCGTATGAGGACCCCGACGGCTTCGTCCACACGGCTCCCATCAATCTCGATGCGGCGCCGAGCGACGCCCTCGAGGCGCAGCTGCGCCACGAGATCGGCCGCGCTCTCGAGGGCATCGAGGTCTCGTGGACGCTCGATCTGCTCATCGGCGACCCGGCGATCGCCCTCAAGGACGTCGCGGACAAGACCGAGGCACGCCTCATCGTGGTGGGCACCCGCAAGCGCGGCATCGGCGAATCGATCCGTGAGTTCTTCACCGGGTCGGTGGCCGCGCGCCTCGCGCACCGGCAGCCGCGCCCGATCCTCGTCGTCCCGCTGGGAGAACCCGCGACGGACGACGAGGACCTGTGGCCCGACGCCGGGAGCTGATCCTCAGCCGCGCGTCGCCCGGCGGACCGCTGCGGCGGCCTCGTCGAGGGCAGCGGCCAGATCGTCGATGACGGATGCCGCCAGCGCGCCGCCCTTGGCCACGTGGGTGCGCAGGTCGGTGCGGAGATCGTTCCGGAACTCGGTCAGCAGCTCGTCGGCGCGGCGGACCTGATCGCGCGCGTCCGTCCGGGCGTCGTTCGGGGGCCCGGACGGCGCCGCCGCCGGCGGCGGCGGTGAGGAGGAGGCTGCGGCCAGATCGGCGCGGAGGCTCTTCATCGCCTCGCGGACTCCGGCGCGGACGCCGTCGGCGATGAGCCGCACGCTGTCGGTGAGGCCTGCTTCGATGCCCGCGAGATCGCCCGAGCGGGCCGCCACCTCGGCGCGACCGGCATCCGTGATCTCGTAGACCGTCTTGCGGCCGTCGACGGTCTTCGTGACGAGTCCGTCGTCCTCGAGTTTGGACAGCCGCGGGTACACGGTGCCGGCGCTGGGCGTATAGGTTCCGCCGGTGCGATCCGACAGCGCCTGCATGAGGTCGTACCCGTGCCGCGGACCCTCGTCGAGGAGGTTCAGGATGTAGAGGCGCAGGTCGCCGTGGGAGAAGACGGGGGTCATGTCACCACTCCTCGGGGGTCGGGGCGTCGCCGTCGGCGGCGGTCAGCGCGGCGCGGCGGACGACGGTCACGTCGCCCGACACGGTGTTCGCCCGGATGTCGGCGAACGAGCCGCTGAGCTCGCCGACCGATCCGCTGTAGGTCGACCCGATGCTGCGCTCGGCGCGGTCGACGCCGTCGACGCGCAGAGCGCCGCTGACCGTGCGGAGGGCGAACTTGGTGGGCAGGTGGTCGTCGAGCCGAACGGTGACGCCGCCGCCGACCGTGTTGAACGAGACGCTCTGGACGGGACCGGTGGAGTCGATGAGCGCTGCTCCGCCGACGGTGTCGATCGACGCGGTGCGGATCGTGCCGGTGGCGGTGATGTCGCCCGAGACGGAGTTCGCGCCGACGGTGCCGGTCAGGGCGCGGATCTGCACATCGCCCGACACGGTGTGGGCGGTGACGTCACCCGTGAGGCCGTCGACAATGACGTCGCCGGAGACGGTGTTGAGCTTCGCGTCGGCTTCGAGCCCGGCCACGAGGGCGCTCGCGCTCACGACACCGAGGGTGAGGGCGACCGATCGGGGCACCGCGATGCTGATCTCGGCCTGCGGGCCGCCGGAGCCGAAGTTGCGGAAGACGTCGAGGAAGTTGTCCCAGCGCAGCTGCGCATGGTTGATCTCGATGGCGCCGTCGTTTGCTTCGATCCGGAGTTCTTTCGCGGTCACGGCGTGCACTTCGATGCGGACGCCGGGCTCGTCGTGCCCGACGACGTCGATCTGTCCGCCGACGAGGCCCACCTTCAGCTTGTGGATGCCGTCGAGGTCGATGACCCGGGTCTCACCGGGCTGAACGAGCCATTTCTCGAGAGTCATGTCGTCTCCTTGGGGTCGTCGCGAGTCGAGATATATCGCGTTGGTGGACGATAACACGATATATCTCGATGCGGAAGACGCACCGGGAGCCCGGGACGAGAAAGAGCCCCCTCGCGCCGACGTTGTCGGGAGGGGGCTCTGTCCGTGCTCCGCGCGACCCGTGGTCGCAGCGCGAGCGCTCAGCCTGAGATCAGGTCAGCTCTTGTTGCTGCGGAGGACCCGGAGCAAGAAGGCGATCAGGGCGATGATGCCGACGACGATCGCGACCCAGAGAAGGAACTCGAGTCCCGTTCCGAGGCCGCTGACGATCGCCAGGACGATGGCCACGACGATGATGATGATGAGTGCGATGTTCACGGGAACTCCTTGATGTGTGTTCCGCTTCCGCCGCCAAGCGGAGGTGCGGCGCGGGTATGCGTCCCGTCATTACTATCAGCGTTCTCCCAGCCAACGGGGGGCCTTGACAGGCCCGGCGGTGGGTGCCATACCGTTACCCGACGCGGGCCGAACGGGGCCCGAACAGAACGGAAGCGGGTGACACCATGCCGGCAGGACGTGGGTCGAACAGTCTGAAAAATCCGGAGCTCTACGAGGAGCTGCGAGACGACGGCGCATCGAAGGAGAAGGCCGCGCGCATCTCCAACGCCGCCGCCCGAGACGGCCGCGGGGCCGTGGGCGCGCGCGGGGGCAAGGCGGGCGATTACGACGACTGGACCGTCGCCGACCTTCGCGGCCGCGCGAAGGAGCTCGGGCTCACCGGGTACTCCAAGGCCCGCAAGGCCGACCTCATCGACATGCTCCGATCGCACTGACGTGCCGCGATTGAGACGCGTCCGTCCCGGGACGGACGTCGGCTATCGGCGCCTGCGCGCAGGCACCGGATTTCGGTACGTGGATGCCGAGGGCGACCCGCTGCCCCGGGACGAGGCCGAGCGGGCGCGCGCGCTGGTCCTCCCGCCCGCGTGGCAGGACGTCTGGATCTCATCCGATCCGCTCGGGCACATCCAGGCCACGGGCGTCGACGATGCCGGCCGGCTGCAGTACCGGTACCACCCGCAGTGGACCGCCGGCCGCGACAAGGGCAAGTTCGCGCGTGCGCTCGACCTCGCAGAGGCGCTGCCGCGTGCCCGCGGGAGGGTGACGACGTCGCTGCGCCGGGAGGACATCGACCAGGAACGCGTGCTCGCCGCGGCCTTCCGCCTGCTCGACCAGGCCGCGCCCCGCGTGGGAGCCGAGCGCTACCTCGTGAAGCACGGGAGTCGCGGCCTCACCACCCTGCTCAGGCGCGACGCCGAAGTCGACGGCAGCATGGTCGCCCTGCGCTTCCCCGGGAAGAGCGGGCAGCGTCAGGAGATGGAGATCGACGACGCCGACCTCGCCGCGGCGGTGCAGCTGCTCGTCGCCGGTCGTCCCAGTTCTCCCCTCCTCGCCTATCGCCGGGGTCGCCGGCGCGTGTCGCTCTCGGGGCGCGACGTCAACGTGTACGTCCGGGCCATGACCGGAGGAGCCTTCACGGCCAAGGACTTCCGCACCCTGCGCGGGACGATCCTCGCCGCCGACGCCCTCGCCCGCATCGGGACGGTCGCCACCAAGACCGACCTGAAACGCGCCGAGGTGCTGGCGGTGAAGACGACCGCCGGTGCGCTCGGCAACACCCCGTCGGTCGCGCGGAGCTCGTACATCGATCCCCGCGTCTTCGACCGCTACCGTCGCGGGATCCTGCTCGACACGAGCCTGTCGCCCGAGTCGGCGATCCGTCAGCTCATCTTGAACTGAGACCGGCTCCCGCCACCGGCGATCCGTGCGGGCCTCCGGACCTCCCGCGGCAATAGCGTGGGGTCGTGGCATCCGCTCGAACGCCCTTCTGGGCCGCGCTGCTGATCGTGATGATCGGGGGCGCGGTGGGTGTCGCCGCGCGCGCGGCGATCGTGCTCCCGGTGCCGGCAGACGCCCATCCGCTCGCGCTGCCGGGGCTCACGCTGGCCGTCAACGTGATCGGTTCGTTCGCGCTCGGCCTCCTGAGCGGCGCGCTCGACGATCGCCGCCCGGGGCTCCGCCTCTTCGCCGGCACGGGGGTGCTCGGCGGCTTCACGACGTACAGCGCCTTCGCGGTGCAGACGCTGCAGGTGTTCACGGACGTGCCCGTCGTCGGAGTCGCTCTCGTGGCCCTCACTCTGGCCGGCGGCGTCGTGGCCGCGGCTCTCGGCCTGACGCTCGGCGGACGACGAGCGGATGCCGCGTGAGCGGCCTCGAGTTCGCGGTGCTCGTGATCGCGGGCGGGGTCGGATCGGGGCTCCGTTACGCGCTCGACCGCAGGGTCGGGGCGAAGGCCCCGGCGGACGCGGTGCCGCCCGGCATCCTGGTGGTCAACATCACGGGGTCGTTCCTGCTCGGCGCGCTCACGGGGCTCGGCGACGTGATCGATTCCGCGTGGGTGACGATCGTCGGGGTCGGGCTGCTCGGCGGATTCACCACCTTCAGCACGATGGCGGTCGACACGGCGCGTCTCGCGCAGCGGGGCCGTCGTGACCGGGCCTGGCTGAATCTCCTCGGGACGTTCGCAGCCTGCGTCGTCGCCGCGGCGCTCGGCCTCGCGCTGGCCGGCCTCATGCCCTCGTAGGCCGTCGCCCTCGCGCGGCCGATCGGCAGTCGCCCCATGGGATACTCGATCCCAATACACTTCTGCATCGGAAAAGGGCCTACGTGTCGAACCTTGCCGTCCTGAGCCTCAAGAACCGAGCGCTCATCGCCCTGATCACGATCGTCGCGGCGATCTTCGGCGGCCTCGCGCTGACGAACCTGAAGCAGGAGCTCATCCCCCCGATCCAGCTGCCCCAGCTGTCGATCCTCACGACCTACCCGGGTGCGTCGCCCGACGTGGTCAGCAACGACGTCTCCTCGCCGATCGAACAGGCCATCCAGGCGGTGCCCGACCTCGAGTCCACGAGCGCGACGAGCACAACGAACGCCTCCATCATCCAGGCGTCGTTCGCCTACGGCACGAACCTCGCGACCGCCGAGCAGAAGATCCTCCAGGCGATCAACCGCATCGACGACTCGCTGCCCGACGGAATCGACACGAGCGTCCTCGCCTTCTCGACCGACGACCTTCCCGTCATCTCGCTCGCCGTCACCGGCTTCGACGACGCCGACCAGGTGCAGTCCCGGCTCGAGACGGCCGTCGTCCCCGACATCGAGGACATCGACGGGGTCGCGGCGGCGCAGATCGTCGGCGGGCAGACCGCGCGCGTGACGATCGTCCCCGATCAGTCGGCGCTCGCCGACGCCGGGTTCACCCAGGAGGCCATCACCGACGCCCTCGACCAGAACGGCGTCCTCTTCCCGGGCGGCACGGTCGACGAGGGCGATCAGACCCTGACGGTGCAGACCGGCTCGAAGCTCACCTCGACCGATCAGATCACCGCGCTCCCGCTCGTGCCCACCTCGGCCGAGCAGACCGCGGCGGGCGCCCTCACGGTCGGCGACGTCGCCGAGGTCTCGCTCGCCAAGGACCCCGTCTCGTCGATCTCGCGCGTCGACGGCGAGCAGGCGCTCACCGTCTCGATCACGAAGCTCCCCGCGGCCAACACGGTCGAGGTCTCGCACCTGGTCACCGAGGCGATCCCGGCCCTGCAGGACGCCCTCGGCGGCGGATCGCAGATCACCGTCGTCTTCGATCAGGCGCCGTTCATCGAGCAGTCGATCGAAGCGCTCGCGCAGGAGGGGCTCCTCGGTCTCGCCTTCGCCGTCATCGTCATCCTGGTCTTCCTGATGTCGGTGCGCTCGACGCTCGTCACGGCGATCTCGATCCCCACCAGCGTCCTCATCACGTTCGTCGGGATCCAGGCGTTCGGCTACTCGCTCAACATCCTGACCCTCGGCGCCCTGACGATCGCGATCGGCCGCGTGGTCGACGACTCGATCGTCGTGATCGAGAACATCAAGCGCCATTACGTGGGGGATGCCGATAAGCGCGCCTCGATTCTTCTCGCCGTCCGCGAGGTCGCCGCCGCCATCACCGCGTCGACGCTCACCACGGTGGCCGTCTTCCTGCCGATCGCCTTCGTCGGCGACCTGACCGGCGAGCTCTTCCGACCGTTCGCGCTGACGGTGACGATCGCGATGCTCGCGTCGCTGTTCGTGTCGCTGACGATCGTGCCGGTGCTCGCATACTGGTTCCTCCGCCCCGGCAAGCCGCTCCTCGACGCGAACGGCCGCGCCGTCGACCCGGAAGACCCCACCGCGCCGCCGTCGCGACTCCAGAAGAGCTACATCCCCGTGCTCGGGTGGACTCTCCGCCACTCGGCCGTCACGCTCGTGCTCGCGGTCGTCGTGCTCGGCGGAACGCTCGCGGCGGTGCCCCTGATGAAGGTCAACTTCCTCGGCGACTCGGGGCAGAACACGCTCACCGTCACCCAGAATGTCGGTGACACCGCGAGCCTCGACACTCAGGACGCCGCGGCCGCGAAGGTCGAGGCCGTCCTCCTCGACGTCGACGGCATCGAGACCGTGCAGACATCGATCGGCTCGAGCGGGTCGGAGCTGCGCGACGCCTTCTCGGGAGGCGGCTCGGGCATCACCTACTCGATCACCACCGACCCCGACGCCGACCAGGATCGCGTCCGCACCGATGTGCAGGACGCCGTGGCCGGTCTGGGCGGTGCCGGCGACATCGCCATCGCCGCCGCGCAGGGTGGGTTCGGCTCGAGCGACATCGAGGTCGACATCTCGGCCCCCGACGCGGGCGTGCTGCGCGAGGTCACCGATCAGGTCGTCACCGCCCTCGAGGGGGAGAGCGGCATCGATCAGGTGACCTCTAACCTGTCGGCATCCCTGCCCTTCGTCTCCGTAACCGTCGACCGTGAGGAGGCCGCCTCGCTCGGGCTCTCCGAGGTCGCCGTCGGCGGGCTCGTCTCGAACACCATGCAGCCGCGGAACGTCGGCACCGTCGAGATCGACGATGCCTCGCTGACCGTGTACCTGCAGGCGGAGGACGTCCCGGCGACGATCGACGACCTCCGGGCGCTCGAGATCGCCAGCGCGACCGGTCTCATCCGTCTCGATGAGGTCGCCACGGTCGAAGAGTCCGAGGGGCCGTCGTCGATCACCACCGAGCGCGGGCAGCGGACCGCCTCGGTCACCGTGACGCCGAGCTCCGACGACCTGAACGCGTCGTCGGCGATCGTCGCCACGGCCCTTGCCGATCTCGACCTGCCCGACGGTGCCGGCGCCGAGGTGGGCGGCGTGGTCACGCAGCAGCAGGACGCGTTCGCGCAGCTCGCCCTCGCGATCCTCGCGGCGATCCTGATCGTCTACATCGTGATGGTCGCGACGTTCAAGTCGCTCCGTCAGCCGGTGCTCCTGCTCGTCTCGGTGCCGTTCGCGGCGACGGGGGCGATCCTGCTGCAGATCGTGTCGGGCGTGCCGCTCGGCGTCGCTTCGCTGATCGGCGTGCTGATGCTCGTCGGCATCGTCGTGACGAACGCGATCGTGCTCGTCGACCTCATCAACCAGTACCGCGAGAAGGGCCTCACGACGCCCGAGGCCGTGATCGCCGGTGGCGCCCGACGCCTGCGGCCGATCCTGATGACCGCGCTGGCCACGATCTTCGCGCTCACCCCGATGGCGCTCGGCATCACCGGCCACGGCGGCTTCATCTCGCAGCCGCTCGCGATCGTCGTGATCGGCGGACTCGTCTCGTCGACGGTGCTCACCCTGCTCGTGCTGCCGGCGCTCTACAACCTCGTCGAGGGTGCGAAGGAGCGTCGGATCGCCAAGCGGGGCGGCGTGCCGGTGGCCGCGGCCGCCGCGACGCCCGCGCGGGCGTCGTCGCGTCGCGAGCTGCGGGCCCGGGAGGCATCCGCGCCCGTCACCGGCGCTGCCGCCGTCACCACCGATCTCGTGATCGAGGAGTCGCCCGACGTCGAGATCCCGGACGGCGCGGCGCCGCGAGACGGCGACCACGCGCGGGACGGCGAGGGCGCGAAGGACTGACGCGGGTCAGGAGGCGGGGGCGTCGAATTCGACGCCCCACTCCAGCTCCCACTGCGCGCCGGGGGCGAGGCGACGGAGGCTCTGCCCCGAGTTGAACGCGTCGGCGGGCGCGGTCATCGGCTCGATCGCGACCGCAACCTCGTGTCCGGGGTAACGGTCGGTCGTGAAGAGCTGGAGGTAGTCGAAGCCCTCGCCGGCCCAGACGCGAAGTCGCCGGCCGTCGGCGGCGAGGAGCGACGCCGTCACCCGGCCCGCGTCATCGCGGCTCAGGTCGCCGTACGCGGCGTCGAGGGCGAGATCGCCTACCCGCCGGGCCGTGCGCAGGTCGTGTTCGGCGTCGATCGGTTCTTGCGCCACCGGGATGTTCTGCGCGTCGAGCCGGAACCAGGACTCCGCGTCGAGGTGCAGGGCGAGGTCGGCGGTGGCGACATCGGAGATCTGGAAGTACGGGTGCGTCCCGAGCGCGACGGGAGCGTCGCCCTCGCCGACGTTCTCGATGACGTGGCCGACGTGCACACCGGCATCCGTCAGCCGATAGGTGACCTGCGTCTGAAGGTGGTACGGGTAGCCGGTTTGCGGAACGACGGCCGCGCCCAGGGTGAGCGACGACTCCGTGTGCGCGATCACGCGGTACGAGGTGAAGCGGAGCAACCCGTGGGACGCGTTGCCGAACTTCGGTTCGGTGATGGCGAGCTGACGGACCTCGCCCGCGTCGTTCCACGTTCCGCCGCGGATGCGGTTCGGCCAGGGGACGAGCACGATTCCGGATGCCGCCGGCGTCGGGCTGCCATCGGGGTAACCCGGCACGAGGTCGACGCCCCCGACGCGGAGCGCTCGCAGCGCGGCGCCCACTTCGGTGATCTCGGCCGACACGGACGAGGAGCGGATCGAGAAACGGGTTCCGGTGGGATCGGCGGCCATGCCGACAGCGTATCGGCGGCGGCCCGGCGACTTCTCAGGGGCGTCGGGTATCGTGGGTGGGTCGGCGGAGGACACCGTGCTGTGCACGGGCATTCTGTGTGAGTCCTCGGGGCCGATTCTCGAAGCCCGATCCGCGGCTTCGGACCAGTAACTGGAATGGCCCCCGGCCGATGGAAGCCCGGGTATGTCTGCGCGTGCGCGCAGCGCTGTTCTCGTGTGAGAACTCAGAAGGAATCTCCATGCCCAAGAACAAGAAGCCGGCCGGCGGCCGCGCTCAGAACTTCGAACCGCGTTACGGCAAGAAGACGTCGTATCAGGACGCCAAGCGTCGCCCCGGACAGGCGTCCGAGGGCACCAGCGGCAGCAAGAGCCCCAGCCACCGCGGGTACCGCCCCGCCGAAGAGGGCGCCACGGCCAAGGGTCGCTGGAACGCCCAGGAGCGCGCAGGTCGCGACGAGGCGCGCGGCATCCGCTCGCAGGCCCGCGGCGACCGTCGCTTCGAGGATCGTCCCCGTCAGGGCGATGACCGTCCTGCTCGGTCGTTCGATCGTCCGGCGCGTTCGTTCGATGACCGTCGTCCGCAGCGTGACGACCGTCCGGCTCGGTCGTTCGATGACCGTCGTCCGCAGCGTGATGGTGACCGTCCGGCGCGTTCGTTCGATCGTCCGGCGCGTTCGTTCGACGACCGTCGTCCGCAGCGTGATGGTGACCGTCCGGCTCGGTCCTTCGATGACCGTCGCCCGCAGCGTGATGGTGACCGTCCGGCTCGGTCGTTCGATGACCGTCGCCCGCAGCGTGACGGTGACCGTCCCGCGCGTTCGTTCGATGACCGTCGCCCGCAGCGTGATGGTGACCGCCCGGCCCGTTCGTTCGACCGTCCCGCGCGTTCGTTCGATGACCGTCGCCCGCAGCGTGATGGTGACCGCCCGGCCCGTTCGTTCGACCGTCCCGCGCGTTCGTTCGATGACCGTCGCCCGCAGCGTGATGGTGATCGTCCCGCGCGTTCGTTCGATGACCGTCGCCCCCAGCGTGATGGTGACCGTCCGGCCCGTTCGTTCGATGACCGTCGTCCGCAGCGTGATGGTGACCGTCCGGCGCGTTCGTTCGATCGCCCCGCCCGTTCGTTCGATGACCGTCGTCCGCAGCGTGACGGCGATCGTCCCGCGCGTTCGTTCGATGACCGTCGTCCGCAGCGTGATGGTGATCGTCCGGCGCGTTCGTTCGACCGTCCCGCCCGTTCGTTCGATGACCGTCGTCCGCAGCGTGATGGTGACCGCCCCGCGCGCTCGTTCGACCGGCCGGCCCGTTCGTTCGACGACCGTCGTCCGCAGCGCGACGACCGCCCCGCGCGGTCGTTCGACGACCGTCGTCCGACGCGTGACGACCGGCCCCAGCGCGATGAGCGGCCCCGCCGCGAGGAACGCCCGAACCGCGCCGACTGGGCTGCGGAGAAGAAGCAGACCGCTCACGATCAGCACGTCGACGTCGTGCACGAGCGCCTCCAGGCGCAGGCCGTCGACGCCGGAACGGTCGAGCAGTCGTCCTTCGCAGACCTCGGTCTCGGTCAGAACCTCGTGAACGTGCTCGCCGAGCTGGGTGCGGCCTCGCCGTTCCCGATCCAGGCCGCCACGGTCGGTCCGATCCTCGCTGGCCGCGACGTGCTGGCCCGTGGCCGCACCGGCTCGGGCAAGACCATCGCCTTCGGTGCGCCGCTCGTCGAGTCCGTCCTCCGGAGCCAGGCCGGTCAGCGCCGCGCCTTCGGCCGATCGCCCAAGGCGCTCATCCTCGCCCCCACTCGCGAGCTCGCACTGCAGATCGACCGCACCGTGCAGTCGCTGGCGCGGAGCGTCGGCCTGTTCACGACGCAGATCTACGGCGGCGTGCCCCAGGCGCGCCAGGTCGGTGCGCTCAAGAAGGGCGTCGACATCATCATCGGCACCCCGGGTCGCATCGAAGACCTCCAGAACCAGGGCAAGCTCGACCTCTCCGAGATCGACATCGTCGTCCTCGACGAGGCCGACCACATGAGCGAGCTCGGCTTCCTCGAGCCGATGCAGCGCATCCTCCGCCTCGTCAAGGACGGCGCTCAGAAGCTCCTCTTCTCGGCGACGCTCGACCGTGAGGTCGCGGCGCTGGTCGACGAGTTCCTGGTCGACCCGGCCGTCTACGAGGTGGCCGGCGAGACGCAGGACACCGGCACCATCGACCACCGCGTGCTCGTCATCGACCACCGTGACAAGGCCGAGATCCTCACCTCGCTCGTCGACCGCGACGGCAAGACGCTCGTGTTCGCCCGTACCCGGGCCTACACCGAGATGCTCGCCGAGCAGTTCGCCGACGCCGGCATCGCCGCCGTCGCCCTGCACGGCGACCTGAACCAGGCCAAGCGCACGCGCAACCTGCAGCGTCTCACCGACGGCAAGGTCAACGTGCTGGTCGCGACCGATGTGGCTGCCCGTGGCATCCATGTCGACGACATCGACCTCGTCATCCAGGCCGATGCGCCCGACGAGTACAAGACGTACACGCACCGCTCCGGCCGCACCGGTCGCGCGGGACGCTCGGGCACCGTCGTCACGCTGATCCCGCGTCAGCGCCGTCGTCGGATGACCGAGATGCTCGAGCGCGCCGAGATCGACGCCCCGTTCGACGAGGCGCGCGTCGGCGACGACGTGCTCGAGGAGATCAGCGGTCGCCAGGCCGCGAACGTCGACGCCTGATCCCGCATCGCCGAGGCCCTCGCCCCTTTCGGTGCGGGGGCCTCGTGCGTGTCAGCGGGATGCCGCGGCAAGCTCGTCCGCGATCGATCGCCCGATCTCGAACGCGGCGGTCGCCGCGGGTGACGGGGCGTTGAGGACGTGCACCTGCCGCGCCGTGCGCTCGATGTGGAAGTCCTCGACCATCGTGCCGTCACGGCGGACCGCCTGCGCCCTGACGCCCGCATGCGCCGGCGTCAGATGCTCGGCTCCGATCTCGGGGATGAGCTCCTGCAGGCTCGCGGTGAACCCTCGTTTCGACAGTGAGCGCCGCGTCTCGTCGATGCCGGTGCGCCAGAACCGGCGTCCGAGCCGCCAGAGTCCGGGCCACATCGCGCTGTCGATCACGTCGCGCGGACTGATCCGGCCCCAGGAGTAGCCCTCCCGGGCCAGAGCGAACACCGCGTTCGGGCCCGCGTGCACCGATCCGTCGAACATGCGGGTGAAGTGCACCCCCAAGAACGGGAAGCCCGGGTCCGGCACGGGGTACACCAGCCCGCGGACGAGATGCTCGGCATCCGGGGTCAGTGTGAAGTACTCACCGCGGAACGGCACGATCCGCACCTCCGGCCTCATCCCGGCGAGTCGGGCGATCCGGTCGCTGTGGAGCCCGGCGCAGTTCACGAGTCGGTCGCCCACCACTTCACCGGTCGAGGTCGACACGACCACGCCCGACCCGGAGTCGCTGATCGCGGTGACCTCCTGCCCGAACCGCACCTCGCCGCCGCCCTCCTCGATGAGGCGGCGGAGCACGTCGCACACGCCGCGGTAGTCGACGATCCCGGTCGATTCGACGCGGAGTGCGGCCACGGCGCGGACGTGCGGCTCGTACTCGTGCGCCTCTTCGGGGCTGATGACCCGGCACGGCACCCCGTTCGCGAGCCCGCGCTCGTGCAGCGCGTTCAGGCGGCCGAGCTGAGCGGCATCCGTCGCGACGACGAGCTTGCCGCAGATGTCGACGGTGACGCCGTGCTCGGCGGCGAACGCTCGCATCGACGTCGCACCCGCGGCGGCGTAGCGCGCCTTGAGGCTGCCCGGCGGGTAGTAGAGCCCGGAGTGGATGACCCCGGAGTTGTTGCCGGTCTGGTGCTCGGCGACCCGAGCTTCCTTCTCGAGCACGGTCACCCGGTGGCCGCGCGACACGAGTTCGTGCGCGGTGGCCAATCCGACGATGCCTGCTCCGACCACGACGATGTGATCGATCATCCGCTCTCCCCAAGCTCGGTGATCTTCCCCTGCTCGAACTATAGGCTCTTCGCGGTCTCGTTAGGGTGGTCGGGTGACCGTCGCCCTCCGCCCCCTCCACGACGGCGACGTCGATCAGGTCATCGCGCTGTGGGATGCCGCTGGGCTGACGCGGCCGTGGAACGATCCCCGTCGCGACATCGACCGTGCGCGGGCCGTCTGGCCGGAGCTCCTTCTCGTCGCAGACGACGAGGGCGCCGTCGTCGGCTCGGTCATGGCCGGTTACGACGGACACCGCGGGTGGCTCTACTACCTCGCGACCGATCCGCGCCGCCGGGGCGAGGGCATCGGCCGGATGCTGGTGGCCGAGGCCGAGGCGCGCCTGATCGCGCTCGGCTGCCCGAAGGTCATGCTGATGGTCCGGACGGGCAACGACGCCGTCTTCGACTTCTACGCCTCACAGGGCTACTCCCGCGAGAGCACCGCCGTCACCGGCAAGCGGCTCATCCCCGACGACTGATCGCTCAGAAGAGCATCGCCGCGGCCTGCTCCCGGCTCGCCGTCTTCATCACCGGCCCGGGGCCGGCGCTCCGGGCGGGCGCCGCCTCTTCTTCGAGTCGGCCGTGCACGTCGTGTGCGCGAAGCAGGGGGCGCACGCGCGCCGACAGCCACTTCCTGTATCCGGCGGGCGCCGTGACGGAGACGCCCGGATACATGCCGCGGTACGCCGGGATGAGGTCGGGTTGCTCCCGCTGCAGCCAGGCGAAGAACCACTCCTTCGCCCCGGGGCGCAGATGCAGCGCCCCGAACACGACGCGTCGTGCGCCGGATGCCGCGATGCGGGCGATCGCATCGTCCAGGACGGCCACCGAATCGGTGAGGTGGGGGACGATGGGCATGAGGAAGACCGTCACCGAGAAACCCGCATCCACGGCGGCGCGAACCGTGTCCAGTCGCGCCTGGAACGACGGCGCTCCCGGCTCGAGCAGCTGACGAAGCGGTTCGTCCGGAACCGCGATCGACATGGCGATGTGGATCGGCACGGCCCGCGCGGCATCCGTCAGCTGGGGGAGGTCGCGCCGCAGCAGCGTGCCTTTCGTGAGGATCGAGAACGGCGTGCCGCTCGAGGCGAGGGCGTCGATGATGCCGGGCATCAGCCGGTACCGACCCTCAGCGCGCTGGTAGGGGTCGGTGTTCGTGCCCAGCGCGACCGGTTCGCGGTTCCAGCCGGGCCGCGCGAGTTCTCTCGCGAGCACCTCGGCGACGTTCACCTTCACGACGATCTGCGAGTCGAAATCGCGACCGGCATCGAGGTCGAGGTAGGTGTGCGTGTTGCGGGCGAAGCAGTAGGTGCAGGCGTGGGAGCAGCCCCGGTAGGGGTTGACCGTCCACGAGAACGGCATGGCCGAGGAGCTCGGCACGTGGTTCAGAGCCGACTTCGCGGCGACCTCGTGGAAGGTCATGTCGGCGAACTCGGGCGTGGAGACCGATCGGAGGAGTCCGCTCGTCGACTCCAGTCCCGGCAGGGCGGCGTCGTCGACCGACGAGATCCCTTGCCCTTGCCACCGCATGACCACAGTCGAACATAACAACGATGCACAGTCAAGCCGTGTCGGCCATACCTCGAACAGAGTTCTCAGGGGAGCGCATCTCCGGCGTCAGGGCGGCGAGCAGCGCGGCGAGCGTCTTCTGCTGCTCGACACTGAGTCGATCCAGGAGCGCAGCCTCGGTCGCGAGGTGGTCGGGCAGCACGCGGTCGACGACCTCGCGCCCTTCCCGAGTGAGGCGGACGAGCTTGGCTCGACCGTCGGCGGGATCGGGGTGCCGCGTGAGGTAGCCCTGAGCCTCGAGTCGGTTGAGGCGTTGGGCGACGGCGCTGGTCGTGATCATCGCGTCGGCGGCGAGGCGAGCGGGGCTCAGTTCGTGCGGGGCTCCCTGGCGCACGAGTGTCGCGAGCACGTCGAAGGTGGCGGCGTCGATGCCGTGTCGTGCGTAGTTCGCCGCGAGCTGGGCCTCGACGTGGGCCGTCGCACGGGCGAGGCGCCCGATGACGGCCATGGGTGAGGTGTCGAGCCCGGGGCGTTCACGCTGCCATTGCTCGAGGATGCCGTCGACGTGGTCCATGCACCGAGCATACTGCTAAGGACTTAGGTATATTGGCTAAGTGCTTAGCAAAAGATCCGGTCTCATCGCACTCACGGCCCTGGCCCCCGCGCTGTGGGGCACGACCTACCTCACGGCGACCGCCCTGCTGCCGCCCGGTCACCCGCTCCTGACGGCGACGCTCCGGGCTCTTCCGGCCGGGCTGGTCCTGCTGGTTCTCGCGCGCCGGTTGCCGACCGGTGCGTGGTGGGGCAAGGCCGTCGTGCTCGGAACCCTGAACATCACGGTGTTCTTCTTCTGTCTCTTCGTCGCAGCGGAGCGGCTGCCGGGTGGGATCGCCGCGGTGGTCGGGGGAGTGCAGCCGCTGCTCGTCGCAGTGATCGCTGCCGCCGTCCTGGCCGACCGCCTGAGCCCCGTCGTGGTGGGTGCCGGGCTGGCGGGTGCGCTCGGTGTCGCTCTCATCGTGCTCCGGGCAGACGCTGCCCTCGATCCGGTCGGCGTCGTCGCCGCCGTCGTCGGCGCGGCCTCGATGGCGACGGGAACGGTCCTGACCAAGAAATGGGGCGGCGGGCTTCCGCCGCTCGCGACGACCGCCTGGCAGCTCGTGGCCGGGGGTCTTTCGCTGGCGGTGCTGACGGCCCTCCTGGAGCCCCTGCCGACGACGCCGATCACCGCGCCCACCGTCGTGGGCTATGCCTACCTCTCGCTCGTCGGCACCGCGCTCGCCTACCTCGTCTGGTTTCGCGGTGTGGCCTCGTTGCCGGTGCGCGTTCCGGCCTTCCTCGGTCTCCTCAGCCCGATCGTCGCGCTGGCGCTCGGTGCCGCGGTCGCCGGCGAGACGCTTTCGGCACTCCAGGTCGGGGGGATCGCGCTCATCCTGGGTTCGGTCGCCGTCGTCATCCTGGCCGCACGCGGGTCGCGTCCCTGGCCGAGGCCGCCGCGCCTCGCGTCGTAGACGGCGTACGGTTCGGGTGCCGGGGGCGGCGGACGGACCGGGCCTTGTAGGCGTTGCGCTCGCGGATGTGCGCCGCACAGCCGACAGGATGGAGACATGAGTGAGCCGCTGCCGTCCGCCTCCCGGCGGCGGGCCCGGCTCCGCGCTCGCCGCCGCCGCCGCGCCCTCGTGCTGCTCGCCCTGACGATCGGCGTCGTCTACGCCGTGTCGTCGTTCGTCTCGCATCTCGTGGCCGGGGACGATCCGGCCGCCGTGGCGGAGCAGGCCCCCGCCGCCGCGAGCGCGCCTGCCGCCGCCGATTCCGCCGCATCGGGCGTCGAGGCAGGCACGTGTGCGGCGCCCGCGGTCGTCGACGCACTGAGTGCGGGCAGCGACGACGATGTCATCACCGCCTTCGGCGGCGGTGCGGCGTTCCGCGACGCGGTCGCATCGGACGGTGCGCCGTGCATCGATCTGCATGACGCCAGCCGACTGTGGGTCGTCGTCAACAAGCGCAACGCGCTCGAGCCTCTCGAATACTGGCCGACGCCGCAGGGGCGCCCCGAATCCACCCGCATCGTCGCCGGCGGGTATCTGCTGCAGCGCACGGCATCCGCTCTCGACGAGCTCTCGGCGGCAGTGACGGATGCCGGCGCGGGCACCGTCGCGGTCAGCAGCGGGTTCCGTCCGTACGCGTTCCAGGTGGAGACCTACCAGCGGCACGTCGCCAACCGCGGGCAGGCTGCCGCCGACCTCCGAAGCGCGCGCCCCGGCCACAGCGAGCACCAGACCGGGCTCGCCGTCGACGTCGTCGCGTGCGACGGCGGCGGATGCGGCGACCACGACGGGTTCGGTGGAACGCCGCAATCGGACTGGATCGTCGACAACGCCTGGCGCTTCGGATTCATCGTGCGATACGAATCGGGGCGCACGCCGACCACGGGCTACTCTCCCGAACCGTGGCATCTCCGCTACCTCGGCGAGGAGCTCGCGGCCGCCTACCACCAGGGCGGCTACGAGACGCTCGAGGAGTTCTTCGGTCTCGACGACGCCCCCGACTACACCTGACGGCCGCGGGACTCAGTCGCGCACGTAGTGGCATCCGATCCCACCCCCTGCGTACAGTGGACAGCGGCGATGCTGCCCACGAGCGCAGCGTCGCGCCGACACGAAGGGGGTCCGCGCATGGAGCGGAACATCTACGACGAGGACCACGAGGCGTTCCGCGACGTCGTCAAGGAGTTCATCAAGCGCTACGTCACGAACGAGAAGCGCGAGCAGTGGGATGCCGACGGCGAAGTCGACCGAGCGACGATGCGTGCCGCCGGCGACGCGGGCGTCATCGGGCTGTCGGTGCCGGAGGAGTTCGGCGGCGCGGGCATGCTGCAGGACTACCGGTTCCGCACGATCGTCAACGAAGAGGTGATCCGCGCCGGCGCAGGTTCGCTCGCGGGCGCGTTCGGGATCCAGGACGACCTCGCCGTGCCGTACCTCGTGCACATGGGCACGCAGGAGCAGAAGCAGACCTGGCTGCCGCGTATGGCGACGGGGGAGATCCTCGGCGCGCTCGCGATGACCGAGCCCGGCGCGGGCAGCGACCTGCGCGGCATCAAGACGACCGCGAAGAAGACCGAGGGCGGCTACGTCGTCAACGGCGCGAAGACCTTCATCTCGTCGGGGGCGACCGCCGACATCTTCGTGGTCTTCGTGAAGACGGGCGAGGGCAACCGCCCCGACGCGTTCTCGCTGCTGCTCCTCGAAGCCGGTATGGCCGGGTTCGATCACGGCAAGAAGCTGCACAAGATGGGCTTTCAGGGTCACGACACCGCTGAGCTCAGCTTCACCGATGTCTTCGTCCCCGACGCGAACCTCATCGGCGGTCAGGAGGGCAAGGGCTTCATCCAGCTCATGATGAACCTGCCGCTCGAGCGCCTGTCGATCGGTGTCGCGGGTGCCGCAGCCGCACAGGCCGGCGTCGAGTGGACGATCGCCTACACGAAGGACCGCGAGGCCTTCGGTCAGCGGATCATCGATTTCCAGAACACGCGCTTCACGATGGCCGACCTCGTCACGACGGTCGACGTCATGTGGGCCTACATCGACCGTGCGATCGCGCTCTACGGCGAGAGCAAACTCTCGGCGGAGGATGCCGCGCAGGTCAAGTTCTGGGCCACGGAGCGCGAATGGGAGGTGCTCGACGCCTGCGTCCAGCTCCACGGCGGGTACGGCTACATCATGGAGTATCCGATCGCCCGCGCCTTCCTCGATGCCCGCGTGCACCGCATCTACGGCGGCACGAACGAGATCATGCGCGACATCGTGTCGCGCCAGATCGCCGGCAAGCGCTGATCTCCGGCGGCGGGCCTCGGTCCGCCGCCGGCCGTCACCGGGCGGCTCGCGCTCGGGCCTTGATCGAGGTGATGACGTCCGTCTTCGCCTCCGCGTAGTCGTTCATGTCGTCCCACCGTCGGCCGAGCAGTTCGCGCTTGACATCCTCGTACCGCCTGCGATCGCCGTCGTCGGCGCGGAGGTGGTCGCGCAGCAGCAGGTACTCGGCGATGGCGGCGGCCCCATGCCCGTAGACGTGCACGTGGACGTCGCGCGACGGCATCCGCACGAGCCGATGTCCCGGCTCCCTCACGCGCAGCTCGTAGCCGGCGGCGAGGAGGGGCGGCAGGTAGTCCTCCTCGGCGGTGATGTCGGGCACCGCGACGACGATGTCGACGATCGGCTTCGCAGCGAGGCCCGGCACCGATGTGGACCCGATGTGGTGCACCTCGACCGCTGCCGTGCCGAGCGCCCGACGAATGCGCGCCTCGTGGGCGCGGTAGAGCTCGGGCCACCTCTCGTCGTACGCGTGCAGCGAGACGGTCAGGGCTTCGGGACCGCCGACGAGCTCGAGCGAGTCGACGTCGGTGCGGCGGGCGTTCTCGGCGGGGTGCACTCCGCCATTATGCAGTGACCGCCATCGTCGCGCCTGCCCCGTACGATCGAGCTTCGTGAGGGATGCCGTCGCCGACCGTCGATCGTGGGTGTTCCCGTCGATGGCGTTCGCGGTGGGGCTTCTGCTTCTCGCCCTCGCCGCGGTGATGATGCTGGCCACGTCCGACCTGGACATCTGGTCGATCCTCGCGGCCGTCCTCGGAGGCTGGGCGATCAGCGCGGCCTTCGTCGACGCGGTCGGGCGTCTCGGCGTGGCGGGCCTCGTGGTTCATGTCCTCGTCGCGATCTCGGCGGCGATCGTGCTCGCCGGCGTCGGCTCATGGGGAGAACCGCCGGGTGACCCGCTCCTGCGAGCGGCCGTCGTCGCGGGCGGTATCGCGGCGGCCCCGGCAGCCGCCTGGATCTGGATCGCCCTTCTGGGTCGCTCCCTCGGTCGCGCCCCCACCGGCCGGCGGCGCCTCCCGCAGGAGCAGCCGACTCTCGAATGGCGCGCTCGACCGACCGGCGGTGCCGGACTGGACGTCCGGGCGGTGCCGATGTCGATTCGGAGCCTGGCCGGCCTGATCGTCCTCGCGATCGTGGCCACTGCCGTTCCCGTCGTCGCCGTCGTGATCGGCTTCTCCGACGTCGTGGCGCGGTTCGGGCCGCGCGCCCTCGTCGTCGTGGTCGCCCTCCCTTTCGCCGGTCTGGCGTACCTGTGCCTGCGGGCGGCCTTCCGTCGCAGGTCGGGGGAGTACACGATCACGTTCGGCGCCGGCGAGGTCCGCCTCGCATCGGAAGCCCACGAGGAGCGGTTCGCTTACCGCGACATCGAGATGCTCCGCTGGCGCGAGCGCGGCGAGTACGCGCGCCTCGAGGTCCGCACCGCCGCGGCGCATCGCACGCTGCTGACGGGACTCACTCGCAACCCCGCCCTGCCCCCGCTGTCCCGACGGACGGTCGGCCTGCTCGAGGCGGCAGGCCTCACCGCAGAGGTCTCCCGCGACCGCGCTCTCACGACGTACCGGCGCTGAGTCGCCCTCCGGATCAGCCTTCGGACGGAACGGGATGCGGCTGCTCCCGCATGCCCCACGGCGAGCCGTAACCCTCGGGCTGCGGCGCCGCGAGCAGGTCGAGGAAGGGCTTCGCGTCGAACGCCTCCGGCCCCTTCACCCCCGTGCCCGACCACGTGCCCCGGGCGAGCAGCTCGAGGGCGATGACGGGGTTGATGGCCGTCTGCCAGACGACGGCCTGGGAGTTGTCCTCCCGCATCGTCTGCTCGTTGTCGGCCACGTGGTAGAGGTACGTCGACCGCGGCCGGCCGTCCTTACCGGTGCCGGTCACCCAGACGCCGGCGCACGTCTTGCCGCTCATCTTGTCGCCGAGCGTCGCGGGGTCGGGGAGCGCCGCGGCGACGACGTCGCGGGGCGAGACCTCGACGCCCTTCACCGTCAGTTTCTCGGTCTTGTCGAGCCCGAGCTTGTGGAGGACCTTCAGCACCTCAATGAACTCGTCGCCGAGGCCGTACTTGAAGGTGACCCGCTTGGCCTTCGTCCACCGCGGCATGAGCAGCACTTCCTCGTGCTCGACGTTCACGCACTCGACCGGGCCGATGCCCTCCGGGAAGTCGAACACCTCGGGCTCGCTGAACGGCTCGGTCGTGTACCAGCCCCGGCCCTCCTCGTAGACGACGGGAGGGTTCAGGCACTCCTCGATCGTCGTCCAGATCGAGAACGACGGGGCGAAGTCGTAGCCGTCGACGACCAGGTTCGCCCCGTCGCGGACGCCGAGCTCGTCGATCTCACTGAACAGCTCGTCCTCCGCGTACCGGGCGAAGACGTCCGACAGGCCAGGTTCGACGCCGATGCCGACGAGCGCGAGCCGGCCGGCATCCGTCCACTCCTGCTCCTTCGCGAACTGCTCATCGCCGAGCTTGACCCCCGTCTTCTCGTACGGGTGCTCCGGATGCCGCATCGACAGGCTCATCGCCATGTCGAGGTACATCGCCTCGGCGGCGAACGCGCCGTCGAAGATCGGCATGACGAAGCGCGGGTCGACCGCGTTGAGGACGTGCGTCGACGCGTGCTCGCGGATGAGGGATGCCACGGAATCGGCGCTCGAGGCGTCGACCTGCGCGGCCGCGAACCTGTCGTCGCCGAGCTCGGCGACGAGAGCCGCCGGGCGGGCGGGGTCGTAGTCGGCGATCGTGACGGCCTCGAAGAAGTCACGGCGGCGGAGGATGCGCGCGGCGGCACTGCCGACACCGCCGGCGCCGATGATGAGGATGCGCATGGAGGGGTTCCTTTCGGGCGGTCAGATGCCGCCGTCGATCGAGCGGGGAAGGCGGCTCGTGTCGTCGGGGACGAGGACCGGGGTCTCGCGGTTGAGGCTCTCGCCGCGGAAGAAGCGCTTGGCCCGGGGGAAGGTGAACCAGATCACCATCAGCACCACGCCGACGGCCAGGGCGCCGATGCCGACGACGAAGGTCGACCCGACGCCGAGCAGGGTTCCGGAGTAGCCGTATTCGGGGTCGAGCATGTCGATGGCCGACTGCACGAACGCGTACGTCAGCATCAGGGCGCCGAGAAGCGGCAGCAGGCCCTTGTAGACGAAGTCGCGAGCCGAGCGGAACAGGTCGGCGCGGAAGAACCAGACGCACGCATACCCGGTGATCGCGTAGTAGAACGCGATGGCGAGCCCGAGCGAGAGGATCGTGTCCTGCAGGATCGCATCGCTGATCGACGTCATCACCACGTAGTAGACGGTCGCGACGACGCCCATGACGAGCGTCGAGAACGACGGCGTCTTGTACCGGGGGTGCACGTCCTTGAACTTCGCGGGAAGAGCCCGGTAGACGCCCATGGCGAGCGTGCCGCGCGCGGTCGGGAGGATCGTCGTCTGCGTCGAGGACACCGCCGAGATGAGTACGGCGACCACGAGCAGCCATCCCCACGGGCCGAGCAGGCCGTCGCGGATGCCGAGGAAGAAGTCGTCGGCGTTCTCCTCGTTGCCGAGTCCGACGCCGCTCTCGCCGATGCCGGCGTACATCATCGCCGCGATCGTGACGGTGACGTAGGTGACCAGAAGCAGCACGCAGGTGAGCAGGGCGGCGAGCCCGGGGATGCGCTTCGGGTCGCGGGTCTCCTCGTTCAGCGCGAGGCAGGTGTCCCATCCCCAGTAGATGAAGAGGGCCAGCAGGATGGCCTCGACGAACCCGCCCCAGTCGCCAAACGCGAACGGGTTGAGCCACTCCCAGTCGAAGGGCGTCGGGTTCGGGGCCGTGCCCGAGAAGAACTGCGTGAGCGCGGCGATCACGAAGATGACGAGAGCCAGATACTGGATGCCGAGCAGCACGTTCTGGATGCGCTCGCCGATCTCGACGCCTCGCCACGACACCCAGGTCATCGCGGCGATGAACACGACGGCCACGACGACGATCCGCCAGTCGTTCGGCTCGGCGAACTCCTGGCCGAGCAGAGCCCAGAAGTAGACGGAGGCGATCTGGGCGAGGTTGGCCAGCACGATCATGCCGGCGACCGCCACGCCCCAGCCGCCCATCCAGCCGACCCAGGGGCCGAACGCCTTCGTCGCCCAGGTGAAGGTCGTGCCGCAGTCGGGCACGGCGTTGTTGAGCTCCCGGTACGCGAAGGCGATCAGCAGCATCGGCACGAAGGCGATGATGAACGCGATCGGCGCCTGCGCACCGACGGCGAGCACGACGTAGCCGAGCGTGGCCACGAGGGAGTAGACCGGCGCCGTGGAAGCCAGACCGATGACGGTCGATCCCCAAAGGCCGAGGGTGCCCGTCGCCAGGCCCTTTCCATCCTGACGGGTGAGATGAACGGGCGTCGTCGTCACGCGGGCCTCCTGCGAAAGCAGCATCCGATCCCCGCATCTCGGGTGTGCCGGGGCTGTTCAGCGCCCGGCGGCGCGGGAAAGTTGCCTCACCCTAGCACCGGGTCTCGCACGCGCACGAGGGTCATTCTCGGGCGTTCGGACGCCTCGTCATGGCCCCCGATGAGGGACGACCACGGGCGTTCGTGCGCTAATAGGGGGATGAGGTGGACGACGAGATTCGGGCCGCTCCACGTCGTGTCCGGCCGCGTGGTGGTCGGCGATCCCTCGCGGCTCCATCTGCAGCTGAACCCGGACGAGATCGTGTACCGCCGCGAGACGCAGGTGCAGGGACGCATCGCCTGGCGGGATGTCGTCGATCTCGAGCTCGTCTTTCCGACGACGCGATTCAGGTTCCCCGGTCTCGTCTCCTTCGTCGCCTGGACCGCGATGTCGCTCGTCGTCCAGGACGACCCGGGGATCAGGGCGGCCACAGGATCGGTGCGCATCGTGACGAGGGACGGCGAGCCGGCCTCGTTCGACCTCGACATGCATCACCTCTGGCGGTACTGGGAGCGCTCGGTCGAGGCCGCGCAGATCGTGTTGACCCGCCTCCGAGCCGACGAGGCGTCGCGCTCGCTGCTCGCGCATCCGCATGCGCTCCTGCGGGCGGTGGCTGCCGGAGCAACGCGCTGAGAAGGCCGCTCGCTCAGGCGGCCTCGGGCGTGCGCCGCCGGGCCAGGCGTGCCACGCCCGCCGCGCGGAGACGGTCGGCGATGAGGATGCCGGCCCACGTTCCGACGACGCAGCTCACCGCGCAGAGGAGCACGAACAGCACGAGCACGATCGGCGTCATCGACCACAGATCGAACGACTGCGCCGCGAGGAAGGGGTAGGCGACACCGGCGATCACGGCGCCGACGTAATGGAGCCACGTCGACCACCGTCGGTAGAGGCTCACCAGGAACGGCAGCTCGGGGAAGATCGACCAGAAGACTGTCGTCCCGACGGCGTAAATGGTCCAGAAGGGGGCGAGGACCAGTCCGGAGATCACCCCGACCAGGAGTCCCGCGAAGGGTCGGTTCAGGAGCCGCAGCGCGATGACGGCCGGCATGAGCCAGAGCCCCGAGACAGCGACGCTCGCGAAGGGGACCGTCGCGAACAGGCCGAGCGAGATCCACCACCCGAAGGCCAGCACGATGCCCGACGCGACGCCGATCGCCGCGCACGTCAGAAGGAACGCGGTCGTGACCCTGCCCATGCTCAGCGTCCCGCCTTCTCCGCGGACACGCGGCCGCCGGTCGCGGTGCGGTCGGTGCGCCAGTACCCGATGAAGCTGATCGACGCCTTGTCGACGCCCTGCGCGACCAGGTGGCGACGCGCGGAGGTCGGGAGGCCCTGCTCGCCGACGATGAAGTGGTGCGCGCCCGGCGACGGCGGGAGCTGCTCGAGAGCGGCGAGAGCGAGCGAACCCGGCGCGGCATCCGCACTCCGGACGAGCCACCGCACCTCGACGCCGGCCGGCGCGGTGACGGGCAGCACGTCGTCTTCGCTCGGCACCTCGATCAGCGCGACGCCGGTCGCCGAGGACGGGAGCGAGGCGCAGATGCCCGCGACGGCGGGCGCTCCCGTCTCGTCGGCGACGAGCACCACCCGGTCGACGCCGCGCTCGGGGTTGAAGCCCAGGCCCTCGTCGATGATCACGACGCTCTCGCCGGGCGTCGCGCGTTCGGCCCACCCCGAGGCGGGACCGGCGTGCTCGCCCGAACCGTGCAGCACGAAGTCGACGTCGATCTCGGCTCCCCGGCCGGCGGATGCCGCGCGGTACGCCCGCACGGTGTAGTTGCGCATGACCGGGCGCACGCCCTCGGGGATGCGCAGGAACCGCAGGTAGCCGAGCATCCTGTTGGCCTTCGCCGGAAGCCGGTCGAGCCCCTCTTCGCCGCCGACGGGCAGGAAGAGCCGGAACCACTGGTCGTAGCCGCGGAACACGAAGCGGTCGATCTCGCCGCCGCCGAACGTGATCCGCATCCAGTGCGGGGCGAGGCGTTCGGTGCGGAGGACGGTCAGGTGCAGGAGCTCCTGCACCTCGGGCTTCACGAGTGCGCTGGCGCGGGCCATGACGGGTCCTTTCTGAGAGCCGGGTCTACCCCGGCGATCACGGGAGGGTCCAGGGGAAGGAGGCGACGAGGATGCCGGCGGAGATCGCCCAGAACGTCAGGGTGAAGACGGTGTCGCGCCGCCGCCACGGCACGAGGTGGCGTTCGGTGCGGTCGGGGTGCGCGCCGAACGCGCGGGCGTCCATCGCCAGGGCGACCCGCTCGGCGTGACGGATCGCGCCCGCGAGGAGGGGAACGATGTAGCCCCACCAGCGGGCGATCGCCGCGAACGGACCGCGACCCACGTGCGCGCCGCGCACCCGATGCGCCTGACGGATGACCTCGAGCTCGTACCCGAAGCGCGGAACGAAGCGGAAGGCGGCGAGGGCGGTGTAGCCGATGCGGTACGGCACCCTGAGCTGCTGCACCATCGCGCGCACCAGATCGGCGCCGGTCGAGGTGAGACCGGCGATGAGGCCGAGAGCGAGGATCGCGGCGAGGCGGACACCGGTGGCCAGACCGATCAGCAGGGCCCCGCCGTAGAGCGTCCAGTCGCCGATCGTCAGCAGTGAGACCGACTGGTCGACCCGGGCGGGGTCGGCCCAGAGCGAGAGTGCGACGCCGATCACCGCGGCGCCGACGGGTATGGCCGCGAACAGGAGGAGCACGACGAGGCGGGTCAGCGGGGCGCCGGCGAGGACGAGGAGGTAGGCGAGCGCCACGAACGCGAGCGGGGTGGCGAGATCGCGGGTGAAGATGAGCAGGAGCATCGCGGGCAGGGGGCCGGCGAGCTTGGCGAGCGGACTCAGCGCGGGCAGGAATCTCCGCGTGGGAACGGCGGCCGCGTACGGATCGGCGGCCACGCTCATGCCCCGGCTCCGTCGAGATCGGCCAGTCTCGTCGCCCCGGCGAGCGACGGATGCCGCGTCATGCCCTTCAGCGCGGTGACGAGAGGCGGGGTGCGGAGGCCCGCCCGGCGCAGGAGGTCGGCGTCGGCGAAGACATCGGCGGTGGCGGCGTCGGCGACGATGCGCCCGGCGTCCACGACGATCGTGCGCGTCGCGTACTCGGTGACGAGCTGCATGTCGTGGGTGACCACGAGGATCGTCGTGCCGCTCGCGTTGAGCTCCGCGAGCAGGCGCAGCAGCTCATCGGCGCGGGCGCGGTCCTGCCCGAACGTCGGCTCGTCGAGCGCGAGGATCGGCGCCCCGGCGACGAGCGCCGTGCCCACCGACAGCCGCCGCTTCTGGCCACCCGACAGCAGGAACGGGTGCACCGCCGCCTTCGACTCCAGCCCGAACCGCCCGAGCACCGCCATCGTCCGGTCGTGGATCTCGTCGTCCGACAGCCCCCGGCCGCGGAGCCCGTGGGCGAGCTCGTCGAAGACCGTGTGGGCGATGAACTGGTGCTCGGGGTTCTGGAAGACGAACCCGATGCGGCGCGACAGGTCGCGGAGGGGCGTGCGCGCGGCATCCGTGCCGGCGACGGTCACCGTGCCGCGCGGCGGCGCGATGACCCCCGCCATCGCCTGCAGCAGGCTCGTCTTGCCGGCGCCGTTCGCCCCCACCACCGCGACGAACTCGCCCGCCGTGATGCGCAGGTCGACGTCGTGGAGCACCTCGCGGCGACCGCGGCGGAGCGTGAGGCCGGTGACCTCGATGACGGGTGCGCGCTCGTCGCCGCGCCGCTGCGCGGCGACCCGAAACGGGCGGGCGCCCTCGTCGGCGGGAGCCTCGATCGCCTCGAGGGTCGCCCGGAGCTCGGCGGGGGTGAGCGGCATCCGCTCGATCTGCCACCCGCGGCGCCGGAGGGCCAGCGCCGCCATCGTCGACACCGGCAGCCAGACCCCCAGTTCGTGCAGTTCGTGGGCACGCTCACGGAGGATGCTGTCGACGTCACCGATGGCGACGGTGCGGCCCTCCGCGTCGAGCACCACAACGCGATCGGTGATGCCCACGGCCGCGTCGAGGTTGTGCTCCACGAGCAGGATCGAGCGGCCGTCGGCCACGACCTCGCGGAGCGCGTCGTACACATCGTCGATGCCGGCGGGGTCGAGATTGGCGGTCGGCTCGTCGAGGACGAGCAGATCGGAGCCCATCGCCAGGGCGCTCGCGATCGCCAGCCGCTGCTTGCCGCCGCCCGAGAGCCGGTCGGGATTCTCGCCGCGTCGGTCCCACAGGCCCATCTGCCGGAGCGCGCGCTCGGTGCGGGAGAGCACCTCGTCGAGCGGCAGCCGCAGGTTCTCCGGCCCGAACGCGACGTCGTCGTGCAGGGTGCCGGTGATCAGCTGGGCGTCGGGATCCTGGAAGACCATCCCGACGTGCGCGGCGAGGGTGGCCACCGGGGTCGACGCGGCATCGAGCCCCGCGACCGTCACCGAGCCGGTGAGGGTCGCGGGTACGGCCTGGGGGATGAGCCCGTTCGTCGCGAGCGCGAGCGTGGACTTGCCCGACCCGCTCGGCCCGAGCAGGAGGACGACCTCGCCGCGCGCGACCTCGAACGAGACGGATGCCGGTGCGGCGGCATCCGAGCCGTCGTGCGTGATCGCGACATCACGGACGCTCAGAAGCGGCGGAGGCGTCCCTGCGGAGAGGGGAGCCTCGGCCGCGGCGGCATCGGAGGCGGCAGAGGTCACGGGAATCCAGACGAGGAGGGCTGACTCCTTAACTTAGCCTGCCCTTACCTGATCGACAATCGATCCCCGTCAGCCGCCCGTGACCGGAGCGGGGGTCTGCTCCACGATCGGGTCGACCTCCTCCTCCACGATGGGCGCGGGCGTCTCCTCGACGATCGGCTCGTCCTCTTCCTCAGCGCGCTGCTCTTCCTCGGCCTGCTTCTCGGCCTCCCGTTGCGCCTCCTCCTCAGCCTTCGCGCGCTCCTTCTCGAGCTTCTCGGCTTCTTTCGCCGCCTTCTCGGCGGCCTTGCGCTCCGCATCGGTCTGGTCGGTGCCGGGGTCGCCGCCGTCTCCGGTTTCGTCGACGGCGGTGTCATCGGCACCCTCGTCGGTGTCGACGACCGGAGCAGGCGGCACCGACGTGCTCGGCGCGGGCGTCTGCTCGGTGTCGATGGGGCTCGTCGGGGCAGGGCTCGGGTCGCTGTTGCCCGCGAGCCAGATTCCCGTGACGGCCGCTGCGGCGACGGCGACCCCCGCGAGTCCGCCCACGACGGCAAGGCGACGGGTGCCGCGTCGCCGCTCGGGCGCCGCCTCGGTGGCCGTCTCCGCGGCGTTCCGGGGCGAAGCCTGCGAGGCGGTCACCGCGGCGCCGGCGGGGAGCATCTGCGTCGGAGCCGTCATCGGGGCGGTGCCGGTTGCCGCGGCATCCGCTGCCGCGAGGCCCGCCGCGGCAGCCGCCGCGCCCGCCGCGGGGAGCAGCGCGGTCGCTGCGGAGGAGCCGTCGACGGAAGCGGTCCCGCCCGTCGCAGGGCGACCGGCGAGCGCGGATGCCGCCTCGAAGACCTCGAGCGCGGTGGGGCGCACGGCAGGGTCGAGCGCGGTCATCCGGGTCAGGAGGCTGCCCCACTCCGGGCCGAGGGAATCGGGGATCTCGGGGACGGTGTTGAGCCGCACCATCGCTTCTCCGATGCCTTCGGCGTGCGGAAAGGCTCGGGTGCCGGTGAGGGCTTCGCGCAGCACGAGCCCGAACGAGTAGATGTCTGCTGCCGGGGCCGGCGGCGCCCCCTTCAGCTGCTCGGGAGCGAGGTAGGCGGCGCTCCCGACGACGATCCCGGGCGACGTCAGACGAGCTCCGTCGACGAGGACCGAGATGCCGAAGTCGGCGAGTTTCGCCCCCGACCGGCTCCCGGGCGACGATGCCTGCGACAGGAGGACGTTCGACGGTTTGATGTCACGGTGGACGATCCCGGCGCCATGGACGACGTGGAGCGCCCCGGCGAGGTCTTCGGCGAGCACGGCCGCCTCTCGCGAGCTCAACGGATTCTCCCGGATTCGAGCGGCCAGGGTCGGGCCGTCGACGAACTCCATGACGAGGTACTCGGCACCCCCGGAGGACAGCTGAGCGTCGTAGAGCGTCACCAGACCGGGATGGTTCAGCGACGCGAGCACGGTCATCTCGCCGCGCGCCCTGTCCGAGGTCGACGCCCCCTCGACCTCGGGGCGGAGCAGCTTGATCGCCACCGTGCGGCCCAGCGAGACGTCTTCGGCGCGGTAGACCGTCGCCATGCCGCCCTGTCCCACGCGCTCGCCGAGTCGGTAGCGGTCGCCGAGCAGTGCGTCCGCGGGAGGCGGATCGTTCGTGTCCATGGGATTCCTCCTGAGCGCCCGGTCGGGAACGAGCGCCGGCATCCACGTTAGGACGTCACGGAGCCCGGGACGAGGGGTCTTGACATGCGCGCGGGGGTCTCCCGGTCGCGGGCACGGCCTGGGAGACTGCGGGCATGGATCAGCGGCTGCACTTCCTCACCCTCGCCACGGCCGACCTCGAGGCGGCGCGCCGGTTCTACCGTGACGGCCTCGGCTGGACGCCCCTGTTCGACCTCCCGGGCGAGATCCTGTTCTTCCAGGTGGCGCCGGGCCTCGCCCTCGGGCTGTTCGACGCCGCGAAGTTCGACCAGGACCTCCTCCGTGACCGTTCGACCACCGGTGTCAGCGGGCTCACGCTGTCGCACAACGTCGGCACCCGGAACGAGGTCGAGGCCGTGCTCGACGCGATGGCCGCGGCGGGCGGCACCATCGTCAAGCCCGCTCAGGAGGGGGCGTTCGGCGGAATCTTCCACGGGCATGTCGCCGACCCGAACGGGGTCGTCTGGGAGATCGCGCACAACCCCGGCTGGGGCATCGACGACGACGGCACCGTCTCGTTCGGATGACCGGTGCCGGACGGTTCTACCCGTGACGGCGGGTCAGGCGGTCTGGCGGGCGACGCCGGCTCGGCGGAGGCCCGATCCCATTCCGAGACCGATCGCCGTCCACAGGACCGGTCCGAGCAGCGAGATCACGAGATAGGCGACCTGCGCCCACAGGGGAAGCGCGGCGAGGTCGGCGGCGGCGGCGACGGCGACGGCGACGATGATGCCGATCAGCACGGCAGAGACGTAGAAGCGCCAGGCGCCCCAGGAGCGATACCGGGTGAGCGCGGCGACGCCCTCCTGGATCGCACCGAACAGCAGTGCGGTGAGCAGGAAGCGTCCGATCCAGGCCGGGTTGACGGCGGTCGACACGAGGGCGGCGAGCACGTGCGTCGTGAGGGCGACCAGCGGCATCCGGAACACCTCTTGCGCGATGATGCCGGGGAGCACGTGCGAGCCGAGGATCAGGCCGTAGGCGAAGGGTGCGGCGACGAGGACGACGGGGGTCAGCAGGCCCGCGATGCCTCCGATGATGCCGGTGGCGACACCGAGCGCGGCGCAGACGAGCAGCACGCGCGTCGAGAGGAGGGTGTGTCGGGGCACGTCACCAGCGTATCGGCGCGGGAAACCGCGGCGGCCGGGAGCAGCCGTGCAAAACGCGAGGGGCCCGATCGGCGGTGAACGCTCAGGTCAGCGCGGAACGCCCAGGCCAGCGGTGAACGCCCAGGCCAGCGCGGAACGCCCAGGTCAGCGCGGAACGCCCAGGCCAGCGGTGAACGCCCAGGCCGGCGGTGAACCCTCAGGGTCGGCGGCGCCGCTTCGTGAGCCGGACCGTCGGCATCGGCGGGGCGGGGATGCGTTCGTCGCCGTGATCCACCACGTGCCCGAATCGTTCGCTGCCGGCTTCCCACTCCTCGCGCGCGGCGACGATCTCCTCGTGGTCGCGTCCGACGAAGTTCCACCACATCACGATGTCGCTCTCGAACGGCTCGCCGCCGAGCAGGAACACCGTGGCATCCGTCTCGGCCGTGACATCGACGCCCGTGCGGGCGATGCCGAGGTAGAGCAGGTCCTCCTCGGCGAGCGCGACCTGCTCCGCGCCGGCCTCGCCGCCGTCGACCGGGCCGGTCTCGACGACGGGGCGGCCGTCGACGCCGACGATGGCGTACTCCCAGTCGGGCCGGAGCGGGAGGGTCACTGTCACGCCCGCGGGGAGGAACACCTCTGCGCCGACGATGGGCGTGTACATCGTGGCGGGCGAGCGGATGCCGTCGAACTCGCCGACCACGACGACGGCCGCCGCACCGCCGGAGAGGTCGACGACCGGCAGGTCGACGTGACGCTCGAAGTCGGGCGCGCCGTGCCGGCGGCTCTCGGGCAGCGCGACCCAGAGCTGGAGGGCGTCGGTCTCGGTCGGCTCGTCGCCGACCGAGTACTCCGAATGCGAGATGCCGGCGCCGCTCGTCATGATGTTGAGCTGGCCGCGTGTGATGACGACGTCGGAGCCGATCGCGTCGCGGTGGCGCGTCTCACCGACGAACGGCCAGGTCACCGTCTGCAGACCGATGTGGGGGTGGGGTTCGACGCGCATCGTCGTCACCTGCGGGCCGAAGCGATCGAGGAAGCACCATGCGCCGATCATGGGCAGCTCGCGCTGCGGCAGAGCGCGCTTGACGGTCATGCCGCGCACGCCGCCCAGCGGCACCTCGCGGGCTTCGAGGCGGAGGGCCCGCGGTCCGTCGCACGAGGTGGGTGCTTCGACGGTCTCGGTCGGGTCGGCGTCCAGACGGGTCATGGCTCAGTCGGCGACGTCGATGCCGGCGTCGTCGGCGGTGGGCCGCCACGAGACGTCGAGACCCGGGACGTCGTTCTCCCGGAGGTACTTCACCACGAACGGGCAGACCGGAACGGCGGTCTCGCCGCGCTCCGCCAGATCGGCGAGAGCCTCGCCGATGAGCAGTCTGCCGAGACCGCGGCCGCCGTAGGCGGGGTCGATCTTCGTGTGGGGGAGCACGGTCCTGCCGTTCTCGTCGCCCCGGATGAGCGTGTAGCCCGCGACGGTGTCATCGACGAAGATCTCGTATCGGCTCTTCGCCTCGTTCCGTTCGACTCGTGTCGTGCTCTCGGTCACGGTGGCCCCCAATGCGCGTGACTTCCAACCTAGGCGGGTACGGGCGCGCCACGCCAGCGCCGACCACCGGTGATCGACGCCGTTCGTCGCAGAGCCTGCGCCGCTCACCGCACTCCGGACGCGGCGGCGATGCCCACCGGCATCCGACTTCGTAGCCTGAACCGCACGCAAAGACGCGCCCCGAAGGAGTTCCCATGTCTGCATCGTCGCGCCGTGGCAAGAACGTCACGCTCGACCCGGATGCCGGTCTCAGGCCGGATCCCTCGCTTCCCCCCGTCGCCCTCTCCGAAGAGCAGAAGAGCAAAGACACCCGCTGGACGCCGCTGAAGATCGTCGCCTGGGCGCTCATCGCTCTGGCCGGCGGCCTCGGCTGGACCATGCTCGCCATCGTCCGCGGTGAGACCGTGAACGCGATCTGGTTCGTGTTCGCCGCCGTCGCGACGTACCTGATCGGCTACCGCTTCTACTCGAAGGTCATCGAGAAGCACCTGCTGCGTCCCGACGACCGGCGCGCGACCCCCGCCGAGGTCAAGCAGGACGGCAAGGACTACGTCCCCACCGACCGCCGCGTGCTCTACGGTCACCACTTCGCCGCCATCGCCGGCGCCGGCCCTCTCGTCGGACCCGTGCTCGCGGCGCAGATGGGGTACCTACCCGGCACCATCTGGATCATCGTCGGCGTCGTGCTCGCCGGCGCCGTCCAGGACTACACGGTGCTGTTCTTCTCGATGCGCCGGGGTGGCCGCACGATCGGTCAGATGGCCCGGCAGGAGCTCGGCAAGATCGGCGGCACCGCCGCGATCGTCGCCTCGCTGCTGATCATGCTGATCATCGTCGCGATCCTCGCCCTCGTCGTGGTGAACGCGCTCGGCGAGAGCCCGTGGGGTGTCTTCTCGGTGTCGATGACGATCCCGATCGCCCTCTTCATGGGCCTCTACCTGCGCTACCTCCGACCCGGCAAGGTCACCGAGATCTCGATCATCGGCTTCGTGCTCCTGATCGGTGCGATCATCGCCGGCGGCTGGGTCGCCGAGACCGCGTGGGGTCAGGAGTACCTCCACCTCGACCGCACCGTCATCGCCTGGGGCATCATCATCTACGGCTTCATCGCCGCGGTCCTGCCCGTCTGGCTGCTGCTCGCGCCGCGCGACTACCTGTCGACCTTCATGAAGATCGGCGTGATCGTCATGCTCGCCGGGGCGATCGTGCTCGTCCGGCCCGAGATCACGGTGCCGCCGATCACCGAGTTCGGCCTCGAGGGCACGGGGCCGGTGTTCGCCGGTCCCCTCTTCCCGTTCCTCTTCGTGACGATCGCCTGCGGCGCCCTGTCGGGTTTCCACGCGCTGATCGCATCGGGCACGACGCCGAAGCTCGTCGAGAAGGAGCGGCAGACCCGCTTCATCGGCTACGGCGGCATGATCATGGAGTCCTTCGTCGCGATCATGGCGCTCGTCGCCGCGATCTCCATCGACCAGGGCATCTACTACGCGATGAACGCGTCGGCCGCTGTCACGCAGGGCACCGTCGAGGGCGCCGTCGCCTTCGTCAACAACCTCGGCATCACCGGCGTCAACATCACCGCGAACGACCTCACCAGCACCGCCGCGAACGTGGGTGAGGAGTCGATCGTCTCGCGTACCGGTGGCGCACCGACGCTCGCGCTCGGCCTCGCGCACATCATGCAGCAGGCCCTCGGCGGCCAGGCGATGATGGCGTTCTGGTACCACTTCGCGATCATGTTCGAGGCGCTGTTCATCCTCACCGCCGTCGACGCCGGCACGCGCGTGGCCCGCTTCATGCTGCAGGACTCCATCGGCGCCTGGGTGCCGAAGTTCCGTGACGTGTCGTGGCGACCCGGCGTGTGGATCACGACCGCGATCATGGTGGCGGGCTGGGGTGCGATCCTCATCCTCGGAGTGACCGACCCGCTCGGCGGCATCAACACCTTCTTCCCGCTGTTCGGTATCGCCAACCAGCTGCTCGCCGCGATCGCGCTGGCCGTCGTCATGGCGATCGTCGCCAAACGCGGGCCGAGCTTCGTCAAGTGGATCTGGATCGTCGCGGTGCCGCTCGCGTTCGCCGCGGTGGTCACGATCACGGCATCGGCGTACAAGATCTTCTCGCCCAACACGGCGATCGGATACTGGTCGAACCATTTCCGCTACCGCGACGCGCTCGCCGCGGGCGACACGACCCTCGGCACTCCCGAGGTGATGGACGCCGTCATCCGCAACACCTTCGTGCAGGGCACCCTGTCGATCGTGTTCGTCGTGCTGGCGATCGTCGTGATCGTCTCGTCCGTCGTCGTGACGATCGGCGCCATCCGCCGGGGCGACGCCGAGAACCACGAGGACCAGCCCACGGCATCGCGGCGGTTCGCTCCCGCCGGGTTCCTCGCGACGCCGTCCGAGCGCGCGCTCGAGAAGGAGTGGGAGCCTCTCCTCTCCGACGACCGCGCCGCGAACCGGCACTGAGGGCGGCGCGCTCATGACGATCCGGACGGATGCCGCGCCGGCGACGCTCGCGCAGCGGGCGGGGGCCCTCGTGGTCCGCGCGCTGCGCGGCATCCGCTGGTACATGACGAACCTGATGGGCGACAGCGCCTACGCGACCTACGTCGCGCACCAGCGCCGCGTCCACCCCGATGAGGAGCCCATCACGGAGCGGCAGTTCTGGCGGCAGAAGATGGCCGACCAGGACCGCAACCCCGGCGCCCGATGCTGCTGACCTCGTCGCGGCCGACGGGCCGACCTAGGCTCGACGCATGACCGATGCCGTCGTCCTCGCCGCTGTTCTGGGCGTGGCCGGCGGCATCGTGCTGTCTGCGCTGCTCATGCTCGTGCGCCGGTACGCGCGCGGGCCGGGCGGGCTCGGCAGCGAAGCCGAGGAGGCGACCTACCGGGCGCTGCATCAGGCGAGCCTCGCTGCGCCCTATCTCCGCGGCGGGCTCGCGGGCGCGGAGACCCCGCGGGCGGCGCGCCACCTGCGGAGCGTGCTGGGCAGCGCCGCCGTGATGATCGTGGTCGACGGGGTGATCGTGGCGCGCGACGGGCAGACCGAGGGCCTCGACGCCGCTGCCCTCCGCGTCGCCGCGACGGTGACCGAGAGCGGCAAGCGCCGCATCTTCCCCCGGGCAGAGGGCGGCGACGGCCTCGAAGCGGTCGGCGCGCCCATCGAGGTCGACGGCCGGACCGCGGGAGTGCTCGTCGCGTTCGCCGAGCCCGTGCGGGCCGCGCTCGTCCGGGCGGCGGCCGAGGTCGCGGACTGGTGCGCGGCGCAGGCGAGTCTCGGCGAGCTGGATGCCTCCCGCGCGGCGCTCGCCGAGGCGGAGCTCCGCGCGCTCCGGGCTCAGATCTCGCCCCACTTCATCTACAACGCCCTCACCGCGATCGCGTCGTTCATCTCGACGGATCCGCCGCGGGCACGGGAGCTCGTGCTGGAGTTCGCCGACTTCACCCGGTACTCGTTCCGCCGCCAGGGCGAGTTCACGACGCTGGCGGAGGAGCTCCGCAGCATCCATTCCTATCTCGAGCTGGAGCGTGCGCGGTTCGGGGAACGCCTGACGGTGACCCTCCGCATCTCTCCCGAGACGCTCGCGACCGTCATCCCCTTCCTCTCCGTGCAGCCGCTCGTCGAGAACGCGGTGCGGCACGGCCTCGAGCCGGGGGAGGGCGGCGGCACGATCCTCATCTCCTCCACGGATGCCGCGACGCACACCGAGATCACGGTCGAGGACGACGGGGTCGGCATGGACCCGGGTGAGCTCCACGCCCTTCTCACCCGCGCCGACACGGGCGCCCATGTCGGTCTCCGCAACGTCGACACGAGGCTGCGTCAGCTCTACGGCCTCGACGGCGGACTCGTCGTGGAGACGAACCGCGATGCCGGTACCCTCGTGCGGATGCGGATCCCGAAATCGCAGCCGCTGCACGACGTGGCGGCGTCATGATCGACGTCCTCGTGGCCGACGACGAGCGTCCGGCCCTCGACGAGCTCGCCTTCCTCCTGCGATCCGATGACCGCATCGGCACCGTCCTCACGGCGTCGTCCGGCGCGGAGGCGCTGCGGCTGCTCAGCGAGCGGTCGGTGGCCGTCGCCTTCCTCGACATCCACATGCCGGGGCTCACCGGGCTCGATCTCGCCGCGGCGATCCGCGGCCTGGCGACGCCCCCGGCCGTCGTGTTCGTGACCGCCGACGACGCCCACGCCGTCGACGCGTTCGAGCTGCGCGCCCTCGACTACCTGCTCAAGCCCGTGCGGGTCGAGCGGCTCCGCCGCGCGGTCGACCGGGTGATCGAACTCGAGCGCCCCGGTGACGCCGATGAGGTGCTGCCCGTCACGGTCGGATCCACCGTGAGATTCGTCCATCGGCGAGACGTGCAGTGGGTCAGCGCCGAGGGCGATTACACCCGGCTCCACACCGCCGCCGACGCCGGCCATCTCGTCCGCATCCCGATCTCGGAGCTCGAACAGCGATGGACGGAGGCGGGGTTCGTGAGGGTGCACCGGTCGTACCTGGTGCGTGCGGCATCCGTCACCGAGGTGAGGCTCGGCGGCGCCGAACCCGCCGTCTGGGTGGGTGACACCGCCCTCCCCGTGAGCAGGCGACTGCTGCCCTCCGTCCGCGATGCGCTGACGCGGCGCGCGCCATGACCCGCGATCGGGTGCGCGTCACCGCCGGCGTCACGCGTCCCGGCGCGGTCACCCGCGGCATCGCGCTGCCCGGGTCGCCGGTCGACGACGACGAGGCGGTGTTCGCGCGCGCCCTTCGGCGGTCGCAGCTGCGCCTCGCGATCGGCACGCTCCTCGGCTTCGTCATCGTCACGGTCTCCCTGCTCGCCGGAATCACCCTCATTCCCGAGCTCGACGAGATCGTCGTGGTCGGGGTGCCGCTGTCCTGGCTCCTGCAGGCGTTCGCGTTCTATCCGGTGATCGCCGCATTCGCGCTGCTCTACGTGCGGGGCGCGAACCGCAACGAGCGGCGCTACCGCGCTCTCCGGGAGAGGGAGTGAACGCCGTCCTCGACCTCGTCGCGGTCGCCCTCGTCGTGGGGGCGACCGCGCTGATCGGGGTCTACGGGCTCCGGATCTCCCGCACCACGAGCGACTTCTTCGTGGCATCCCGCACGGTGCGACCGGTGTGGAACGCGTCGGCGATCAGCGGGGAGTACCTCTCGGCCGGCACGTTCCTCGGCCTCTCGGGGCTCGTCCTGCTGAGCGGGTCGGAGGGATTCTGGTTTCCGATCGGCTACGCCGCCGGATACCTGCTGGTGCTGCTGTTCGTTGCGGCGCCGCTGCGGCGAAGCGGCGCGTACACGATCCCCGACTTCATGGAGGCCCGACTCGAGTCGCGCACCGCACGGCGGATCACAAGTGCGGGATGCCTGCTGATCGGCTGGCTGTACATCGTCCCGCAGCTGCACGGCGCCGGAATCACGCTGCAGGTCGTCGCGGACATCCCGCCGTGGGTGGGCGCCGTGCTCGTCGCCGTGCTGGTCGCGGCGGCGGCCGCGGCCGGTGGCATGCGCGCGATCACCTACGTGCAGGCCTTCCAGTACTGGCTCAAGCTGACCGCACTGCTCGTCCCGGCGATCCTCATCGCGTTCGCCGTGAACGGCGGGTCGTACGACGTCGATCCGCTTGTGATCTTTCCCGCCGAGGCGGGCCCGTCGGCGCTCGACGCCTACGAGGCCGGCTCGCTCCTGCTGGCGCTGCTCCTCGGCACAATGGGGCTGCCGCACGTCCTGGTGCGGTTCTACACGAGCCCGACCGGTGAGTCGGCGCGGCGGACGACCGTGCTCGTCATCGTGATGGTCAGCGTCTTCTACGGGGTCTCGAGCGTCATGGGCCTGCTCGCCCGGATCGTCGCGCCCGACCTCGCCGTTCCCGGCGTCGCCGACACGGTCGTGCTCGTGCTCCCGGCGCGCGTCTTCCCGGGGCTCGGCGGCGAGCTGCTGACCGCGCTCGTGGTCGCGGGCGCCTTCGCCGCCTTCCTCGCCACCTCCGCGGGCCTGACGGTCTCGCTCGCGGGCGTGATCAGCCAGGACGTCTTCAGCGGCTCGGTGCGCTCGTTCCGTCTGGCCGCCCTCGTCTGCGCCGCCGTGCCGCTCGCGATCGCGCTCCTGACCGCCCCGGCGGGCCTCGTCGCCTCGGTCGGCGTCGTCTTCGTGTTCGCGGCGTCGAGCCTGTCGCCGGTCCTCTTGCTCGCCGTGTGGTGGCGGCGCCTCACCGCCCGCGGCGCGATCGCGGGCATGGTGACCGGTGCGGTCGCGTGCGGGGTCTCGCTGCTCATCTACGCCGCGGTCGACGGGGTCGGCGTCGCCGCCCCGCTGCTCGCGCAGCCCGCCGCGTGGACGATCCCCCTCGCCACGGCGGTCACCGTCACCGCGTCACTCGGCGATCGGTCGGGACCGCCCCTGCGCGCAGGCAGCTACCTCGCCCGGCTCCACACGCCCGAGCGGAGCGTCTGAGGGCTCGCCCGTCCGCCGCTACCGCGCCCTGTGAGGCAGACTCGGAGGATGACGTCGACGCTGCGGGACCTCATTCCGGCGGGGTCGAACCCGGATGACGTCTATGCGGCGTTCGCGGAGTGGGCGACGGGCCGCGGCCTCGAGCTCTACCCCGCGCAGGACGAGGCCATCATCGAGCTCGTCTCGGGCTCGCACGTGATCCTCGCGACGCCGACCGGAACCGGCAAGTCGCTCGTCGCGGTCGCCGCCCACGCGGCATCCCTCGCCCGTGGTGGGCGCACGTATTACACCGCCCCGATCAAGGCGCTCGTGAGCGAGAAGTTCTTCGCCCTCGTCGACATTTTCGGCCCCGACGCCGTGGGCATGATCACGGGTGACTCGTCGGTGAACCCCGGCGCCCCGATCATCTGCTGCACGGCGGAGATCCTCGCGAACACGGCGCTCCGGCTCGGATCCGATGCCGATGTCGATCAGGTCGTGATGGACGAGTTCCACTACTACGGCGATCCCGATCGCGGCTGGGCGTGGCAGGTTCCCCTCCTCGCCCTCCCCAGGGCGCAGTTCCTGCTGATGTCGGCGACGCTCGGCGACGTGTCGGCCATCGTGACCGATCTCGAGCGGCGCACGGGCCGGCCCGTCGCGCATGTGGCGGGCGCCGAACGGCCGGTGCCGCTCGACTACCGCTACGCGCGCAGGCCCGTCCACGAGGTGCTCGAGGGGCTGATGGAGAACGGCGAGTCGCCGGTCTACATCGTGCACTTCTCGCAGGCCGCCGCCCTCGAGCGTGCGCAGGCGCTCTCGAGCGTCAAGGTGACCACTCGGGAGCAGCGCGACGCCATCGCCGAGGCGATCGGCGGGTTCCGGTTCACGACCGGCTTCGGCAAGACGCTGTCCCGGCTCGTCCGGTCGGGCATCGGGGTCCACCACGCCGGGATGCTGCCCCGATACCGCCGGCTCGTCGAGACGCTCGCGCAGCGCGGTCTGCTCCGGGTCATCTGCGGCACCGACACGCTCGGCGTCGGCATCAACGTGCCGATCCGGACGGTGCTGATCACGGCGCTGTCGAAGTACGACGGCGTGAAGATGCGGCAGATCTCGGCGCGGGAGTTCCATCAGATCTCGGGCCGTGCCGGGCGCGCCGGGTTCGACACCCACGGCAGCGTCGTCGTGATGGCTCCGGAGTGGGAGATCGAGAACGCGGTCGCTCTCGCGAAGGCCGGCGACGACGCGGCCAAGCGCAAGAAGATCGTTCGCAAGAAGGCGCCGACCGGTGTCGTGAACTGGGGCGAGGGGTCGTTCGACCGGCTCGTCGTCGCCGAGCCCGAGCCGCTCACACCGCAGCTCAAGCTCACGGCCGCCATGCTCATCAACGTCATCGGCCGCGGCGGCGACGTCTTCGGGCATGTCCGTTCGCTCGTGTTCGACAACCACGAGCCCCGGTTCCGGAAGTACGAGCTCGCCCGTCGCGCGATCGCGCTGTTCCGCACGCTCGTGACCGCCGAGATCGTGGTCGCCGACAGCGACGGCATCCGTCTCACCGTCGATCTTCAGCCGAACTTCGCCCTCAACCAGCCGCTGTCGCCGTTCGCGCTCGCCGCGATCGGCCTGCTCGATCCGGATGCCGATCTCCCCGCGGGCTCGCTGGGCGCCGCGGCCGCCGCCTCCGCTCGAGACTCCGCCGACCCTGAGCCCGGCGAGACGCCGACGGATGCCGCCGGTCGCCGGTCGGTCGGCACCGGCCACTACGCGCTCGATGTCGTGAGCGTGATCGAGTCGACGCTCGACGATCCGCGCGCGATCTTGTCGCAACAGGAGTACAAGGCGCGGGGCGAGGCGGTCGCGGCGATGAAGCGCGACGGCATCGAGTACGACGAGCGGATGGCGCTCCTCGAGGAGATCACCTGGCCCAAGCCGCTCGCGGGGCTGCTGCTGCAGTCGTTCGAGGTGTTCGCGTCCACCCAGCCGTGGGTGCGCGATTTCGAGCTGCGGCCGAAGTCGGTCGTCCGCGACATGTTCGAGCGGGCGATGTCGTTCGGCGAGTTCGTGTCGTTCTACCAATTAGGGCGCAGCGAGGGACTCGTGCTGCGGTACCTGTCCGACGCGTACCGCGCGATCCGCCAGACCGTTCCTGCCGAGGCGCGCACCGACGATCTGCTCGACCTGATCGAGTGGCTCGGTGAGCTGGTGCGGCAGGTCGATTCGAGCCTCGTCGACGAGTGGCAGGCGCTCATCAACCCCGCGGACGACCCCACGGCGCCCGTGGTTCCGCCGGCTCCGCCGTCGATCATCGCGAACCGGCGGGCGTTCGTCGTGCTGGTGCGCAATGAGATGTTCCGCCGGATCCAACTCGCCGCACTGCAGGATGACGACGCTCTCGAGGCGCTGGATCCGGATGCTGGCTGGCCCGACATCCTCGACCGGTTCTATGACGACCACGATCAGCTGCTGACGGGCGGCGCCGCTCGGGCGCCGGCGCTGTGCCTCATCGACGAGAGCGATGCCGCCAGCGGCATCTGGCGTGTCGAGCAGGTCATGGACGACCCGGCGGGCGACCACGATTGGCGCATTCGGGCCGAGGTCGACCTCGCGGCATCCGTCGACGAGGGTGCGGCGATCGTGCGGGTGACCGAGGTCGTGCGGCTCTAAGCCGCCGCTTCGCGCTCCCAGCCGCGCGCGCCGCGCACGTACACGACGCGGACGTGTCGACGGTCGGGGGAGCCCTGCCAGAACTCGACGCGGTCGGGGATGAGGCGCCACAGCACCCATCCGCTCGGGTCGTGCAGAGCTCCGGCGGGGCTGCCGCCCGCATCGGCCGCACTCTCCTCGGGCGTCGCCTCCCGCACGCTGCCGCGCACGCGGACGGCGCGCATGACGCGCTGCCACCAGAAGTCGAGCGCCGCCGCGGGGTTCTCGGCGAGCTGGGCGCCCTTCGCCGAGGATCGGGGGCCGGCGAACGCCCAGCCGTCGGCGTCGACGCCCTTGAGGATGAGGGTCCGCGCATCGGGGCGGCCACCGGCATCCGCTGTGGCAAGGGTGGTGGCGCGCGGCTCGGCGACGCCGGCCTGAGCGGCGTGCCGGATCCACGCGTCGAACAGTTCGTGGGGGTCTGAGGGGAGGGCGGCGAGGTCGAGCGGCGGTGGGGTTCCGGTGAGGGACGGCTGTACGCGGAGCCAGCGCGTGAGCTCGTTCATGTCCCCATCCTGCTCCGACCGGCAGACTGGTCGCGTGACCACCTACCTGGCGTTTCTCCGCGCGATCAATCTCGGCGCGAAGCGCGTGTTCCCCAAAGACGACATCCGCCGCGTCGTCGAGGGTGCCGGTTTCGAGGGCGTTGAGACGCACATCAACACCGGCAATGTGCGGTTCGAGACGCGGATGCGGTCGCGGGCGAGAATCGAGCGGATGCTCGAGGATGCGTTCGTCGCTGATCGCGGGTTCGAGGTGCCGACCATCGCGTTCACTGCGGTGGAGTTCGCGCGGATCGCCGACGAGACGCGTCGGCTCGACGAGGGCGATCCCGGCCTCGCCCGGCACTATGTGTACCTGCTGAAGGACGAGCTGACTCCGGAGCGGGTGGCAGAGGTCGAGGCGCGGGCCGACGACCGGGGGCGGATGCTGGTGCGCGGCCGCGCGGTGCATGCGCTCCTGCAGCCGGGTTACCAGGACGGCACGGTCGATCCGCTCGGCGCGGCCGCGTTGCTGGGCGTGGCGACGAACCGCAATGCGACCGTGGTGCGCGCGCTCGCGGCGAAGTGGTGCGGCGGGTGAGCCGGGCTCGATCGGAGCCGAACCGATGACCGCTCTCGTGGGACGGCTGGACGGACTCTCGACCGCGATCTAGAACGGCGGCGGGTCGGTGGTGAACTGCGGGATGCGTCGTTCCGGCTTCACGAGGGAGACGCGACCCGCGGGCGAGGTCCATTCGAGTGCTCCGCCGGGTTTCGCTCTGACCCGCCAGTCGGTGTGGTGTTTGAGGGTGTGGTGCCCTCGACACAGCGGGGCGAGGTTGCTGGCGTCGGTCGCGCCGCCGTGGTCCCAGGCGACGGTGTGGTCGATGTCGCACCGTTCGGCGGGGATGCCGCATCCCGGTGCCATGCATCTGGCGGCGCGCCAGGTGACCAGGCGTCGGAGGTCTGCGGGTGGCCGGTAGTGCTCGCGTCCGACGGAGAGGACGACCCCGGTTTCGGGGTGGGTGAGGACCCGCATCCAGCCCGATGCAGAACTGTACAGTTCCCGGGCCCGGTCGATCGGGATCGGCCCGACGCCGTCGACCTGCGGTGCGGGGCCGTCGCCGGTGAGCAGGGTGAGGACGGGGACGGTGATCGCAACGGTGGGCCGGATCCCGCGGGCGGCGTCGGGAAGCGATGTGGTCTCCCCATCGATGAGCAGGTCACCGAACACGTCGGCCCGCTTCTGGTCGAGGGTGCGTCCGTCGTCGTCGGGGAGCGTCTTCGCGATCGCCGTCAGCCGGCCGAGAATCGCCTGCGCTTCCACCGCGGGGAGGTGCGCGGTGAGCCACGCCATCCCGTCCACACCCTGGTCGACCCGCACGTGCCGGTGCTGCGTCGCGGCAGTGTGCTGCTCCGCGAGGCTCGCCTCCCGTTCGCGATCGACGATCCGGCGCACATGGCGGCGGAAGGGCCCGGTCGCCATCTCCTCCGCCACCGCAAGAACGTCCGCAACGAGTTCGTCGCGCACGACGTCGAGCTGGTCGAGTCCGTCGACGATGATCGTCGCGTGGGTTTCAGTGATGTCCGCGTGGCTCATCGAGTCGAGCACCGTCGGATACCGGTACACGAGCGCCCGACCGAGGCCCATCATCCGCCCCGCGGCGTGTTCGGTGATCCGCAACGCGGTCGCGACCTCGAGGCGCACCGATCGCTCCACCAGCAGCGCGTCACGGTCGTGCCGGTGCTCCTCGGCGATCGCGTCATCCCACAGGTCGACGATGCACCGGTACCGCTGCGCCGCGTGAACGGTCGCCATGTTCGCGCACATCACGACCCAGTCCAGGGTCGACGGGACGTCGATCGGCACCTCGGTGGGCCACCGCTCGAACTCCTCATCACCGGACATAGTCCCAGACTAGGAGGGGGTTCCGACATTGAATCCGGATGCCGAAACTGTCGCGTCCACCTTTGCCCGCGATGGCCCAGTCGCGATTCCCCGGTCGCGAAACGCGCCACCCCGCGGTGTGTTGCGACGGCCGAACGCGGCTGCGCATCCCCCACGTCCTAGCCGGAGTCCAGTCCCCGCACCCAGGCGACTTCACGCGCCAGCTGCCCTGTCCGCGTGAAGAGTCGGACCTGGTGCGTGTCCGCGAGCGCGCTGACCAGGTCGCTGCGGTCGGCCGGCGTGAACCCGAGGCTCTCCCAGAACGGCCCGGAGCGTCGGCTGAAGAGCCATGCTGTGCGTGCGCCCTCCGCGCGGGCCTGCGCCATCGCGAACCGCGCGAGGTCGGCGCCGCGACCGCGTGACCTCCGGGCTGGACTCACCGCCACGCTCCGCAGGAGCGCGTGGCGTCCGTCGCCGCTCACCTCGTATCCGGTGCTTCCGACGATCGCGCCCCGGTCGTCGAGCTCGATCCACAGTCGCACTGTCGGGGCGTCCACGCCGCCCGTCGTCAGATCGACGTCGCGCAGGAACGCGGTCACGGCGTCCGTCTCGGCCGCCCTGCACCGGATCATCTCCACACCGCCAGTCTCGCACCCGACCCTTCTCCCCACCCCGGGGCGCTGCGCGACGGCATCCCCACCGGCAGACCGTGTCGGCGCCCGCGGCTATCGTTGAGCGGGTGACAGACGGCGGATGGCAGAACGACCCCTACGCCGATCTCGCGTGGGATCCCGACGACCTCGTCCCGCCTGACGACTTCGAAGCTCCGCCCGAGCCCCGTTTCGACGGCTACGGCGCCGCTGTCGCGCGGGCATCGCGCTCGGAGCCGGAGGCCCGACCCGATCTCGCGCCTCGCTCGGGCTCGCCCGTCCGGCAGGCTCCGCGGACGACCGCTCCGCCCGCTGCGGTCCTCACGCTCGAACGACGCGAGCACACCGGCGACGATCCGGTCGCCGTGCTCTCGGACGTCTTCGGTTACGACGCGTTCCGCGGCGATCAGGCCGACATCGTCTCGCACGTCATCGCCGGCGGCGACGCCGTCGTGCTCATGCCCACCGGCGGCGGCAAGTCGATCACCTACCAGGTGCCCGCCCTTGTGCGCCCGGGTACCGGGCTCGTCATCAGCCCGCTCATCGCCCTGATGCACGACCAGGTCGAGGCGCTGATCGCCAACGGCGTGCGGGCCGCATTCCTGAACTCCACGCAGTCGCCGGCGGAGCGGGCCGGCGTCGAGCAGGCCCTCGTCGACGGCGAGCTCGATCTCATCTACGTGGCTCCCGAGCGGCTCTCGGTGCCGGCGACCACGTCCCTTCTGCAGCGTGCGACGCTCAGCGTGATCGCGATCGACGAGGCCCACTGCGTGTCGCAGTGGGGCCACGACTTCCGGCCCGACTACCTCACGCTCGGAGACCTCGCGGAGCGGTTCCCCGGTGTTCCCCGCATGGCGCTCACCGCCACGGCGACGCGCGCGACGCACACCGAGCTCACCGAGCGCCTGCACCTCGAAGATGCGCGTCACTTCGTCGCGAGCTTCGACCGGCCCAACATCCAGTACCGCATCGAGCCCAAGGTCGACGTCCGCCGGCAGCTCGTGCAGTTCGTCCGCAGCCAGCCCGAGGGGTCGGCGGGGATCATCTACGCGCTCAGCCGCAAATCGGTCGAGCAGACGGCGGAGTACCTCCGCACCCAGGGCCTCGATGCGCTGCCGTATCACGCGGGTCTCGACGCCGGCATCCGCTCACGCAACCAGTCCCGGTTCCTTCGCGAGGACGGCGTCGTCATGGTCGCCACGATCGCGTTCGGCATGGGCATCGACAAGCCCGACGTCCGTTTCGTCGCGCACATCGACCTGCCGAAGTCCGTCGAGGGCTACTACCAGGAGACCGGTCGCGCCGGCCGTGACGGCGAGCCCGCGGTGGCGTGGATGGCCTACGGCCTCGGCGACGTCGTGCAGCAGCGCCGCCTCATCGAGCAGTCGCCCGGCGACCGCACCTACAAGATGCGCATGGGGCAGCACCTCGATGCCATGCTGGGGCTCTGCGAAACGGTGTCCTGCCGCCGCCAGAACCTCCTGAACTACTTCGGCCAGGCATCCGATGCCTGCGGCAACTGCGACACGTGCCTCACCCAGCCCGACACGTGGGACGGGCTCGTCGCGGCGCAGAAACTGCTGTCGACGATCATCCGCCTCCAGCGCGAGCGCGGCCAGGCATTCGGCGCAGGCCATCTGATCGACATCCTCCGCGGCGGCTCGACGGAGCGCATCCGGCAGCAGGGCCACGACAAGCTCGCCACCTACGGGATCGGCAACGACCTCACCGAGCAGGACTGGCGGTCGGTCATCCGGCAGCTGCTCGCCCGCGGCGTGCTGGCCGCGCAGGGCGAATACGGCGTGCTCGCCGTCGGCGAGAGCGGCGCTGCGGTTCTTCGCGGCGAGGAGCCCGTGCCCCTCCGCCGCGACGTGCTGGGCCGCAGCGGTGGCGGCGGCTCGTCGCGCGCGAAGCGGCAGTCGAGCTCGGATGCCGTCCCCGAGGGCGACCGTGACCTGTTCGAGGCCCTCCGGGCATGGCGTGCCGAGCAGTCCCGCGAGCAGGGTGTGCCGGCCTACATCGTCTTCGGTGACGCGACCCTCCGGGCACTCGCAGAGCACCGCCCCCGATCGGTCGCCGACCTCGACGGGATCACAGGCATCGGTGCGAAGAAGCGAGAAGCTTACGGCGAGGCCGTGGTCGCGGTGATCGCGGGCGCCTGAACGATCAGGCCCACGCCTCACGGCCGACCCGCACGTCCGCCCCGGTTCGGGCGGACTCCTCGATGGCGAGCCCGAGCAGGTGGTCCTGGCAGGCATCCGCCAGCGGATAGGGCTCCGGGCCATCACCGCGGGCCCACCGGCCGGTGAGCTCGAGCAGCGACGCGACGGCGATGTCGTCCTCCGACAGGCGCGTGCCCACCCAGGGGTTCCGGTAGACGATGCGCCCCTCGAACGCGGCCGACACGACGTCGTTGCCCTCGAGGTTCAGGTCGATGCCGGTGCGGCGGTAGGTGATCGCCGAGGTGATCACCTCGGTGCCCTCGAACCGGCGCACCGTGTCGTCGACGAGCTCACCGTGCGAGCCGCGGAGGACGATCCGTCGCGACAGGATCGGGTTCCACCACTGGTTGTCGACGAAGTCGTAGAGGCCCATCCGTCCATCACCGAAGTCGAGCGTCGCGATCGTCGTCGTCCGCTCTTTCGGAGTGGCATCGTCCGACCAGCCGGCAGGTGTCAGCGGATCGACGACGGGCGCGGTGAAAGTCCTCGCCGACACGGTCGCCTCGGCCGTACCGGCATCCAGGAACGTCCGGATCATCGAGGTCGCGTGGTACAGGTGGGTCGACGAGACCTGCACCCCGCCGACGGTTCCGAGTGCGCCCGAGCGCGCCACCTCCAGGCGGGCGGCGTGACCCGGCATCAGCATGTACTGCTCCGCCACCTGCACGAGACGGGTCGCGCCGACGTCGCGCCACAGCTTCCGCAACCCGTCGGCATCCGGAGCCGGCGGCGTCTCGGCGAGCACACGCACCCCACGCTCCACGAGCTCGGTGATGACCCCCGGCATCGCCGGCCAGCTCACCGACGCGATCACGAAGTCGGGCCGTGCGGCGAGCAGGTCGTCGAGCGACCGATGCACCGGCACGTCCCAGCCGGCGATTCGGGCAGCAGACGCATCGGACCGGGCGAGCACGCCCACCGCCTGCAGCCGAGCGGGCGCCGCAGCGGCCACCCGCAAAAAGAACTCCGAGCGCCAGCCCGTGCCGATGATCGCGAATCGTGCCGGTTCCGTCATGAGACTCCCTCGTCGTGACGCACCGGGACCGGTCGTCCTCGGCATCCTTCAGGTCTGCGGGAGCCGGGTCAACCCCGGTGCGCTCCCTTCGCCCGTCAGATCGCCGTGACCTCCACCACGACCGCCTGCTGCGGGTTCTGCACGGGCGGCCGGAGTCCGGCCGTTCCGAGCTGGCGCCCCGTCATCACGGTGTCGTGGTGAGCCCACGCGAGCGGCGACTGCGCCGGGGTCTCGACGATCCCGCCCGGGGTCACGAGCTGAACGCGGTAGACGCGGTCGGCGTCGAGGCCGGGCAGCCGCACGCGGCCGGCGGGGGAGGAGATCAGCGTCTGCGTCTGCGCGATGGTGAAGAACGCGGATGCCGCATCTGCCGCGACCACGCCGCGAACGTCGAGTCCGGGGTCGGCGACGTCGGCGTTCACGACTCGGCCCGTCGCGACGAGCGGGCGCACGCGCTTGGCGAGCGCCACCCAGTCGCCGACCGTGGCGGCATCCTCCGGCGACAGCGTCGTGACGTCCCACTCGATGCCGAAGTGGCCGAACAGGGCGACGGCGCCGCTCATCGACAGCGAGACGGTGCGTCCCGTGGAGTGCACGTGCGGCGTGGTCAGGTGCATGCCCATCATCTCGGGCGGCACGACGAGTGCGGTGTAGCGCTGGTTCTCCAGGCGCTCGACGGGGTCGAGGCAGTCGCTCGTCCAGATGCGGTCGGTGCGGTCGAGGATGCCCAGGTCGACGCGGGCACCGCCCGACGCGCAGCTCTCGATCTCGAGGCCCGGGTGGGAGGCCTTGAGCTCGTCGATCAGGCGGTAGACGGCAAGGGTCTGCGCGTGCACCTGCGCCGAGCCGCCGGCGCCCGATCCCGCATCGACGAGGTCGCGGTTGTGGTCCCACTTGATGTACGCGATCGGGTACTCGTCGAGGAGCGCGCCGATCCGGTCGGCGAGGTAGGCGTAGGCGTCGGGATGCGCGAGGTTCAGCACCTGCTGCTGGCGGCCCGACGGGGGCAGCTCGGCGCGGCCGCGGAGGATCCAGTCTGGATGCCGGCGCGCGAGGTCGCTGTCGGGGTTGACCATCTCGGGTTCGAACCACAGGCCGAACTCCATGCCGAGCCCGACGACGTGATCGACGATCGGGTGGAGCCCGCCCGGCCAGACGGTCGCGTCGACGGTCCAGTCGCCGAGGCCGGCGGTGTCGTCGCGGCGGCCGTGGAACCATCCGTCGTCGAGGACGTAGCGCTCGACGCCGATCGCGGCGGCCGCGTCGGCCAGCGCGACGAGCTTCGGCAGCCGGTGGTCGAAGTACACCGCCTCCCACGTGTTCAGCGTCACGGGCCGGGGCCGGGTGGGGTGCTGCGGGCGGGCGCGCCACTCGTCGTGGAAGCGCGCCGCGAGGGCGTCGAGCCCCTCCCCCCACGACCCGAACAGCTCGGGCGAGGTGACCTCTTCGCCCGGTGCGAGGCGGATCTCGCCCGGCAGGTACAGCTCGCCGCCCCCGAGGAACGCCTCGCCGGTGACGCCTCGCTCGGCGAGGACGCGCGCATTGCCGCTCCATCCCAGGTGGATGCCGTGCACCCGCCCCTGTGCGAAGCCGAAGCCGGGCGCGCCCGCCGCGAGCAGCAGGGTGGCGTCGGCGCCGGGCCGACCACGGCGGCTCTCGCGCACGTGCGTGCCGAAGGTCAGCTCATGGCGCTGGGCCGAGCGCTCGCGCAAATGCCGCCCGGTCGTGTCGAGGATCTCGGTGGCGTCCCACGGGAGGGGCAACGCAGCCTGGAGCGTCTGGACCGTGTAGACGTCGTCGCCGTCGTTGCGGAGTGCGATGTGCGTGCGGACGAGTCCGGATGCCGTGACGGAGAGCGAGAGCCGCGCCGACAGGTGCATCTCGGCGTCCTCGAGCCGGACCTCCAGGTGGTGGTCGCCGGCGTCGACGCCCACGGTGGTGAACTTCGCGCCGACCTCGCGCCCGTCGCGATGTCCCTCGAGCGACGGGGTGCCGGCCCAGCCATCGGCGGCGGTGGTCAGCATCCGGAGTCGGGCCGTGTCATCGAGGCCCCCCGACACGCGCTGGAGCCGTGCGGCGACGGCGAGCGACTCGAGTGTCTCGGCGGGTGCGTCGCCCAGGTCTTCGCCCCAGTGGACGATCGCGGGCACGGCGCCATCGGCATCGATGACGACGCTCGTGCCGCCGTTGCGGAGGTGGACGACAGCGGCGTTCGCAACAGGTGCAGGCATCCCGACAGTTTCGCAGAGGAAGCGGCCGCAGCACGGGGCGGCATGCCCGCGAACGCGCTGGTGTAGGCCCCGCACAAGGGCGATCGCCGCCGTCGTCCGGCCCGGTTGTGCGGGACCTCCAACGCAGTTGGCTCTGCGTTGGAGGACTCCTACCGTGAGGGGGAACCTCCCTGTCCACCCGATTCCGGAAAGGCCAGTGATGACCGACACCGTCGTCCGCTCCGAAACCCCCTCCAAAGACCGCCGCACGCCCGCCGGCGGCGCCCCCACCAGCGCGCACTCCGCCGCCGAGGCCGGTGAGCCCCGCGTCGACGTCGATGCCGTGGCCCGCATGCTGCTCGGCACCTGGGCCGACACCCGGCTCGAGGCGCGCGAGATGATCAAGGACTCCGCCTTCTGGCGCATCGACGGGCAGTCCGTCGCCGAGCACCGTGAGCGCGTGATGGAGCAGGTGCGTCTGCTGGCCCAGCGCGGCGCGTCGGTCCGGGCGCTCCCCGAGGAGTACGGCGGCCTGAACGACAACGGCGCCAACCTCGCCGGGTTCCAGGAGCTCGTGCTCGCCGACCCGAGCATGCAGATCAAGTCGGGCGTGCAGTGGGGGCTGTTCGGCTCCGCCGTCCAGCAGCTCGGCACGAAGCCGCACCACGACGCCTGGCTGCGCGACATCGCTTCGGCCGAGCTGCCCGGCGCGTTCGCGATGACCGAGATCGGTCACGGCTCCGACGTCGCCGCGATCGGCACGACCGCGACCTACGATCCCGCCACCGAGGAGTTCGTGATCCACACGCCCTTCCGTGCGGCCTGGAAGGACTACCTCGGCAACGCCGCCGTGCACGGCCAGGCGGCGACCGTCTTCGCGCAGCTGATCACGAAGGGCGTGAACCACGGCGTGCACTGCTTCTTCGTTCCGATCCGCACCACCGAGGGCGTGCTGCTCCCCGGCGTGCAGAGCGAGGACGACGAGGTCAAGGGTGGTTTGAACGGCATCGACAACGGCCGTCTCGCGTTCGACCATGTCCGCGTGCCCCGCACGAACCTGCTCAACCGGTACGGCGACGTCGCCGCCGACGGCACCTACTCCAGCCCCATCGAGAGCACCGGGCGGCGTTTCTTCACGATGCTGGGCGCCCTCGTGCAGGGTCGCGTGTCGCTCGACGGCGCCGCGACCATCGCGTCGTCGCTCGCGCTATACATCGCGATCACCTACGGCAACCAGCGTCGTCAGTTCGACTCGGGCGCCGGCACCGACGAGGTCGTCCTGCTCGACTACGGCAAGCACCAGCGGCGACTGCTGCCGCGCCTGGCGCAGACCTACGCGCAGTTCTTCGCGCACGACGAGCTGCTCCGCGCGTTCGACGGCGTCTTCGGCGGGCGGGCCGACACCTCCGAGGAGCGCGAGAACCTCGAGACCCTCGCCGCCGCGCTCAAGCCGCTCAGCACGTGGAACGCGCTCGACACGATCCAGGAGGCGCGCGAGGCCTGCGGCGGCTCGGGATTCATGGCCGAGAACCGTCTCGTCGGGATGCGCTCCGACCTCGACGTCTACGCGACGTTCGAAGGCGACAACAACGTTCTCCTGCAGCTCGTCGGCAAGCGTCTGCTCGCCGACTTCGGCAAGCAGTTTGAGGGCGCGGATGCCGCCACTCTCGCCAAGTTCGCGGTCGGCCACACCGCGGGCAAGGTCTTCCACGGCGCGGGCCTGCGCAGCCTCGGCCAGACGGTCGCCGATTTCGGCAGCACGGCCCGCTCGGTCGAGCTGGGGCTTCGGGCCGAGCAGCAGCACGAGCTGCTCGCGGGGCGTGTCGAGCAGATGGTCGCCGATCTCGCAGGGGCACTCCGTCCGGCATCCAAGATGCCCAAGGGAGAGGCCGCGGCGCTGTTCAACAAGCATCAGGCCGAGCTGATCGAGGCGGCCCGCGCCCACGGTGAGCTGCTCCAGTGGGAGGCATTCTCCGACGCCGTGAAGGCGACGGCGAACGACGAAACCCGTCAGGTGCTCACCTGGCTGCGCGACCTCTTCGGCCTCCACCTCATCGAGAAGCACCTCGCCTGGCACCTGATCCACGGTCGCCTCTCGACCCAGCGTGCGGCCGCGGTCTCGAAGTACATCGACCGGCTCTGCGCACGGCTGCGTCCTCACGCGCAGGATCTCGTCGACGCCTTCGGGCTGGAGCCCGAGCACGTGCGAGCGCCGATCGCGTCGGGCATCGAGCGTCAGCGGCAGGACGAGGCGCGGGACTACTACGCCGACCTCGCCGCCCGGGGCGAGGCCCCCATCCCGGAGAAGTCGCTCAAGAAGAAGTGAACGTCGGGGGCCGTCGGTAGCCTGACCGCATGGATGTGCGTGTCGGCCCCGACGGCCTCCCTCGTTGCGCGTGGGTCGGTGACGACGCCGAGTACCAGCGCTACCACGACGAGGAGTGGGGCCGGCCGCTTCACGGCGACCGCGCGCTGTTCGAGAAGATGAGCCTCGAGGGGTTCCAGGCGGGGCTGTCGTGGATCACCATCCTCCGAAAGCGCCCGCACTTCCGCGAGGTGTTCGCCGGTTTCGAGCCGGCTGTCGTCGCCGCCTTCGACGAGTCCGACGTCGACCGGCTGATGGCGGATGCCGGGATCATCCGCAACCGCGCCAAGATCCTCGCGACCGTCGGCAACGCCCGGCTCGTGACGGCCATGGCGCCCGGCGAGCTCGACGCGCTGATGTGGTCGTTCGCACCGGCATCCCATCGCCGTCCCGCGACGTTCGCCGAGGTGCCCGCGACGACCCCCGAGTCCGAGGCGATGTCGAAGACGCTGCGCACGGCGGGCTTCCGGTTCGTCGGCCCGACGACGATGTACGCCCTCATGCAGTCGTCGGGCATGGTCGACGATCACGTCGGGGGATGCCACCGCGCAGCCGGTGCGCCAGACTGAGCCCATCACGGGAGAGGACCGTCATGACCGGTTACGAGATCGTCCAGATCGGCGCGCCCGACCAGTGGCGGGACCACTTCGGCGGCTTCGTCCCCGCCCGCTCCCGCGACGGGCGGCGCGTCGTCGACCACGACCTCGCGATGCAGTTCATCGGGATGACGGCGAACGCGCTCGAACCGGGTGAGGAGGCGGGGTACTGGCACACCCATTCCCGCGTCGAGGAGCTGTACGTGTTCCTCGAGGGGCGCGGGCAGCTCGCGCTCGACGACGACCTGCTCGAGGTCGGGCCGGGGTCTGTGGTGCGGGTCGGACAGGGCGTGTGGCGCACCTGGCGGGCGCTGCCCGAGAGCCCGGGGCAGCTCCGATGGCTCTGCATCCGCGCCGGCGGGGAAGAGCTCCCGCACATCCCCGACGACGCCGAGCGTGCGCTCGCCGACGATCGGCCGATGCCATGGCCCGCCCCGCGCGCGGCCGACGACGAGAACCGGGGCTGAGCCGTGGCATCCGCTCGTCATATCGCCGACGCGCACGACGTCATCCGCGTCGTCGGAGCTCGGGAGAACAACCTCAAGGGCATCGACGTCGAGATCCCGAAGCGCCGCCTGACGGTGTTCACCGGGGTGAGCGGATCGGGCAAGTCGTCGCTCGTCTTCGGGACGATCGCGACCGAGTCGCAGCGGCTCATCAACGAGACCTATCCGACGTTCGTGCAGCAGTTCATGGGTCAGCTGAGTCGCCCCGAGGTCGACGCGCTCGAGAACGTCAGCCCGGCGATCATCGTCGATCAGGAGCGGATGGGGGCCAACGCGCGCTCCACCGTGGGCACGGTGACCGATGCGTACGCCATGCTCCGCCTGCTGTTCAGCCGGATGGGCGTTCCCCACGTGGGCTCGCCGCAGGCCTTCTCCTTCAACGTGCCCTCCGTCTCGGGGTCGGGCGCGGTCACCGTGAAGGTCGGGGACAAGCAGGGCACGCGCGAGCACCGCACCTTCGAGATCACCGGCGGCATGTGCCCGAGGTGCGAGGGGCTGGGGGAGGTGAGCGACGTCGATCTCGACGAGCTCTTCGACCGCACGAAGTCGCTCGCCGAGGGGGCCATCACGGTTCCGGGCTACACCGTCGACGGCTGGATGGTGCGCATCTTCACCGAGTCGGGCTTCCTCGACGCACGCAAGCCCATCGCCGACTACAGCGATCAGGAACGCGCCGACTTCCTCTACAAGGAGCCGACGAAGGTCAAGCTCCAGAACATGAACATGACCTACGAGGGTCTCGTTCCGAAGATCACGAAGTCGTTCCTGCAGAAAGATCGCGACGGCCTCCAGCCGCACATCCGCGCCTTCGTCGACCGGGCGGTGAGATTCCTCCCCTGCCCCGAGTGCGACGGCACCCGGCTGAACGAGGGCGCGCGGTCGTCGAAGATCGACGGTGTGAGCATCGCCGACGTCGCGGCGATGCAGATCACCGACCTCGCCGCATGGCTCGAGACGATCGATCCCACGTCGGTGGGGCCGCTCCTGGGGGGCCTCAGGAAGACGATCGGGTCGTTCATCGACATCGGTCTCGGCTACCTCTCGCTCGACCGGTCGTCCGGAACCCTCTCGGGCGGCGAGGCCCAGCGCACGAAGATGATCCGCCACCTCGGCTCGGCGCTCACCGACGTCACCTACGTCTTCGACGAACCGACCGCCGGGCTCCACCCCCACGACATCACCCGCATGAACGATCTGCTCCTGCTGTTGCGCGACAAGGGCAACACCGTGCTCGTCGTCGAGCACAAACCCGAGGTGATCGCGATCGCCGACCACGTCATCGACCTCGGCCCCCGCGCCGGTGCACACGGCGGCGAGATCATGTTCGAGGGCGACGTCGCGGGGCTCCGCGCCTCCGACACCCTCACCGGCCGCCACCTCGACCACCGGGCAGAGCTGAAGGTCTCGCCGCGTCAGGCGACCGGAGCGCTCGAGATCCGCGGCGCCACACGGCACAACCTCGACGGCGTCGACGTCGAGGTGCCGCTCGGCGTGCTGACGGTCGTCACCGGCGTCGCCGGGTCGGGGAAGTCGTCGCTCATCCACGGCTACGTGCCCGCCTTCGACGACGTGATCGTCGTCGACCAGACGCCGATCAAGGGATCGCGGCGCTCCAGCCCGGCGACCTACACCGGCATCCTCGACGCGATCCGCACCGCGTTCGCCAAGGCGAACGGGGTGAAGGCGTCGCTGTTCAGCGCCAACTCCGAGGGCGCCTGCCCGGCCTGCAAGGGGCTCGGCGTGATCATCACGAACCTCGGCTTCACGCAGAGCGTCGAGACGCGCTGCGAGGTCTGCGAGGGGTCGGGATTCAGTGACGCGGTGCTCGAGTACACGCTCGAGGGCAAGAACATCGCCGAGGTGCTCGCGATGTCGGCAGACGAGGCGCACGGCTTCACGACCGGCACGGCGAAGACGACCCTGGCGCGGATGATCGACGTCGGCCTCGGCTACATCACCCTCGGTCAGGCGCTCAACACGCTGTCGGGCGGCGAACGTCAGCGACTGAAGCTCGCGATCGCGATGGCGAAGAAGGGCGCGATCTACGTCCTCGACGAACCCACCACGGGGCTCCACCTCGCCGACGTCGACAATCTGCTGTCGCTCCTCGACAGACTCGTGGATGCCGGCAACTCGGTCATCGTGATCGAGCACCACCAGGCGGTCATGGCGCATGCCGACTGGATTATCGATCTCGGGCCCGGCGCAGGCCGGGACGGCGGTCGCATCGTGTTCGAGGGCCCGCCCGCTGCGCTCGTGGATCAGCGCGCCACCCTCACGGCGGAGCACCTGGCCCGATACGTCGGACGCGCGTAGCTCGGGATCGCTCGACTCGAACCGCGAAGCATAGATGGGGAGAACTCCCCACGTCACGCGCTCTGATCAGATTCCTAACTCGCTTAGGATGAACGCGTCCGTCACACCGTGTGCGCCTGATTCAGCAATCAGGTCCCGACGCCACGCAATTTGTTCGCCCGGGGGAGGCCGAGCTCTGATGAAGTCCTTCGCGTGGCTTCGCGCGCGTCCGCGCACGCTCGCAACCATCGGCGCCCTCACCGCGGCAGCCGTCACGATCGGCGTTCTCGCCATCACCTACGAGGGCGAGCCGACCACGGAGGTCGAGCTCAACGACGGCGGTGTCTGGCTGACCAAGCAGACCAGCCTGCTCGTCGGACACTTCAACAACGAATCCCGCCTCCTCGACGGCGGCCTCCGCACGCTCACGGCCGACTACGACATCCAGCAGGCGGGCAACCGCATCCTGGTGACCGACGAGACGGAGGCCACGGCGACCGCCATCGACCCGGCCCGCGTCACCCTGGCGGACAACGCCGATCTCGCCCCCGGTTCCACCGTCGTCCTCGGCGGCCCCACGGTCGCATCCATCGAGCGCAACGGCGCGCTTCGCGTTGCCGCATTCTCTGCGATCGGAGCGGTCGGCAAAGAGGCAGGCGACCCCCTCGCCGACCTCGGCGAAGGCGCGGTCGTCACGGTCAACACCGCGGGCATCGCCTACGCCGTGTCGCCGGAGGAGGCGAAGCTCTACGCCTACGCGCCGGGCGGAGACGGGGTCTTCGCACAGACCGGCGAGCTCGATCTCGAGGGCGTGAAGAAAGACCACGTCCTGTCGATCTCGGCCGTCGGAGACGTGAGCGTCGTCGTCGACCACGACACCAACACGCTGTACACGAGCAAGGGCCTGACCACCGATGTCCCCGCGGACGTCACGCTGCAGCAGCCCTCCAACGCGACGGATGCCATCACCCTGGCCACCACGACCGATCTCGTCCGCATCCCCATCGAAGGCGGCGACCCGGTCGTCGTGAACTCCGGAGCCGAGGGTGCTCCCGCGCAGCCCGTCTACGTGGCCGGCTGCGCCTACAGCGCCTGGTCGGGATCGGGCGCGTTCGTGCGCGACTGCCGCGGCGACGACAACGACCTCGTCGAGACGATCGAGGGCGTCAACCCCGAGAGCGTGCTGCGGTTCCGCGTGAACCGTGACGTCGTCGTGCTCAACGACGTGTTCGGCGGGGCCGCCTGGATGGCCAGCGACGCCCTGCAGCAGGTCGACAACTGGGAGGACATCACTCCTCCCGAGGGTGAAGGCGAGGAGGAGGAGGAGACGACCGAGGAGACCATCCAGTCGACCCTCCCCGAGCGCACCGAGAACAACACGCCTCCCGTCGCGAAGCCCGACCGCTACGGCGTGCGTCCGGGCCGCACGACCGTGCTGCCCGTGCTCGAGAACGACCTCGATGCCGACGGCGACGTCCTCGTCGCGAAGGTGACCGCCGACCCCTCGTTCGGTGAGATCACGCCGATCTACAACGGCACCGCTCTGCAGATCAAGCTCGCCGACGATGCGGCCGGCACGACCTCGTTCGCCTACGAGGTATCCGACGGTCGCCGGGGCACGGACACGGCTCGCGTCGACCTCACGGTGAGCCCGCTCGACCAGAACTCGCCCCCGACGCAGAAGCGCACCACGACCCTCACCGTCGAGACGAACGGCGTCGTCTCGTACAACGTCATGTCGGACTGGATCGACCCCGACGGCGACGACATCTTCCTGCAGAACGTCAGCCCCGACGGCGGCGACGAGGCGGAGTTCACCTCGGACGGCCAGATCACTTACCGTGCGATCGGCGGACTCCAGGGCCGCAAGGACGTGCCGATCTCGGTGTCCGACGGCACGGAGAGCACCACGGGTGTCGCCCGGGTCGACATCCGACCGCTGGGCACGACCCTCCCGGTGACGAACGCCGACCACGTGGTGACGACGGTCGACCGGCCCGTACTGGTGCGTCCCCTCACCAACGACACGAGCACCGGCAGTGAGCAGCTCCGCCTCACCCGCGTCGATGACGTCGAGGGTGGCTCGATCACCCGCGACTACCCCGACAAGTCCTTCACCTTCGAGTCGGGCACCGTCGGCACCTACTACGTCAACTACCTGGTGTCGGCCGGTGCCAACTCCGCGCCCGGCCTCGTGCGCGTCGATGTGCAGGAGGAGCAGGACTCGAACGTCGCGCCGATCGCGGTGCGCGACGTCGCGCTCTTGCCCGCGGGCGGCGACGTGCTCGTCAACGTCCTCGGCAACGACAGCGATCCCGGTGGCGGGATCCTCGTCGTGCAGTCCGTCACGACCGAATCGGGTAGTGGCATCGCCGCTGCCGTCCTCGGACACGAGACGATCCGCGTGAGCGACCAGGCCTCGCTCGACCAGCAGGTGCGGCTCACCTACACGATCTCGAACGGCTCGCAATCGGCGGAGGGCGAGATCATCGTCATCCCGGTTCCCGCACCCGAGAAGCTCCGAGCGCCGATCGCAACCAACGACGAGGTCGTCGTCCGTGTCGGCGACATCGTGACGATCCCCGTCATGGCGAACGACTATCACCCGAACGGTGACGAGATCCACATCTCTCCCGAACTCGTGCCGCCGCTGATCGACGAGGCCGACGGCGACCTCTTCGTGTCGGAGGACTCCCTCCGCTTCCGCGCCGGCCCCGAAGACAAGACGGTCAACGCGACCTACGAGGTCGTCGACTCGACCGGACAGCGCGACGCCGGTTATGTGACCATCCGCATCCTTCCCCGCAACGATGAGGCCAACGCCGCTCCCCGTCCGCGCGACGTCACCGTCCGCACCCTCGCCGGGTCGCGGTCCACCGTCACCATCCCGCTCGACGGCATCGACGCCGACGGCGACTCGGTCGAACTGGTCGGACTCGCCTCCGCTCCCGCGAAGGGTCGGGTCACCGACATCGGCGCGGGCTCGTTCATCTACGAGGCGTTCGACGACTCCACCGGAGTGGATCGTTTCGAGTACCGCGTGCGCGACAATCTCGGCAAGGAGGCGACCGCCACCGTCGAGGTCGGTATCGCCCCCGCCGAGTCGACCAACCAGGCGCCCTACGCGGTGCGCGACACCGTGGTCATCCGCCCCGGCCGCCAGGTCGCGGTCGACGTGCTCATGAACGACTCCGACCCCGACGGCGACCGCTTCAACTTCGCCGAGAACGGCATCGAGGTTCCCGACGTCGCCGGACTCGCCGCCGAGGTCTCGGGAGGGCTGCTGCTCATCACCGCGCCCGACGAGCCGATGCAGACGAGCGTCACCTACACGATCGCCGACGATCGCGGGCTCGAGGCGAAGACGGCGGTGCAGATCACCGTCGACCCCGATGTGCCTCTCGCGCGCCCCATCGCCCGCGACGATCGTGTCCGCGCCGAGGACATCGCGGAGGACGGGACCGTCACCGTCGACGTGCTCGAGAACGACGACGACCCCGACGGCACCCGGTCCGCTCTGCAGGTGAGCCTCGGTGAAGGCGGCGACAGCGCCTCCGTCCGCCCTGACGGCAGCGTGCGTATCGCCGTGGGCGAAGAGCGTCAGCTCATCACCTACGCGATCCGAGACGAGGACGATCAGGTCGCGGGCGCCTTCATCCACGTGCCGGCACTGGCCGATCTGCCCCCGACGCTCCTCGAGACCGAGCCCGTCGAGGTCGGCAGCGGTGAGACGATCGAGCTCCCCCTCGCGGAGTACGTCCGCGGAGCGGGCGGCGAGCAGGTCCGCATCACGGAAGCGGACAGCGTCTCGGCGGCCCACAGCAACGGCGCGGGGCTCGTGAAGGATGCCACCACGCTCACCTACACGTCTGCCGATCGCTACTTCGGCGCCGACGCCCTCACCTTCGAGGTGACGGACGGCGACGGCCCCGACGACCCGAACGGTCGCAAGGCGACGCTGACGATCCCGATCACGGTGCTGCCGCCCGAGAACCAGCCCCCGACCTTCACGGGTGCGTCGATGCAGATCGCCGCGGGCGAAGACGCGTCGGCGCTCGGGCTCCGCGAGCTGGTGTCCGACCCCGACCCGGGCGACATGGACAACCTGACGTTCTCGCTCATCAGCGATGCCCCCGCGGGTATCTCGGCGAACATCGCTGACGGATCGCTGCAGGTCGGCGCGCAGGCCGATGTGGCGAAGGGCACCCGCTTCACCCTGAACGTGCAGGTGACCGACGGCCAGACCGAGCCGGTCCAAGCCGCCATCGGGGTGACCGTCACCGCCTCCACGCGCGAGCTGCCGTCGGTCAACGACGACGTGGTGGAGCAGGCCGATCAGGGTGAGACGGTCTCCGTCAACGTGCTCCGCAACGACGTGAACCCGTTCCCCGACACGCCTCTGCGCATCGTGAGCACGCAGATCGAGACCGGCGCGGTGACGAATGTCGCGGCGTCGGGTGACAACGTGAACGTGACGACGGCGGGCGACTTCGTCGGCACGGTCGTCGTGCGCTACACGGTGCAGGACAAGACCGACGACGCCGATCGCCGCGTCGACGGCCGAGTGCGGATCACCGTGCAGGGGCGCCCCGATGCGCCGGGAAAGCCCACCGTCACGGCGGTCGCGAGCCGCACGGTCGTGCTGAGCTGGACGCCGCCGGTCGACAACGGTCGGCCCATCAGCAGCTACACCGTCACGGCTCCGGCGCACGGGTACACCCGCGAGTGCCCGTCGACGACCTGCACCCTCGACGGCCTGACCAACAACGTCGAGTACAACTTCGTCGTGACGGCGACCAACAGCGTCGGCACGTCCGACCCGTCGGTGCCGTCGGAGACGGCGCGCCCGGACGTGCGCCCCGACCAGCCGGCCCCGCCGACGCTCCAGTTCGGTGACAGCAAGCTCGATGTGGCCTGGACGACGCCGCGCACCGAGGGTTCGCCTGTCGAGAGCTTCACTCTCGAGATCTCCCCCGCCCCACCCTCCGGCGTCGTGCAGAAGACCGGCGTCACCGGCAACTCGACGACGTGGGACGGCCTGCAGAACGGCACGTCGTACCAGATCCGTGTTCGCGCACACAACCGCGCACCGGAGCCGTCGGACTTCTCGCAGTGGTCCGCCGCGATGGTTCCCGCCGCTCCGCCCGCCGCTCCCGGCGCCCCCACCGTGGCGCGCCTCGAGCCGGTCGGCAATCAGGCGCAGATGCGTGTGTCGTGGAACCCGCCGGCAGAGAACGGCGACCCCATCGCGGGGTACGAGCTCAACGTCATCCGCGGCGGGTCCGTGGTCAACGTCATCGGCGTTCCGGCCGGGCAGACGAGCCAGGCCGTGACCGTCGACACGTCGGAGTCGAATTACACCTACTCCGTGCGGGCGCGCAACAAGGCGGGCTGGGGCGAGGTCAGCGCGCAGTCCGCGCCCCGACGCGCATTCACGCCCCCCGGGGCGCCCACGGGGGTCTCGGCTCGTGAGGGCGACAACCAGGTCGCGGTGAGCTGGACTCCGGGCGCATCGAACGGCGCGACAGCGGGCGAGATCCGGTACCAGTACAGCGTCAACGGTGGCGGCTGGCGTGCCGACTGGGTCGCCGGCGGCGGCTCGGGCACATCCGGCACGATCGGCAACGGCGTCGTTCCGAACAACGGGTCGTACTCGGTGCGTATTCGTGCCGTCGCGACGGCCGACGGGACGACGTACGAGGGCGCGGCGTCGGGCGCATCGAACCAGGTCGCTCCGTACGGCCAGATCGGCAAGCCGTCGGCATCCGCTTCGGCTAACGACCGCACGATCACGATGAGCTGGTCCTCCCCGGCGAGGAACGGCCGCGATGTCACGACCGAGATCCGCACGGGCGATGGCCGCGGCTGGCGGACTGTCGCGGCATCGGGGACCGAGCGCTACGACCTGCCGTACAGCACCACGCGCACAATCGAGGTGCGGACGAGCGCGGCCGGGAGCCAGACCACGACCGCACAGGCGAGTGCACGCACGGTGGATGCGCCGCCGCCGCCGCAGCCGAAGGCCTGGGTGACCAGGGGCGTGAAGGTACCGGAAAGCTGCGCCAACGGCTGCTACCGGTTCGTTCTCAACACCGAGAACTTCCCGGCCGGCAACTACAACGTCATGTGCAAGTACAGCGGCGGCAACGTGAGCGGGACCGCATGGTCGTACAGCCTTCCGGCCAACGGTCAGGTCACGCTGCAGTGCTACCTCGGTGCCGATGGGTACGACGTCTGGGTCGACATCCAGGGCTGGGGCGGCGACGTCGACACAGAGAAACGCTCCTGGCCGCGCGGCTGACGCGCGTCGCCGAATGATCCTCCTCACCAAAAAGGACTGAACGAATGAGCATGACCCCTGAGCAGGCGGCCTGGTTCCGCGAGACGTTCACCCGTCTGGTCGACAACGTCGATCAGGCCCTGATGGGCAAGCGCGAGGTCGTCGGCCTCGTGCTGGCGGCGATGCTGGCCGAAGGCCACGTGCTTCTCGAAGACGCTCCCGGAACAGGCAAGACGAGCCTCGCGAAGGCCCTCGCCGCCAGCGTTCAGGGCACGTCGAACCGCATCCAGTTCACGCCCGACCTGCTGCCGTCCGACGTGACCGGCGTCACGATCTACGACCAGTCGAACCACACGTTCGAGTTCCACCGCGGGCCGGTGTTCGCGTCGATCGTGCTCGCCGACGAGATCAACCGCGCCTCGCCGAAGACGCAGTCCGCGCTCCTCGAGGTCATGGAGGAGTCGCGGGTCACCGTCGACGGCCACCCGCACGAGGTCGGCCGTCCGTTCCTCGTCATCGCGACGCAGAACCCCATCGAGCAGGCGGGCACGTACAAGCTGCCCGAGGCCCAGCTCGACCGCTTCATGATCAAGACGTCGATCGGCTACCCGTCGCTCGCCATCGCCGAGCGCATCCTCGCCGGCGCGGTCGATCGCAACCCGTCCGCCGCGCTCCAGCCCGTCATCACGACGCGCGCCGTCGCCGACATGGCCGACCTCGCGGCATCCGTGCACGTCGACCCCGCCGTCGCGCGGTACGCGGCGCAGCTCGTCGAGGCCACGCGCGAGTCCGACTCGACAAAGCTCGGTGTGTCGGTCCGTGGCGCGATCTCGATGATGCGCATCGCGCGCGTCGTCGCCGCCTCGCAGGGGCGTCACTACGTGATCCCCGACGACGTGAAGGCGCTGGCCGCCCCGGTCTGGACCCACCGCATCGTCCTCGACCCCGAGGCGGAGTTCGCGGGCACCACGTCGGAGTCCGTCATCGAGCGCGCGCTCGCCGCCGTCGAAGCACCCCTCGCGCGGGCTTCCGCCTGATGACCATGCCGCCGGAGACCGTCCCCGACGTGCAGGATGCACCTCGGGACTCCGGCGCGCCCGAGGTCGCGAAGACCGACGAGAGCGCGCCGCAGCTCGCTCCTCGAGAGGCCACCGCGCGCGAGCGTTTCATCGAGACGGCGACCGTGTGGGGGCGCAAGGCGTGGCACCGCACCGGGGTCGTCGTCGCGGCGATCCAGGCCGTCGGATGGGTCGTGATCGCCCTGGCGGTCGTGCTCTGGGTGACGGCGCTCATGATGGGCTGGCAGGAGGCGTTCGTGGCGGCCGTCATCGCCACGGTCGTCATCGCGCTGTGCATCGCGTTCCTCTTCGGTCGCACCGCGTACGACGTCGACCTCGACCTGACGCGCACCCGCGTCGTGGTGGGGGAGCGTGCGGTCGGGGCGCTGACTCTTGCCAACGGCACCAGCCGCACGCTGCTTCCGGCCGAGGTCGTCCTCCCCGTCGGGTCTGGTCGGGGGCTCTTCCAGGTTCCCCGACTGCAGTCCGGTGAGCAGCACGAAGAGCTCTTCGCGATCCCGACCACCGCACGCGGCGTCCTCTCGATCGGGCCGGTCAGCGTGCTCCGCGGCGACCCCCTCGGCCTCTTCGAGCGGACGAACGATCGCCGCCAGGCCGTCGACCTGTTCGTGCACCCGCGGACGAGCAACCTCGAGGGACTCTCCCTCGGTCTCATGCGCGACCTCGAGGGCCTGCCCGACCAGCACCTCGCCCGCGACGACGTCTCGTTCCACGCTCTCCGCGAGTACCAGCCGGGCGACGACCTGCGTCACGTGCACTGGAAGTCGACCGCGCGCACCGGCACGCTGATGGTCCGCGAGTACGAGCAGACCCGGCGCTCGCACTTCGTCGTGGCGCTTTCGACGCTCCCGAGCGAGTACCGCGACGCCGACGAGTTCGAGACCGCCATCTCCGTCGCGGGATCGGTCGGTCTGCGGGCACTCCGCGACTCGCGCACGCTCGACGTGCGGACGCCGGCCGGTCGCATCCGCGCCGAAAGCGGTCGCCGCTACCTCGACTCCCTGTCGGCGCTCGAGCCGACCAAGCCCCGAGAGGGCGGCCTCGTCGCTCTGTCGGGTGTGCTCGCCTCCCACGCTCCGGATGCCGCGGTGGCGGTCCTCATCAGCGGATCGAAGGTGGATGCGGGCGAACTGCGACTGGCCTGCTCTCGCATCCCGTTCGGCGTGCGGATCCTCGCGATCATCGCCGACTCCACAATGGATTCGCCGACCCTCCGCCGTGTGGGTGAGGCCGACGTCGTCCACCTCGGCGACCTCGACCAGCTGCCCAGCGCCGTCCGGAAGGTCCTCTCGTGAGCCTGCTCGAACGCGTCCGTCTGACGCGCACGGAGATCCGTCGGCTCATCCTCGACCTCGTCGCGGTCGTCCTGCTGCTCGGTGTCGGCATCGTCGGATTCGCGGCGACCTTCGAGGGGCCCTCCTACCTAGTGGCGTCGATCGGCGCCCTCATCATCGGGCTCGCGCTGGCCTGGGTCGGCGAGCGGTGGCGGTGGAGCGTGCTGTCGCTCAGCGGCGCGACGATCGCGGCCTACTTCCTCTTCGGCGGGGCCCTGGCCCTGTCGCACACGACGCTGTTCGGCGTGATCCCGACCCTCGAGACCTGGCAGCAGCTCGCCGTCGGCACCGTCACCGCGTGGAAGAACCTGCTCACGACGGTTCCGCCGGTCGCGCCGGGCGACGGGCATCTGATCGTGCCCTTCCTCATGGTCCTGGTGGCATCGGTCCTGGCGGGCTCGCTCGCCCTCCGCGCGAAGCACGCCGTCTGGGCGCTGATGCCGATGGTCGCCTACCTCGCCCTCGAGATCCTCCTCGGCACGGCGCAGCCGGTGGCGCCGGCGCTCCAGGGCATCATCTTCATCGTCGTGGCGGTCGTCTGGCTCGCGCTCCGCGCGTTCTGGGGTCCGGGTCGCGACGCCGTCGAAGTGAGCACTCCCGACGGTCAGACCTCGGGCGCCGCGCACGTGCGGCGGCTGATCAGCGGCGGCGTGGTGCTGGCGATCGCGACCGCGATCGGCCTGACTGCCGGTGCGACGGCGTCACCGCCCACACAGCGCTACATCCTGCGCGACTTCGTCGTGCCGCCGTTCGACATCCACGACTATGCGAGCCCGCTGCAGTCGTGGCGCATGTTCGTGCGCGACTATCCCGAAGACGCCCTCTTCTCGGTGTCGGGTCTGCCGGACTCCGGGCGCGTGCGACTCGCGACGATGGATGCCTATGACGGCGTCGTGTTCAACGTCGCCGACGACGGTGCCGGTTCGTCGAGCGCGTTCACATCGATCCGTTCCAACATGTCGCCCACTGCCGAAGGCGACGAGACGACCGTCTCCGTCGAGATCGCCGATCTCGACGGCGTGTGGCTCCCGACGGTCGGCTCGGCGAAGGAGTTCACCTTCGAGGGCGAGCGCTCGGTCGACGTCCGTCGCGGCGCGCACTTCAACGACGCCACCGGCACGGCCGTCACCACGGCCGAGGTCCGCGCGGGCGACTCGTACACGATCGACACGGTCATCCCGCGGATCCCCGAAGACGAGGCGCTGGCGGATGTTCCGTTCGCGCCCCTCAAGATGCCCAAGCAGGAAGGCATCCCGCAGTCTCTCAGCGAGCTCGCGTCCAACGCGACGCAGGATGCCGAAACGCCCATCGACCGCGCCCGCGCCCTCGAGGCGTACCTGCACACCGACGGCTACTTCAGCCACGGGCTGGCCGACGACCCCTACTCGCCGTCAGGACACGGCGCCGCGCGCATCTCCCAGCTGGTCAGCAACGAGCAGATGATCGGCGACGACGAGCAGTACGCCGTCGCGATGGCCCTCATGGCCACGCAGCTCGGGATGCCGGCGCGCGTGGTCATGGGCTGGTACCCGGCCGAGGATGAGCGTTCCGCCGACGGCACGTTCACCGCGACCGGCGACAACCTGCATGCCTGGGTCGAGATCGCCTTCACCGGCTACGGCTGGATTCCGTTCGACCCGACGCCCGACGACGACAACGAGCCGAGCGAGCAGAACACCAAGCCCCGCGCGAACCCGAAGCCGCAGGTGCTGCAGCCGCCGCCGCCCGCCCAGGAGCCCGCCGAGCTGCCGCCGGCACTCTCCGAGGAGAGGGACCAGGACGACGAGGAGGAAGAGGGCCCGAACTGGCTCGGCCCCATCCTGCTCTACGGCGCGATCGGGCTCGGCACGATCGCCCTGCTGCTCTCGCCGTTCCTCATCATCGGCGCGATCAAGGGCGCCCGCCGTACCCGGCGCCGCAACGCGGAGCGCACCGCCGACCGCATCTCGGGCGGCTGGGACGAGCTCGTCGACCGTGCGTCGGACTTCCGCGTCCCGGTGGCCCCGGGAGCGACCCGCGCCGAGAGCGCCGAGGTCGTCGGCGAGGCGTTCGACGGCCCCCGCGTGACGACGCTTGCACAGCGTGCCGACGCCGATGTGTACGGTCCTGGAGACCCCACGCCCGAAGACGTCGAGGCGTTCTGGCTCGAGGTCGACGAGATCGTCGGCGGCATCGCCGGCACGACCACGTTCTGGCAGCGGCTCCGGGCGAGGCTGAGCCTCCGGTCGCTTCGCCGATCACGCGGAAAGCGCACGTGAGGCGGCCATGACCGGCCGCTCGCCCGCCGCACTCCGGCATCGCGTCTTCGCGGTGCTGATCGATGCGGCCGTCACCACCGGCGTCCTCGCGGTCGCCGGCAGCGTCGTCGTGACGCTCTCGGCCCTCACCGACGGGGCGGTGCCGCTGACCGCGCTGCTGCCGACGGCGGCGGGCGCATCGGCCGTCTGGTTCGTCGTGCAGACGGCCCTCCAGGGTGGCGCCGGCTCGGTCGGGATGCGGGCGATGGGCCTTCGCCTGGCGTACGCCGATGACGATCAGGATCTCGGCTTCGGGCGGGCCCTCGGTCGCAACCTCATCTGGGTCGCCGCAGGATCGATCGTCGTGGGCTTCTTCTCGCCGCTGTTCGACGGGTCGTCGTGGCGGCGCGGCTGGCACGACCTCGCGACCGCAGCGGTCATGACGGATGCCGTCCCGCGCCGTGCGACGACGTCACCCGGCAGTCGCCTCGCAGACCTGGTCTCAGACGTCGCCCCGGCCTCCTCGCCCGCGCTCGCGCCGGTCGCCCCCACGCCCGCGCCGGTCACGTCGGCGCCCCCGCAGGTCGTTCCGGAGCCCGTCGTGATCGCGCTCGGATCGGT